>NZ_CP036532.1:636500-1273000 GCF_004331955.1 Roseitalea porphyridii | reverse complement strand
CGCTGCGCGGGCTCGATGATCCGTCGCGGGCCCGGCCGCATTTCGAAGCGATCGAAGCGATTGCCGTCGGCCCGTCCTCGCGTGCCCGCGCCGCCTACTGGCTCGGACGCACCGCGCTCGCGGCCGGTGACGAGGCCGAAGCGGGGCGCCATTTCGAGGACGCCGCGCGTCATCCGACAGCGTTCTATGGCCAGCTTGCCGCGCAGGGGCTCGGACGCGAAAGACTCGCTCTGGGCGATCAGGCGCCGGACGTGGCGTCGGCGCAGCAGGACCTTTCACGGTCGCCCGTGCTGCGCGCGATCGAACGCCAGTCGGCCACGGGCGAGAGGCGCTACCTCGAAACGCTCTATGCCGGGCTGGCGGACGCCTTGGACACGCCGGCGCACTATGCAGCGCTTGCCGCGCACGCCGCCTCCGCCGGCCACCCCGCGATCGGCCTTCGCATAGCCAAGCGCGGCCAGTGGCGCGGCCATGATCTGGGCTTTGCCACCCATCCGGTGGGCGCGATACCCTCGGACGGTCTGATCGCACCGGCCGACCGCGCGCTCGCCTACGCGGTCGCCCGTCAGGAAAGCGAATTCGACACAAATGCCGTCTCGCGGGCCGACGCGCGTGGCCTGTTGCAACTGCTGCCCTCGACCGCGCGCGACCTGGCCGGCCGGATGGAACTGTCCTACAGCGCCGGCCGGCTAACGGCCGACCCGGCCTTCAACGCGCTTCTGGGCACGCAATATCTCGGCGAACAGCGCGGACGGTTCGGCGGCTCGTACGTCCTGACCTTCATCGCCTACAATGCCGGGCCCGGAAGGGCGCGCGAGTGGGTCGGGCGCTTCGGCGATCCGACCGGCCTGTCGCTCGAGGACACGATCGACTGGATCGAGCAGATCCCCTTTCCGGAAACCCGCCTGTACGTTCAGAAGGTGATGGAGAACCTGACGGTCTACAAGGCGCGCTTCGGCCTGCCGCTCACGATCAAGGACGATCTGACGGGGTCGGCCGGCTAGCCTGGCGCCCAATCGGTGAACAACCTGCGATTGCCGGCGCTCATCGCAAAGACAAGCCCCGTGACGCATATCCCGCAATACGATACGCGGCATCCGGGCCCGAATTGACGCGATGACAATGTCATTCAGAATCAATGATCTGGACGGAACTCTGGTACGGCGCTCCCGCGCCGTATCCGGTCACTCGGCGAACACCGGCCGACCGTCGGCGATCTTCGGAGCGGTTGCTTCCTCTCCGGCATGAACGGCCTTGTTCGCCTTCGGGTTGCCGGCCTTATCGGCATCCCTCGCCGCGCGGGCGTTGATCCGGTCAAGGGCCATGACGCACTGGTCGAGATCGTCGGTGGCCAGATGCGCGTATCGCAGGGTCATCTGGATTGTCTGGTGCCCCAGGAAGGCCTGGACCCGGCGCAGATCGATGCCCGCCTGGACAAGGCGGGACGCGCAGGTGTGGCGCAGCATGTGCGGGACGAACTGCTTGTCCCCGGCGAGCCCCATCTGCTTCTTCACCGCGTTCCAGTGATAACGGAATGCCTGGTACCGGACATGGCTGAACGGCCCGCCGGCGCGATGGCGATGGTTCGCCAGCGCAACGACCGCTCGGTCCGTCAGCGGGACCGTGCGGCTGCGCCCTGATTTCGTGACCCAGAACGTGGCTTTGCCATGGTGCACATCGCCATGCCTGAGATTGAGCGCCTCGCCGACCCGGGCGCCGGTGTCGACCAGAAAGAGGCAAAGATCACTGAAGGCTTCGTCCCGCGAGGCAAGCTTTCGGAGCAGCACGCGCTCCTCCTCGCGCGTCAGGAAACGAACCCGCGCGTTCTTTTCGGGCAGTCTTACATATGTCGGCAGTTTCTTGATCAGCCCGGCACGCTCCGCTCGCCGCAACAACTTGTAGAGTGCGGCCAGTTTTCTATTTATCGTCGAATTTGAATTACCTTTGGAACGGTAATACATGATGAGTCGATCGACAAGGTCGTCATTGATTGTTTCTATCTTATTTCTTTGGATAAACTCCGAAATTTCCGCGACGAACGCGGCGACATTACGCTTGTGCGATCCCTCGTCCCACAAAATGCTGTGATATCGCGCGTAGATTGAAAGTATTTCTAGCGGCATGGGTTCCGTTCTTATTCTTTTGTGCAGACGAGAGATTCATCTGTTCACCACTGCCAAGTCAATCGGCCTGACCTGACCCCACCCGATAGATTGCTGGAAGAAGAAACCCGGCGGTTGCCCGCCGGGTTGGTATTCAGATAGAGCTATGCGCTCGCTTAGAACGAACGCTGGAAGCGGGCGAAGCCCGTCGTCTTACTTTCGAGAACCGTCCCGGCGTCAGCTAGCGGCATCCAGTGCGTAATGGCAAGCTTCACGTCGAAGCCCTCGGTGATCTCGTAGTCGAGCACTGCGCCAACATTCCAGATGTCATAGTTGTTGTTCGGCCCGACGATGAAGTTGTCGGCATGCCCCAGGTTATCCCAGTAGCCAACATTGCCGGTCAAAGCGAGGGCATCAGTGACTTGATGCTGGTACCCTGCCTGGACTGACCATTCGGACCAGAGCGGCACACCGGTCGCATACGCCGATGCCGCAAGCGGCGGAGCGACAATGCCCTCCTTCACGCCGAAGGTCGAAGTGCCGCTCAAGACGTAAGTGGCACCGGACGTGTAGTAAGCAGCGACCTCCAAACGACCGGCTTCTCCGACATCTACTCCAACACGTCCTTTGACCGCCCATTCATCAGTCAGGTTGTCATAAGCGGCGAAAAGTGCGGCTTCACCCAAACCGAAGTCGTACATCGCATTGGCGGAAACGTGAGGCACGAAGTCGGGCAACCCGGGCGCAACGATTGAGTCCGCAGCGTTGTCGTCGTCCAACGAGAGAGTGGCCGAGAACGGGCCATTAGTGAACGTGTACGATATGAAGTTAACTTTCGCACCGCCCAGACTGTCGGATTCCCCGACAATTCCGCCGTCGAAGGCATTGTCGTTGACACCCATTCGCAGGCCCGCCAGATCGAGCCATGCAGCGTCCAGCGCTACTGTGCGCGTGACGCCAGGGTTGGAATTCCCCTGCAGGGCAATGTAGCTGGTCAGCGCCCCCAGATCGCTATCCGTCCAGGTTTCGAACGTAAGCTGACCGCGCGTATTCTTGGTCCATCCCGTTCGGGCAGCGCCGTTCTGGAAGACGGCAACGCCGGGAGGGAATGCTCCCGCCACTGCGACGCCGCCCGCATAGCGCGTTTCAACATCGATCTGGTAACGGACGTAGCCGCCGATCTTGAGGCACGTCTCACTACCAGGGATGTAGAAGTAGCCCTCACCGGCCGCGTCGCAGACGCGGACATATTCGACCACTTCGGGTTCCGGAATGAAGACATCGGCCGCGTTGGCGGTCGTAACCGCTGTCATCGCCGCCGCCGAGCCGAGCAGAAGGCTCCTGATTTTCATAATTGACCTCCAGTCAACCGACAATCGGCGACAACCGCAGATGGCTCGCGGCGGCGCGGGGGTTGTCCCTTCACAGGATGGCTGGAAAGAATGGGGGCGAGTGCGCTAAGAGAACCCTTGCTCTCCGAACCGGTGCCCGATACCCGTGTCTTCCGCTTCAATGCCAGCCGACTTCGACAATGGCGAAAGCATCTTCGTCTCGGCACGCGACGGGCTGCGCCTGCATGTGCGGGCCTTCGGGCCGCGGCACGGCAACCGGATGCCCCTCATTTGCCTGCCGGGGCTGAGCCGCAACAGTCGCGATTTCCTGGGCCTAGCCGCCCATTTCGCCAATCATCCCAAGGCGCCGCGCCGGGTCTATGCGATGGATTTCCGCGGGCGCGGCCTTTCCGGCTACGATGCCAACTGGCGCAATTACAATGTGATGACCGAGGCGGAAGACGTGCTTTCGGTGCTCGCCGCGCTCGACATCGACCGCGCGGTCTTCGTGGGCACCTCGCGCGGCGGCCTTGTCACGATGCTGCTGACCGCCATGCGGCCCGGAGCCATCGGCGCGGCCATACTCAACGATATCGGCCCGGCCATCGAGGGCGCGGGCCTCATCCAGATTCGCCTGTACCTCAAGCAATTACCGCAACCGCACGGCTGGGCAGAGGCGGTCGAAACGCAAAAGGTGGTCATGGCCAGGGCGTTTACCAGCCTGACCGAGGACGACTGGAGGTTCGAGGCCCATGCCCGCTTCCGCGAGATCGATGGCGCGATTCGCCCCGATCATGATCCGGCGCTGGTCCGGACGCTGACGGCGATCGACCCCGGCGACCGCCTGCCCACCGTCTGGCCGCAGTTCGCCGGGCTGCGGTCGGTGCCGACCCTGCTCCTGCGCGGAGAGAACTCGACCCTGCTGTCCGAGGAGACAACCGGGCGCATGGCCGCCATCCACCCCGCTCTGACACGGGTCGACATTGCCGGCCAGGGCCACGCCCCAATGCTGCACACGCCGCAGCCCCTTGCCGCGATCGAGGCGTTCGTCGGCCGCCTGCGATAGGCGGAGCCTCCCGGCGATGCCGGTCCGCTTGTCACGGCGACGAATCGGCAGGATATGGCGAGAATCGTCTGCAGGGCCCGAAAACAGGCCGTTTGCCGCCCTTTTTCGCGGCACGGACGCCCGGATCGCTGGACGATTGTTAACGGCTGTTAAACTCCATGAACGGTTCCTCACCCAAATCGTGTCATTTGTGCAACATCGAATTCCTATCGCGCCGCAGCGGGCCGCATCGAGCCAATTGCGTGTTGCGCGGTCCCGGGGCTTGGGTCATGAACAGGACAGGAAACGGGCGGGTCTGCCTGTTTCTGCGTAGGGGATGGGACAGGCAGTCCTGTAGAAACCCCAGACCCGTTTCGAACTTTGACTGGAGGTCAATTATGAAAATCAAGAGCCTTCTGCTCGGCTCGGCAGCGGCGACGATGGCGGTTACGACTGCCAACGCAGCCGATGTCTTCATTCCGGAACCCGAAGTGGTCGAATATGTCCGCGTCTGCGAAGCAGCCGGCAGCGGCTTCTTCTACATCCCGGGCACCGAAACCTGCCTTCGCATCCACGGCTACATCCGTTACGACATCGGCTTCGGTGAGTTGAATGGCGTTCGGGCGATCCCGGGTGCGCCGGCTGGCGACGAAACCTGGAACAAGCGCGCACGCGCATCGTTCCGTGTTTCGACCTGGGCGGACACCGAGCTCGGCCCGCTTCGCACCTACATCGAGACCCGCTGGCAGTACGACACCAACGGCGGTGCCGACACGGCAACCAATGCCAACCCGCAGGTCTTCGACTCGACGAGCGGCTACACGAACGCTGGTGAGTTCTCGATCAACTTCGCCTACATCGATCTGGCCGGTCTGCGCATCGGTAAGGACGAATCGTACTTCACCACCTTCACCGGCTATGCCGGTTCGGTCATCAACGACACGACCGCTGGTGGCTACGGTCCGTTCGACACCAACCTGATGAGCTACACCTTCTCCAACGGTGGCTTCTCGGCCGGTCTGTCGCTCGAGCAGGGTTCCAACTCGTCCTCGACGACTTGGGTCGACACCAATGGCGATGGCGATCTCGATCCGGTGATCACCGTTTCGGGTTGGGGCATCGACGACTACGTGCCGCACATCGTGGCCGGCGCAGGTTACGACTCGGGCGCCTTCCAGGTCCGCGGCGTGTTCGGCTATGACACCCGCAACGGCGCTGGCCAGGGTGGCTGGGCCGGTAAAATCCGCGGCGACGTCTCGTTCGATCCGTTCTCCGCGTTCGTCATGCTGATGTACGGTGAAAACACCTCGGCCTACACCACGTGGGCGAACGGTGCCGCAACCGCAGAAACCTTCTCGGTCATCGGTGGCGCCTCCTTCGCCGTCAACGACCAGGTCGCTCTGAACGGCCAGGTCCAGTGGGCCGAAGGCAACGGCATCGGCGACGAGTGGGCGATTGCCGCCAACGTCAACTACGAGCCCGTCGACGGCCTGATCGTTCGTCCGGAAGTTGTTTACTACAACAACAACGCCGGTCAGGACATCTTCGGCGGTACGCTGCGCTTCCAGCGCTCGTACTAATCGGTCGACCTACGGCTGAACTTCGGACCCGGCGGGAAACCGCCGGGTCTTTTCTTTTCGGGACGCCAGCCCTTGTCGAAAGAGCCGTGACGGCCGAGGTCAGCGCATCGCGCTCCAAGGATGAACGTCCGGGGCCGCCTCGGGATGGTTGCGGATGAAATGGTGCAGCACGTGCAGGAGCGCGAGCACATGGGCTCGGTCGCCCCGCGCCTGCGCCTCTCGCACATCATCGATGATCATCGCGCCGATCCGCTCGAAGCCGTGCGCCTGATCGGCGAGGTACTCGCCATAGGCGGCGGCGACGCCTTCGGGCATGTGCTCGTGCTCGGCGATGGCGAGGATTTCGGCCTCGGTCAGATCGCACATCCCGACAATGTCATCGAGCGAGATCATCACCGAAGAACAGCACGCAGCGTCGCCTCGCGCAATTGGCCATTGGGCGGGCGCGGGCTCACGACTTGCTTGCGGTCGGCTGTCGATCCATGGTCAATGCCCGCCTGACCGTTTTCCATGGAGAACGCCATGAGCGCTTCCGCGCCACAGATCGCCAACGCGCCGCCCGCGCGCCACAATCACGCGCGCAATCCCGGCATCGCGCTGGACCCGGCGATGTTCGAGGGCCACCCGGTGAACAGGGCCGCAGCGGAGCGCCGTGCCGGCACGCTCACCGCGCGCCGATCGGTCAAGAAGGCCAACCAGGCGGCCTGGCTGGTCAATGCGATCCGCTGCATCGACCTGACGACGCTTGCCGGCGACGACACGGAAGGGCGCGTGCACCGGCTTTGCGCCAAGGCGCGCCAGCCGCTCGCCGCGCACATCGTGGAGGGGCTCGGGATCGCAGAGATGGAGCTGCACACGGGCGCGGTCTGCGTCTATCCGACGATGGTGCCGCATGCGGTCGCCGCGCTCGAGGGGACGTCCATTCCCGTCGCCTCGGTCGCCACGGGCTTTCCGGCCGGGCTGACGCCGCTGGCGATCCGGCTCGCCGAGATCCGCTATGCGGTCGAGGCGGGCGCGGACGAGATCGACATCGTCATCACGCGCGAACATGTGCTCAGGCGGGACTGGACCGCCCTTCACGACGAGGTGCGGCAGATGCGCGAAGCGTGCGGCCATGCGCATCTGAAGGCGATCCTCGCCACCGGCGAACTGGAGACCCTGCGCAATGTCTATTGCGCTTCGATGGTCGCCATGCAGGCTGGCGCCGACTTCATCAAGACCTCGACCGGCAAGGAAGGCGTCAACGCCACCCTGCCCGTCTCGCTCGTCATGGTGCGCGCGATCCGCGACTATGAGATGGTGACCGGGCACCGCGTCGGCTTCAAGCCCGCCGGCGGCATGAAGACGGCGAAAGACGCGCTCGCCTGGCAGATCCTGATGAAGGAAGAGCTGGGCAATGACTGGCTCAGGCCCGACCTGTTCCGGCTTGGCGCGTCGTCCATGCTCGCCGATATCGAGCGGCAGCTCGAACACCATGTCACCGGCCGCTATGCCGCCTCCCACCGCCACGCAATCGCGTAAGGATCAACGCCCATGAACTCCATCGCCGAACTGATCGAGACCATGGATTACGGCCCGGCGCCGGAAAGCGACGACATCGTCAAGACCTGGCTTGCCGAGAACAAAGTCGGCTTCGGCCACTTCATCGGCGGGGTCTTTACCAAGCCGGGCAAGACATTCGAAGTCATCAGCCCGGCGACCGGCGAGACCATCGCCCATGTCACGCAGGGTACGGCAGACGACGTCGACGCGGCGGTCAAGGCGGCACGGTCCGCGCACGGCAAATGGGCGGCGCTGTCGGGCCATGAGCGGGCGCGCTGGCTCTATGCGATCGCCCGGCGCATCCAGCAGCATGCGCGGTTTCTGGCGGTGCTCGAATCGATCGACAATGGCAAGCCGATCCGCGAGGCGCGCGACATCGACGTGCCGCTCGTGGCCCGACACTTCTATCACCATGCCGGCTGGGCCGAGCTGGTCGAGACCGAGTTTCCCGATGCGAGACCGGTCGGCGTGTGCGGCCAGATCATCCCGTGGAACTTCCCGCTTCTGATGCTCGCCTGGAAGATCGCGCCCGCGCTTGCCGCCGGCAACACGGTGGTGCTCAAACCGGCCGAGTACACCCCGCTCACCGCCCTCGCCTTCGCGAAAATCTGCGACGAGATCGGCCTGCCCAGGGGCGTCGTCAACATCGTCACCGGCGACGGCGCGACGGGCGAAGCGATCGTCAATCATCCGGACATCGACAAGCTCGCCTTCACCGGTTCGACCGAGGTCGGCCGGCTGATCCGCCGCGCATCGGCCGGCACGGGCAAGAAACTGACGCTGGAGCTTGGCGGCAAGAGCCCGTTCATCGTCTTCGCCGACGCGGACCTCGACGCGGCCGTCGAGGGCGTGGTCGACGCGATCTGGTTCAACCAGGGCCAGGTGTGCTGCGCGGGCGCGCGCATCCTGGTCGCCGAGGCGGTGGCCGACCGGTTCGGCGCGCTGCTGCGCGAGCGCATGAAACATCTGCGCGTCGGCGATCCGCTCGACAAATCGACCGATGTCGGCGCCATCGTCCATCCGGTGCAACTCGCCCGCATCCGCGAACTGATGGACAAGGGCGTCAGCGAAGGCGCTCAACTCCACCAGGGCACGGCGCCCGAGGGGTGCTTCTACCCGCCGACGCTGGCGACCGGCGTCGAACCGGCGTCGACGCTCGCGACCGAGGAGATCTTCGGGCCCGTGGCGACGCTGACCACGTTCCGCACGCCAACCGACGCCATCGCGCTTGCCAACAACACGCGCTACGGGCTTGCCGCCTCGATCTGGTCGGAGAACGTCAATCTGTGCCTTGGCGTCGCCGCCGAGATCAAGGCGGGCGTGGTCTGGATCAACTGCACCAACGTGTTCGATGCGGGCGCCGGTTTCGGCGGCTACCGGGAAAGCGGCTTCGGACGCGAGGGGGGCCGCGAAGGCATGCATGCCTATCTCGCAATGCCCGCCCCGAAGCCGCCCAAGGCGGACGACGCGCCCGCTCCCATCCCGCCTGCGCCGGGGCTCGGCGGTGCCGTCGTCGGCATCGACCGCACCGCGAAACTCTATGTCGGCGGCAAGCAGAAGCGGCCCGATGGCGGCTATTCCTATCCGGTCACGAACACCAAGGGCGAAGCGCTCGGGCTTGCCGGTCATGGCAACCGCAAGGACATCCGCGATGCGGTCGAGGCGGCGCACAAGGCGACGGGCTGGGGCGCGGCGACGGGCCACAACCGGGCGCAGGTGCTCTACTATGTGGCCGAGAACCTCGCCGCGCGCGCCGAAGAATTCGCCAGCCGTCTCAAGGGTTTCGGCCAATCGGCGTCGAAAGCGAATCGGGAAGTCGAGACGGCGATTCAACGCTGCTTCTGGTATGCCGCCCAGGCCGACAAGTTCGACGGCGCGGTGCATCAGACCAAGAGTGCCCACGTCACGCTCGCCATGCACGAGCCGCTTGGCGTGATGGGCATCGCCTGCCCGACCGCGTTCCCGCTGCTCGGCTTCGTTTCCCTCGTGCTGCCGGCCATCGCCATGGGCAACCGCGTGGTGGCGATCCCGTCGCAGACCCACCCGCTGGCGGCGACCGATCTGTACCAAGTGTTCGACACGTCCGACGTGCCGGGCGGCGTCGTCAACATCGTCACCGGCGAGCGGGACGAACTGGTGAAGACGCTCGCCGACCATGACGGTGTCGATGGACTTTGGTATTTCGGTTCCAACGCCGGCATCGCCACGGCCGAGGAACGTTCGGCCGGCAATCTCAAGCAGACCTGGTGCGAGAACGGCGCGGCGCGCGACTGGACCGGACAGGACGGCTTCGGCCGGCAATTCCTGCATCGGGCGACGCAGGTCAAGAACATCTGGGTGCCGTACGGCGAATGAATCCGGGCCGACCTTTGCCCTGAACTCAAGCCGCTTCAATGCGTTAGCTCCTCGAACGCGCCTTTCGGGCGCTTAAAGGAGGCTGCATGAGCAAGCAGTTCAAGGTCGGCGATACGGTGGAATGGAACTGGGGCCCCGGGACGGGCGCCGGCCGGATCGTCGAGCGGCACACCGACGATGTCGAAAAGACCATCAAGGGCAGCACGATCAAGCGCAACGCCAGCGACGACGAGCCGGCCTATCTGATCGAGCAGGATGATGGCGACCGCGTTCTCAAGAGTGGAAGCGAACTGAGGGCGGCCTGATGGCTGTTCCGAAGAAATATGCCGATATCGACTTCCGCCCGCCCGACGCCGTTGCCGCCCAGGCCGAAAAGGGGCTCAGGCTGCGCCGTGAACACGGGCGCGGCGGAACGCCGGTGGGCCTTGCCCGGGCGCGCGACCTGAAGAACCGCCAGCCGGTCTCGCCACAGACCGTGCGGCGCATGGACGCCTATTTCGCGCGCCATGCCGTCGACAAGAAGGCGAAGAACTTCGGCGACGACGCCGACCCGTCGGCGGGCTATGTCGCCTGGCTTCTGTGGGGCGGCGATCCGGGACGCGACTGGGCGCAACGCATCAAGCGCCGCATGGACGAGGCCGACGGCTGAGGCGCCGATTGTGAACGGTGCGTCCTTGGACGCGCTGATGCGCGTTGGCGACTTCATGCCTAGATTGGGCTATCGCAACGCAGCGGAGCGCGCCTGTAATGTCCCGGACGGCAACGATCACTGACGAAGAAGCCTTCGACTGGAGCCGGGCCTCGGTCCGCATCGGCGATGTCACCCTTATGGTGCGCGACATGGGCCGCGTCGCTGAGTTCTACGCGTCCGCGCTCGGCCTGAACGTCCTTTCCTCGACGACGGGACAGACGGTGCTGGGCGCCGGCAACACGCCGCTGTTGACGCTCGTGGGCGACGGCGCGCTGAAACCGCGCGATCCGTCGGCGGCGGGCCTTTTTCATACCGCGTTCCTGCTGCCCTCCCGGGCGCACCTTGCGCGCTGGCTGGTTCATGCCGCCGAGAGCGGTGTGCGCCTCGAGGGTGCCTCCGACCACAAGGTCAGCGAGGCGCTCTATCTGTCGGACCCTGAGGGCAACGGCATCGAGATCTATGCCGACCGCCCGACCAATGCCTGGCATGACGACGACGGCGCCATCGCCATGGCGACCGATCCGCTCGATCTGCAGGCTCTTGCCGCCCATGCCGACCGGCCTTGGGCGGGCTTTCCCGAAGACGGTTTCATCGGCCACGTGCACCTGCAGGTCGGCGATGCGCGCGCGGCCGAAAGCTTCTACGCAGGCACGCTCGGCCTCGAGGTGATGGCGCGCTATCCGGGTGCGTCCTTCTTCGGGGCGGACGGCTATCACCACCAGCTTGCCGCCAATCACTGGCGCAGCGGCAGCGCCGGGCACCGCCTCCTGGGCCACGCCGGTCTTGCCGAGGTCACCCTCGTCGTGGCGCCTCACGTGCGTGATCGCGTCGTCGGGACTGCCGCCGACTACGAGACCGCCGAGGGCCGAATGGTCCTCGAAGACCCGTGGGGCACGCGCATCGCGCTGGTCGACAAGGCCGGGGATTGACCGGGCGGACGCGCAACGGCTTAGTGCGTCCTTCGCCCCGCCCTTTGCCGAGCCCGCCGCCATGACCGAAACGATCGCCATCGAACCGCTTACCGCCGAAGCGTTCGCGCCGTTCGGCGACGTGCTCGAAGCGGCGGGCGCCCCCGACAGGCTGATCAATCAGGGCCTTTGCGGCCGCTATCACGACCGCGCGAGGCTCGAGTACGTCGACGGGCGCGCGGGCATCAGCCTGTTCCAGGCCGAGCCGCGCACCCTGCCGCTGTCGCTCACCATGGTCGAGCGCCATCCGCTCGGATCGCAGGCGTTCATCCCGATGACGCAGAACCCGTTCCTGGTGATCGTCGCGCCCGACGAACAAGGGATGCCCGGCCGCCCCCTCGCCTTCCGCACCGCGCCGGGGCAAGGTGTCAACTACCGGCGCGGCACATGGCATGGCGTGCTGACGCCACTGTCAGAACCGGGTCTGTTCGCCGTCATCGACCGGATCGGCGAAGGCGCCAATCTGGAAGAACACTGGTTCGAAACACCCTACCGGGTCGCTTAGGCCGGCCTGAAGGCGGCCCTCCGGCGACGCCTGACAGCATCGAACCGCAATTTCTTCTTGCAAATCGTTCTCACATGCATTGATTTTGCAAACCGGTTGCACTAGCAATAGAGGCGATGATGCAAGCCAACCCGATGGAGATACCCCGACCCATGCTGACCCGACGGTTCGTTATCGGTGCCGCAGCCGCCGTTACCCTTGCCGCCCAGGCCAGTCTTTCCATGGCCGCCGAGAAGATCGACGTCGTCACCACAACCGGCATGATCGCCGATGCGGCCCGCGAAGTGGGCGGCGATCTGGTCGATGTGCGCGAACTGATGGGACCGGGTGTCGACCCGCACGCCTACCGCCAGACCCGCACCGACATCGTCGCCATGGCCAATGCCGATCTGGTGCTGTGGCACGGGCTCTATCTCGAGGCGCAGATGGAACAGTTCCTGCTCGAACTGGCCCGGGACAATGCCGTGGTCGCGGTCGCCGAGGACATGCCGCGCAACCTGCTGATCGGCCATGACGATTATGAAGGCCGCTACGATCCGCATGTGTGGATGAACCCGAACCTGTGGTCGCGCGTGGTGCTCAATGTGCGCGACGCGCTGATCGAGGCGCTGCCGGAACAGGAAGAGGCGCTTCGGGCCAATGCCGAGGCGCATCTGGAAGAGCTGAGCGCGCTTGCCAATTATACGACCGAGGTTCTCTCGTCGGTGCCGGCCGAAAGCCGCATGCTGGTGACCGCGCACGATGCGTTCAACTATTTCGGTTCGGCCTACGGTTTCGAGGTCGTCGGCATCCAGGGCATTTCCACCGAAAGCGAGGCTGGCCTTCGGCGCATCGCCGAACTGGTCGACATGCTGGTCGAACGCGACATCGGCGCGGTCTTCGTCGAGACCTCGGTGTCCGATCGCAACATCCGCGCGCTGATCGAGGGCGCTGCGGCCGAAGGCCACGAGGTGGTGATCGGCGGCGAACTCTATTCGGACGCGATGGGGGAACCGGGCACCTATGAGGGCACTTATCTTGGCATGATCGACCACAACGCGACCGTCATCGCCCGCGCGCTCGGGGGCGATGCGCCCGAAAAGGGCATGGCGGACCTTCTGAACTGAGGAACCCATGATGGCTCAGCCCGCCCTATCGCTCGCGGCCGACCAAGGCCGACTGCACGGCCCGGCGCCGGCACACGGCGACATCCCGCTCGCCATTTCGGGGCTGACGGTCTCCTATGGCGAAAAGCCGGCGGTCTTTTCGGTCGACGCGACCTTTGAGGCCGAGGCGATGACGGCGATCATCGGGCCGAACGGCGCCGGCAAGTCGACGCTGCTGAAGGCAGCGCTCGGCGTCATTCCGCGCCTTTCGGGCGAGATCGCCGTGTTCGGCCAGCCGATCGAAAAGGCGCGCGACCGGATCGCCTATGTGCCGCAGCGCGCCAGCGTCGACTGGGATTTCCCGACCACGGTGATCGACGTGGTGCTGATGGGCCTTTATCGCCGCCTCGGCCTGCTCGGGCGGCTGCGGGCCGCTCATACCGAGACCGCGCGCGCCTGTCTCGACCGGGTCGGCATGGCCGATTTTGCCAACCGGCAGATCGGCCAGCTTTCGGGCGGCCAGCAGCAGCGCGTGTTCCTCGCCCGCGCGCTCGCCCAGGACGCCGATCTTTACCTGCTCGACGAGCCGTTCGCCGGCGTCGATGCGGCGACCGAAAAGGCCATCATCGACGTTCTGAAGGCGCTCAAGGCGCAGTCGAAGGCGGTCGTGTGCGTTCATCACGACCTTGCGACCGTGCGCGACTATTTCGACCATGTGTTCCTCATCAATGTGCGCAAGATCGCCGAGGGCTCCGTCGCGGAGGCGTTCACGTCCGAGAATCTGCAGGCGACCTATGGCGGCCGGCTGGCGACGGCGCAGGTCGACCAGTTGCAGGTCGCAAATCAGGCTTCATGAACCCTTTCGTCGACGCACTGCTCCTGCAGGCCGGTTACAATGCCGCGCTGGTGGCCATCGGCGCGGGCCTGCTCGGCTTTGCCGGCGGCGCGGTGGGCACCTTCCTGTTCCTGCGCAAGCGGGCGCTGGTCTCCGACGCGCTTGCCCACGCCACCCTGCCCGGCATCGGCCTTGCTTTCATCGTCATGGTCCTGCTTGGCGGTGATGGCCGCAATCTGCTCGGCCTGCTCGCCGGATCGGCGATCTCGGCGTTCATTGGCCTTTGGCTGGTGCAATGGATGACGCGGGCGACGCGGCTGTCCGAAGACGCGGCGATCGGCGCGGTGCTGTCGGTCTTCTTCGGGCTCGGCATCGTGATCCTGACCATCATCCAGACGATGAGTTCGGGCCGGCAGGCCGGGCTCGAGAGCTTTCTTCTGGGTTCGACGGCGGGCATGCTGTTCAACGATGCGCTGATCATCGCCATCGGCGGGTCGCTCGCCGTGCTCGCCACATGGCTTCTGCGGCGGCCGATGACGCTGGTTGCCTTCGATCCCGAATATGCCGCGGCCTCGGGCACCAACGTCAACCGCATCGACATCGCCATGATGGGCCTTGTGATGGCGGTCACGGTGATCGGGCTCAAGCTGGTCGGGCTGATCCTGATCATCGCGCTTTTGATCATTCCGCCGGTCACCGCACGCTTCTGGACCGAGCGCAGCGGGCGCGTGTTCTGGTCGGCCGGCCTGTTCGGCGGCGTGTCCGGCTATGTCGGCGCGGCGATCTCGGCCTCGGCCCCGGCGCTGCCGACCGGCTCGATCATCGTGCTGGTCGCGGCGACGCTTTTTGTGTTTTCGCTGCTGTTCGCGCCGGTGCGCGGCGTGGCGGCGGCGGTCATCAACCATCGACGCTTCCAGTGGCGCGTCCATCGCCGGCAGGGCCTGTTGGCCATGGCGCGGGCCGAACCGATCCACGAGCCGTTCACGCTGCGCGTGCTGCGCGCCGAGGGGTTGATCCGCAAGGACGGCGTGCCGACCGACGCGGGCCGGGCGCAGGCCGCCAAGATCGCGCGCGACGAACGGCGCTGGGACGTCGCCCGGCAGATCCACCTCGATGCCGGCCTGACCGGTCGCTATGACGGGCTGACGCCGATCGAGCAGGTGTTCACGCCCGACGAGATCGCCGAGTTCGACACGCGGATCGGTGGGCCTTCCCCCGTCCAGCCGCAGGGAGCCGCGTGATGGGCGCCGAGTTCGTCCAGTTCTCGCTGACGCCGATCCTGATCGGCGTGTTCGCGGCGATCGCCTGCGCCCTGCCGGGCAATTTCCTGGTGCTGCGCCGACAGGCGCTGATCGGCGATGCGATCAGCCATGTCGTGCTGCCGGGCATTGTCGTGGCTTTCCTGATCACGGGCACGGTCGCCGCCATTCCGATGCTGCTGGGCGCGGCCGGCGCGGCGATCGTCGCGGTGATCATGATCGAGGCGATCAAGCGGCTGGGACGAATCGAGCCCGGCGCGGCGATGGGCGTGACCTTCACGACGCTGTTTGCCGCGGGCGTGCTGCTGCTCGACCAGTCCGACACGTCCAACGTGCACCTTGATGTCGAGCATGCGCTGATGGGCAATCTGGAAAGCCTGATCTGGTTCCGGGCCGAGGGCTGGCATTCGCTTTTCGATCCGGCCGCGCTTGCCGCCCTGCCCGACGAACTGGCCCGCATCTTCGTCGTCTGCCTTCTGGTCATCGCGCTGACCGTCATCTTTTGGCGGCCGCTGAAGATCTCCACCTTCGATGAGGGTTTCGCGCAGGCGCTCGGCCTGCCGGTCGGCGCCATCGGCTTCGGCCTTGTCGTCACCGCCGCTATCGCCGCCGTCGCGGCATTCGACGCGGTCGGCTCGATCATCGTCATCGCCATGTTCATCTGCCCGCCGGCGGCGGCGCGGCTGATGACCAACTCGCTCGAACGGCAGGTCTTCTGGAGCGTCGCCTTCGCGATCGTCTCGGCGGTGCTGGGCTATGTGTTCGCCGGCTACGGGCCGCTGTGGTTCGGCGGACAGAACGCGGTCAGCGCGGCCGGCATGATCGCCGCCGTCTCGGGCATCATCCTGGGCCTTGCCTGCCTTTACGGCCCGCACCGGTCGCGCGTCGGCGCGGGCAGGCAGGAATCAGCCGCCTGAGGCGCTCAGAACAGCGAGAAATATTCGCGCTGCTCCCACTCGGAGACCGTCATCAGGTAGCGGTCCCATTCGGCGTGCTTGATGTGCGAAAGATAGCGCACGAAATCCTCGCCGAGCGCCTTTTGGTAGAAGTCGCTCGCATCGAACCGTTCGAGCGCGGCGATCAGGCTACTTGGCAGGCTGACCGCATCGCTCGAATAGGGGTTCTCGACCGGCGCTGGCGCAACGAGGCCACGGCGCACCCCGTCATGGCCGCACAGGATCTGCGAGGCGAATAACAGGTAGGGGTTGGCCGTCGGCTCGGCGACGCGGTTCTCGATGCGCGAGGCAGGATCGCCCGGCTCCATCAGACCGCGGATCATCGCGCCCTTGTTGTCGCGGCCCCACTGGATGCGGTCGGGGGCGAGCTGGAAGGGCTGGTAGCGCTTGTAGCCGTTGACCGTGGGGGTGGTCAGAACGCAGCTCTCGGCGGCGTGTTCGAGCAGGCCCGCGATCCAGCCATCGGCGGTCTTCGACAATGTGCCCGGCGCGGCGGGGATCATCAGATTGGTGCCGTCCCGCGCATCGACCACCGACTGGTGCATGTGCCAGCCGCTCGCCATGATGCCATCGAGCTTGGGCCTGCACATGAATGTGGCGTGCAACCCCTTGCGGGCGCAGACCTGCTTGACGAGCGAGCGGAACAGCACGGTGTCGTCGGCGCTCTTCAGGGGATCGGCCGGTTCGAAGGTGAATTCGCACTGGCTGGGGCCGAACTCGGCTTCCATCGAGCGCACCGGCAGGCCGACCTCGGCGCAGGCCACGCGCAGTTCCTCCATCACCGGTTCGAGCGCGTCGTAGCGCGCCTCGGTCAGATATTGATAGCCATGCGCGATCAGGCTGGTCTGAGGCGGCGTGGCCGGCATGCCGGCGTCGGCATGGGCAAGATGGGCGTTCTCGACATTGAAGACGTAGAACTCGAACTCGAGCCCGCAGACCAGGGCCATGGCGTCGGCGGCGAGATCGTCGACCGCCTTCTTCAGGAGCGACCGCACGCAGAACGGCATGGGCGAGCCGTCCCGGTAGCGCACGTCGCATAGCAGCCACGCCGAATTGGGCGCCCAGGGAAGGCGCCGATAGGTGGACGGATCGGGCACGATCAGCACGTCCCCCGCCCCGGTCAGCGTGCCCGCGCCGAAGCCGATATCGTCCTCCCAGACCGGGAAGACGGTGCGGTGCGCGGTGTCCTTGAGCAGCAGCGTCGAGGTCATCGTCATGCCGTTGCGGAAGGCCGAGGCCAGCGCACCGGCGACGATGGTCTTGCCGCGCAGCACGCCGTGCTGGTCGGCAAAGGCGAGCCGCACGGTCTCGATGCCGTCGCTCGCCACGCGGTCGAGCACGTCGTGCGCGATCGCGATCTGCGCGTCGGTCAGAAGGCTCTTGTCCGACCGCAGGTCGGCCGTCCTGTCAGCGCCCATCGCGCACATCCCCCGAAGACTGGCGACCCGGGCGGGCCGCCCTGCACATTGCCACTGCCGCAGTAGAGCCGATCAGAGCGCGGCCGGCCACTGGCAATTGGCGCGCCGCCTGCCGTCTGCCTCGACCCAGACCTCGTTCCAAGTGTCGGTGTCGCCGATGGCGTCGATCGACAGGGGGCCGCGCACCGTTGCCGGATCGATCGTGCCAGGGGCCATGGGCAGCGCCGTGCCGTCGCCCTCCTCGACCGCCTTGATGGCGTTGACCAGCATGCGCCGGTAGCGGGTGATGGCCACATCGGTGCGGCCCAGATGCTCCTGGGTGCGGTCCTGGATGGTGCCCATGGATTCGACGGCCCACTGGTCGTGGACATTGATGTCCAAGCCCATGCCCGTATAGGTCAGCTTCTCCTGCTCGTCGGGGTCGTAGCCGTAATTGTTGTGCTTGTTCTTGAGCGGCACATAGTCCGGCAGGCGATGCTCCTTCAGCCGCTGTTCGCGCATCACCGTCTTGTTGACCGGCTCGCCGAAGCTGGTGAACATCGAATACCAGTAGCAGCTCTCGTCATCGACGGGCACATGCCACTGGGTGATCGTCATCTCGTTGGAGATCGGAATGACGATCGCCTCGGGGAAGAGCTGGTTGGTGACGCGCACATGGGTGCGACCATCGTCCATGTGGCGCAGGGCGATGATCCTGAGGCCGTAGTCGGTCTCCTCGACCTTGATGTCGGGGCGCGGATATTCGCGCAGCAGGCGCGTCATCGGGATGTCGGTGTCGGCGGCGCGGTCGCGGAACTGCTTGCCATACCCTTCGTCGGGGTCCTCGTCCTGCAGGAAACGGTGCAGGAACGAGGCGTGGACCGGATCGATGCCGACCTCCATCGCCTGCAGCCAGTTGCAGTCCCAGCGGCCCTTGAAGGCGAAAACATGGCTGTCGGGCGCGATGAAACAGTCGAGCGCGGGGAACGGCGGCGGGTCGCCCGGCCCCATGTAGGCGAAGATGATGCCGTTCCTTTCGACCACGGGACAGGATTTGGCCTTGATCTTCTCGTGCATGCGGCTGCCTTCGGGCTCGCCGGGCTGTTCGACGCACTGGCCGGTGCGGTCGAAGTGCCAGCCGTGGAACGGGCAGCGCAGGCCATTGTCCTCGCAGCGGCCGAAGGCCATGTCGGCGCCGCGGTGCGGGCAGTGGCGGCCGATAAGGCCAAGCTCGCCCTCATTGTCGCGAAACAGGACCAGATCCTCGCCAAGAAGCCGCACCGGCACGACCGGCCGGGCGCCGACAAGTTCCTCGGCGAGCGCGGCTGGCTGCCAGTAGCGGCGCAACACCGCGCCGGCGCCGGTTCCCGGCCCGATGCGGGTGATCAGATCGTTCTTTTCCTGGCTCATCATGGCGGCAATGTTCCTCCGGCGTCACAAGGTGACCGCGCTTGTCTTGTGCGATAATCGCACATATGTTCTTATATACGTATCAAATTCACTTTCCCCGCGCCTGTCAAGACGGATGCGCGCGGCTCGAAGAGACGTTCGATGAGCATCGACGACACGCACCCGACCGGCGCCAGGACCATCGAGGACCGCGACATATCGCTGACCTTCGCCAAGGGCATGGCCGTGCTGAAGGCGTTCGATCATGGCGAGACCCATCTGACACTGCCACGGATCGCCGAGACGACCGGGCTCGACCGCGCGGTGGCGCGACGGCTCGTGCTGACGCTGGTTCATCTTGGCTATGTCAGGCAGGACGGGCGCGTCTTCTCGCTGACCCCGCGCATCCTCGTCCTCGCCGGCGGCTTTCTGCATGCGCGCCAGTTCGGCAAGGTGATCGAGCCGGTGATCCGCACATTCTCGAGCCGCATCGGCGAGGCGATCTCGATGGCCATGATCGACGGCCACCAGGCCGTCTATGTCGCCCATGCCGGCGCGCGGCCCGAAGCGGTCAGCATCGGGTTCACGATCGGCTCGAAGGTGCCGCTCCTGACCACGGCGATCGGCCGGGCGCTGCTTGCGGGATGCGATGCGGGAACGGCGGAAACGCTCGTCGCGGAAGCGCCGCTCGAAGCGCATACCGAACGCACGATGCTGGACCGTGTCGCGATCGCCGAGGACGTCGCCGAAAGCCGACGCCGCGGCTATGCCTTCGTCGAAGGGCAGTTCGAAGCCGGAGTTGCCGCGCTCGCCACGCCCGTGCCGGCGGACGGAGGCGAGCCGGCGGCGCTCGGCGTCTCGGGCGATGCGATCCGCCTTGCCGATCCGGCGCGACGCGAAGAGATCGTCGAGGCACTGCGCGAGTGCGCCAAGGTCGTCGCCCGGCTCTTGTAGGGCGTGGCCGGACGGCGTCAGCGGTGGGGCTCGCCCGTCGCGCGCCCGATCTCGCCGGCGATCTGCTCGAGCTGGCCGGCGAGCGGACTGGTCCGCCGCCAAACCATGCCGATCGTCCGCGACGGTTCGGGCGCGGGAAAGCGCGCCACCGACACGGAGGCCGACCGGGTCTCGACGGGGACCGCCATTTCCGGGATCAGGGTCACGCCGATGCCGGCGCCGACCATCTGCACGAGCGTCGACAGCGAACTGGCATCGAGCACCTCGCGCGGGGGTGCGGTTCGCATCTTGCAGAAGGCGAGCGCCTGATCGCGGAAGCAATGGCCCTCCTCGAGCAGCAACAGGCGCATCTCGCGCAGCATCTCGGCGCTCGGCACGGGCTTGCCGTCATCGGCGCCGGGCCGGACCAGCACGAAATTCTCGGCGAACAGAGCGACCTCGGTCAGCGAGGGCTCGGAGACCGGCAGCGCCACGAGCGCCGCGTCGAGCCGCCCCTCGCCCAGTTCGGCGATAAGCCTCGGCGTGACCGTCTCGCGCACCCGCACCTCGAGCGCCGGATGCGCTTCGGCCAGCGCGCCGACAATCTTCGGCAGCAGATAGGGCGCAACGGTCGGGATGACGCCGAGCCGCAGCCGCCCGACGAGTTGCTCGCCCGAAGCACGGGCCAGGTCGCCCAGTTCGTCGACGGCCCGCAGGATTTCGCGCGCCCGTTCGGCGGCCTGCTCGCCGAAGCTCGTCAGGCGCAGGCGCCGCGGTCCGCGTTCGACCAGCATCGCGCCAAGCGCTTCCTCGAGCTCCTTGATCTGCATGGAAAGCGCCGGCTGCGAAATGGCGCAGGCTTGGGCGGCATGACCGAAATGGCCATGTCGCGCCAGCGCCTCGAAGTAGCGGAGCTGCTTGAGAGTCAGCGAATTCATAAGGCTGTCTTATCGCGCAAATCAAAAGAATCAAATTCCCCTGATCATGGCCCTCTGCTATCGCCGATCCGGGAGCGGCGCGTGACGCGGTGCGCACGCGGCCCCCGTCACCGCAGGACGGCCTACGGAGCGACCTCTTCCGATGACGCCAAAACGTCATCGTTGCGGTCTATCGGTCCACCGACGATGAAGCCCGGACCCGGCGAAACGCCGGACGAACCGGGACATGAGCGGGACATGGGGCGCCTGAACCGCGCGAGAAACGGACAATGACCGGAGGAAATGATGGACGCTATCGTTGACGACAAGACGGGCAAGTGCCCGTTCATCCACACCGCCTATGGCGCGCGCTCGAACCGCGACTGGTGGCCGAACCAGCTCAACCTGAAGATCCTGCACCAGAACTCGGCGCTGACCAGCCCGATGCAGCCCGACTACAGCTACGCCGAGGCGTTCAAGGCGCTCGATCTGGGCGAGGTCAAGAAGGACCTCTACGCGCTGATGACCGACAGCCAGGAATGGTGGCCGGCGGACTACGGCCATTACGGCCCGTTCTTCATCCGCATGGCCTGGCATTCGGCCGGCACCTATCGCATCGGCGACGGCCGCGGCGGCGGCGGCTCGGGCAGCCAGCGCTTCGCCCCGCTCAACTCCTGGCCCGACAACGCCAACCTCGACAAGGCGCGTCGCCTGCTGTGGCCGATCAAGAAGAAGTACGGCAACGCGCTGTCCTGGGCCGACCTGATGATCCTGGCCGGCAATTGCGCGCTCGAATCGATGGGCTTCAAGACGTTCGGTTTCGGCGGCGGCCGCGAGGATGTGTGGGAGCCCGAGGACGACGTCTACTGGGGCACCGAGGAAGAGTGGCTCGGCGACGAGCGTTATTCGGGTGATCGCGTGCTCGAGAACCCGCTTGCGGCCGTGCAGATGGGCCTGATCTACGTCAATCCGGAAGGGCCGAACGGCGAGCCCGACCCGGTCAAGGCGGCGCGCGACATTCGCGAGACCTTCGCGCGCATGGCCATGAACGACGAGGAGACCGTCGCGCTGATCGCCGGCGGCCACACGTTCGGCAAGACCCACGGCATCGGCGACCCCGAGCAGGTGGGCGCGGAGCCCGAAGGCGCCGACATCATCGAGCAGGGCCTGGGCTGGACCAGCCGGCACGAGACCGGTCGCGGCGTCCACACCTTCACCAGCGGTCTGGAAGGCCCCTGGACGCCGACGCCGACCAAGTGGGACATGACCTTCTTCGAGATGCTGTTCGGCCATGAGTGGGAGCTGACCAAGAGCCCCGCCGGCGCGTGGCAGTGGACGCCCAAGGACGTGGACGAGGCGCACATGGCGCCGCAGGTCGACGGCTCTGGCGAGAAGGTCAAGCCGATGATGCTGACCACCGACCTGGCGCTGCGCATGGACCCTGACTACGAGCCGATTGCGCGGCGGTTCCACGACAACCCCGACCAGTTCGCCGACGCGTTCGCCCGCGCCTGGTTCAAGCTGACCCACCGCGACATGGGTCCGAAGGTCCGCTATCTGGGCCCGGAAGTGCCGGACGAAGACCTGATCTGGCAGGATCCGGTGCCGGTCGTCGACCATGAACTGATCGACGCGGCCGACATCGCCGATCTCAAGGCGAAGATCCTGGCCACCGGCCTTTCGGTTTCCGAACTGGTCGCCACGGCCTGGGCTTCGGCCTCGACCTTCCGCGGCTCGGACAAGCGCGGCGGCGCCAATGGCGCGCGCATCCGCTTTGCGCCGCAGAAGGACTGGGAGGTCAACCAGCCCGACCAGCTCGCACGCGTGCTGGCCGAGCTCGAGGGCGTCCAGAAGGCCTTCAACGACGCCCAGTCGGGCGGCAAGAAGGTCTCGCTCGCCGACCTGATCGTGCTCGGCGGCGCCGCGGCGATCGAAAAGGCGGCCGCCGATGCCGGCCAGAAGATCGAGGTGCCGTTCGCGCCGGGCCGGACCGATGCGACCGAAGCGCAGACCGATGCGGAGTCGTTCGAACCGCTCGAGCCGCGCGCGGACGGCTTCCGCAACTACGTCCAGGCCGATTACGCTGTGCCCACCGAGGCGCTGCTAGTCGACCGGGCGCAGCTCCTGACGCTGACCGCGCCGGAAATGACCGTTCTGGTCGGCGGCATGCGGGCGCTCGGCGCCAATCATGGCGGCACCGCGCATGGCGTCTTCACCGACCGGCCGGGCCAGCTGACGAACGACTTCTTCGTCAATCTGCTCGACATGGGCGTCGCCTGGGCTCCCAGGGACGATGACGAGACCGTCTTCGAGGGCCGCGATCGCGCAACCGGCGAGGTCAAGTGGACCGGAACCCGCGTCGACCTGGTGTTCGGCTCGAACTCCCAGCTGCGGGCGCTCGCCGAAGCCTATGGCCAGGACGACGCGCAGGAGACGTTCGTGCGCGACTTCGTTGCCGCCTGGAACAAGGTGATGAACGCCGACCGGTTCGATCTGGCCTGATCGGGCGCCTGACGAGGGCGCGGCCTGCGGGCCGCGCTCTTTTCTCTTCCGGCTGGCGGGCGCGCCCGCCAGTTGCCCAAAACGACAAGGCTGCGCCCGCGTTGACCATTTCTTGACCATCCCGGCCTAAACCTGACCGTTAACCAGAGTGACGATGAACAGCTTGGCCATCGTGCCCAATTCTGCTGTTCATGATCTTTGGGCATTAGGACGTCGGGGAAACGGGATGGTGCTTTCAATTGCGTCAGGCAGGACACGCCAGGTCCTTTGTCTTGCGGGCTTCGCCCTGCTTGCGCTTGCGGCGCATCTTCTGACGCTCCAGGCCGGCTATCGCACACTTGAGAAGTACGAGCCCGACTGGACGACGATCGGACTGGTGCGGCTGACCGTAAGCGCCGTGGCCGCGCTCCTGCTCATGGCGGCGCTGCGCCAGTTCGGCGGGCAGCAGCCGGTTCAGGGCGATCTGCCGGGATGGCTGTTCGTCGCGATGTGGACGGCCTCGTTTCTGCTGCTCTACGCGGCTGCGCTGGCGGTCATCTACTGGCCGGACCAGCTTGAGCATCATGTCCGCGAGGGCGATTTCCTCAGCATCATGACGGAGGTGCTGTTCGTTGCGGCCCTCGTCTTTCTTTGCATCGCCGCCCGGCGGGCACGGCACGTGCGGACCGAGCGGCTCTTCGGCCTCGGCGCGCCGCTGATCATCATGGCCATCGCGGCCGTGGCGTTCATCGTCCTGATGGAGGAAGCATCCTGGGGGCAGCACTGGATCGGCTGGGCGACGCCGGGCATCTTCGAGGGCAACCTTCAGAACGAGACCAACCTGCACAATTTCTACACGTACCGGTTCGAGATGGCCTACTATTCGGCCGCGATCATCGCCTTCGTGCTGCTGCCCTACGCCTGGCCGGCCGAGCCGCCCCGCGCGCTGCGGGGCGCCAGCCTGTTCGTCCCCCCGCCCCTGTTCGCGGTCGCGTTCCTGCCGCTGTCGGGCTTCATGTACTTCAACTGGAACTGGGTCTTCTTCGGCATCTGGTTCGTCGCTTCGCTGTTCATTGCGGTCGACATCGCCCGCAGGGCGACAGGACCCGGCACGGTTTCGGGTTCGCTGGTGATGGGCGCGATGCTTGTCCTGTCACAGGTGATCTTCCTGATGCGCGGCGAGACGCTGGCCTGGGGGCATGAACTGACCGAAGTGCGCGAATTCGCGATCGCGATCGGCGTGCTCGGATATTCGGTCATGCTCTGGCGCCGGGTCGTGGCCCTGCGCGCCCGGTCCGCCGAGAGCGGGGCCGTCCATCCGGCCTCGGTGCCCGCGCCGGCGCCGCAAGAGGCCGGGCACGGCAAGCTGCGCCGATAAGCCGAGCGGGGCCGGCAACCGGCGACGAATTCTTTCCGAGACGCGGACGCATCTTTCTGGTTCACTGGACGCTCCAGCCGAACCGGAGGAAAACATGATGCGTGCAATCATGGCCATGGCCGCCATCGCGGTGCTGACGACGTCGGCGCTCGCGCAACAGTCGACAGACGCGGTCGCGCCGGAGACCGCCGGCGGCGGCATGATCTCCGGCCTTTCGGCCGAGGCGCGCGCGGCGCAGGACGCAAAGGCGGCCGGTCGGCCGGTGTCGGCGAATGACTGGATGGTCAGCGCGGCCAATCCGCTCGCGGTCGAGGCCGGCGCGGCGGTTCTGCGCGACGGCGGCAGCGCCGCGGACGCCATGGTCGCCGTCCAGGCGGTGCTCGGTCTTGTGGAACCGCAGTCGTCGGGGCTCGGCGGCGGAGCGTTTCTGGTCTGGTACGACGCGGCAACCGGGGAACTGACGACGCTCGACGGGCGCGAAACCGCGCCGCTCGCGGCGACGCCGACCCTGTTCCAGGACGAGGACGGCGAACCGCTGGGGTTCTTCGACGCCGTCGTCGGCGGCCTTTCCGTCGGAACGCCCGGCACGCCGGCCCTGATGGAGGAGGCTCACAGGCGATGGGGCCGGACGAACTGGCGCGCCCTGCTGGAGCCGGCCATCACGCTGGCCGACGAGGGGTTCGAGGTCTCGCCGCGGCTTGCCACCTCGGTGGCCGATGATCAGGAGCGCCTCGGCGCCTTTCCCCGCACGGCGGCCTACTTCCTTCCCGGCGGCGAGCCGATCGCGGCGGGAAGCATGCTGCAGAACCCGGCCTACGCCGACACGTTGCGGGCGATGGCCGAGCAGGGCGCGGCGGCACTATATGAGGGACCGATCGCCGAAGGGATCGTCGACACGGTGCGCTCGGCCGACGGCAATCCGGGCCTGCTGAGCCTTGAGGATCTGGCCCTTTACCGGGTCATCGAACGGCCCGCCGTGTGCGCGGCCTACCGTTCGCTTGACGTCTGCGGCATGGGGCCGCCATCGTCCGGCGCGCTCACGGTCGGGCAGATCCTCGGCATGGTGGATGCCTTCGATCTGGCCGATCTCGGCCCCGACAGCCCCGAAAGCTGGCGCATCATCGGCGATGCCTCGCGGCTGGCGTTCGCCGATCGCGGCCGGTACATGGCCGACAGCGATTTCGTGCCGATGCCGACCGAAGGGCTCGTCGACCCGGACTATCTGTCCGAACGCGCAACGCTGCTGTCCGGCGACGATGCGCTGCCGGAGGTCGCGCCCGGCAATCCCGGCTGGAGCCATGCGAGCCTGTGGGCGGACGACCAGTCGCTCGAACTGCCGTCCACCAGCCACATCTCGATCGTCGATGCGGACGGCAACGCCCTGTCGATGACGACGACGATCGAGAACGGGTTCGGCTCGCGGCTGATGACGCCGGGCGGGTTCCTGCTCAACAACGAACTGACCGACTTCTCCTTCCGCACGCACAGTGACGGCGTGCCGATCGCCAACCGGGTCGAGCCGGGCAAGCGTCCGCGTTCGTCCATGTCTCCGACCATCGTGATGGCCGACGGCGCGCCGGTTCTCGTGATCGGATCGCCCGGCGGCAGCCGCATCATCGGCTATGTCGCCAAGACGATCATCGCCCATGTCGACTGGGACATGGACATCCAGACCGCGATCGCGCTGCCGCACCTGGTCAACCGGTTCGGAACCTACGATCTCGAGGAGGCAACGCGCGCGACCGACCTGGGCGAGCCGTTGCAGGCGCTCGGCTACGAGGTGAACACGCGCGCCCTGACATCGGGCCTGCAGGCGATCGCGATCGGCGAGGACGGTCTGTCCGGCGGGGCCGATCCGCGCCGCGAGGGCATCGCGCTCGGCGAGTGATTTGGCCGGGCATTGCGTGGGGCGGACCGCCGGTCAGCGGCCGCTTCCGCCCTCGCCGCTCATACCCCAGACGATCGAGTTCTCGTGCCGCTTGATCAGCTGCCTGAGATCGTCGAACCGGTCGGTGATGTGCTGCGCCAGGCGCTCGGCGGCCGGCAGGCGCGGCCCGTCCGCCAGCCGCAGTATGCCGAGCGTCCGCGCCGGCTGCGGGATTTCCACCGGCAGAACCGTGATGCGCCTGTCCTTGCGGTGCGCGAAGACCACCGAGTGGGGCAGGACGGTCAGGGCATCGGTCTCCTCCAGATAGTTGAAGACCGACAGGAGCGAGCCGCCCGAGTAACGCACGTTGATCTCCGACATGCCGATCGACAGCAAGATGGCATGCAGATCGGCAAGCAGCGGCGATCCCGGCAGCGGTGCGATCCACGGATAGTCGATCAGGTCCTTTGTGGTCAGGCGCCGCTTCTGCAAAAGCGGATGGCCGGTGCGGCAGGCAACGATGTTGCGGCCCGGCAGGATCGGCGTGAAGACGAAACCGAGCGAGGCGTCGACGATGCCGAGCGGCGTGATGGCGAGATCGAGCTGGTTGGAAGAAATCCCGCTCTGCAGTTCGGGAAGGTTTCCGTAGGACTGGTCGACCCGGATGTCGGGCTGCTGCGTCTGGAACTCGCCGATCATACGGCTGATGAAAGCATCCATGAAGAACGGCACGCCGGCGATGCGCACGGTGCCGACCGAGCCGGTCCGGAAGCGCTGGACGGTCTCGGACGCCTTGCGCGATGCCTCAAGGATGATCCGGCCGTGCTCGGCCAGTTGCTGACCGATGATTGTCGGACGAAGCGGCCGGCGGCCGGGTTCAAAGATCGGCTCGCCCAGCCGCTTTTCCATCGCCGAGAGCGTGCGCGACAGGGCCGGCTGCGACAGGCCGAGCCGCGCGGCGGCGTCGGTGACGCTGCCCGTCTCGACCACGGCGGCGAGCTGTGCGAGGTGCTTCTCTTCGAGCTTCATAACAAATTGTTATGTTGCGGGCGAACAAAACAATAATCAAGCGTTGTGTGCCGCCTATAGTGGTCGCCGGGAGGAGATCGATGGAAGCGCGGATCACGCATTTGCCGGAGCGACGCCTTGCCGACCAGTTCGCGGCACGGGTGAACGGAGGCCCCGATCCCCTGCTCGCCAGAAGGCTGATCCGGCTGGTCGAGGTGGTCGGACGCCTTGTCGAGGAAGAGGGCATCGGACGCGAGGATCTGAGGGCGGTGATCGGCTTTCTGACCGAGGTGGGCCACGCATCCGATCCGCGGCGCCAGGAATGGGTGCTTCTGGCCGACACGCTCGGCATCACGAGCCTCGTGGAGGCCCAGGTCACGCATCGGCCGGCCGGCGCGACGCCCAACACGACCGCCGGCCCCTTCTACCGCACCGACGCGCCGGCCAAGGGCGACGGTGAGAGCATCTCGATCGATGGACGCGGAGACCCGCTGGTCCTGACCGTCGAGGTCACCGATCTCGATGGCGACCCCGTCGCCGGGGCAGCGATCGAAGTGTGGCAGGCGAACGGCGACGGACTCTACGAGAACCAGGCGCCCGACCTTCAGCCCGACCAGAACCTGCGCGGCATCTATCGCGCCGGCGAGGACGGCCGGGTCGTCGTCCGCACGGTGCGACCGGGCGGGTATCCGATCCCGCATGACGGCCCGGTGGGCGCGCTGCTCGCGCGGCTCGGCCTCAGTCCGAACCGCCCTGCCCACCTGCATTTCCGCATTTCCGCGCCGGGGTTCCAGACCCTGACCACGCACGTGTTCGACGGCGAGGACCCGGCCATCGAGACCGATCCGCTCTTTGCGGTCCACCCCGCGCTCGTGACCCGCTTTGCGCGCTGCAAGGACGGGAGCTTCGAGGCGAGCCACCGTTTCATTCTCGCCCGGGCACGGCCGGGGCGGGAAGACACCTGACAAGACGAGAGGGAGGCGAACGCCATGTCGGCAATCAGCGGCTACCACCACCTGACCATGAGCACCGATGGCGCTCAGGAGGATTACGACTTCTTCACCAAGGATCTCGGTCTTTACTCGGTGAAGCGCACCGTGCTGTTCGACGGAGTGCTGCCCGTCTACCACCTCTATTACGGCTCCAGAAACGGTGACGAATCGACGATCATCACGACCTTTCCCTTCCGCAAGCCCGGCATCTATGGCCGGCGCGGCACGAACCAGTCCAAGATCGTGCAGCAGGCAATCCCCGTGGGCGCATCCGGGTTCTGGATCGACCGCCTGAACGAGCGCGGGATAGAGGCGAGGAAGGCCAACCGCTTCGGCCTCGACCGGGTCGATTTCCGCCACCCCTCGGGCATCGAGATGCAGCTCGTCGAGAACCCCGGCGACAACCGCACGCCGATCGCCAACGAGGCCCAGGGGATCTCGTCCGAGCACGGCATCAAGGGCATCTATGGCGGCGTCGTGGCGGTCACGGACCGCAATGCGATGGACGACTTCCTGACCATCGCGCTGCCGCTCAGGAAGATGGCGGACGATGAAGACGGCATGGCCTACGAAGTCCCCAATCCGAACGGGCCGACGAGCGTCGTCGAGATCACCGAGGTGCGCGACGAGCCGCAGGGCACATGGACCCTGTCGGGCGGGACCATCCACCATTTCGCGCTCAACACCGGCGACGAGGAAAGCCAGCTCAAGCTGCGCGCCCATATCGAGGGCCTCGGGTTCACCGACATCTCCGAGCAGAAGGACCGGATGTACTTCAAGTCCTGCTACGTGCGTTCGCCCGGCGGCGCGCTGTTCGAGCTGGCGTGGACGGTCCCAGAGGGCTGGGCCAAGGACGAACCGGCCGACGCGATCGGCACGACGCTCGTCTTCCCGCCATGGTTCGAGGATCGCAAGGAAGAGCTGAAGGCCGGCCTCGAGCCCGCCAGCTTCCAGGACGCCTGAGGAGCGAACCGGTGTCGCAAGCCATCCATCACGGGGCATCCGCCGATCAGGCACGAACGGTCTGCGTGTTCGTGCACGGGCGCGGCCAGACACCCGAACAGATGGTGGAAACCGTCCTGCCGCGCCTCGATGCGGCCGGCGTCAGCTTCCGTCTGCCGCGCTCCCCGGGTGAGGCTTGGTACGATGCGCGCGCAATCGATCCGCTCAATGGGCAGACATCGGCGCAGGTGAGCAAGGCGCTGGACATCATCGCCGACGAGATGGAGCGGGCGCGGCGGGACTGTCCAGGGATGCCGGTCGTGCTTGCCGGCTTTTCGCAGGGTGCGTGCCTGACCGTCGAATATCTGATGCGCGGCGGCCGGGCGGACGCGGCGGCGATCCTGACGGGATGCCGCGTCGGCGGCGAGGAGGACGACCTGCCCCGCGCCGCGCTGGGCGGCATGCCCGTCTACGCCAGTTGCGGCGATGACGATCCGTGGATTCCGCTGCCCGCCTTCCAGCGTGTGCTCGCCGATATCGCCGCATCGGGCGCCCGGCTGCGGGCCGACATCATTCCCGGGCGCGGTCACGAAGTCGATGCGGAGGAATGCGAGGCGTTCTCGCGGCTTCTGGCGGCCGTGGCGGCTTCGGGACGCGCGCTGGAGCGGACACAATGAGCACTCTTCTCGACGGCTTTGTGTTTCCAGGCGTGCCGACGCGCGTGCTGTTCGGGGCGGGCACGCTTGCCCAGGTCGGCGACGAGGTCGGTCAGCTTGGCCGGGCGCGTGCGCTCGTCCTGTCGACCCCGCACCAGTCGGACCAAGCCGGCAAACTTGCGGACGCGCTTGGCGAACGCGCCGTCGGCACCTTCACCGAAGCGGCGATGCACACGCCGGTCTCTGTCACCGAACGGGCCCTCGACGCCTATCGGACGTCCGGCGCGGACTGCGTGGTCGCGCTTGGCGGCGGATCGACGATCGGCCTTGGCAAGGCGATCGCCACGCGCACCGGCGCCGACCAGATCGCCGTTCCGACCACCTATGCGGGTTCGGAGATGACCGACATTCTCGGCGAGACCGACGCCGGCCGGAAGACAACGCGGCGCGACGCCTCGATCCGTCCGGAGGTGGTCGTCTACGATGTCGACCTCACGCTCGGGCTGCCCTCGGCGATGACCGTCACCTCCGCGCTCAACGCGATCGCGCACGGGGTCGAGGCGCTCTACGCGCCGGACGCCAACCCGGTCACGAGCCTTCTGGCGGTGGACGGCATCGGCGCCTTCCGCGACGGTCTGCCGGCGGTTTCGAAGGAGCCCACCGACCGGGACGCGCGGTCCAAGGTCCTTTACGGCGCGTGGCTGTGCTCGCTTGCGCTCGGCTACACCACGATGTCGCTGCACCACAAGCTGGCGCACGTGCTCGGCGGCAGCTTCGGGACGCCCCATGCGGAAACGCACGCGATCCTCCTGCCGCACACGGCGGGCTTCAACGCGGCGGCGACCGACCGGCTCGGCGCGATCGCGGAGATGTTCGGCGGTTCGGTCGGCGGTGGCCTTTGGGACTTCGCCAGGTCTCTCGGCGCGCCGCTGCGGCTGTCCGATCTCGGTCTGAGCGAGGACGATCTCGATCGCGCTTCGGCGATCGCCGTCGAGAACAGCTATGCCAACCCGCGCCCGTTTGACCAGAACGATATCAGGGCGCTCCTACAGGCTGCCTGGGAGGGCAGCCGGCCCGACTGAGCAGTGAAAAAGGGAGGAATAGACAATGATCACGCGAAGAAGACTTCTGAAATCGGGCGCCGCCGGCGGCCTCGTCCTGTCCGCCGGCGGGCTCGCCGCGCCCGCGCTGGCACAGGGAACCACGGTCCGGATCGGCTATGTCAGTCCCCAGACCGGGCCGCTTGCCGGCTTCGCCGAGGCGGACGCGTTCACCATCGAGATGTTCAACCGGGTCGCCGCCGAACAGGGACTGAACGTCGAGGTGCTGGTCCGGGACAGCCAGTCCAATCCCAACCGCGCCGCGGACGTGGCGCAGGAACTCATCATCGACGACGAGATCCATCTGATGCTGGTCGCCTCCACACCGGAGACGACCAACCCCGTTTCGACGGTCTGCGAGAGCGAGGGCATCCCGACGATCTCGACCAAGGCGCCCTGGCAGCCATGGTTCATCGGACAGCAGGGCAATCCCGGCGCGCCCGACAGCTGGCGGCCCTTCGACTACACGTTCCACTATTTCTGGGGGCTCGAGGACGTCATTGCCGTCTTCACCAACATGTGGGACCAGCTCGACACCAACAAGCAGGTGGGCGGCCTGTTCCCGAACGATGCGGACGGCAATGCCTGGGGCGATCCGAACGTGGGCGTCGCGCCGGGCTTTGCGCAGGCCGGATACACCACCGTCGATCCGGGCCGCTACCAGAACCTGACCGACGACTTTTCCGCGCAGATCAACGCGTTCCGGCAGGCCAACTGCGAGATCGTCACGGGCGTCGTCATTCCGCCCGACTTCACGACGTTCCGCAACCAGGCGATCCAGCAGGGTTTCGAGCCCAAGGCGATCACCGTCGCCAAGGCGATCCTCTTCCCGCAGTCGGTCGAGACGCTCGGCGAAGCGGGCCACAACTTGTCGTCGGAAGTGTGGTGGTCGGCCAATCACCCGTTCACCTCCTCGCTGACCGGTCAGGGCTGCGGCGAACTCGCCGCGGCCTTCACCGAGGCCACCGGACGCCCCTGGACGCAGCCGATCGGTTTCGTGCATTCGCTGTTCGAGATGGCGGCCGATGTCATCAAGCGGGCGGATGATCCGACCGACCCGGACCTGATGGCCGAGACGATCGCCGCCACCGACCTTCAGACGATCGTCGGCCGCGTTGCCTGGAACGGCGAAGGCGTGCCGCCCTTTGCCGCCCAGAACGTCTGCAAGACACCGCTGGTGGGCGGTCAGTGGCGCCGCCAGGACGATGGCGCCTTCGACCTCGTCGTCGTCGACAACAAGACCGCGCCCGACATCCCGACCCAGGGCGTCATGGAGCCGCTGGCCTGACAGAAAGCGGCGGCCCGGCCATGATGCCGGGCCGCCTTCCTCAAGCGAGGAACCGGGGAGGAGCGCCATTCTTTCGCTGCACGATGTTTCGAAGAGCTTCGGCGCCCTGAAGGTCGCCGACGCCATCAGCTTCGATCTGCCCGAGGGGCAGGCGCTTGGCATCATCGGGCCAAACGGCGCCGGCAAGTCGACGCTCTTCAATCTGATCACCGGCAATCTCGCACCCGATGCGGGCCGCATCGAGTATCTGGGGCGCGATGTGACCCGGACCCCGCCGATGCAGCGCTGCCTGGCCGGCATGGGCCGGTCGTTCCAGATACCGCAGCCTTTCAACCGACTGACCGTGTTCGAGAACCTGCTGGTCGCCGCGACCCACGGGCAGGATCGGACGGAGAGCGATGTCGTTGACGACGTCGCCCGCATCCTCGAGCGGACCGAACTGATCGAGGTGGCCAACAGGCCGGCCGGCGGCCTGACGCTGCTGCAGCGCAAGCGGCTGGAGCTCGCCCGGGCGATGGCGACGCAGCCCCGGCTGCTGCTGCTGGACGAAATCGCCGGCGGACTGACCGACGCCGAATGCACCGCGCTGATCGAGACCATCCGCGCGCTGCATGCAGGCGGCGTCACGATCATCTGGATCGAGCATGTCCTTCACGCGCTCACCGCCGTCGTCGAACGCCTGCTCGTTCTGGATTTCGGGCGGGTGATCGGGCTGGGCGACCCGGCCGAGATCATGGACAGCCGCGAGGTCAAGGAGATCTATCTGGGGATCGAGGTCTGATGGCGCTGCTCGAGACCACAGGGCTGACGGCCCGCTACGGTGACTTCCAGGCGCTGTTCGGCGTCGACGTCCGGCTCGAAGAGGGCGAGACCGTCGCCATCATCGGCGCGAACGGAGCCGGCAAGACGACGCTGATGCGCTCGATCACCGGTGTGCTGCGGGGCGCTCCCGACGAGATCTGCCACAAGGGCGTCAGCATCGGCCACCTGATGCCCGATACGATCATGAAGCGCGGCATCGTCATGGTGCCCGAGGGACGCCGCCTTTTCCCGTCGTTGACGGTCGAGGAGAATTTGCTGATCGGCGGGCAGCACAAGGGCGGGCGCGACCTCGGCGACCGGATCGACGGGTTCATCAGCCGGTTCACCGGCGGCCCCAATCCGATGGAGCTTGCGGCCGGGCACGATGGCTCGGGCGTGTGGTCGCTCGATGCGATCTACACCCTTTTTCCGGTGCTGAAGGAACGCCGGCACAATCCCGGTACGGCGCTTTCGGGCGGCCAGCAGCAGATGGTCGCCATCGGGCGGGCGCTCATGTCGAACCCCGAAATCCTTCTGTGCGACGAGATCAGTCTCGGCCTCGCGCCGGTCGTGATCCGCGACATCTATGCGGCGCTCCCGAAGATCAAGGAGGCGGGCACCAGCGTCATCGTGGTCGAGCAGGACATCGGCCAAGCGCTCAAGGTCGCCGACCGGGTCTATTGCATGATGGAAGGCCGGATCACCCTGGAAGGGCGACCCGACCAGATCAGCCGCGACGACATCCACGCGGCCTATTTCGGAGCGCCGGCATGAACCCGCACAAGCGGCAGGGAGGAACGGCGTGATCTGGATCGACACGATCGTGCAAGGCGTGCTGCTGGGCGGGCTCTACGCCCTGTTCGCCGCCGGGCTGAGCCTGGTTTTCGGCATCATGCGGCTCGTCAACCTCGCCCATGGCGACCTGATCGTCATGGGCGCCTATCTGATCCTGGTGATCGTCTCGGTGCTCGGTCTCGATCCGTTCGTGGCGGCGCTGTTCGCCGCTCCCGTGATGTTCGTGTTCGGCTGGGTCCTGCAGAAGGCCGTCCTGAACCGGACGCTCGGCGAGGACATCCTTCCGCCGCTGCTTGTGACGTTCGGCCTGTCGGTCGTGATCCAGAACAGCCTGCTCGAGGGCTTTTCGGCCGACAGCCAGCGCATCTCCATGGGCGCCCTTGAGACCGCCTCGGTCGATATCGGCCCGGTCACGGTGGGCCTGCTGCCGCTTCTGACCTTCGCCTCGGCGATCGTCGTCATCGTGGGGCTCAACCAGATCTTCTATCGCACCGCCATCGGAAGGGCGTTCCGGGCGACCTCGGACGATCCGGTCACCGCCAGCCTGATGGGCATCCGGCCCGACCGCGTGTTCGCCACGGCGATGGGCCTGGCGCTGGTCGTGGTGACGATCGCGGCCCTCTACCTGGGGACACGATCGAACTTCGACCCCTATGTCGGCCCGGCACGGCTGATCTACGCCTTCGAGGCGGTGATCATCGGTGGCCTCGGCTCCCTGTGGGGGACGCTGGCGGGCGGCATCATCATCGGCGTGGCGCAGACCGTGGGCGCCGCGATCAACCCCGAATGGCAGATCCTTGCCGGCCATGTCGCGTTTCTGATCGTGTTGCTGATCCGGCCGCGCGGCCTCTTTCCAAGGGCGGTCGACTGATGGCTACCACCTATTCCGTCTCCGCCCGCACGCGGGTTGCCACGATCAGCGGCATTGCCGCCATAGCGCTCCTCGGCGTTGCGATCGTGCTGCCGGCCTTCGCCTCGCGCAGCCTGATCCAAGACCTCTTCTTCATCCTGACCATGCTGACGCTTGCGCAACTATGGAACCTTCTTGCGGGCTATAGCGGCCTGGTCAGCGTCGGCCAGCAGGCGTTCGTGGGCTTCGGGGCCTACATGCTGTTCGGCGCGACCATACTTTGGGGCGTCAACCCGGTCGCGGCGCTGTTCCTTTCGGGCGTCTTCGCGCTTCTTCTCGCCATCCCCACGGCGTTTTTCGTGTTCCGTCTCAGCGGGGCCTATTTCGCGATCGGGACCTGGGTGGTTGCCGAAGTCGTCCGCCTGAGCGTTGCGCAATGGCAGGCGGTGGGCGGCGGCACGGGCACCTCGCTGCCGCGTGATGCGCGGGACAAGATGTGGGGCGTCGAATGGATCGAGGCGCTTTTCGACGTCCGCGCCTCGGCCGCGCGCGACATCCTGGCATACTGGCTCGCTCTGGCGCTCGCGGCCGCCACGATCGGCGGCATCTACTGGTTCCTGCGCACAAGGCGTGGCCTGGCGCTCGCGGCGCTGCGCGACAATGTCGAGGCCGCCAAGTCCGTGGGCGTCGACGCCGCGCGCATGAAGTGGATCGTCTTCCTCGTGGCGGCCTTCGGCGCGGGCATCGCGGGCGGGCTGATCTTTCTTCAGAACGGCCGCATCAGCCCAGACAGCGCCTTTGCGGTGACGCAGTGGACCGCCTTCGTGATCTTCATCGTGGTGATCGGCGGCATCGGCACGCTCGAGGGCCCCATCGTCGGCGTGCTCGTCTTCTTCTTCCTGCAGGAACTGCTGGCCGACTATGGCGCGGTCTACCTGATCGTGCTGGGGCTCCTGGGCATCGTCATCATGCTGTTCGCGCCGACGGGCCTGTGGGGGTTCTTCGCCCGACGAACCGGAATCGCGCTGTTCCCCACGCAGCGCAGGCTCGAGATCAAACGCTGACCGCAAGCGCGTGAAGTCGACAGAGGAGACAAGCGATCATGGCCGACATCACCACCGACGTCCTCATCATCGGAACCGGGCCCGCCGGCAGCGCGACCGCAGCGCTGCTGTCGAGCTACGGGGTCGAGAACATGGTCGTCAACCGCTACCGCTGGCTCGCCAACACGCCGCGAGCCCACATCACCAACCAGCGCACGATGGAAGTGCTGCGCGATCTCGGCCGCGAGGTCGAGGAGGAGGCGTACCTGTTCGCCACCGAGCGTGACCTGATGGGCAACAACGTGTTCTGCGAGAGCCTCGCCGGCGAGGAACTGGGCCGGATGCAGAGCTGGGGCAACGCGCCCGCCTCCAAGGCCGAGCACGAGATCGCCTCGCCGTGCATGATGAATGACCTGCCGCAGACCTTCATGGAGCCGCTGCTGTTCAAGACCGCCTGCTCGCGCGGGACCCAGTCGCGGATGTCGACCGAATATCTGTCGCACGAGGAAGATGCCGACGGCGTGCTGACCACCTGCCGGGACCGGCTGACGGGCCGGGACATCACGATCCGGTCGCGGTTCCTGGTGGGCGCCGACGGCGGCAACTCGCTCGTGGCGGAAAATGCCGGACTTCCCTTCGAGGGGCAGATGGGCGTCGGCGGATCTATGAACATCCTGTTCAAGGCGGACCTTTCAAGGCACGTCGCCCACCGGCCGTCGGTGCTCTACTGGGTCATGCAGCCGGGCGCCAATGTCGGCGGCATCGGCATGGGCCTGGTGCGCATGGTGCGGCCGTGGAACGAGTGGCTGATCGTCTGGGGCTACGACATCAACGAGCCGGCACCGGAAGTCGACGAGGCCTACGCCACCGAGGTGGCCCGCCAGCTCGTCGGCGATCCGGACCTCGAGATCGACCTCATCTCGGCCAACACCTGGACCGTCAACAACATGTACGCCACGCACATGCAGACCGACCGCGTCTTCATCATGGGCGATGCTGCGCACCGGCATCCGCCCTCCAACGGGCTCGGCTCCAACACGTCGATCCAGGACGGCTACAATCTGGCCTGGAAGCTCGCCCACGTGCTCAAGGGCGCGGCCGGCCCCGAACTGCTGAAGAGCTATTCGCAGGAGCGCGCACCGGTCGCCCGGCAGATCGTGACCCGCGCCAACCAGTCGATCGCCGAGTTCGGCCCGATCTTCGAGGCGCTCGGCATGACCGGCACCGTCGATCCGGTGAAGATGCAGCAGAACATGGACAAGCGCTGCAATTCGGACGCCGATGCCGAAGCGCAGCGGGAGGCGCTGCGCAAGGCGATCGAGTTCAAGAAGTACGAGTTCGATTGCCACGGCGTGGAGATGAACCATCGCTATGACAGCGGCGCGGTGGTCAAGGACGATCACCCCGATCCGGGCTTCGCGGTCGATCCCGAGCTCCACTACCAGCCGACCACGTGGCCCGGGGCGCGCATTCCCCATTGCTGGCTGTTCGGCGAGGACGGATCGAAACTGTCGACGCTGGATCTGTGCGGCAAGGGCCGCTGGACGATCTTCACCGGGATCGGCGGCGAGGCATGGGCGACGGCCGCCGCGACGGTCGCCCGCGAGGCCGGCGTCGAGATCGTCGTGCACGTGATCGGGCCAAGGATGGCCGTGCAGGACCATCTGGGCGACTGGGCACGCATCCGCGAGACCGGCGACGCCGGCGCCGTGATGACCCGGCCCGACCAGCACGTCTGCTACCGCATCGCCGGCATGGCGGCCGACCCCGAAGCGGAACTGCGCCGCGTCTTCGAGACCATCCTGCAGCCGGACCGGCGCGCCGCCGCGGCCGCCGAATGAAAGGACACGACATGAACGCCCACAACGAGAGCGGCTTCTTCACCGAGGAGAATTCGGCCGAGGTTGTCATCGCGCGGAACGCAGGCGCCGAGGATGCGCGGCTGCGTCAGGTCATGGACGTGCTGATCCGTCACCTGCACGAAGCGGTCAAGGAGATCGAACCGACCCAGGAGGAATGGTTCAAGGCGATCATGTTCCTCACCGACACCGGCCACATGTGCAACGAATGGCGGCAGGAGTTCATCCTGCTGTCGGATGTTCTGGGCGTGTCGATGCTGGTCGACGCCATCAACAACCGCAAGCCGTCCGGCGCATCGGAATCGACGGTGCTGGGGCCGTTCCACGTGGAGGGCGCGCCCGAACTGCCGCTCGGGTCGAACATCTGCCTCGACCAGAAGGGCGAGCCGATGCTGGTGCGTGGCCGCATCCTCGACACAGACGGCAAGCCCATCGCCGGCGCGAAGATCGACGTCTGGCAGGCGAACGACGAGGGCTTCTACGACGTCCAGCAGAAGGGCATCCAGCCGGACTTCAACCTGCGCGGCGTGTTCCGCTCGAACGAGGAGGGCGAATACTGGTTCCGGGGCGTCAAGCCGAAGTTCTATCCGATCCCCGACGACGGGCCGGTCGGCAAGCTCCTGGCATCGCTCGGCCGCCATCCCTACCGGCCGGCGCATCTGCACTACATCATCGCGGCCGACGGCTACGAGACGCTGACCACCCACATCTTCGATCCGGACGACCCCTACATCGCCTCCGATGCCGTCTTCGGCGTCAAGCAGAGCCTGATGGCGGAGTTCAAGCCGGTCGACGACCCCGCCAGGATCGACAAGGCCGGATTCGACGGCCCGTTCCTCGAGGTCGAGCACGATTTCGTCCTGGCGCGATCGTAGCCCTCCGGCGCGGGAGCAACGGTCCTTTATCAGAAGCGCCAATCGGGGCCGTGCAGGCTTGCAATTGCGGCGCCACACGTGATCGATGTGAAGGGATGCTCTGATCGCCATGCGGCAAGGGAGGCAATGTGCCGACGGTGCAACGAAATCCGTGGCGCGGGCGCGGCATCGATCTTGATTGTCCGCTGCCCCTGCCCGATGCGGGAGGCGTTGGCCGGCTTCTGGCGCTTTGCCCGGCTCACCAGCCGACGCCCCTGCTTGCCGCACCTGAACTGGCGGCGCGCGCAGGTGTCGGCGAAATCTGGCTCAAGGACGAGCGCAGGCGCATGGGCCTTGGCAGCTTCAAGGCGCTCGGCGCGGCGCACGCCGTCGCGCGCGATGCCGCTGCGGCGGTACGGGAGGACACCTGGTCCGAAGCTCTGACGGGTCGCACCTACGTCGCCGCAAGCGCGGGCAATCACGGCCTTTCGGTGGCCGCCGGCGCCCGCCTTTTTGGCGCAGTCGCCGTCATCTACCTGGCCGAAACGGTGCCGTCCGCCTTTGCCGCGCGGCTTGAGGCGAAGGGCGCGCGGGTCGTGCGCTCGGGCGCGGACTACGAGGCGAGCATGGCGGCGGCCGCCGACGCCGCCAAGGCCAATGGCTGGACCCTCCTGTCGGACAGTTCCTGGCCGGGCTATTTCGAGTTGCCGCGCCGGGTGATGGAGGGGTATCTGCAGATGGCGGCCGAGGCCGTCGAGCAGATGCCGCAGCCGCCGACCCACATCGTGCTGCAGGCCGGCGTCGGCGGGTTGGCGGGCGCGGTTGCAGCCCATACACGCCTGGTCTGGGGCGATGATCCGCAGATCGTCATCGTCGAACCGGACGCTGCGCCTGCCCTGTTTGCGAGCATTGCCGCCGGCGCTCCGGTGATCACCGAAGGCGCCGTGTCGAACATGGGGCGGCTCGACTGCAAGGAGCCATCGCTGATCGCCCTTGCCGGCCTGTCGCGGGATGCCGACCTGTTCGTGACGATCAGCGACGCCGAAGCGGACGCGGCGGTCGCTGTCCTCGAAGAGCTCGATCTCGCCTCCACGCCATCGGGTGGAGCCGGGATCGCGGCGCTGCTTGCGGGCCTCGACCCCGGGGCCGATGCCCGGGTGCTCGCGATCCTCAGCGAAGGCGCCGAGGATGGCTGAACGATCGCTGATCTTCGGCGCGGACGAGTATCGGGGCCGGATCAGGCGCCTGCAGACGGAGATGGCGGAAACAGGGTTGGCCGCGCTGCTGCTCACGACGCCGGCGGACGTGTTCTACGCGACGGGCTTTCTGACCCGTTTCTGGGAAAGCCCCACCCGACCCTGGTTCGTCGTCGTACCGGAGGCGGGCGAGCCCGTGGCCGTGATCCCGGCGATCGGGGCCGAACTGATGGCGCGCACATGGATCGGCGACATTCGCACCTGGAACGCGCCCGACCCGGCCGATGACGGTGTGACGCTGCTGGTCGACGTGATCTGCAGCCTGTCGCGATCGCAGGCGAGGATCGGCGTGCCGATGGGATCCGAGACCCATCTGCGCATGCCGATGGCCGATTTCGCGCGTGTGGCCGAGCGCATCGTGCCGCGCAGCTTCGTCGATGCGACGGCGGAGGTCAGGCGCGTGCGCGAGATCAAGTCCGAGGCGGAAATCGACAAGCTCCGGACCGTCTGCGAGATCGCGGATCGGGCGTTCGCGCGGGTCCCGGAGTTCGCGCAGGCCGGACGTGCACTTGAGAGCGTGTTCCGCGACTTCCAGATCGCGCTGCTCGAGGAGGGCGCGGACTGGGTCGGCTATCTCGCCGGCGGCGCCGGCCGGCAGGGCTACGCCGATGTGATCTCGCCGGCATCGCCCGAGCCGCTGACGACGGACGACGTGCTGATGCTGGATACCGGTGCCGTGCGCGATGGCTATTTCTGCGACTTCGACCGGAACTTCGCGATCGGACCGGTGACGGACGCGATCCGCAAGACCCAGGACGCGCTCTGGCTGACCACCGAGGCGGCGCTCGAAACGCTGCGCCCGGGCATGCGCGCGAGCGATGTGCACGCGTTCATGACCGCCGACCTGCTCCGGCGGGGCGTGCAACCGGCACGCGGCCGTCTTGGCCACGGGCTTGGCATCAGCCTCACCGAATGGCCCTCGTTCTCACCCCTCGACGATACCGTGTTGCGACAGAACATGGTGCTGACGCTCGAGCCGTCGGCCGAGGTCGTGCCCGGACGCTTCCTCGTTCACGAGGAAGATATCGTGCTGCGTGCGAACGGGCCCGAGCTGTTGTCGGCGCGCGCGCCGCAGATCCTTCCGCGGATCGGCGGATAAGGAACGCTGGCGCCGGCGCCCATGAACGCGCCGGCCGGGACGTCGTGGCGATCGCAAGGGCCGTGAGCCCCTGCCCGACGAACGGTCCTTTCGATCCGGTGCCATTCGCTCGTCCGAGGGGGCGAGCATTGCGGTCGCGCGCTTCGCTCTGCCCTGGTGGTCGCGCGCTTCGTCCTGCCCTAGCGGTTGCCCGGCGCGTCCGGGTCGAAATCGAACCGGTCGGGCAGCTTCAATCCGGCCTCCAGATGATGGGCGATGGCGCGCACCGACATGCCATCCCGATAGAGCCAGGGGTCGTCCGTCTCCCTCTGCCAAGCTTCGGTGCGGGCGCGCAACTCGTGCAGCGTGCGCTGGTGTTCGGGGACATCGGCCAGATTGTTCACCTCGAACGGATCGTCGACGAGATCGTACAATTCCTCGGGCGGACGGCGGACATAGGCCTTCAGCGGGCGGCGGCCGATCGTGGACGGGTTGGCGTTGCGCATCCCCTCCCAGGAGAGCGAGCCGTAAAGGTCGCCGGAGAACGGGAAGTCGAGCTGCCAGGCAACGTTGCGGTGGTACTTGTAGCGCGGCGTGCGGGCGAACCGCGTCGGCCAGTAGTTGGTGATCTCGTGGAAGGTGTGCGAGCCGAAGACGAGCCGCCAGTCGTCTTCCAGCGTTTCGTGCTCCATGATCGGCAGCAGCGAACGACCCCGCCGGGCGCTTTCGGCCGCCGGCGCGCCGGCCCAGTCGAGCATGGTCGGAAGGATGTCGATGAACGAGACGAGGTTGGGGTTGGCCACGCCGGCCCTCGCCCCTGGCACGCGCATCAGAAGCGGCAGGTGAACGCCGGCGTCGTAGAGCGTGGTCTTCGAGTTGAGAAACGGCGCCCCGTTGTCGCTGACGAAGACGACCAGCGTCTCGTCGGCCTTCCCGGACGCTTCGAGCGCGGCGAGCACCCGCCCCACGCCCCGGTCGAGACGATGCACGGAGCGGTAGTACTCGGCCAGTTCCAGCCGCACTTCCGGCAGGTCGCTCAGGAAGGGCGGCACCGAGACGTCTTCGGGCCGGAACGCGCGTTCTTCGTCGTCGTCGTCGAAATCGTCGTTGCCAAATCCGGACCGCGTCGCGTCCCGATGCGGGTCGATAAAGCCGACCGTCAAAAAGAAGGGCTTGTCCGCGTGGCGCGCGGTCTCAAGGAAGGCTCCTGCCTGCTCGGCGACCCAGCCGATGTCACGCGTGCCGCTCTCCGCCCGCACGGTCCAGGGATAGACCGATGGCGGGCCGACATGGACCTTGCCGATGATGCCGGTAAGGTAGCCCAGAGCGTTGAAGAGCGCCGGCGCCGTCTCGACGTGATGGAAGGTCATGAAGTGGTGATGGTCGTGGTGGAGGCCGTACTGGCCGTTCTCGTGCGTGTGCAGGCCGGTGAAGATCACCGAACGGCTCGCCGAGCACGATGCGGTCGAGGCGAAAGCCATGTCGAAACGCGTACCCTGCCCGGCCAGCGCGTCGATGTTCGGCGTGCTGATCGCCGGTTCGCCATAGCAGCCGGTCATGCGGCCCAGATCGTCGGCGATCATCAGCAGAATGTTGCGTTTCATGCGGGCTCCGATTGCCGTGCGGGGTCGATGGGCGATGCGGCGCGCGGAAACTCGGACACGATGTGCCCGGCAACAGTGACCGCCCGCTCCAGACAGGGGCGCAGCGACATGCCCTTTGCGAGCGCATCGAGATAGCCGGCGTTGAAGGCGTCGCCGGCGCCGACCGTGTCGACCGGATCGAGCGCTTCCGCCGTCACCTCGATGGTCCGGCCGGCCCGGTGCGCGATCGCGCCCTTGGGGCCGCGCTTGATGATGAGCGTGGCGCCGTAAGGCAATGCGTCAGCCAGAGCGCCGATCATCGCCTCCAGGTCCACGGTGCCGGCGATCGCGGCCGCCTCCTTGTCGTTGAGCAGCGCATGGTCGCTGGCAGCGAGCCAGGCGCGCGCCTGGCGCAGTTCGGTGTCGGTCCAGTTGCCGTTCGGCCAGCCCGGATCGATCGCCAGTTCCGCGCCGCGATCGCGCAGGAAATCCTGCAGGGCGCGATGGCCTTCGATCAGGGCTGGCATGGCAAACCCGCCGCTGAGAAGGACCAGCGCGCCCTCCAGCGCTACTCCGTCGAGCGCCCTGCGAAAGAAGGCGGCATCGAGCCGGTCAAGATGGCCGACCGATGACAGGAAGGTTCGTTCGCTCGGCCGGTGGAGCAGGCCGACCGTGAACCCGGTCGGCCCGTCCAGGGAAGCCACGCGGTCGCGCACGCCCGCAAAGGCCTGGCCGATCGCCGCGCCTGCGAAGTCGCCGCCGTGCGCCGACACGAGGCCCGACCGGGCGCCGAGTCGCTGCAGCACGCGCGCCGTGTTCGCCGCCGAACCGCCAATGCGCAGATCGCCGTGCGGGAAGAAGGATTCCGTTCCCCGTTCGGGCCAGTTGTCGACATGGCCGACGATGACGTCGAGATTGGCATTCCCCAGAACAAGGATCGCACGGGGGCTTTCGGTGGCGGGCGCCATCATCGTCAGGCCGCCCGGGCGACCCGGATCGGCTTGCCGCCGGCGTCGAAGAGGTGCGCTGCCTCGGTCTGCGGCGTCAGGAACACGGGCTCGCCCTCGCGCACCCGGCGCGAACCGCGCAGGCGGACATTGACCATCCCGGCCTCCTCGGTCTGCACGTGCGCGAACGTGTCCGAACCGAGCGCCTCGGTCAGCATGACACGGCCGCCCCAGTCGCCGCCGTCGGTGGAGAGATCGACGTGTTCGGGCCTGATGCCGTAGACGGCCGCGCCATGCCTGTCGGCGACCGCACCGGTGATGAAGTTCATGCGCGGCGAGCCGATGAAACCGGCCACGAACTGCGAGGCGGGGTTGTGGTAAAGGTCCATCGGCGTGCCGACCTGTTCGACATTGCCGGCATTGAGCACGACGATGCGGTCGGCGAGCGTCATCGCCTCGACCTGGTCATGCGTGACATAGATCATGGTCGTATCGGACAACCGCTTGTGAAGCGCGGCGATCTCCAGCCGCGTGTCGACGCGCAGGGCCGCATCGAGGTTCGACAGCGGCTCGTCGAACAGGAACACGCGCGGCTGTCGCGTGATCGCGCGGCCGATGGCGACACGCTGGCGCTGGCCGCCAGACAATTGCCGCGGCTTGCGGTCCATGTAGTCGCTGATCTGCAGCATCTCGGCAGCCTGGGCGATGCGGCTCCTGATCTCGTCGGGCGAAAGCTTTGCCTGTTCGAGGCCGAAGGCCATGTTCTCGAACACCGTCATATGCGGGTAGAGCGCGTAGGACTGGAACACCATCGAGATGCCGCGCTTGGCCGGAAGCACATCGTTCATGCGCTCGCCGCTGATCAGAAGATCGCCGGAGGTGATGTCCTCGAGCCCGGCAATCAGCCGCAGGAGCGTCGACTTCCCGCAGCCGGACGGCCCGACGAAGACGATGAACTCACCCTTCTCCAGCGCCAGATTGACATCGTGCAGCACCTTCACGGCGCCGAACGCCTTGCTGACATTGTGAAGTTCGACGGAAGCCATGACGGATCACCCCTTGACGGCGCCGGCGGTCAGTCCGGAGACGATGCGGCGTTGGAAGATGAGGACCAGCGCGACCAGCGGCAGCGTGACGATGACCGAGGCGGCCATGATGTTGCCCCAGGGCACCTCGAACTCACTGCGCCCCGAAATGAGCGCGATGGCGACGGGCACGGTGCGCTGGCTATCGGTGGACAGGAAGGTCAGCGCGAAAAGGAACTCGTTCCACGCCTGGATAAAGGCAAGAAGCCCGGTGGTCACCATCGCCGGCCACAGCAGCGGCAGGAACACGCGCCGGATGATCGTGAACGAGGAGGCGCCGTCCATGATCGCCGCCTCCTCGATCTCGACCGGCAGCGCCCGCATGAAGGTGGTCAGCACCCAGACCGTGAACGGCAGGGTGAAGATCATGTAGGAGAAGACGAGAGACCAAAGCGAGTTGAACAGGCCGAAGGCGCGGACCAGCTCGAACAGGCCCGACAGGACCGCGATCTGCGGGAACATCGACACCGACAGGATCGTCAGCAGCAGCAGACCCCTGCCCCTGAAGCGGATGCGGGCGAGCGCGAAGGAGGCGGTTATCGCCAGGAACAGCGAGATCGCCACGGTGACGGTCGCCACGAACACCGAATTGAGGATCTGCTTGCCGAACACGCCGTCGGCCAGCATGGACCGGTAGTTGGACAGATCGAAAACGGCCGGCAGGTAGTTGACGTCAAACAGGGCCTGCCCGTCCTCCAGCGAGGTCAGGATCGCGTAGTAGAACGGGAACACCGCCTGCAGGAAGATGATCGCCACGAGCACGTAGAAGCCCGCGGTCTTCAGCCAGCGGGGGGCGGTCATCGCTCGTCCCCCTCAAGGTTCATGCGCGTGAGATAGATGAAGCTGATGGTCATCAGCGCGATGATGAAGAACAGCAGCGTGGATGCGGCCGAGCCGTAGGCGAACTGGTCGAAATCGAACAGGTTCTCGCGGGCGAACACGCTCATCGAGCGGGTCGAATCGGTGTTCGGCGTCATCACGTAGATAATGTCGAAGACGCGCAGCGCGTCGAGCGCGCGGAAGACGACGGCGACCAGCACCGCCGGCATGATCAGCGGCAGCGTCACCTTGCGGAACAGGCGGAACGGCGGCACGCCGTCGAGTTTGGCGGCCTCGTAGATGTCCTGCGGCACCATCTGGAGCCCGGCCAGGATCAAGAGCGCCATGAAGGGCGTGGTCTTCCACACATCGACGATGATCACCGCGATCATCGCGGTCTCGGGAGAAGCGGTCCATGCGATCGGCGTGTCGATCAGGCCGACACGCTCGAGCATGTCGTTGAGGATGCCGAACTGGTCATGCATCATCCACGCCCACATCCGCGCCGACACGATGGTCGGGATCGCCCAGGGGATCAGCACGGCCGCCTGCACCCAGACGCGGCCGGGAAACTTCCTGAACAGCACCAGCGCGATGATCAGCCCGAATACGGTTTCGAGGGCGACCGAGACGACGGCGAACCAGACCGTGTTCCAGACCGAACGCCACCAGCGCGCGTCGACCAGAAGGCCGAAATACTCGCCCTGGCCGTTGCCGTAGTCGAGATATTCCAGATAGTTGCGAAAGCCGACCCAGCGCGCCTCGCCGAGCAGATCGAGCGAGGCATCGGTGAAGCTGAAATAGATGGTCCGGTAGAGCGGATAGAGCGCCACCGCGGCCAGCACGATGAGCATCGGGGCCAGGAACAGCCATGCCGAGCGGATGCGTTCGCGCGAAAGGCGTGAGGCCTTGGGCTTGGTTGGCGTCAGCGCGCCGGTCGCGGCCGCATCCGATGTCAGGCTCATGGCTCGGTCCCCGGTTCGGTTTGCGCGCGGGCCCGTGGGCCCACGCGCGGGGAGTGTCGGCTTACCAGTTGGCGCCCTTCAGGCGCTGCAGGCGTGCCTCGAGCCGGGCGAGGTTCTCCTCGGCCGTGCCCTTGCCGCTCATCGTGTCATGAACGGCGGTCCAGAACTCGGAGGAAACCTCGTTGTACTGGCGCTTGGTCGCGGCCGAGGGCCTTGGAAGCGCCCCATCGACGACCGGCTTCCACAGCGGGATGAACTCCTGCTCGGCGGCGACTTCGGGATCTTCGTACACCGCCGTCAGGGTCGGCGGGCGCGAGGTGACGATGGCGCGTTCCTTCTGGTTCTCGTAATTGTTCAGGAACCGCACCAGCTCGATCGCCTCTTCCTGGTTCTCCGAATACTTCGAAACGCCCAGGTGCCAGCCGCCCAGCGTGTGCGCCGGTTCCATGCCCTCGCCGCCCGTCGGCAGCGTGGAGACGCCGAACTTGCCCTTGATCGGGCTGTCGTCGCCATTGCCAAGCGCATAGGCGTAGTTCCAGTTGCGCATGAACACCGAGTTGCCGGACTGGAAGACGCCGCGGGCATCTTCTTCCTTGTAGTTGAGGACGCCATCGGGAGCGATGTCGCCGACCCAGGATGCGGCGAGGTTGATCGCCTCGGCAGCCTTGGGGTTGTTGATGGCGATCGTGCCATCGTTCTCGACGATGCGCCCCCCGCCGAAGCTGGCGATCCATTCCTGCGCGTTGCAGGTCAGGCCCTCATACGCCGCGCCCTGGAAGACGAAGCCCCACATGTCCTCATTGCCCTCGGCACGCTCGGCTTCCATGATCGCCTTGGCGGTCTCGGTCATCTCCTGCCAGGTCGCCGGCACGTCCTTACCGTGCTTTTCGAGCAGGTCCGAACGGTAGTAGAGCGCCGGCGCACCCAGGAACATGGGCAGTGCGACGAGCTTGTCGCCGACCATCTGGCTTTCAATGGCGCCCTGGACGTAGTCGTCGATGATGTCCTCGACATGCGGCTTGAGATCGATGAAGTGGGTCTCGATCTGCGGCGCCCAGATCACGTCGAGCCGGTAGACGTCGATGTCGGACGACTGGGCGGCCAGCCACAGCTTGTACTGGGCGAACTGGTCGGTGGTCGATTCGGGCATCGACACGATCGTCACGGTATGCCCTGTCTCCGCCTCGAACTTGTCGAGCTGGCTGCGCAGGATCTCCTGGTCTCGACCGACCGAGCCGTGCACGATGTTCAACTCGGCGGCGATCGCCGTACCGGCAAGCACCGTGGCGCCGGCCAGCGCGGTGAGAAATGCAAGGTGTCGTTTCATCTGGAATCCTCCCTTTTGGTGAAACGTGGGCAGTTGAAGGAGACGCGTCAGTTCATTGCGTCTCCAAAGAAGATCGGTGACGTCCAGGCCATCTGGCCGTCGCGTTGGGTCAGGCGCGCATAGACGCTTTCGCCCGCCCCGGTCTCGCCCAGATCGATGGTTCCGGCCCACTGCCACTGATGCGCCTGCGGCAGCATGTGAAAGCGAAAGGCGGGCGTGTCGATCGGGCCAAGATTTCCGCTGAGCGCGCCTTCGACGAGCCGGGTCACCGGCACGTCGATCCGCATGCCGCTCAGCTCGGCCCGGATCATGGCATCGGGGCTCGCCTTGATGCGCAGTGCGAAGCCTTGCGTGGCGGACGTGACGTTGTTGGGGTTGGCGTCGGCAGTGACCGCGAAGCCGACCGCGTCCTCGTCACGCCAGAGCTGCGGCAGCGGATGGGCGTTGTCGCCGCCTTCGAGCGGAGAGACCACCTCCGGCCCGCGAAAGCGTGGCGTCGCCTGCTCGATCGACCCGTTCTCGATGGCGATCCGCCCGGTCCAGTGATGGGCCGTCCGCCGCGCGCCCCAGCCCAGTTCGAGATAGAGAACCGTCTCGACCGTGTCGGGAGTGCCCGGATCGACCGGCGCGGGCGCCAGATCGGGCGATATGCGATCGAAAAGGCGACCATTGCGGATAATGTCGATCGTATCGATGAACCCGCCGGCGACCGCCTCCACAGCCAGCACCGTGTTCTTCGATGGTGCGGCGACATCGCCCTGGATCGCATCGCCGGTCGTAATCAGAAGGTGGGTGTTGTCGCCGGTCAGGGCGTTGGTATGGCGGTGCTTCAATCCGGCCCAGATGGCGTCCCGACCGCCGGGTTGGCCATAAACGGCCATCCGGCCGTGACCGTAGGAGCCGGGAAAGCCGCTGTGATGGTCGGTGTTTCCGACGACGCCGAACCGCATGCCGCGTCGAAGCCCTTCGGCCATGGTCGAGCGCCCGTCGACCGGCCCCATCGAGTGCAGATAGCCGCGCGGCGTTTCGGAGGCTTCGGCGCAGCCGTGCATCGAGAACATCTCGACGAACGGCGACAGGTCCGGATCGAACGTGTCCCAATTGATGCCGCGGGCGCCCCGGCGGTAGCCGATATGGTGGGGGAAGGTCAGCGCGCGCCCGTTCTTGGCCTCGCCGAGCCGCGCCTTCAGTTCGGCCGGCGTGTCGGCCAGCACGATCGGATCCGGATCGAGGTCGGCGTAGACGATCGTGTAGTCGCCATCGGCGCACGAATGGATCTCGTATCCCGGAAACACCCAGAACCCGTCCTCGTCGTCATGGGCGGCGAGCGTGCCGAAATGGTCGTGCCAGCCGGCGCGCAGCTTGGCGAAGCCCTTTTCGTGAAAGTCGACGATGTGGGCGACCGACGGCTCGTCGACGGGCATGTCCGGCCAATGCGCGTGGCCGGTGATCGAGACGAAGTCGAGCTGCAGCGCGGCGCGCCTGAGCGCCCCATCAAGGCTTCCATGGCCGTAGGAGAGCGCGCAGTGATTGTGGATGTCGCCGTAATAGGCGCGCACACCGCGCTCGGCGGCCATCGGTGTCAGGCGCTCTGGCAGGCTGGCTGGCATCAGGCGGCCTCCACCATGTCCATGGCCAGCGCCGGATTGATCGGCTGTCCGTTGTTGCGCAGCGACCAAAGGGCGGCATGCACCATGCGCAGCGACATCAGCCCGTCTTTCGGCCCGACCGGCGGAGCGTCGCCATCCATGAAGCCGCGCATTGTGCGAACCAGTTCGAGGTCGGCACCGAAATGGGTCGACCCGCGATCGGGATCGGCGAAACGGATCGTCTCGTTCCTGTGACCGTGCGCGGAGACGAGGTCAATCTCGCCGGAATGGCGCTCCATGCGGAGCCGGCCGGACGAGCCGACGATCTCCAGCGTTTCCTGATCGGGCGCCCAGGGACCGAAGATGGTGAAAAACAGGCACGCCGTCATGCCGTTCTCGTAGGTTACCGAAACGATGGCGTGATCGTCGATGTCGGCGCCGGGCAGATAGACGCAATTGTCGTTGCGGTCCTCGATGCGGTCGGCATGGGTCCAGCTGTCGTTTGCGACCCGGCCGACGCCCTCGAACTTGTCGACCAGCGTGTGATGGCGGCGATAGGGGCACTGGCGCGCGCATTCGCTGCAGCGCTGCGGGGCGCCCGGATCGGGCTTGAAGATGCCGCTGCGCCCGCCGATGGCCGAGACCGAGACCGCAGGGCTGCCGGCGATCCAGTTGAGCACGTCGAAATGGTGCGAGCACTTGTCGTTGATGGCACCGCCCGACTTGGCCTGGTTGCGATGCCACAGCTGCAGGTAGCGCGTGTAGGGAATGACCGACCTCAACAGGATCATCTGCGGATCGCCGATACGGCCTTTCCGGGCGATGTCGACGGCCTCGATCCACGGGCGTTCGTAGCGGCGGGTGAAACCCATCATCACCGGCTCGCCCGACAGCGCCTCCGCCTCCAGGATCGCGCTCGCGTCCTCGAGCGTGACCGCGATCGGTTTGTCGAGATAGACGCGCTTGCCCGCCCGCGCGGCGATCTCGACGGGCGTGCGGTGCGCGTCGGTATGGGTCGTCACCACGACCAGATCGACGGCCGGATCGCAGATGGCCGCCTGAAGATCGGCGACCGGCGAAACCGTGTGGGAAAACCCGCCGGCGGCGTAGACGCCGTTCAGATGCTCGGCGGCATAGCGCGCCCGATCCGCCAGTGTGTCGTGGACGTTGACGATCCGGAAGCCGGTATCGGCGGCGATCTCGGCCATCCGCGTGCCGATATAGTAGATGCCGCGTTCACCCGCTCCGATGATCGAGACCCCGATTGTGGCCTGGGTGGGAGATTTCTGTAGCACTTTGTCCGCCGAACACCGAAACCGATGCGGGCACGCTAATTGAGTACGGATTTGGCTACAATCTTGGTTATACTCAATCCGGGTCGAGCCGCACGATACTGCCATGCACGACATGGCTGATCGGCAGATAATGGACGCGCGACGCGTCGCCGCGGTCGTCGATCCGATCGATGATGACGCGCTCGAACGTGTCGAGTTTCTCGCGCTGGGAGTTGCCGATGACGTCGAAGCGGCGCACGTGCTCGGACGGAAAATCGGTGCTTCCCAGAAGCAGGACGCTGAGTTCCTCACCGATGCTCTGGCCGAGATCGGTGAGCGCGCGCTCGAGCACGAAGCCCTCGACGATGCCCCACGCGATCAGCGCGGTGAAGGGCAGCCGGCCGTTATCGTCGCGCAGCGGGCCGAGCGCCGCGGTGATGTCGGCGATCTGCGTCGCGCCGGGCAGCGTGTCCAGTTCGATCAGCCAGTTCGCGTCGGCCTCGGGCAGCCAGCCCGACAGCATCTGGAACTCGCGCCGCGCCATGGCGATCTGGCGCGCCTCGTGTCCGGAGGTGAGGAAGCCGATTCGCGTATGGCCATGGGCCTGCAGCGTACGGAACGCGATCGACAGCGCCTCGCGCCAGTTCGTGCCGATGGCATCGGCATTGATGCCGACGGCCGAAACGCCGTCGACGATGATCGCTCGGGCGTGTCTCTGCAGGGCGGCAAGAAAGTCGATCGAGACGATCTCGAAATGGATCTGGATCAGGCACGCCTTGAACCGACCCATCCGGGCGAGCAGGTCGAGCGCCTGGGCTTCACTCGAATAGCCGATCTGCAGGACGGTGCGGCCGCGCAGCTTCAGACGCTGCTCCATCTCCAACAGGACCGACCGGGCAAGCCGGCTCTCGGAGATCCGGTAGAGGACCAGAAGATCGCCCTCCCAGGCGTCTTCCTCCATGGCGGCCTCCGCGCCCGGCACGACGAGGCCGACACCGGGCCTGGCCTGCAGGCGACCGGCTTCCAGCAGCGGCCGCAATGCCGCTTCGACCGTGCGTTGCGCCGTCCGGTGCTGACGCATCAGCGCCTTGACCGTCGGCAGCCGGTCCCCCGGACTGGCCTCGGCGATCTGCTCTTCCAGCCGGGCGCGGATCCTGTCGATCTTGTCGAGCGTGTTCTGCCGCATCACCGCGCCCTACCCAGACGTGCCATGCATGACCGGCCCACCGGCCGCGCTTTGTTCGTCGGAATGGCCCCGCCACGCCTCGCTACCGATCCCGTTGACCCTTTGCGGAACATCGGACGCTCTCCGAAATGGAACCATCGCGGTTTTCGCCGGGGAACCGGCAACCGCACCCCAGCGCGACAGGCCGCGGCCCTCACGGGCGATTATGGCGATCGGGGGCCAGGGAGCAAGACGGCGCGACGGTGACGGCGCCACAGCCGCACTTGGGAGGTGATCGGAGCGAATTTCACGGCTTCCCGCGGCAATGGCAATCCAGCAGCGGCACGGGCCGGTCTGCCGCACCGTGCGATCGGGGACCTTCAGGCGTCGAGATACGTCTCGCGCTCCCAGTCGGTCAGCTTGGACAGATAGGTCTGCCATTCCTGCGTCTTCAGCTTGACGAACGCATCGACGAACTCCGCCCCCAGCGACGCGCGCAGGGCCTTGTTCCCGTCCAGAAGGCGCAGCGCGTCGTGCAGGTTGACCGGCAGCTTGGCGACATCCTTGGCCTTGTGCGGCTCGGCATACATGTTGAAGTCGAGCCGCTCGCCCGGGTCGGCCTTGGCGTCGATACCCTCGATGCCAGCGGCGATGATGGCGGCCTGCAACAGATAGGGGTTGGCCGCGCCATCGGCGAGGCGCAGTTCGAAGCGTCCACCCTCCGGCACGCGCACCATGTGGGTGCGGTTGTTGCCCGACCAGCTGATCGCGTTGGGCGCCCAGGTCGCCCCCGATGCGGTGCCCGCCGCGGCGATCCGCTTGAACGAATTGACGGTGGGATTGGAGATCGCGGTCAGTGCGGCGGCGTGCGCGATGATGCCGCCCAGAAAGTGCCGGCCCAGATCGGACAGGCCTGTCTCGCCGGCTTCGTCCGCGAACAGGTTCGTCTCACCGGCGGCATCCCATACCGAGATATGGGCGTGACAGCCGTTCCCGGTCAGGTTCTGGAACGGTTTGGGCATGAAGGTCGCGCGGAACCCGTGTTTCTCGGCCACCGACTTGACCATGAACTTGAAGAAGGAATGCCGGTCGGCCGTGGTGAGCGCGTCGTCGAACCGCCAGTTCATCTCGAACTGGCCGTTCGCATCCTCATGGTCGTTCTGATAGGGCTGCCAGCCCAGATCCAGCATATAGTCGCAGATCTCGGCGACGACCTCGTAGCGGCGCATCAGCGCCTGCTGGTCGTAGCAAGGCTTGACGGCGGTGTCGGCCGGATCGGAAAGGTCCGAGCCATCCGCGCCGAGCAGGAAGAACTCCGCTTCGACGCCCGATTTCACGCGCAGGCCCCGATCGGTGGCCCGCGCGATCTGGGCGCGCAGCACGTTGCGCGGCGCATGGGCGACGATCTCGCCCTCCATCGTGCAGTTCGCCGCGACCCATGCAACGTCCGGCTTCCAGGGCAAAGCCACCGCCGAAGCGGGATCGGGCACGGCGAGAACGTCCGGGTCGGCCGGTGTCATGTCCAGCCAGGCGGCAAAGCCGGCAAAGCCCGCGCCGTCCGCTTCCATCGCGCCGATCGCGGCCGCCGGAACCAGTTTGGCCCGCTGCGCGCCGAAAAGGTCGGTGAACGAGACCAGGAAGTATTTCACCCCATGCTCCTTGGCGAAGTCCGTCAGGCTCTGGGTCATGGGGTGCTCTCCTTGTGCTAGCGCGCTCTCAAATCGGCGTCTGTCCCGGAATCCAGTCGGTGCCGGCGAGCGGCACCCGGGCCATGGCGGCCGCCTCTATGGTCAGCGCGCACAGATCCTCCGGTTCGAGATTGTGGACATGGCTCTTGCCGCAGGCGCGCGCGATGGTCTGTGCCTCGAGCGTCATGACCCCCAGATAGTTGGCCAGCCGCCGGCCGCCCAGCACCGGATCGAGCCGTGCGGCAAGCTCTGCATCCTGCGTCGATATGCCAGCGGGATCCTGTCCCTCGTGCCAGTCGTCATAGGCGCCGGCGGTCGTGCCGAGCGCGCGGTACTCGTCCTCGTATCTGGGATCGTTGTCGCCAAGCGCGACCATCGCGGCGGTGCCGATCGAGACCGCGTCGGCCCCCAGCGCCAGCGCCTTGGCCACATCGGCGCCGGTGCGGATGCCGCCGGAGACGACAAGCTGGACCTTGCGGTGCATCCCCAGTTCCTGCAGCGCCCGGACCGCGGGCCTGATGCAGGCCAGCGTCGGCTGGCCGACATGCTCGATGAAGACATCCTGCGTCGCCGCCGTGCCGCCCTGCATTCCGTCCAGCACGACGACGTCCGCCCCCGCCTTGACCGCAAGCGCGGTGTCGAAATAGGGGCGCGCGCCGCCGACCTTGATGTAGATCGGCTTCTCCCAGCCCGTGATCTCGCGCAGTTCGAGGATCTTGATCTCCAGATCGTCCGGCCCGGTCCAGTCCGGATGCCGGCAGGCCGAGCGCTGGTCGATCCCCTTGGGCAGGTCGCGCATCTCGGCGACCCGGTCGGTGATCTTCTGGCCGAGCAGCATGCCCCCGCCGCCCGGCTTTGCGCCCTGGCCGACGACCACCTCGATCGCATCGGCGCGGCGCAGGTCGTCCGGGTTCATGCCATAGCGGGACGGCAGATACTGGTAGACCAGCGTCTTCGAATGGCCGCGCTCCTCCTCGGTCATGCCGCCATCGCCGGTCGTCGTCGACGTTCCCGCGATCGTCGCGCCGCGTCCCAGCGCCTCCTTGGCCTGGGCCGAAAGGGCGCCGAAGCTCATGCCCGCGATGGTGATCGGGATCGCCAGTTCGATCGGCGTCTTGGCGAAGCGCGTACCGAGCGTCACGTTCGTTGCGCACTTTTCGCGATACCCTTCCAGGGGATAGCGGGAGATCGATGCGCCGAGGAACAGCAGGTCGTCGAAATGCGGCACGCGCCGCTTCGATCCGCCGCCGCGAATGTCATAAATGCCTGTTTCGGCCGCGCGGCGGATCTCCGCGTTCACCGCCTTGGAGAATGTCGCCGACTGGACGGGCTCGGTGCGGACTTTGGGACGGGCCTGGCTCATTGGGTCTCGATCTCAATAGGCCGACGCGTTGTCTATGTTGAAATTGTAGAGCGTGCGCGCCGAACCGTAGCGGCGGAACTGATCGGGCCGGGCATCATCCATGCCGGCGTCCTTGAGGAGCCGATCCAGAAGCGCCAGATGTTCGGGGCGCATTTCCTTTTCGGTGCAGTCGGCGCCGAGGCTGCTGACGGTGCCGCGCACGAACAGCCGTGCCTCGTAGATGGAATCGCCCAGTCCCTCGCCCGCGTCGCCGAGCACGACCAGATTGCCCTTCTGCGCCATGAACGCGGAACTGTGCCCGATATTGCCACGCACCACGATGTCGATGCCCTTCATCGAGATACCGCAGCGCGACGCTGCATTGCCGTTGACGACCAGAAGGCCACCGCGCCCGGTGGCGCCGGCATACTGGCTGGCATCGCCGTCGACGATCACTCTTCCCGACATCATGTTCTCGGCCACGCCCGGCCCAGCCGAACCGGCGATGCGCACGGTCGCCTGCTTGTTCATGCCGCCACAATAATAACCGGTCGACCCCCTGATCGTGACCTCGATCGGCGCGTCAAGCCCGACGGCCAGCGCATGAGAGCCGCGGGGATTGGCGATCTCCCATCGGGTCCGGTTTCCGCCGCGCGCCTGCGCCTGCAGGGCGGCGTTGATGTCGCGCAGCGGCGTTTGCGCAAGATCGAGCAGCTCGGCGGTCACCTAGTGCCTCCAGAAGTAGACCGTGGCGGGCTCGGGTTCCCACACCCGCGCGCCCTCGATGCCAGGCAGGTCGACCAGCGCCCGGTACTCCGAACCGAAAGCGACAAACCTGTCTGTCTCCGCCATCACGGCTGGCTTGCAGGCGATCGGGTCGCGCAACACGCCGAACCCGTCGCGCGTGCCGACGACGAACGTGAAGAAACCGTCGAGGTCGCGCAGCGCACATTCGAGCGCCTGGCCGAGATCGGCGCCGTCGTTCATCCGGTCGGTCAGATAGGCCGCGGCGACCTCGCTGTCGTTCTCGGTCTCGAACGTCAGACCCTTGCGGGCCAGGTCGCGGCGAATGTTGTTGTGGTTGGACAGCGAACCATTGTGCACCAGGCACTCATCGGCGCCGGTCGAGAACGGATGCGCCCCATGCGTCGTCACCGCGGATTCGGTGGCCATGCGGGTATGTCCGATGCCATGGGTCCCGGTCATGCCGGGCACGTCGAAAGCCTCGACCACCCGGGCCGGCAGACCGACTTCCTTGTAGATCTCGATCGCGCCGCCGGTGCTCATCACGCGCCACTCCGCAAACCGGTCGATCAGTATGCGGCGTGCCGCATTCACCGCCCCGGCGCCAAGCTCGAGCACGGCGTGCGTGCCGCGCCGCGTGGCCGCGATCGTTTCGCCGGTGGCATGGCGCAAAGCCGCCACCAGCGCGTCGAGATCGGCATCGGGGTCGCCGTTCTGAAGGGTGATCTTCGCGCGGCCATCATGGCCGTGGCCATAGACGGCAACACCGGCGCTGTCGGGACCACGGTCGCTCATGGTGATCAACATGTCCGAGAGAAGCGCGCCGAGCTGGGGCTCGAGGCGCTTGTCCTTGGCAAAAAGGCCCACGATCCCGCACATCGCCCTCCTCCGTCTACAAATGACGGCAGGCTATCAAGCAAAACCCGGGCATGCAACTGTCAGGAAACAAATATTCCTGTCATTTGCTATTCGAGAGCGATCAGTCGTCGATCGGATAGGCGATGATCGACAGGAAACGCGCCGGAAGGCGGACATAATTGTGCGGTCCGTGCGGCGCGTCGGCCTCGAACAGAAGCGTGTCGCCCGGCTTCATCCGGACCGATTGCTTGTCGTGCCGGTAATCGAGTTCGCCCTCGATCATGTAGAGCAGTTCGATGCCATCGTGCTGAAAGCTCGGAAAGGTGTCGCTCTGGTCGGTCAGCGTGATCAGGTAGGGCTCGACGATCACCCCGCTCGCATGGGACGTGATGTGGCCGAGCAGCTTGTACTGGTGGCCCGCGCGCGTTGCCGGCCGCTCCACTTCGACGGCGCTCCCCGCCGGCGTGTGCGCGAATTCGCGCCTCTGCTCGAAGCCGCGAAAGAACGCTGTCAGCGGCACGCGCAACGCTTTCGACAGGCTCTGGAGCGTCGTCAGGGACGGCGAGGTCGAGCCCGACTCGATCTTCGACAACATGCCGATCGAAAGGCCTGTCAGTCTGGACAGTTCGGCGACCGTCAGCTTCTGCTGGGTCCGGAACTTCCGCACGGCGCGGCCGATCGCCACCTCGAGGGGCTGCGCCGAGGGCGCGCGCGTCTTGTGCGGGTCCTGCGTCAGTCGGGCTTTGGTCATGTCACGCTCTCCACCGCGTGGTTTCGGCGTTCGATACCGTGCGCGTCGCACGGATTGGCATACACCCGCCAGAGGGCGTCCCGGCATGCGCTGCCGTTGAATGCCTGTCCCATAGCGCATCCCTTCGTTCGGGAGAAAAGGCCGCACGATCAGAAGGCATCGAACGGCGCAAGCATGACACCCGCACCGACATTGCGCGACGGCTTGTGCGCGACATTCACAGGTGTATGGAGCAAGCGCCTCGCTCGGGCTGCAGAGGCAAGGAGATCGCCGCGAGAGGCGTCGGGAACCGAAGCGCAGATCGAAGCCCTGCTGGCACGAATCGTCGACGTTGGAAGCGATGCGGACCCGGGCGCGTACGAGAAGCCGACCGCAAAGCCGGGGCGCCAGAAGCTGGTGCCACAGGAAGAGGCGAGAAAGATCCCGAAAGACGCGGCACATTCGAGGCGTAGCTCAACCCGCGTTCAACTTCCTGGAAAACCCTGGAAGGGGCCAGCATGTGGACGAACCCGAACACCAGAACCAGCACACAGTTCAGGTATTTGGAGGGGATTTCCGTGGGGAGATGGGAGGTGGCGGTGCTGTCAGACAAACGCGAACCGGTCTGCGAATGGAGGTATCTGCTCGGGCCGCAAGTCGCTATTTCGCCACTCGTTGAAACACTGGTTCGGTTTTCCTTGACGTAGTGTCGCGAGTAGAACTCGCGCCCAAGGTTGAAGCGATTATGGACCGAGCCGTGAACGGCGGCGAATTTCTGAAGACTTCGCATTTGCCGGAACCGGAGCATCGCACGCTCCCGTCTTCGCAATGGCAGGTGGCTGTTCTCGGCACGGTTGTTGATCCAGCGGCCAGACGTCTCGTGGCTGCCGGCGTCGACACCCAGTTCGCGCAACGCAGCGCCATAGGAATTGAGCTTGTCGGTGACGACCGCCTCGGGCTGCCCATGGCGTTTGAGCAGTTTTCGCAGCAATTTCGCTACGCGGATCGTCGGTTCAGTGCCGCTTTGCGATCACGCGTCTTCATCCCCGCGCGTGCGGGGAACGGCGCCTCCGGGCGCGGTCGATGTTGGCCGCCAGACGGTTCATCCCCGCGCGTGCGGGGAACGGCCAAGCGGCCGCGGTCCATGGTGCGCGGGAAATGCTGACGAGCTTGGACGGGTCGAGGAGCTGTGGCGCGCTCTGCATCGCCATCATCGGTCGATCAACCCAGACCTTGGCCCCTTCGTATCCGATGACCTGTCATGGGAGCAGAGGCGAAAAGCCTACGATCGCGCGATCGCTACAGGCGGACGTGTCCTCGTCGCCGAGCGTGGCGGCGAGGTGCTCGGTTACGTCGCGATGCGGCCCCGGCGCATGGCTTGGCCAGCGACGTTCGACGCCGAAGCACAGTGGGTCGACATCCTCACATTGGTCGTTCGCGCGGACATGCGCAAGGCAGGTCTGTGCAACCGGTTGATGGCCGCAGTCGACGACTTCTCGTCGGAAATCGGGGTGAACGCGCAGCATGTCGGACACGTTGCGGGCGACGATCGGGCTGCCGTCTTCTATGCCTGCCACGGGTTCCAGCCCGCCTGGATGACGCTGCTTCGCCTTGGCGCCCCCATACCATCCCTGGTTGGCGCCGACGTGCCCATCGAAACGGCGGATCCAGTTGAAGTGCTAGGCGTGCGCGAGCTGTGGTTACCGGTACATCGACACCATCAGGTCGTCAGCCCCGAGCTCGGCCCCTTTGTCGACGACGATACTTCATGGGGTGTATTCCTGCCGATTTTCGAGGCTGCCGCACGCAGGGGGCTGCTGCTACGTGCAGGGCCGGCAGCCGCACCACTCGGCATTGCGGTGTTGGACATTGCTGTGGGGCGGGACGACTTCGCTGACACTTGGCCCACCGGGAACGCGGTCGCGGAGATCGATGTCATGGCCGTGCGCGCAGACGCGCGTGGCCGCGGTATCGGCAAGGCGCTTCTGGCGGCGGCGGGACGGCTTCTGGAAGCACGCGGCGTCAGCGATTGCTGCGTTGGGGCGATTGCCGGAAACGCAGGGGCCATTCGCCTTTTTTCCAGTGCCGGCTTCCGCCCGGCCTGGGCCGAGATGGTGAGGTGGACGCCCGGTTCCAGACTCAAGTCAAGCGGGATGCCGCAAGCGAGAACCTGGTAATTCCGATGCGCGGAATCGGACCCCTGTTCGGCTTATGATGTCGTGCGCAATTTCCGCGGGCATGACCGGCGCTCCGGAGCCCACTGGCGTTGCGATAGCAATTGCCCATGCTACGCGGGATCTGCCGCAGCGAAGCGGCTCGGTTCCAAGCGAATTCAACGTCTCTCGTGGAGCGCCCGCCAGCGCCCCGGCGTCATGCCGAAGGCCCGCAGGAAGTGCCGCGTCATGTGGCTCTGGTCGCTGAACCCGGCGGCGAGCGCCGCATCGGCCAGGCTTTCGCCCGCAAGGATCCAGCTTTTGGCCACATCGAGCCGCCGCATCAGGCCGTAACGCATCGGGCTGACGCCGTAGCACCGGCGGAACTGCCGCGCGATCGCAAAGCGGCTGAGACCGTATGTGGCCTCAAGTTCCGACATCGAGACGGCGGAGCCGGGCGTTTCGTCGAGCTCGGCCTTGATGCGCCGCAGCGTCTCCTCGGCGATGGGCGCCCGGCGCCGCGGCCGGCCGGCGAGGCGCTCCAGAGCGTCGGTGAGATCGGCGAGCGCGCTGACGAGGGCAATGTCCGATGGCGCATCGTCCCGCGTTTCGATCAGGGCGCCGATCGCCTCGATCAGCCCGGCATCGGCCAGGACGGGGCAGGCGACGAAAGGCAGCGGGCCCAGCCCGTTGGCCTCCGCGACAAGCCGGGGCGCGATGTGGATCGCGCGATAGCCATAGCCGTCGTCCGTGCCGGGCCGCCCGTCATGCCGCTCGTCGGGATGGAGGATGAAGGCCTGGCCGGCCAAAGCGTGGCGCTCCTCGCCCCGGTAGCGGAAGCGTTGCACGCCATGCGCCGTCGTCCCGATGACATAGCTGTCATGGCGATGCGGTCTGTAGCCGGTTCTCAGGCCCGCCGTCTCGACGATCTCCAGCCCGGCCGCGATGGGGCGGGAGCGGATCAGGCCGGCGCCGGGGCGGGTCATGGCGCACAATCGTTCAAGACAGGGGGAAGCGCGGCGGCGATCATGGCCCGATGATGGAGGATCTGCCGCATCTTGCAAACGCGCTCGGCCTGCTCTGGCTCGCCGCTTTCCCGCTGATGGGAAGCCCGGGCCCGGCGACACTCAGCCTTGCCGGGATCGGCACGGCTTTCGGCTTCCGGCCGGGCCTGCCCTATCTCGCCGGCATCGTCGCCGGCACGACCGGCGTGCTCCTGATGATCGCGACCGGTGTCACCGCGCTGATCCTGGCGCGGCCGGAGCTTGTGATGGTCCTGACCGGGATCGCGGCGGCCTATATCGTCTATCTCGCCTGGAAGATCGCGACGGCCCCGGTCGGAAAGATGGCCCTCGATGGCGCCACGGCGCCCGCCTTCGTGCCGGGCTTTCTGCTGGCGATCGCCAATCCGAAGGCCTTTGCCGCCATCGGCGCGGTCTATGCCAGCCAGACCCTGGTTCCGGGCCATCTCGGCGCGGATACGGGCGTCAAGCTCGCCGCGCTCGTCCTTGTCATCGTCATCGTGAACACCGCCTGGCTCGCCTTCGGCGCGGGCTTTTCGCGTCTCCTGCGCCATCCGAGAATCGGCCGCGCGGCCAATATCGCGTTCGCGCTGATGCTGCTGGCTTCGGTCGGGCTGGCGCTGGTCGCCGCATGAGAATGTCCACCCAACGAACCGCCGAGCCTCTCGCCTGGCCGTCATCGGGTCGACGCGCCCGGCAAAGGCGGAAGGCGGCGCTTCACCGGCGAGGACTGGATGACCGAGGTGTTGGTCATCGCGTGGGGAATGATCCGGTCGATGATCCGCTCCATCTCGGCGACGGAGGCCAGATGCGCGCGGGCGAGGAAGCAGTCCTCGCCCGTCACCCGGTCGCACTCGGTGATTTCCGCGATGCTCCGGATGATCTCGACGACCTTTTCCAGCTGACCCGGAACGGGGCGGATGCGCAGCCAGACCGAGACCGGCAGGCCGATGGCCTCCGGCGCGATCTCGGCCGTATAGCCGCCGATCACGCCGGCTTCCTCGAGGCGACGGACGCGCTCGGCGACGCTCGGCGCGGACAGCCCCACAGCGCGCGCCAGTTCGGCGGTGGTCGTGCGGGCGTTTTCGACAAGCAGGGTCAGGATCTTCCGGTCAGCCGCGTCGAGTGCGCCGTTTTGGTATCCAAGGCGTTTCATGGGGTTGGCCTTCGATTGCTGCGATCAAGGCCCAGGATAACGCCGTTCGAGCATATGAAAAGGCCGTAAGGCCCTTCATGATTTCAGGCATGAATGTGCCGCCCACCGCCTCCGCACGCGCGCCGTTCCCCGGGCTCGACCGCGCCGCCAATGCGGTGCCGCCGCATGGATGGTTCATTGTCGGCGCAACCTCGCGCTATCTCGGTCCCGCTTTCGCCGTGCTTTTGTTCCCCGCCGTCGGCGTGCTCGGCATCGCCTGGTTCCGGATCGCGACGGCGGCGCTTGTCCTTGCGCCCCTGACCCGGCCGTGGCGGACCCTGCGCGAGGCGGACGGACGCACGCGGCTCCTGCTCCTGGGTCTCGGCGTCTGTCTCACTGCGATGAACACCGCCTTCTATCTTGCGCTCGACCGGCTGCCCATAAGCCACGTCGCGGCGATGGAGTTTCTCGGAACGCTCATCGTCGCGCTCCATGGCCTCAGAACCGGGCGGAACCTTCTGGCGCTGGGTCTCGCCGCGTTCGGCGTCGTCCTGCTGATCGACGTCGCCTGGGCGTCGGACCCGCTCGGCCTGTTCTGGGCGGCGCTGAACGCCGCGCTCTTTGCCGGTTACATCGTCCTCGGCCATAGAGCTGCCGAAGCGGGCGCGGGCGGCGGCGTCGAGCGGCTCGGCGCGGCCATGGCGATCGCCTTCGTCCTTCTCATGCCCATCGGCTTTCTGGAGGCGGCGCGCGTTTTCGGCATGCCGCTGATCGTGCTGGCGGGAATCGGCGTCGGGCTGGCGTCTTCCGTCATCCCCTACGTGTGCGACCAGCTCGCCATGGCGCGGCTGCCGCGCGCCTCCTTCGCCTTGCTTCTGGCGCTCCTGCCGGCGACGGCGACCGCGATCGGTGCCATCGTGCTGGCCCAGCTTCCGGGCTCGCGCGATCTGGTCGGGGTCGCGTTCGTCATGGCCGGCATCGCCCTTCACCGGCCGGCCGTGAGATGAGTGCGCGACCCGCGCCCTGGACCGTCGGCGTCCTCTTCGGGTTTGTCGGCATGCTCGGTTTCAGCGGCACCTTGGCCGCGACCCGCGTCGCGGTCGCGGATTTCTCGCCGCTCGCGATTACCTGCGCGCGCATCGTGGTCGCCGGCCTTCTCGGTGGCGTCACGCTCGTTCTCACGGGCAGAACCGCGCTGCCGGAACGAAGGCACCTTGTCGCCATCGCTGTCATGGGGCTCGGGCTCGCGGTGGGCTATCCGTTCTTTCTGGCGGTTGCGCTGCAATCGGTTCCGGCGGTGCATGGCGCCGTCGTCACCGGCCTCGCGCCGGCGGCGACCGCCATCATCGCCGTCTTTCGCGCCGGCGAACGCCCGCCGCCGGTCTTCTGGCTGGCCTGCGCAATCGGTTTGGCGGCGGTTCTCACCTACGCCTACGACGCCGGTGGCGGCGCGTTCAGTGTGGCCGACGGCTGGCTTCTTCTCGCGCTCCTCTGCCTCGGCCTGGCCTATGTGGAAGGCGGGCGCGTCTCGACCGAGCTCGGCGGCACCACGACGCTGTGTTGGGCGATGCTGTTCCTGACGCCGTTTGCCGCCGGCCCGCTCGTCTGGTCGCTGCGCGGCGTGGACCTTGCCTCGGTGGCGCCATGGAGCTGGGTGTCGATGGCCTATCTCGGCGTCGTCAGCATGTTCCTTGCGGCGATCTTCTGGTATCGCGGCCTGGCGGCCGGCGGCATCGCCCGCATCGGGCAGATCAATCTCCTGTTGCCGCTGGCGGCGCTTGTCTGGCCGGCGCTCTTTCTCGGCGAGACGATCACGCCGACCGCGTTCATCTGCGCCGTCATCGTCTTCGCGGCGATGATGGTGTGCCTGAAGGCGCGCGTGCGGAGACGGGCATGAGCGGGCGCGCGACCATGGCATGAGGGGCCACTGCAACGCCCATGCAGGCCGAGCCAGCGAGCCGGCCCGGGGAGCCGGTCAGCTTGCCAGCCCGAACGCCCAGCCCGACAGCATCGATCCGACGGCTGCCAGCGCCAGATAGAGAAGGAACGGCTGGAGGCGCAGCACGGGCACGATCGCCATCGCGCCCCAGACGCTGGCGACGCCGCCCGAGACCAGGAACGCCATCGCGGCGCCCGGCGACATGCCCGCTTCGAGCAGGGCCCGCGTCAGCGGCAGCGCGGCATAGCCGTCGATGTAGGCCGGCCCGCCGACGATGACGGCCAGCGGCACGGCCATCGGGTTGTCGCGGCCGACATAGGCGCTCAGCGCGTCCGGGGCGAGCCAGGCATTGAGCAGGAACTCGGCGGCGAAGGCGGGCACCAGAACGATGACGATCAGCCGGCCGATCGACCAGCACTGCCGAACAAAGCGCCGTCGCCGCTCGGCGCTTCGCCAGAGGCGCGGCTCGAATGCCGGCTCGTTTCCGGACGCGCCGCACGGGGCTCCCAGCGAGGCGACCAGCCGGTTCGACCGCAGCGGCGCCTTCGCCCAACCGCGCCCGGCAAACAGCGACGTCGCCAACCCGCCCAGCAGGCCGAGCCCGATCGCCGCCAGCGCCTTGCCGATCGCGAACTGCCAGCCGAGCGTGGCGATGGTCGCCGCGAGCATGGCCGGCCCGGTGATCGGCGAGGCGAGCCAGAACGCCATCACCGGCGCCAGCGGCACACCGGCGGCCAGAAGCCCGGCCATCAGCGGCAGCACGGTGATGCCGCAGACCGGCAGCAATGCGCCGATCACCGTGGCCGACACGACCGTGTGGACCGTTCGCCCCTCGAACAGGCGGGCGACCCGGTCGCTGGCCCCGCTCGCCATCATCCAGGCGGCGAGCAGGACGCCGGGGATGACGATCGGCGTCACGTCGATGAGACCGGTCACGGCGAAGATCACCGTGTCGCGGGCAAGCACGGGCTGCCAGGCAATCAGGGCGACGAGGATCACCGCCAGCGCGCCATAGACATGGCGGACCGTCGGTCGTGTCGCGCGGATGGTGTCGGCGATGGACATGGCGTTTCCCGATTGCGTTCCGGCGCCACTGTGGCGGGTGGACAGCCATTTGAGAAACGCGTAGTTTCAAACTCAGTCATCGGAAATGCCAATATCCATGCCGCAACTGGACAGCGACCTGCTGCGCACCTTTCTCGCCGTCGCCGAGACCGGCAGCGTCACCGCCGGAGCGGCACGCATCGGCCGGTCGCAGTCGGCGACAAGCCTGCAGATCAAGCAACTGGAGGGGATCGTCGGCCAGCGGCTGTTTGCACGGCACGGCCGCGGCGTGCGGCCGACCGATGCCGGCGAACGGCTCGTCCCGGTGGCACGGCGGGTGACGCAGTCGCTCGATGCGGTCCTCACCGAACTGCGCGGCGAAAGCCTTCGCGGCCGATTGCGCATCGGCCTGCCCGACGATCAGGACCGCGCCGTGCTGACGGGGATCGTCGCCGACTTTGCGGCACGTCATCCCGAGGTGCAGCTGGATGTCCATTGCGCGCTGGGGGCCGGCTATGACGCGGCCCTTGGCGCGGGCGCGCTCGATCTGGCGGTGTTCGCGGTGCCCGAGCCGGCGCCGCGCGATGTGGTGCTGCGGCGCGATGACCTTGTCTGGATGGCGCGTACCGACCGCGATCTTGCAACCGAGGGCACACTGCCCGTGGCGCTGTTTGATCGCGACTGCTGGTGGCGCGATGTGGCGCTGGCGGGGCTTGAGAGCGCGGGGCAGTCCTATCGGATCGTGTTCACGAGCGAGAGCGCGCTGGGCGTGCGCGCGGCGGTCGAGGCGGGCATCGCCGCGGGCCTGCTCGATCGGGGCAACGGCACGGACGCGCTCGGCCCGGTGCCGGACCTTGATTTCAGCCATCCCTCCTTTCTGGTGTTGCGCCGGGCGCCTTCGACCGGTGGCGATGCCCTTGAGGCGATGAGCACGGCGATCAGGCGGGCCTTTAGCGTTGCGGGCGGCGGGCGCCACGGCCTTCAAGGGTCGGTTCGGCCGGCCGGAAGGCGACCGCGCCGATGAGCGTCGCCCCAAGGTAGATGCTGGCCGCCAAGGCATAGAAGCCGGTCGCGCCGAGAAGCGCCGTGGCGCCGCCGGCGAGCGCCGGGGCAATGGTCGAGGCGATGGCATAGACGGCGGCAAAGGCGATCGTCGCCGCGGTCAGCGCTTCGCCCGCGAACCGGTCGCCGATCAGCGCCAGCCCGCCCGTATAGAGGCCGTAATTGGCGCCGCCCCAGACCAGCATCAGCGCGGCGACCGGCCAGAAGCCCAGCGAACTCCCGCCCACGATGGCGAGCGTGCAGACCAGCGAGATCCCCCCGCAGGCGAGCACGGTGCGGCGCCGGCCGATCCGGTCGAGCGCGTGGCCGATCAGCGGCTGGCCGGCGAGCAGGCCGATATGGAAGACGGTGACGAACAGCGCGCCCTCCTGCAGCGAAAAGCCCTGGCCGCGCGAGATCACCGGCAGAAGGCTGATCGCCACCGCATCGATGCACGAGCCGATGAAGACGAAGACGAATGCGGACGGATAGCCGATGATGGCCGGAAGCACGGCGCGCGCCGAGGCGGGCCGCACGGCCGTATCGACCGGCCGCCGCGCGCGCAAAAGCGGCAGCGCGGCCAGCACGGTGACAATGGCGCAGGCGGCAAGGATCGGCAGCGGACGGTTGGGCAGCGCCGCGACAACGGCCGGGCCGAGGACGAATCCCACCGCCACGGCGGTGCTGTAAAGCCCCATCACCCGGCCGCGTCGCGCCGGATCGGCGAAGGTGTTGAGCGCGGTCTCGGCGACGATGAAGAGAAGGTTGGCGCCGACCCCCAGCGCCATGCGGGCGATGAAGACCAGCCAGAAATCGCGCGCGAGAGCCAGCACGACCAGCGACGCCGCCATCACGCCGACGCCGATCAGCGCCGTGGTGCCGGCGCCGGCGCGCCGCGCCACCTGCGGCATAACGAGAACGCCGACGATCAGGCCGAGCCCGGTAGCGGCGGCATTGAGACCGTTGAGCGCGTCCGAGACCTCAGCCGACAGCACCACGCCGAGCAGCGGATAGGTGGTGCCCATGGCAAGGCCATAGATCAGCACGCCGACGATCAGCGCGGCGATGACCCGGCCGGCTTGCAAGGTGGATGCGTTCATGGCTGCGCTCCGATCGTTCGCGCGCAGACAAGCGAAGACTAGCGTGTGGCTCAAACGATCAATTCTTGCCCCAGCGTGCGTTTTGGTTACGCTCACTGCATGCGCAAACTGCCCAATCTGAATGCCCTGCGCGCCTTCGACGCCGCCGCCCGCCAAGGCAGCTTCGCCCGCGCCGCCGACGAGCTTGGCGTCAGCCATGCCGCCGTCAGCCGCCACGTGCGCAATCTGGAGACCGAGCTGGGCGTGGCGCTGTTCGAGCGCCATGCCCGCCATGTGGTGCTGACCGGCGAGGGCAGCCTCTTTGCCCGCACCGTCGCCGATTCCCTTTCGGCACTCGAGATCGACACCGGGCGCCTCAGGCGCGGTGTCGGCCGGCGCACGGTGGTTCTTGACGTTGAATCCGATCTCGCCACGCGATGGCTGATGCCGCTTCTGACCGACGCGGCGCTCGATGATCTCGACGTTCATCTCGACATTCGCGTGCGGCCCGATCCACCGCGCGCCGTCCTTGGCGACGCCGATCTGGCGCTGACCTGGGGCGCGGCGCAGTGCACAGGCTTCCGCACCGAGCCGTTCCTCGATTTCGAGGGTTTTCCGGTCGCAGCACCGGCGCTGATCGAAAGAGGCTCGCCGCCGGAGGATCCGGCCTTCTTCCTGGCGCACCGGCTGATCCACGAGCGCGGCATCTACTGGTGGCGGCGCTGTTTCGATGCGCTCGGCCTGTCGCTCGACGATGCGGCCGGCCATCTGTACTTCAACCGCTCGCATCTGTGCATCGATGCGGCGATGCGGGGCGCCGGCCTCGCCATCGGCGACAATGTCATCTGCGACGAGGCGCTGCGTGCGGGCGCGCTCGTCCGGCTACCCGGGCCGGCCCTGACCAGCCGCGAGCGCTACTTCATGCTGGTGCCGGACACGCGGCAAGTGTCGCGACCGGTGCGGCGCGTGCGCGATTGGCTGGTCGCGCAGGCGAAGCGGCATCATCACGACTGAGGTTCTCGCTGCGCAGCTGGCCGACAGGGCGCAGCGTAAGCCATGCAATCGGTGATCGCGGCAGGTCCGGTTCTGACCACACCGTCAGCGTGGCGCGCGCGTGCTCCGCGTCAGCAGCACCATGGCGCCGACGAGCAGGGCCGCGCCGATCAGGCCGAGCGCGCCGAGGCGCTCATCGAACACCAGCCAGGCCAGAAGCGTTGCCGTCAGCGCTTCGGTCAGCGCGGGGATGCTGGCGACGGTCGCGCCCGCCCGCTTCATGCCAACAAAGAAGACGACGGCAAATCCCGTCGGCGCGAGCCCGATATGGAGCAGAAGCCACGACCGCTCCGCCGGGACCGATGCCGGCAGATGGAACAGGGCGACCGTCAGCAGCATCAGCGCCGGCGGCAAGGCCGATGCCCTTCGTCGAGCCAGTCACGACCGCTATTCTGCCTGTAAGATCGATCTGCATGGAGCCGCTCCGCTTGTCGTCCGATTGCCGTCGGGCGCGTCGTGAACGCGATCATAGAACTAGAGAAACCAATTCTCGTTCGGGGTGGAACTAGCGATCCTGATTGTTGGACACGCGATCAGGGTGGGGGCGTACGAATTGCTGCTCGCGCACCTGTTCGCCCCATTGCCGGCCCGGCTTCTCCTCGACGAGCCGAAAGCCGGCGCGCTCATAAAGCGCGCGGGCCGCCTTCAAGCCGGAAAGGTCCAGAGCCGGGTCTCGGCGAAACCGTTGGCGTCGACGAACCCCATGGCGGCCTGCATCAACGCGCGGCCGATGCCCGCCCCGCGCAGGCCTTCGGCGACGATGAACCAGCGCAGATGCGCAACGCCCGGTTCGAGATCCTGGCCGTCGATGGCGATGGTGCCGACGATCGCGCCATCGCTGCTTGCGCACCAGATGGCGTTGCCGTACCGACCCAGTCGCGGCACGAAAGCGGCCATGTCGCCGGCGACCGTTGCCTCGAAGGATGCACCGAACCCGGCCGCGCGGCTGTAGTAGGCCGCGTGCATGGCAACCGCCTGTCCGATCAGTCCGGGCACGTAGCCCTCGACGATTTCAGTCACGGGCTGTTCTTGTGGTTTATCATCGAGTGCCCTGGCATAGCCGTCGAGCGCGCGGGCCAGATCGGGCGCACTCAGCCCGTCGAGCCTGTCGAGGGCGCCTTTAACCTGATCGTCGGCAAAATCATTGATGGCTCTGTAGGCCCGCCGGCCCTTGTCAGTCAGCGTCAAGCGCTTGCGGCGCGTATCGTCCGGATTGCGCGTTTCGCTCAGATAGCCGTCAGCGGCGAGCGCCCCCACCAGCCGGCTGACCGTCGATTTCTCAAGCCGCAAAGCGGCTACGAGATCGCGCGCGCTGACACTGCGCCGAGCCCGATCTCGATGATCGCGTGCACAGCCGATGGCGACAGGTCGGTGCCGGCGAGCGTTGCCTGCATGAAGCCCAGTTCGCGCACCAGCCGACGCGAGGCATCCCGGATATGCGCGATGGTTGCGGCGTCTGTAGGCATGGAAGCGTCCATTCAGTTGTATCACACAACTAATTGGAATCTGGCCTTCTGACAATGGTACCGCTTGAGTCTCGACGGCGGGGTTCCTTCTTTCTTCCCCGGTTTTCTGCTGGCGAGCGCCAAAACCCTGGCCGCGATCGGCGCGGGATCTCGAAGCGCCGCCGTATGGGGCTCACCGACGACGCGGCCGCGCTCACGAAAGGCCCCGTCGGGACCGGTTCGTCAGACAAAGCCCGACCAGGATGGCCCCGGCGCCGGCGGCAAAGCCCGGCGTCAGTCTCTCGCCAAGTACGGCCCAGGCGCTGAGCACGCCGAAGAGCGGCGCCAGGAAGCTCATCGCCGAGACCTGCGAGGCCGGATGAAGCTGGATCAGCCGGAAGAAGACCAGATAGCCGATAAAGGCCACGGCAACGGTCTGGAAGGCAAGCGAGCCGAGCGCCGTGGCGCTCCAGCGGAGGGTCGCATCGCCCCGGACAAAAGCCGTCGCCGCCAGCAGCGGCACCGACCAGAACAGTTGATGGAACAGCACGACCGAGGCGTCGACGGACTTAAGGCGGGTTGCACGGATGGTGAGCACGGTCAGCGCCCAGGCCGCCGCCGCGCCAAGGCACAGAAGATCGCCGGCAAGCGTCGCCCCGCCCGTTCCGCCGGACGGTCGGATCAGCGCGACAATGGCCACACCCGCAAAGGCGATGGCGATGCCGGCGATCTTGCCGGCGTCGAAGGGCTCGTCGGCAATGGCTGTCATGGCCGCGAGCGCGATCATCATCGGCGCGGTGTAATAGAGCACCGTCGCATGGCTCGCCGAGGTCAGCGCGATGCCGACATAAAGAAGGCCGAAATCGACGGCGAACAGGACGCCGAGCAGCACGGACAGCGCAAGAGGCGCGGCGAACGGGTTGGTGCGGCGCAGGACGAACCAGAGGGCGAGCAGCGCCGCGCCGCCGGCCGAGCGCAATGCCGCCTGCATGATCGGGCCGATATCGGCGACGGCGAGCTTGACGGCCGTCTGCTGCGCGCCGAAGGCGGCGAAGACGACGACAAGCAGGAGGGCCGAGGACAAGGTGAGCGGCGTGCGCGGATCGGTCATGGCGGCCATTTCGGGCCGGATCGTCCGCCGGACAAGCGAGATCACTCGACGCCGGGTTTAGCCATGCTAAACTGTTTTCATGACCTCACGCCTGCCCTTCGACGCGCTCAGAACCTTCGCGGAGATCGCCCGCGGCGCGAGCGCGGCCGAGGCCGCCGAGCGGCTGAACGTGACGCCCGGCGCGGTCAGCCAGCGCATTGCGGCACTCGAGGTCCATCTCGGTCGTACGCTGGTGACGCGGCGCGGCCGCAAGCTCGTGCCGACGAGCGACGGCCTCGCCCTTTACGAACAGGTGCACCCGCATCTTGGCGCGATCGAGGACGCACTGGCGCCGAAAGGGCGCGACCGTGTGCTGCGCCTGCATGCCACGCCCGCCTTCGCCGATGCCTGGCTGATGCCACGGCTGGAGGCGATCCGGACGCTGGCCGCGCCTTTCGCGGTCGACCTCGTCACGGCGGCCACGCCCTTCGAGGAGACGCGCGGCTGGACGGCGTCCGACATCGCCATCCGCTACGGCGCATCGTTCGCCGCCGATCTGATGGCGACGCCGCTGGTGCCCTCGGAGATCGCGCTGGTCGCTTCGACCGCGCGGACCACCGACAACCCGGCCGCATTGCTGCGCAGCCAGCCGCTGATCTGTCAGCCGGGCCTCGAGGAGTGGCCGGTCTGGCTTGAGGCACTGACCGTCTCGCCTGAGGCCGTCGCGTGGGGACCGCGCGTGAGCGACGATGCGGCGAGCCTGCGGGCCGCCGAACTCGGCCATGGCATTGCCAGCGTGCGCGCCTGCAATGTCGGCGGCCGGCCGGGGCTGCGCGTGCTGGCCCGCCGGACCGCGCCGGGAAACGCCACCTATCATCTGGTGACGCGCCGCGCCGACCGGGGCGCCGCGCCGGTCAGGCGGCTGCATGACTGGGCGCGAAGCTTGACGTGATCGTGTTCGCCCGGTGACGCAGAGCGGCGCGCACGTCACCTTACCCGGCAAACCGTGCGTTCCAGCTCGCCACCCGATTCGCATCGCGCGCCTCGTAGGCGGCGAGCGCCGCATGCGCGTCGAGCGTGTCGTCCGGCACGCGATCCTCGCCAAGCGCCGTCAGCCGCATCGTGTACCAGGCGGTGACGCCGCCGTCGGGGCTCGACGCGAAACGCGGAAAGGCCGGATCGTCGCCCTCCACCATGCGCCACCGGTTCGGCAGGTCCGGATCGAGCACCAGCGCCCGGGCAAGCCCGACCATGTCAGTCGTCCCGCTCGTCACGGCTGCGATGGCCTCGGTCCGCCGCTTGAAGCCGCCGGTGACCATCAGCGGCACGGTTGTCCTGGCCCGTGCCCGCCTTGCGAAATCGACGAAATAGGGACCGCTCTGGCGCCGATCCGAGGCGGAGGCCGCGCCGGGGAAATAGGTGCCGCCACTGATATCGATCAGATCGAGGCCGGCGCCGTCGAGCGCGGCGATGATGTCGAGCGCCTCGGCCTCGGTCAGCCCGCCGTCGAGCTGGTCGGTGGCGTTGAGTTTGAGCGCGACCGGAAAGGTGGGACCCACCGCCGCACGCACCGCGGCGATGGTCTCGGCAAGCACGCGCATGCGATTGGCGAGGGACCCGCCCCAGCGGTCCGTACGCCGGTTGAACAGCGGCGACAGGAACTGGCTGAAGAGAAAACCGTGCGCGGCATGGACCTGCACGCCGGCGAAGCCGAGCCTTTGCGCCATCGCGGCGGTGCGGGCGAAGCCGGCCGGCAACGCCTCGATCTCGGCCGGCGTCAGGGCTTCGCAGGTCAGGCCCGGCAGGTCGAGCGCCGAGGGCCCCTTCGGGGTGGAGATCGGCGGATGCGCCATGGCGCCGGCATGGCCGAGCTGAGCGAACAAGGCGCACCCATTGGCGCCGCCGCGCCGGGCGAGTTCGGCAAAGCGGGCTTCGTCCATCTCCGGGGCCAGCACGAGATTGCCCGGCTTTTCGGCGAAGCGCGGATCGCCCTGCACCTCGCCGACGATCGACAGCGCCGCGCCGCCTTCGGCCCAGCGTTCGTAAAGGCGCATCTGCGCGTTCGTCGGCGCGCCGCGCCCGTCGCCCAGCGAATCCGACATCGCCGCCTTGGCGATGCGGGTCTTCAGAACCGCGCCGCAGGGCAGCGTGAGGGGTCGGAACAGGGCGCGCGGCTCCCGGTCTTCCAAATCCATCACAAGGACGCGTCCTCTCGGTCGGGCTCATGCGCCCGCTCGTCGAAAGCCGCCGCGAGCGCGTCGCGCGCCCGCATGATATGCGCTGTCAGGACGGCGCGGGCACTGGCCTCGTCGCGGGCGCGGCAGGCCTCCAGCAACGCGTGGTGTTCGTCATCGGACGGGCCCTGATGGTCCATCGTGCCGATGGCGAGCCGCAGATAGCGGTCGGCGAGCGCGTTCAGGCTCTCGATATGGGCCAGAAGGCGCGGCCGGCCGCAGGGCGCATGCAGCGTCCGGTGGAATTCGGCATTGAGGTCGCCGAACCGGTCGAGCGGCGCGTTCTCGATCTCGCGCTGGATTTCGGCGGCGCGGTCGATCTGTGCGTTGGTCAGGTGCGGCAGGGCAAGCCCGAGCGCCAGCGGTTCGGCGCACGCGCGCATGTCGAAAATGTCGACAAGATCGTCGCGGCTCAACCGCGCCACGATGGCCGAACGGTTCGGCGGCACATCGACCAGCCCCTGCGCTTCCAGAAGGCGCAACGCCTCGCGCACCGGCATGCGGCTGACGCTGAACCGCGCGGCGAGCGCGTCCTGACCGAGCCGCGCGCCGCCCTCGATCGCGCCCGAGACGATCTCGTCGCGCAGCCTTGCCGCGATCTCGCCGGCCTGCGCGCCGCGCTGGCGTTCCAACAACATCCGGGATGACGGTGATGTGCTCATCGGTCTCCTATGGCGACCTTGACACAAACTGTCAATTTGTATCCAATTTACTCAAGAAGGATACACTGTTGTAGTGCCCGCCGAAACTGGCCGAGCGGCGCAGAGACATGGAAGGAAACGGTCATGGCCCGCAGGCGGCCCGCACGACTTGCTCACATAGCCGGTATCGGCGTCGATGCCGTTGGGCGCGTCGCCGACGCCTCCTCGGCCGATCTGTTGCGGCTGGAGAACCTCGATGTCGATATACCCGTCGATCCAGTCGCACTTGCCCGTACCAGGGAAGCCGTCGATCGCGATGAGGACAACAGCTATCTGCCCTTCATCGGTCAGACGCGACTTCGCAGCGTAGCGGCCGACCATGTCTCCGCCCTGTCGGGCGTCCGCTACGATGGGGATCGCAACTGCCTGATCTGCGCGGGCGGGCTGTCCGGCGTTCTCAACGTGCTTCTGGCCACGGTCGACACGGGCGACGAAGTGGTCGTCACCGACCCGACCTATGCGGGTCTGATCAACCGGGTCCACCTGGCCGGCGGCGTGCCGCGCTTTGTTCCCTTCATCTTCACGCCGGGTGGCGCGTGGCGCCTGGACCGGCAGGCACTGCGCGAGGCGGTCGGCCCGGAGAGCCGGGCGATGCTTCTGACGTCCCCGTCCATGCCGTCGGGCGGCTGGCTGGACGCTGACGACTGGGCGCTCGTCGCGGAGCTGTGCGTCGCCAAAGATCTGCTGCTCATCGTCGATGCGGCAATGGAACGGCTGGTGTTTGATGGTAGGCCGGTGCTGCATGCGGCGGGATTGCCCGGCATGGCCGAGCGCACGATCACCGTCGGCAGTGCGTCCAAGGAACTGCGCATGATCGGCTGGCGGGTGGGGTGGATCGTGGCGCCCGAGCCGCTGATGGAGGACCTGATCGCCGTCAACCTGGCGAATGTCGTCGTGCCCGTTGGCATCGCCCAGGACGCGGCCGCGCTGGCGCTGGAACGGTCCGTCGAGACCCTGCCGGCCTATGTCTCCGAACTGCAGCGTCGCCGCGATGTCCTGTTGGAAGAGTTGGACGGCATGCCGGTCGGCGTGCCTGCGGGCGGCTGGTCCCTGCTCATGCGGGTGACCGACTTCGGCCATACCGGTGCAACGGCATCTGCGCGCCTGATGGAGCATGGCATCGCCGCGACCGCGATGGCCGGCTGGGGCGTCGACCACGGTGACCAGTACATTCGTTTCGTGTTTTCCAACGAGCCGGTCGAGCGCCTTCGCGGCATGGGGGCGATCGTTCACCGGGCGCTCGGTGCGGCGTGAAGGAGAACGGGCAGATGTTCGACCCCGGCACACTCGAGGAAAGGCTTGCGCAGAACGGTCTGCGCCTGCCGGTGCCGCCAATGCCGATCGGCCGTTTCGCACCAGGCGTCGTGCATGCCGGGCTGCTCTATCTGTCGGGCACATACGGCACAGTCAGAAGCGACGACGGGCAAGATATCATCGACATGCCCGGAAAGCTGGGCGCCGAACTCACCATCGAGGACGGCTATGCTTCGGCGCGTCAGATGATGCTCAACCACCTGGCCCTTGCCAAGACTGTTCTGGGCGATCTCCGACACATCGAGCGGCCCGTAAGGCTCGTGGGCTATGTCAATGCCGCTCCCGGCTTTCGGGATGCGCCGGCGGTGCTCGACGGCGCTTCCGACCTGCTTTTCGACCTGTTCGGTCCGGATCGGGGTCGGCATGCCCGGATGGCGCTCTATCAGCATGAACTGGCGCGAAATGCCCCGGTGGCCGGAGAGATCAGCTTCGCCGTTTCGCGCTGAAAAATGAACGGTGACAGAAAGCCTACGATCCGCCCGGATCATGCATGGAGGTCTTCATGACGTCTCATCGCAACATCAGATAGGCACCGACGAGCAGCAGCAGGGTCGCCAGGACCCTTTGCAGGTCGACGCTCCGGACCTGCACGTCGAACAGACCGAAATGGTCGATGATCATGCCGGCGACGAGCTGGCCGACGACGACCAGCGTGATCGCCGTGGTGGCGCCGAGCCTCGGTATGGTCTGGCTCAGCGACAGGTAAAGGATCAGCCCGAACACGCCGCTGCCGAGCATGTACCAGGGCAGGCTGCGCCACTCACGAATGCCTTCGCCGCCGCGGGCGATCAGCAGCGCGAGCGAGGCCACCGCGCCGCCCAGATGAACGATCAGGCTGCCGGCCGCGCCGCCGATGCGGTGGCCCATCGCGCCGGCAATGGGCGCCTGTGTCCCGACGGCGATGCCGCCGGCAAAGCCGATGGCCACAATCAGCAATGTCTCAAACATGGTTCACCTTTTTGCCCAGCAAGAACTCCTGTGACGGTTCTTATGCCCGCACCGCAAAGCATTCAAACGAAGGGATCGAGTGCTCAAACCTCTTCAAAAAGAGCCGTGTTTCGTGATGTGTAAGCGGAGCAGGAAGGTGTTTCGCATTGAAACGTCTGTCGGGATCACCGCATCGCTGCACTTGTTGATCGACCATCCGAACGCGCCTCGATGGCCGGGCCGATCAGTTCGATGCGGTTGGTGTAGATCCAGCCGGCAAAGCTGTCGGGCACGCGCGCCAGTTCCTCGAGGCTGTCGATGGCGCGTGAGCCGTTCTCCTTGAGCGCCGGGCCGATCAGCATGACGCCGCCGGGCGTGTCGGCAAAGCGCTGCTGCAGCCGGTCCGGCCAGCCCCAGAACAGCCAGGCGATGTCCTGCGGAACGACGATCCCCATATTGCAGGCGGCCGGCAGGCGCCCGGTCCATCCGGTGAGCAGGTATGATCGGACGCACGCTGCCGCCCGGTGCTTGCCGATCACCGGCACGCCGTTGTCGAGTTCGTTCCAACGCGCGTCGAAGGCCGGAAGCGCGAAGACCGTCAGGCGCGAGACATTCACGTTCCCGATCTCCCGCAAATAGGCCCAGAGCGCGTCGGCCTCCTCGGCAGTGGCGCCCTTCGCATGCAGTTCGAAGGCCTCGTCCGGGAAACGGGTCAGCACGTCGGCCAGCGACGGCATCGCGCCGACGAAGCGTCCCCGGAACGGATAGGTCTGCCCGCCATCGGCGGTATAGCCATGGCCGATATCGAGCGTCCTGAGCGTAGCCATGGTGTGGTCGCGGATGCGGCCCTCTCCGTCGGTCCGGCAGGCAAGGCCGTAATCGTGGAAGACGGCCCAGTCGCCGTCCGCGGTCCGGTAGATGTCCATCTCAATACGGTCGGCGCCGTAGGCGAAGGCGGCCTCCATGCTGGCAATCGTGTTCTCCAGATAGTCGTGGGCGGGCGGCAGCATGCGCTCGGCCGTGCAGGTGTCGTTGGTCAGTCCGGCCCGCTCATAGGGCTGATGCACGCCGCGATGGGCATAGAGCTTCGGTTCGCCCTCGGGGGCAGGCGCCAGCCAGGACGCGTTGTTGAGATAGAGCCCCAGAGCGATGGCGACGAATATCGCCAGCAGGACACGCAGGATTCTCATGCTTGTTTCTCGTCGAATGGTTTCGGATCGGATCGTCGGGCGCAGATGCGCCGATCATGAGGGCGAGACCGTGTCGCGGCGCCGGTCTCCTGCCTCACTCCTGCCAGCCGAACTGCGAAAAGCCGATCAGGTTGCCGGCCGGATCGCGCACATAGATTTCGCGCGCCCCATAGTCGGTGACGTGATCGGGCACGACGGTCTCGGTCTGAGGCAGCGCGGCGAGCACCGCGTCGAGCGAGGTCACCTCGAGGAAGACGACGGAGCGGTCGACGCGGTCGACCGCTTCGGGCCTTTGCGCGCGCGCCGACGAAAACGACTGGTACATCAGCTCGACGCCGTCGCCGGCGATGATGGCAAAGCCAATGCCGTCGCCTTCGGGCACGGTCACGGGCACCTGAAGCCCGAGCGCTGTCCAGAATTCGGCGCACGCCTTGACGTCCTCGGCAAGCAGGATCGGCGTCGTCTTGCGAAAGCGGACCATGGCGGCTGTTCTCCGTCGGCTTGGCCAAATCATCTGCCGCCACTTGGCAAGGGAGCCGCCCGAAGGACAATAACGTCGAAGGTTATTGTTCGGCCAAGGTGGGCGTTTTACCTGCTCGTCGAATGCAAAGTCACCGAACGGTGCTTGCCGCGGCTCTCGGCATTGGAAAGACCTGATGATCGACGACACGTCCAACGGCTATGAAGCGGTCGCCGATGCGTTCGTGGCGGCGCGATCGCGCACGACCACCGGCGTCGCGATCGTCCGCCAATGGGCGGCGTCGCTTCCGGCCGTTGGAACGGTTGTCGATATCGGCTGCGGTTCGGGCGAGCCGGTCACCGCCGCTCTGCTCGACGCCGGCCTGACCGTATCCGCCCTCGATGCCTCGCCGGCGCTGGTCGCTGCGTTCCGGCGGCGTTTCCCCGATGTCGAGGTGGCATGCGAGCCGGCCGAACGCAGCCGGTTCTTCGGTCGCCGCTTCGACGGCGCCGTCGCGATCGGCCTGATGTTCCTTTTGCCCGATACCGCCCAGCGCGACCTGATCGGACAGGTCGCCGGGGCGCTGAAGCCCGGGGGGCGGTTCCTGTTCACTGCGCCGCGCCAGGCCTGCGCCTGGGACGATGTGCTGACCGGCCGGCGGTCGTCGTCGCTTGGGGCGGAGGAATACATCCGCGTTCTCGACGAGGCGGGACTGGACGTGATCGCCGAACATGTCGACGAGGGCGAGAACCACTATTTCGAGGCGCAAAAGCGCGCCGCCTGATCGGGCTAAAGGCTTACGGCGGAAACGTCTCGGCAAGATTGCGTTCGCTGTCGGCGCCGACGGGAAAGAACAGTTCCGTTCGCAGATCCGCGAGCGTCAGATCGTTCGCGGTGTTGAAGGCCGCCTGGATCGAGACGAGCTCGATCACCCGCCCGTTGATACCGAGCCTCGTGGTGACGGCGGCCGACGCCGGCGCGGCAAGCGGGCTCTGGCCGCTGAGCGCGGCGAGCGTCTCCGCCGCCTTCGCCGTCTCGGCATCGTTGCGCCGTCTTGCCTCGGCGCCGAGCCGTTGGGACAGGGTCAATGTCGCCTCCCGCCAGTTGAGAAGGGCGCCGCCGAGCGTCGGGTCGTCAACCAGGGCGGCAACGAGGCTGTCGCCCGGCGCGATGCCGACGCGGCGCAGCAGCGTTTCGCCGACGCGATTGCACAGCACGATCCGCCAGTCCGGATCGAGCGCCCAGCCCGGATAGGGATCGTGCCGATCCAGCAGGCGGGTAACGGCCTCCATGAACGGTGCAAGTTCGGCGCTGTCGAGCGGCCGGCTTTCATAGATCGGCGCGAAGCCCGCCGCCGTCAGCCAGTCATTGCGGGCATGAGCCGGCACGTTCAGCGCCTCGGCAAGGCGCAGCGCCATGTCGCGGCTCGGCGCCGCCTTTGAGGTTTCGAGGTAGGAGATGTGCCGCGTCGAGACGTCGGCGGCGAGCGCCAGCGCCATCTGGCTCATCCGCCGCCGGCTTCGCCAGGCCTTCAATGTCTGTCCGAATGCCTTCAAGGATCTGGCCTCCGCCACCCGACAGACGGGCGCGTGTCTTTCGGCAGCATCATAACGCCTGACGTTATTGATTCCAGTACCTCGTTCGGGCCGACTGGGCGTGACAACAGCGGATCGGAGGTTGCCATGCCGGACTTCGCGATGACGAACTTCGCCGAGGCGGACTTCGCCCGTGCGATGCCGTTCGCCCGACTTATCGGGCTCGAGGTGACCGAGGCGACGCCGGAAAAGGTGGTCGGTGCGGTCACGGTCAGAGCGGAACTGTGCACCATCGGCGAGAGCGCCCATGGCGGCACGCTGATGGCCTTCGCCGACTGTCTCGCCGCGATCGGCGCCCATCTCAATCGGCCGGAGAGGGCGGCCGGCACGATCACCATCGAGAGCAAGACGAATTTTCTGGGGCGCGCCGCGAGCGGTACGCGACTCGTCGGTACGGCGTTGCCGGTTTCGGTGGGCAGGCGCGTTTCGGTGTGGCAGACGACCATCGAGGACGAGGCCAAACGTGCGATCGCGCTGTCGGTTCAGACCCAACTCGTCTTGTAACCCCGCGCTTTCGCCATCGCCGGTTTCCAACACCCGGTCGGTAGGCTGCACTGCGAACCGGAGACGCAACTTTGAACATCCGCCCATGACCGCCAATCCCGTTTCATACATCGAGATACCGGCAAACGACCTCGACCGGGCGATCGCCTTCTACAGTGCCGTCTTCGGTTTCGAACTCGAACGGGCGACGATCGACGGCTACGAGATGGCGCTCTTCCCGCATGCCGAGGGCAAGCCCGGCGCAAGCGGCGCGCTGGTCAAGGGCGATGTCTATGAGCCGTCAAAGGCCGGCGCGATCGTCTATCTCTCGGTTGCCGACATCGACAGGGCACTGACCCTGGCGGCGGAAAACGGCGCGCAGGTGCTCTATTCCAAAAAGGATATCGGCGATCAGGGCTTCGTCGCCGAAATCGAGGACAGCGAGGGCAACCGCATCGCGCTGCATCAGTCGATCGCAACATGAAAGGGCGTGCTTGAAAAAGTTGAGCAATGACCCTTTTGGTCATTAGCGCCGCATGGCGGAGCGCAGGAAGCTAAGCCCCATTTGTCGGGCTCTTTGATTCATGGTTGGGAGCTGCCTCGTGGGATACCTCCTTCGTCAGCGTGCTGCCTTTGGCGAGTCGCCGGCCGAGCGCCTCGACGAAGCCCTCATAGCGTTCACGGCCCTTCGCCTGGGCGGCATCGCGCATCGCATCGGGCAGCGGCGGCGTGGTTGTGAGCCAGAACTTGACGAAGAGCGCCACAGCTTCAGTGGAGATCGTGACGTCGCGTTCCAGGCGTTCGATGGCGCGGGTGAGCCGGTCGAGCCGGCGGACGATGGCGGCTTCGCGCTGATCGGCGCCGTCGGGCGAGAGGTAGGAGGCGAGCGCGGCTTCGACGATCTGCGACTTGGACACCTTTCGGCGCGCCGCGAGACTTTCCAGCTCGGCCGCCAGTGTGGGATCGAAATAGACGTTGAGGCGATCCTTCTTCATCTAGGTTCTCTCAAAATCTAGGCCCTCTCAAAGCTCGATCCCGTCTTCAGGATCGAGCGAGGCCTGACGCGCCACGCCCCGGAACCGGTCCCGGAGTTGCTTCGCCCGCTGCGCGTCGTCGTCCGGCTCATCGTCCAGCGCCGCGAACTCCTCGCGCGCGGGCGCGGGACGTTCAGGCGCGATGGAGCTGTCAGACCAACTCGAACCAGTCTCCGATTGCCGGACGTGCCCTGCCCTATGCCGCCAGAAGCTGACGCCACTCGGCAAGAGCGGCGGTGCGGTTTTGCTTGAAGTTTGATCGGCTGTAGAGGTGGCGTTCCTGATTGAAGCACGCCCTCGGGCTTGACCCGGGGGTGGTTATAAACCGAGCCGTGGATGGCGGCGAACTTCTGCAGACTTCGCATTTGCCGGAACCGGAGCATCGCCCGTTCTCGTCTTCGTAACGGTAGATGGCTGTTCTCGGCCCGGTTGTTGATCCAGCGGCCGCTTGTTTCATGACGGCTTTCGTCGATACCCAGCTCCCGCATCGCCGCGCCATAGGACTTCAGCTTGTCGGTGACGATGGCCGCGGGCTTGCCATGGCGTTTGAGGAGTTTTCGCAGCAATTTCAGTGCTGCTTTGCGATCACGCGTCTTCGTAACGACCGCGTCCAGCACTTCGCCTTCGTGGTCAACGGCACGCCACAGATAGCAAGTCTCGCCATTCACCTTCACGAACATCTCGTCCAGATGCCAGCGGCAGCGGCTTGAGCGCATCGCTTCAATCCGGCGCTTGCGGATCTCTCCGGCAAACATCGGCCCGAACCGGTTCCACCAGTAGCGCACCGTCTCATGGCTGACATCGATGCCGCGCTCGTGCAGCAGGTCCTCGACATTGCGCAGCGACAGCGGGAAGCGCACATACATCATGACCGCCAGGCGGATGATCTCTGGTGATGTCTTGAAGTAGCGAAACGGGTTGGCCTTGCTCATACCCCAACGCTACGAGACCGCCCTCGCCCGATCAACGCCGTTTCCTTTGACAACGCCACCAAGCCCGCAGGCGAGAACGTCCTGCAGCAGCAGGGCCGTTTCGATGACTTCATCGAGTACTACAACACCGAACGTCCGCATCAGGGCCTCGGCATGGCGACCCCCGCCGAGCGCTACGAAGAAAACACGCGGCCCTATCGCGGGCTGCCGGAGATCGACTACCCCTTCCACGACAAGACTGTCACCGCCACCAGCTGCGGCCGCATCTGCGTCAGGCGCAAAAAGGTCAACCTGTCGACAGTCTTTGCAGGACAGAAGGTCGGCATCCGTCAGGTCGAAGACCGCCTCTGGCTCGCCAGCTTCATGAGCTACGATCTGGGATACTTTGACGAGGACACCTGCCGACTGGAACCGATCAAAGACCCCTTCGGACAAAATGTGTTACCTATGTCTCGGCAATAAACTGTAACCCATGTGTCCGGAATGGACCTGGGACTGGCTGGCGGAGAGGAAGGATATCCACAGGCGTTTCTTTACCATGGATCATGCCACTTTAACATTCTGAAATCGCTCTTTTAATTGACCCCAAAGAACACCAAAGCCTACCGTTTGCTCCAGTCTTGGAATGGAATTCGTGGGACAAACTGTGGGGCAAGGACCCAAACGCAACGGACTGACGGTAAAGCAGGTTGGCGAGTTGACCCGGCCCGGTCGCTACTCGGACGGCAACGGGCTCTACCTTCACGTTCGTTCGGGCGGATCAAAGCAGTGGATCGTCCGATACACCGCCGCTGGCCATAAGCGTAGAGATATCGGTATCGGCCCGGCTGACGCGGTCACGCTCGCCGATGCACGGATTAAAGCCCTTGAGATCAAGAAGACCATCCGCGCCGGTGATGATCCAATTGACCAGCGCAAGCGCGACGATAGCGAACACACATTCGAAAAGGTGGCTGATGAGGTTTGGCGCCACAACCGTCCGAGTTGGCGTAACCCGAAACACGCCGATCAATGGATCAACACGCTGCGCTCATATGCGTTTCCAGTGATCGGCAAATGTCATGTTGCCGATGTGACGAGCGATCACATCATCGAAATCCTCCTGCCGATCTGGCTAAGCAAGCCCGAAACCTCCAACCGCGTCCGTCAACGTATGAACGTCGTGTTTGAATGGTCCATCGTCAAAGGGCTTCGTAAGGATGCCAATCCGGTCCAAGGCGTGGCGCACGTTCTCCCCAAACGCCGACGGCAAGTGCGGCACTTTCCGGCGTTGCCTTGGCGGCAACTGCCTGTTTTCTACGCCGTGTTGGCCGCGCAGACGAGCGTTTCAGCGTATGCGCTGCGGTTTGCAATCCTGACGGCCGCGCGATCCGGTGAAGTTCGGTTTGCTGAATGGTCCGAGATCGATGTCGAACAGCGGCTCTGGACCGTTCCTGCCGACCGTATGAAAATGGGCAGGCAGCATCGCGTTCCGTTGTCCGACGAGGCCATCATGGTCTTGAGATGCTGCGAAGGGCTACATGATAGGCTGATATTCCCATCTCCCCACACCAGCAAGCCGCAATCGGACATGGCGTTCAGTCAGCTGCTCAACCGCATGGGCTACGTGAACATCACCACGCATGGGTTTCGATCCACTTTCCGCGATTGGTGTTCCGAAGCCGGCAATGTACCCTGGGAAGTTGCGGAACAGGCACTAGCTCATCAGCGAGGCGATGCGACGGAGCGCGCCTATGCAAGGTCTGATCTGCTGGATCAACGACGACGTGCCATGATGAACTGGGCCAGTTACGCAATTTCAACTGAGTGAAGCCATCTTGGCTTCATGCTGAGGAAAGAAGAACGACACCCGTCATTAGCCTATGGGCATTTCGGCCTCTTGGTATCCTACAACGTCAATCCGTTCACGCGCCTAGACGCATATCATCAGTTCTACAAGATTGGCGTGATCGCCGCGCTGTTTGATGCTGCAGCCTTTTGGATAGGCCAGTTGGAACGTGGTGCGCTCGATCAGATTGCCGACGCGGGCATCGATTTCAAAAAGCACCAATGGATTGCGCCGGGTCTAAAGGACGCTTCGAGCAGTTTTGGCAATCGGTCTTTTTCTCAGCTCGTTCCGCGACCTAATAAAGATGAGCAATCCGAGTTAGAGCTGTTGAGGTGGGTCGCCGTACGCGTGGCCATGCAGGAGGGTTTTAAAGATGACGACCGCTTTGAGCGGGCAGCCGAGATGCTGGCGGAGCGCAAGTATGATTATGCGGTCGCAAGCAGCATAAAGAAGTCCGTGCGAGGCATGAGTACGGCTATCAAGAAGCAGCCTCTGCAAGAGAAGTTCTACCCTTCCGACCGCGTTCGCCAGCTGGCACTCTCAGAAAAACTAGAAATAGTCAAGGGGCGAATTCACAGTTAATTCACCTCTTTTCCCACCGTCGCACCAAGTCAGACTGTCCTCACCCAAAATTAGGAGGACCGTCTATGACCGATAATCAGAGATATCTTCGCGCCAAAGAAGCGGCCCGCTATCTGGGCGTTTCCAATTCCGTACTTGCAAAAATGCGAATGCGCGGCGACGGGCCGCCGTATCGCAAATTTGGCTCCCGCGTCGTGCTGTACGTCCGCAGTGAGTTGGACGATTGGCTCGAGAACGACTGCAAAGCACCGACCGAAAATGCCTGATCGATCATTTGAATTGGCGCCAACCGCTGGCGTCCAGTCGAGGGCCTCTGCGACCGCTGTTTCGAACTTTTCGTCTTAAAGCCTCAATAAGAGCAAAAACCATGTCCTTCCAGCTCAACCAAACGATCCTACAATCAGAGATTAAGATCGACCGGATCACCATATGCACAAATGAACCTAACCACGAGTTTGCCCAAGCCAGTATCAAGCACCTCATGCACACCAATTTCATTGAGGAACTCTCAGGAATAAAGGTCCGACCGGGAAGCCGCTATGTCATTGATGTAAAGCTCGATTTTCCGTTGGGCCTGCTGAGCAATCACTCTCCTCTCAAGGGAAAGACATCGGTAGCAAAAGCATTTTTCCAGGCTGGGCCAAAAGCCCCTGGTGTTCCGACCTATCGGCTTGAGCTCAATCCTAGCAACTTCGAGCCTCACGACTGGATTGAATTGGAAGCTTTCATTGCGAGCTCAACCAACTTCGAATGGCAGACATTTGTCTGGAAAGGAAAGATCACGCGCTTGGATTTGGCCATTGACATGCCAGGCCGCCAGTTGTCTGAGCTGCTCTTTGGCTCAAGCCGTAAGCAAAAGCATGGCGTATACGGTGATCGCAATTCTTATCCCGAGACCCAGTATTTTGGTGCCTCAAACCGTTCTAGGGTTGTGGTGTATGACAAGCAAAAGCCACCGAAGAAGAAACCACTTTTGCGGCTGGAGAGACGGCTATATCCGGCCGTGTTCGGTGCTGATCTGATTGCGCTCAAGAACCCTTTTTGCGGCATTCGAGCATGGCACGTCAGCATTCTCGATTGTCTTCCGCCCAGCCCTTACAAGCAGCAGATCGAAGACAGTTTGCGACTTCGCGGTATCAATCGGGGCCTTTCGGAACTGCCGAAACCCGATCGCAACATCCTAAGGAAGGCTCTCAAGAGCCAAGGCAGTGCCGACGCTGAGTTCGAGGCCCTCTGGGAGGATTGGCCGAAAGTTCTTGACCAATATAACATCGTGCTGCTCAAGCCGAAGTACATCCATCTTTGAGCCATAAACCGGCTCTCTCAACACATACAAATTGGTGTCGGAAGTCGTACACGCGACTTCTTGCGTGAGATCAGCCGCATGTTGGCGGCAAACCGGAGGCACTCAAAGGTACAGATTTCCCGGTTGGAGGAGGTGCACAGCGATTGTGTACCCATTCTTCGCACTCGCGTCAGAATACAAAAAAGGTCGGTCTAGTCATTGTTTTGAATGGAATTTTCAGTGCGACAATGGAAGTACAAACATGGCCTTATCGCGCGCTTTCCGCTTGGTTCCCGCCCGCCATCAGCTACGATAATGATGGGATCGCCCGATTTGGTCTGCCCCCTGGAAAAACAGGAGGTGAACCGTGGGCCGAACTGCGCTTTTCAACGACATCAAACAGGAACTGGATGCAGCTCTTGCTGGCACGACCGGCGCTGCGCCACCGAGACCACTCAATCGGCGGGTCAGCCCGTGGTTGGCAGCGAGCCTGCTGCAGAAATCGATCCGGCGTGGACAGACACAATGGGCAATGGCTGCCGCCGATCACATGCTGCGCATCGATCCAGATCGCCTTTGGCGGCGGCTGCTCATCATAGCCTTCGAGGATGTCGGCATCGCCAATTTGCAATTGATTGCACAGGCGACCGCCGCCACTCAGTTTCGTCGAACCTATGAACAGCGGGGAATGGCAGCGACAGCGGTCCACTTCATGGCGAAGGAACTGGCCGCGTCACCCAAATGTCGAGCCAGTGACGATAGCTATACAACAATTGAAGGTTCATCGGAGATTAGCCGCTTCATGCAAGAGAGGTTCGATTGGCCGCTGCCCGACCTGATGGCCTGCGTGATGGATAGCCAAATACCTATCGAAGAACGTACCTCTGCACTGTGGCTGGCGTTGGGTACGCAACAAAAGGGCGTGACCGGTTTACCCGTCAGACGAGGGCAACCAAAGGCCACATTTGATCTGATGATCGATTTGGGTTGGCCGCATACGCTGGTCGAGATCGCTCGGGCCGGATATGCCAAGACGGGCGAGATCATCTGCGCTTTCATTCCCCTGCTTCTTGCAGATTGGCGCTCGCTTGACGACGTGGGGGACATCACCTGCCCATCCCCACAAGCGCCAAGATGGCAAGTGCGGGACGATGCCATTCCGCCGCTCAAGACTGACGACGCGTTCGGAATTCCGTTGTTCGCCCTTGATCAGTTCACGCGCGAGGGGCAATGGGCGATGCGCCGGTTCCTGCAAGGACCATCTGAAACGGCGCGCCTTGTCCGCAATCACATCGCTGTCGATGAGCGGCGCTCGGTTTTCGGATTGCTGCTGTTCTATGCCGATAGCAGTCTGCTGAAGAAGCGGCTGGTCTGGACGACCGGAGCGGACCTACGGCACAGAGCGACTGCGATTGTCAGCGCACGGTTCGGTTCCGATGCCGACCTAATCCTAAACCAGATGCGCTCCGATCTTCCGCTTCTGGATGCAATCCGAGCCGAAGCCGCAAACACGGCTAACTCGCTATAACTCCCAATTATCACGACTTTCGTGGAAACGCCGATGCGTGAACCAAATCGAGACGAGGGTGCCGCAGAATTTGCAATTGATTGCACTGATCGGCGCATAGAAAACCCAGTGCAATCAATTGCAAATTCACAGGGCCAAGCAAACTCGGGGCAATTTCCGCCCATATCCACGGATACAGCCGTCCAATCCTTCCTTTCCCAATCCCTCAGCCCGGCCACCAAACGGGCTTACAAGGCGGACATGGCCGCCTATGAGGCGTGGGGGGAACCATCCCCTCAACTGATGCGATGATCGCAGGCTACATCGCCTTGTTGGCTCAGACGCATGCGGTCTCGACGATCGCGCGAAGGCTTGCCGCCATTGGCAAGACACATCGTGCGCGCGGGCTCGCCGACCCGACCAAGTCCGAATTGGTCAAGGCCACGATGCGCGGGATCAGGCGAACCAACGGCACCGCCCAGGTGGAGGCCAAGCCGCTATTGCGGGACGATCTGTTCGCCGTCCTCGAACGGATGGGAGATCGGCCGAAAGACGTGCGTGACCGTGCGCTGCTCCTGCTCGGCTTTGCAGGCGCCTTCCGCCGATCCGAGCTCATAGGGTTGAACGCCGAGGACATCGACTTTGCCCGCCAGGGCATGGTCATCACGCTACGGCGCTCCAAGACCGATCAGGACGGCGCGGGGCGCAAGATCGGCATCCCCTTCGGCCGAACCCGCCATTGCCCTGTCAAGGCGCTCGAAGGTTGGCTGGATAATTCGGCGATTGACCGCGACCCGATCTTCGTCGTCATGGATCGACACGGGCGAACGCGTGACAAGCGGCTCTCGGGCGAGGCCGTCTCCATCATATTGAAGACACGACTTCGCCAAGCCGGCATCAATCCGGCCGGATATTCCGGTCATTCCCTGCGCGCGGGCTTTGCCACCAGCGCGGCAATGGCCGGGGCATCCATGCTCAAAATCCGGGGGCAAACCGGTCACGCCAACGACGCCATGCTCGCGCGCTACATACGTGACGGCGATCTCTTCACAGACAACGCGGCGGGGGCGGTTCTGTAGCGATGCTCAGTGTTTGGAGCGTAGCGCGACGTCGATCAGATCGGAAATCCAACGCAGATCATTGTCATCGAGCCTGGCGAGTCGTGCCGCCAATTCGGCGTAGGCCTTCGTTCGCAGGATTCCGCTCGGAATCTCGGTCGTGAACAATTCGGCGGGATCAACTGATAGTGCTTGAGCAAGACGTTCGATAAGAGCAAACCGAGCTCCTGACGCGCCTGTCTCAATTTTCGAAATTGTGTCGACGCTTACGTCGACGAGCTCGGCAAGCCGCTGCTGCGTCATGCCGGACCGCCTGCGGTGTGCAGCAACAAGGTGGCCGAAGCGTCGTTTCAGATCGGACAAAGCAATCTCCCACGGCAGCTTTAGAGGCGCTGCGGGGAGACGGCAGGGATTTAGATTAGGGTTTTTTCAATACTAAGGGTTTAACATCGTACTCACAGCAATCCTCACCCGAGTTCCTAAGCGGAGCGGAGCGGAAATGAAAAAGAAGGCATCAAAGAGCATGCGAAGAAGGAGCCGTCGGGCTCACCGACGCAGTTGGGTCGTGGCCACCATGATTTCGCTGACTTGCATCACCATCTTCACGCCTGGCACGGCGTTCGCCCAATCCCATGACGTCTTCCAGAAGTTGGAGAACGTGTTCTTGGGCAACGCGTCGGCTTCGCACATTCGACGCCTCGTCGTTGAAGCCGCCCATCGGTATGACATGCCGCAGCAGTCCAGCAGCTATTACGAAATCGGTGATGTGTTGGTCGCATTGCGCACAGGCATGAACGGGGTAACCGAAATGCAAGTGCTGCAATGTGCGCTTGTGCTCGGTAGCCCGGTATACAAGCAGCAGAGTCTGGATTTTCGAGACGCGGCTGCCATTTGCGCCGCCACCTTGGCATCTGGTTGATGCAGATCGGGACTAAAGTCGCCCGGAGAGAATGATGATCAGATTTCTGTTTTTCATCTGGCTGGCCGCCATGACCGGATGGGTCGGCTTCGCCATCGGCTACAGCGGTGGCAGTCAATGGGCGATCTTTGGGTGCTTCCTCTTGATTGTATGGTTCGTCAGGCAGGCGTTTCCCGACAAGAACCGGGGCAAGTTTCGGAGGGCGTTTATGGTGGAGCTGCACGCCCAACGGCAGGCCGAGAAGGACGCCTTCGAGGCGGAAGTGAACCGCCGCGCGCAGGAACTGCTCCGACAAAAAGGGTGATCGGTGATCCGATGCGCAAGTCGCGCATCAATCGTTGCTGCAAAGGCGTTGTCGGACCAACGAGGGTATCATCACGACGATTGATGGCCTGAAGCGCGTTGACGATGCATCCATCTCGTCTCGCGGCCCTTGGCTGTCTCAGGCACAGCAAGTGAGTTCGCCGCACCACATGGAATCCGACGCGAACGGATATCTCGCACTTGAGAACAGCACCACCGACACCGAAGACGACATTCCGGGACCGGTCTGCCACCCGAATGAAGGCGAAACGACAGCGGACGCCCTCGTGAACGGAGCGCGCCAGGCACCGTTTCATTGTGAGCTACAATGATTTACTGATTCGAGCCTTGCGACGTGCGCGGGGAGGCGACTAAGCGTCATTCGAATGTCTTCATTTGAGCAAAGTCCAATACTGAACACCCCCTTTTCCGAGCCAACTTCTCATTGGGTTCTCGACTCGAAGGGGCAGCCTACCAGGGATGTGAGACAAGGCAGGCGCGACCCGGGCTATGTGGTTCCCGTTGCCGCACCGCGTCGTTCGAACAATCAAGACGAGCTCAACCTGGGTGCCGACAAGATCGCAACGCAAAACACTCTGGTCAAACTGGTCCGTCCGGAGGTCGACCGCTGGCGCGCCCTGCCACCTTCGAAATGGAACGTCACCCCGGAGACCGAACGCCTTCTGCGTTGGTGGCGTGACAGGTCTGTGCGCGAGTTCCCATTCTTCTTCTGCCAGCTGGAAGCCGTCGAGACGATCATCTGGCTAACCGAGGTCGCGCCGAAATCCTATCGCGAAGAACTGATCGTAGCGAACGACACGGCCAATCCGGGCCTGTTCCGCATCGCGGCCAAGATGGCGACCGGGTCGGGCAAGACGACCGTCATGGCGCTGCTGATTGCTTGGCAGGCGATCAACGCGGCGCGCCGTCCGACCAGCAGCCGCTTCACACGCGGCTTCCTGCTCATTGCGCCCGGCATCACCATCCGCGACCGGCTTCGGGTGCTCCAGCCGGAGGAAAACGGCAATTACTTCGAAGACCCCAAGCGGCGCATCGTGCCGCCGGAGATGCTGGGTGATCTGCGCAAGGCGCGGGTGGTGGTGACCAACTACCACGCTTTCCAGCTTCGCGAGACGATGGCCGTGAAACCGGAGGCGAGGAAGCTCCTCGCAGACCGGGGCGAGGAGCCGAAAAAATTCCTCGAAACGGAAGGGCAGATGATCCATCGGGTCGCGGGCAAGCTCATGGGCCTGAAGCGGGTCATCGTCCTGAATGACGAGGCGCACCATTGCTATCGCGAGAAGCCAGGTGACAGCGAGGAACGCGAGCTCGACAGCGAGGAAGCGGACGAGGCGAAAAAGAACAACGAGGCCGCCCGCGTCTGGATTTCCGGCGTGGAAGCCGTCTCCCGCAAGCTCGGTGTTCAGGCTGTCTACGACCTATCCGCCACGCCATTCTTCTTGCGCGGCTCCGGCTACCCGGAAGGCACACTGTTTCCGTGGGTCGTCTCCGATTTCACGCTGATGGATGCCATCGAATGCGGCATCGTGAAGACGCCGCGCCTGCCAGTGCTGGACGATGCCGTCTCTGGCGACATGCCGAAATATCGCGCGCTCTACGCCAATCTGCCCAAGAACGCGTTGCCCAAGAAGGGGCGGCGCAAGACGGCGAACGAACTCGACCCCGAGGAACTGCCAGAGCTTCTGCGCGGTGCGCTGGAAGCGCTCTACCGTCATTACGAAACGACGTTCGACGAATGGGAGGACGCGGGCATCGACCGTCCGCCGGTCTTCATCGTCGTGGCCAACAACACCGCGACATCCAAGCTGATCTACGATTTTATTTCCGGTTATGAGCGCAGCCAGACCGTTGGCGACCAAACGACAAGCCGATTGGTCGAGGGCAAGCTGAAGCTCTTCTCCAATGTGCATGAAAATGGTGGCTGGAGGGATCGCCCGCGCACGGTCCTCCTCGACAGCGAAGCGCTGGAAGCGGGCGACTCCCTGCCCGATGACTTCCGAAAGGCGGCAGCGCAGGAAATCGAAGAGTTCCGCGCAGAAGTCGCCCGGCGGGACGGTGCGGCAGCGGCGGAAAAATTAGCGGACGCGCAAATCCTTCGCGAGGTGATGAACACCGTCGGCCAGACCGGCAAGCTCGGCGGCGACATCCGCTGCGTCGTCTCAGTGTCGATGCTCACCGAAGGCTGGGACGCCAACACGGTCAGCCACATTCTCGGCGTGCGCGCGTTCGGCACCCAGCTTCTGTGCGAGCAGGTCGTCGGTCGCGGCCTTCGCCGGGTCAGCTACACGCCGGGCGCGGACGGCAAGCTGTTGCCCGAATATGCCGATGTGTTGGGCGTGCCCTTCGATTTCACGCAAAGCCCGTCGCCGGCGAAGATCACGCCACCGCCACGCATGACGCGGGTTCGCGCGCTACCCGAGCGGGCGGCCTGCGAAATCCGCTTCCCCAACATCTCTGGCTATCGCGTTGCCTATCCGCCGGGGCCGCTGGTGGCGAACTTCACCGATGATTCCAAACTCACCGTCACGCCGGACGACATCCCAACGACGACCGATGTCGAACCCATCGTCGGCGAGGGCATCGAGCTGACCCTCGACAATTACGAGACCCAGCGGATGAAATCGGTCTACTACGCCGTCGCGGGCTACACGCTGCGCCGCTACATCCGCGAGGACTCCAAGCCCAAGGCATTCACACCCGGCGAGGAACCGGACCGGTCACCGGCGCCTGAAATCCCGCTCCACCGCTTCGGCGAACTGCTGAAGATCACCGAGCGCTGGTTCGATGAATGCCTGACCTGCTACGGCCAGAACCGCGAGGCGATGAAGCGGCTGTTCCTCTGGCGTCCGCTGGCACAGAAGGCGGCCGAGCGCATCGCGCGGGCCTGTGCGCCGTCGTCAGCACAGGAATTCGTCCGAGCCATCCCCAATCCCTACAACGAGGAAGGCTCCACCCGCTTCGTCGATTTCGCAACCTCGAAGGCTGACCTGTTCAAGACCGATCCGAACCTCTGCCACGTCGAGTTTGTCGTCGCCGATCAGGACTGGGAGAAAGCTTTTGCCGAAGCCATCGAGCGCGAGCTTTCGGACGTTTGCCGCGCCTATGTGAAGAACCACAATCTCGGCTTCGAGGTGCCGTATGAGTATCGCGGCGAGACCCACCGCTACCGGCCCGACTACATCCTCTCCCTCGATGACGGCCACGGTCCCGACAATCCGCTGAACCTCGTCGTCGAGGTGAAGGGCCGGCGCGGCGAGCCGGACGCGGCCAAGGCTGACACCATGGCGACCCGCTGGGTGCCGGGCGTCAACGCGCTTGGTCGCTTCGGGCGTTGGGCTTTCGTGGAGTTCGACAATCCATACACGTTCGCGGGCGGGGTTCGCGGCCTTCTCATAGCCGGCCAAAGCAAGGTGGCTGCCTGATGGAGACCACGGAGAAGATCGTCGAAGCATATGTGCGCTACGTGAAGGGATGGGCGACTATACCGAATCTGCGTTGCGACGGGCAGTTCGAGATCGATCTGATCGCCATCGACCCGGTCAACCTCGGGCGCTACCACATTGAGACAACCGTCTCCGGCTCGCAAAGCTATTCGAAACTGACAGCCAAGGAATTCTCGCTCGAAAAGCACAACCAGCGCGTCCAGAAGGCCGGCCAGCGTCGCACAGTGGGCTTTTTCGTCGAACGCAAATTCGGCCAACCGCAGATCGCCGCGAAGCTGAGAGAATACGGCTTCACCGACGACAACTCACACAAGGTCGTTGTCACTTGGGACTGGACGCCCGAAGCCGAGGAAGCCGCCACGAGGGCGGGCATTGAGCTTTGGAGCTTCCAGTCCATCATGGCCGAGATCGCCAACAGTATCCGGCATCAGCGCGCCTACTTTACTGACGACACACTGCGCACCATCAACTTGTTTGTCAGAGCGATGCAGGGCTTGCAGCGCGACGACGTTAAACCAGAAAGCACTCCACCTAAAGCGGAGGCCGGCGAATACTGGGTTTATCGCAACTGGGTCCATAAGCGCGCCCGACTGCATCGCCCGTCTTGTGGCTACTGCAACTTCGGTAAAGGCACGCAGGGCGTGGACAGCCGCAGCACGGGGGAGTGGCGACCCTTCCCCGATATTGAAGCGGCCAGAACATACCTCGATGGGCTTGGCTATGACGATGCGGCGACCTGCGGCGTGTGCATGTGACTGGAAGCGGCAAGCATGTTCCACGGATATAATAAAGGCATTCAAGCTGTTGTCGGACAGATCGTGTCGCAGACCGATGATCTTTGCGGACGCATTGGCCGATCCGTTCACGACGAGGACGACTTCACTTCGCGTATGGCCGACAGGATCGAGCGCAGCGTCGATGGTGCATTTGTCGGCGGCATGACTTGGAGCGTTGAGACTCGAAAGCTCCCTTGGCGCGGCCCTCAGTCGGAAGAACGTCGCTTTGGGGCAGACTTGGGCCTGGTCCTGCGCATGTCGGGCAAGGGCTTCGACGTCTCGAAAGGCTACCTGATCCAGGCAAAGATGGTCGACCACATCGACCTCGAACTGTTCAGCAAGCCACCTTTCTCGAAATCGGACCGTGTTTTCGGTCAGTGCGAAGACATGCTTCGTACCACCTCCGAGGCCTACGTCTGGCTCTATTCACCCGCTGGCATCTCGATCTTGCGGGCGGGATCGATGGTGAACACCGCGCCCGAGCTGATACCGCAGATGCGCCGCCAGAGCCTCCACGGCTTCATGACGCGTGCGTTCATGTCGTGGAGCGGCGATTACCGGCTGGGCGATTTGAGCAAGAAAAGCCTTGAGATGATGACAGAAGAATTCCGCGTGAAACAGGCCGTCCTGATCCACGCCACCGAAGCGCGGGCAGAGGAATAACAAGATGGCCAAGAAACCCTCGAAACCGCAGGACGTTGAAAACTACAAGCACGACGCCGCCAAGCGCACCATGATCCCCACGGCCGAGCAGCAGGGCTTTGTGGAGGAGGACGAGGCGCGGCCAATCAAGCTGCGCTATCCGCGCAATACCGACCTTGATCCGCAGCTTGTCTGGCGCGGCAGGGATGCCGAGGACGCGACCGATCTCTATGTCGATGCGCCCCCTGTTTACATTCAGGAAAAGATCCATCCGCGCGCGATCATCGAGCGGCTGAAACGCGAGACCGCGGCGAGGCGTGAGGCTTCCGCCGACATGCCGGACCTGTTTGCCGATTTCAACGGCAGGCCGGACGACCTTGAAGCCCGCACCGAGTTCTATGCCCACGAGCAGAACTGGCAGAACCGCATGATCCTCGGCGATGCGCTGATGGTCATGGCGAACCTCGCGGAGCGCGAGAACCTGCGCGGCAAGGTGCAGTGCATCTACATGGACCCGCCCTATGGCATCAGCTTCAATTCAAACTGGCAGGCGACCACTGGCTCGCGAAACATGGATGACAAGGCGGCCTATGTCAGCCGGGAGCCGGAGGTCATCCGGGCCTTCCGCGACACCTGGAAGGACGGCATCCACTCCTACCTCTCCTACCTGCGCGACCGACTAACCGTGGCGCGCGACCTGCTCACCGAGAGCGGCTCGATCTTCGTGCAGATCGGGGATGAGAACGTACACCGCGTCCGCGCGCTGATGGATGAGGTGTTTGGGGAGAAGAACCGGGTTGCGCTGCTGCTAGTTAAAAAGAAGGGAGGGCAAAAGGCAGGATTCATTGAGGAAATCAATGATTACATCGTTTGGTTCTTCAAAGACCGGGGAAAAGCAAAGTTTAATGCACTTTTTGAAGCTCCATCCGATGAAAGCGAGATTGCAGAAGACTTCAAGAATGTTCGGCTCTTGGACGGCTCTTTCACAACCATCGCGGCTTTGGCCAAGCAAGACGCTGTCGGTTCGCTATATGCCATTCGACCATCCGAAGTGACTCGCGCGCATCCAAGCTCTGAGTTGTTCACGTCAGAGAACATCGTCGCTGGAGGCGTTCGGATTAATCAGAGTCACCTGTTCCCCTACCAGGGTCGGCTGTTCGACCCGGGTTTGGCAAAGGGCAACTGCTGGAAACATACAGCCCACCCGGACCAGGGCACAAAGAGCGGCATGTCTCGTCTTGCGCGCTCTGACCGACTCTACGTGGGCGACAAACAGATAAGGTACATCAGAAAATTCAGTGACTTCGGCATGCAAGCCGTTTCGAACTGGTGGAGCGGCTTTGGGGGCGCATCCGACAGAAGATACGTTGTGCAAACCAACGAGCGGGTGGTGGAACGTTGTATTCTTATGAGTACCGACCCCGGGGATCTTGTCCTGGACCCAAGCTGCGGCTCAGGCACGACCGCTTATGTTGCCGAGCAATGGGGGCGCCGCTGGATCACCATGGATACGTCTCGTGTAGCGCTGGCGCTCGCTCGAGCGCGTCTGATGGACGCCTGTTATCCCTTCTACCATCTCAAGGATTCCGAAGCGGGGCTGGAGAAGGAAGCAGAGATCACTGGCCTTGCCGCCCATGCCGACCGGCTGGCCGAGGTGCGCCGGGCGGGGCACAGACCCGATCTATCGCTTGGCTTTGTCTACCGTCGCATTCCAAGAATCACATCCGCTGTTATGGCCAACAATGCCGAGATCGACGATCTGTGGGATGACTATCACCCCGCCGTCGAAACGGCGCTGGCATCCCTCAATGACAGTCTGAAGGGCCATGGAACACCCTTCCCCGTTACGACCGGCGGACGCGCGGACAAGGCTATCGACTTCACCGCCGCTGGTGACGTTGAGATGCCGTCCGGTGAGTTGGCACCCGCAAACGGCTTCATGGAATGGGAAGTGCCGCGCGATGCACCGGAAAGCTGGCCGATTGCAGCGAAGACCGCACTCGAAGCCTTTTGGAACGCGCGCATCGCCCGGCAACAGGCCATCGACGCCTCCATCGAGCGCGAGGGCAACCGGAACGCCGAGTTCCTCTACGACCAGCCCTATGAGGATAGGAAGGTCGTCCGCGTCGCCGGACCCTTCACAGTGGAAAGCCTGTCGCCCTACCGCGTCATACCGTCCGAGGACGATCTCGGCATTCTCGACATGCTACGCGACGAGGAAGGCGATCTGCCACCCCGGATGCTGCCCAAAGAGCAGACAGACTTTGCCGAAGTCGTCATGGAGCACTTGAAGACGGCGGGCGTACAGAACACCAAGAAGGGCGAGCGGCTGGAATTCGGTTGCATCGAGCCATGGCCCGGCAAGGGATACGTCGCCTTCGAGGGGCGCTACGAGGAACGTGGTGCGACCCGGCGCGCGGCCATTGCCATTGGCCCGGAATATGATGCTGTCGGCTATGAATTCGTCCGCAACGCGGCTCGCGAGGCGCGCGACGCCTTCGATATCCTGATCATTTGCGGCTTTCAGTTCGCCCCAGAGGTGGATGACTCGATGCTCAACTTCGGGCGTCTGAAGGTGCTGAAGGCGCGGATGAATCAGGACATCCGCATGGGCGACAAGCTGAAGAACACCGGCGCGGGCAACCTGTTCGTCGTCTTCGGCGAGCCGGACATCGATGTGCGCGAGGCGGGCGAGGGCCAGATCGAGGTGGAGATCAAGGGCGTCGACATCTTCGACCCGACCACGGGCGAGGTGAACTCGTCGAACGATCCGGCCGAGGACATCGCCTGTTGGTTCATCGACGATGATTATGATCAGGAGAGCTTCTTCGTGCGTCAGGCCTATTTCCTCGGCGGCGCATCAGGCGATCCTTACAAGGCGCTCAAACGCGCGCTGAAAGCCGAGATCGACGAGGAAGCATGGGCGACGCTGCACACCACCGTCTCCGCGCCCTTCCCGCGCCCGGACGGCGGGCTCATCTGCGTGAAGGTGATCAACCATTTCGGCGACGAAGTGCAGAAGGTCTTTAGCACTTAGCCAAGGAGCGAATAGATGAGCTTAGTCCTCGCCGGGGCTTTATCGAACTCGCAAGAACGAAGGGGCGGATGATTCACATTGCAATGTGGGGCAAAATGTGGGGCGCACACGGGCACCAATCCCATAACCACTTCAAATCACTGGTGAACTCGGCGAGCAATGGCGGAGAGGAAGGGATTCGAACCCTCGATACCCTTTTGGGGTATACTCCCTTAGCAGGGGAGCGCCTTCGACCACTCGGCCACCTCTCCGCGCGGCAATCCGCCTATCACGATTTTCCGGCCCGTCAAAGCGCCGACGCCACCCATCCGGCCTTCGCCGGCATGCGCCTTCGAAAACGGACAGCCAAGGCCCGCCCCGCCCCAGGCACAGGCCCTGGAAGACCGGCGGCCAACTTCCGCGCCAGATGTCTTCGAAGGGAAACAGCGCAAATTCGGTCTCCTGCCGCCGCCCAGACGAGGGACGCATCCTGCCCGGCGGCGTCGTGGGGGGCTTGAGGTCCACCCTGCCCGGCGGCGTCTTGCCGAGGCGAGGTGCGCACCGTGCGTGGTGGCCCTGTGCCGGGGCTTGGGGCGCACCTGTCCGGCGGCGGCGTGGGGGCTTGGGAAGCATCCTGCCCGGCGGCGGCATGCCGGGGCTTGGTGCGCACCTTGCCTGGTGGGCGCGTGCCAGGACTTCGGATGCACTCTGTCTTGTGGCCGCGTGCCGGGACGACGAGGGATCCGACCGCGCGATAGCAAGGATGGCGGGCTGCACGGTGGCGTGCCTCCCGCTGCGGCGGGCACGGCGGCCTGACACGACCTGGTCCGCGCAGGCGCGGGCGGTCGTCGCCGTGCGGCTTACCGCAGCGGGAAAATCTGCTATCAGCGCACGATCGCACCCCGCAGGAGCCGCGCCGATGCCGCCCCGCCCCACCCCGCTCGTCGCGGCCTTGCCGGCGACCATCCCGTTCGTCGCGCCCGAGCGCACCGAGCGCGACACCGGCCGGCCCTTCCTCGCCCGGCTCGGTGCCAATGAGGGCAATCTGGGTGCTTCTCCCGCCGCGATGACGGCCATTCAGGCGGCCTCGGGCGATGCGTGGCGCTATTGCGATCCCGAATGCTGGCCCCTGCGCGAGCGGCTCGCCATGGAGTTGGGCACGAAGATGGACGAGATCGTCGTCGGGCCGGGCATAGACGGGCTGCTGGGGCTGGTCGTGCGCATCTTCGCCGGTGCCGGCGCCCCGGTCGTCAGTTCGCTTGGCGCCTATCCGACCTTCAATTTCCACGTCGCCGGCCATGGCGCCAATCTGGTCACCGTACCCTATCGCGACGATCACGAGGATCTGGAGGCGCTGGCGGCTGCGGCCCGCGACGCGGCGGCCGCCATCGTCTATGTCTCCAATCCCGACAATCCGATGGGCACCTGGTGGGATGCGTCCGCGCTCGGACGCTTCTTCGATGCGGTGCCCGAGGACACGCTGATCGTGCTCGACGAGGCCTATGGCGAGACCGCGCCCGAAGGCACGCTGCCGCCGGTCGACACGTCCCGGCCGAACCTGTTGCGCCTGCGCACCTTTTCGAAGGCCTACGGGCTGGCGGGCCTCAGGTGCGGCTATGGCTTCGGCCACCGCGACCTGATCGCGCCGTTCGACAAGGTGCGCGACCATTTCGGCGTCAATCTCGTCGCCCAGCGCGCCGCGCGGGCGGCGCTCGATGACCGGCTCTGGCTGGCCGAGACGGTCGCGCAGATCGCGGCCGCGCGCGAGACGATCGCCACGATCGGGCATGACGCCGGGCTCGTGCCGATCGCCTCGGCCACCAATTTCGTGGCGCTGGACTGTGGCGGCGACGGCGCCTTCGCCATGAACGTCCTCAAGGCGCTGATGGCGGCGCGCATCTTCGTGCGCAAGCCGATGGCGCCCGGGCTCGACCGGTGCATCCGGGTCAGCGTCGGCCGCGCCGAGGAACTCGAAGCGTTCGCGGCCGCCCTGCCCGCGGCGCTGGAGACCGCGCGCGGGACGGGTTGATCGCGACGCGCCGATGCCGCACCCTGCGGCGGTGATCTGGGCCATCATGACGGGCAAACACGAAAAGGGTCCCGATCCGATGAACACCGACACCGCATCCGGCACGGGCGCGTCCGAGGCGGGCACGCGCAAGCCGCCGGACGTGATGATGATCCGGCCCAGCCGGCACACGCTGCCCGAGGACGTCTTTGCCATCACGATCGGGGTGGCGCTCGTCTCGTTCGGCGTGTTCCTGTTCCAGCAGGCCGAGCTTGTCGTTTCGGGCGTCGCCGGCATCGCGCTGGCGCTGTCCTATGCAACCGGGCTCGACTTCTCGGTGCTGTTCTTTTCGCTCAACCTACCCTTTTATGCGCTGGCCGTCGGCGGCATGGGCTGGCGCTTCGTCATCAAGACCTTCTGCGCGATCGCGCTGATGAGCGTTCTGGTCCGAACCTACCCCGCCCTGATCGACATCGCGGCGCTCGAGCCGGCCTTCGCGGGCCTGATCGGCGGCATCATGATCGGCCTCGGACTTCTGGCGCTGTTCCGGCACGGCGCGGGCCTGGGCGGCATCAACATCCTGGTCTACTGGCTGCAGTCGACGCGCGGCCTGCGCGCGGGCTACGTCCAGCTCGGCATAGACGCCGTCATCCTCGCCGGCGCGGCGCTGGTGATCGGCTGGCAGGGGATCATCTGGTCTGTCGCCGGGGCCGTGATGTTCAACCTGATCCTCGGCGTCAATCACAAGCCGGGCCGCTATGTCGGGGTGAGCTGATCGCCCGCTTCGGGCGGCGGCAAAGGGAATGGGGCCGCGCGCCCTGCCCCCATGGCGCGCGGCCCGATCAGCGGTCCCCGAAAGCGCCGTCCCCTGCCCGGCGCCCACCCGCTGAATGGCGGAGGCCAGCCGTCATGCGGCCGGCCGCTCCGATGTCAGTGGCGCGTCATCCATTCGCGCGCGTCGCGAAGCGCCTTTGCCAGTTCGGCCTTGCTCATCGTCTCGGCGATCTCGGCGCGCAGAGCGCCGGCGCGCGCCGAACCCTTGATGGCGGCGATGTTGAACCATTTGTGCGCGGCGACCAGGTCGGTCTCGCCGTCCCGGCCGGTGGCGCAGGCCAGACCCATCTCGAAGAGAATGTCGGCGTTTGCGTTCGCGCCGAGGCCGGCGAAGTCCGCGTTTTCGATTTCAAGGCGTGCCATGTCGAACCCCTCTAGCGTAACCCTGTTTTCCACTGGCGCCGTGTTTCGTTTCCGCGCCTTCGATGGGGAGGAGCATGCCGCCCGCGTTTCAACGGCTGGCAAACAAGGGTGCTTAATGGGGCGCAAACGAAACAAAAACAGGGGGTAAACCGAACCGTTCGTTAAGCAGCCAAGCCGCTGCAAATGAACGGGAAAAGCCGCGCGTTCACGGACCATACACCGCGCGGGCGGCAAGCATTCGCTAACCGTGGCCAACGGTTCGATGGCGCAAATGGTGACCGCCGGCCGCCGTTCGCGACGCCAGACCCGCCACGGCGCGGGGTCACAGGGCGGCACATGGTTTCGGTTTACTTTTACGTGTGCGTCAATCATAGTGCGCCGAACCAGCCCGCACTGCCGGACCATCGGGAGGACCAGATGAAGACGACGATTCTCGCACTTGCCGCCGCGGCGGCGATGATCACCACGCCGGCGCTCGCCGCCGAACCCATCGAGGGCACGTGGCTGCGCCCGAGCACCGGAACGCTGGTGCGGTTTGCGCCGTGCGGCGCCGAGTTCTGCGGCACCGTGCGCAATGGCGAATATGCCGGCCAGTCGATCGGCCGGCTCTCGGGCGGCGGCAGCAACTATGACGGCCAGATCACCGACCTCGCCGAGGGCAAGACCTATCGCGGCAAGGCAAGGGTCAACGGCAACACGATGAAGCTGCAGGGCTGCGTCGCCGGGGGCCTGATCTGTCGCGGCGAGGACTGGCAGCGCCAGTAAGCCCGGCGCCCGTCCCCTACCGGGCCTTCTGACCGAACAGGATGGCCTGCGCGTCCTTGTCGTCGCGCAGGTTCGTCTGCTCGCGGCGGTCCTTGCCGACGGCAAGGCCGCGCACGACGGCGGGACGGTCGTGCATCGCCTCGAACCAGCGCTTGAGGTGCGGGAAATCGTTCAGATCCTGCCCCTGTCGCTCATGGGGCACGACCCAGCCGATGCAGGCCATTTCGGCGATCGAATAGGCGCCGGCGAGGAAGTCATGGTCGGCAAGGCGCGTGTTCATGACGCCGTAGAGCCGGTTGACCTCGTTGGTGTAGCGATCGATCGCGTAGGGTACCTTCTCGGGCGCGTACTGACGGAAATGGTGTGCTTGGCCGGCCATCGGGCCGAGCCCGCCCATCTGCCAGAACAGCCACTCGTCGACGGCGGTCCGCGCGCGCGGGTCGGCCGGATAGAAGCGGTCGAACTTGCGCCCCAGATATTGAAGGATAGCGCCCGATTCGAACACGGAGATCGGCTCGCCGCCCGGGCCTTCCGGGTCGATGATCGCCGGCATGCGGTTGTTGGGCGCGATCTTCAGGAAGTCCGGCTTGAACTGGTCGCCCTTGCCGATGTCGACATAATGGACCTCGTAGGGCACGCCCAGCTCCTCGAGCATGATCGTGATCTTCCAGCCGTTCGGCGTCGGCCAGTAGTGAAGCTCTATCGGCGCGGTCTGTTGCGGCATCGGGCACTCCCTTCTTGTGCCCTCCACATAGGCGCTGGCCGGCCCAGCGCAAAGCCATAAGCGGCGTTTACCTATCTGAACGCTGGCTGAACGCCGATCTCAGCATGGGTTCAGCGGCACACCGCTAGTGTGGGCGTCGGGAAAGGACGAAACCGATGCTCGCACGCCGCTTCACCATCATCTGTCTGATCGCGATGATCTTCGCCTTTGCGATGATCGGCATGATCGAGCGTGCCAGCGGGCCGGCCTATTCCTGGAAGGTTCAATCGACGGTGCCGTGCGTCTTCGAACGCCCCGGCGCCTGCGCGATCCCGCGCAAGTAGTTCGTCAGGGGCATCTCATGAGCGCGACCAACACCATCACCCGCCGGACGCTCGGCACCGTGCGCACCTGCGCGAGAGCCGCGCTTCTGGCCGGCCTGTTCATCGGGCCGCTCGCCGGCTTCGCCGTCGCGCAGGCCGACGAGGGCGCGCGCAAGGGCGGCGGCGTCGGCTTCGTTCTCTATGTCAGCCTGATGCGCCCCTGAGCCGACGCGCCTTCGGGCATCGGACGTCTTTTGCGTGCAATGATCTGCCCGTATATGATGATGCATGGACAAGAGAACGAACGAATCACATCCCAGCCTTGGCCCGGAGATGGCGGGTTTCCTGACGCCGCCGCCCGAACGGCCGAAATTCTACACCGATCCCGCCGAGGCGGTTGCCGCCCTGCGGGCGCTCTATGAGCGCAACACCGCCTTCATCCGCGACCGGTTCGCCGAGATGACCGAAAAGGGCGATCTCGACGCGCGGGTGCGCGCCTACTATCCGCAGATATCGGTCAAGACGGCGACCTATGACCAGGTCGATTCACGCCTCGCCTACGGCCATCTGGCCCAGCCCGGCCATTACGCCACGACCGTGACGCGGCCGGATCTCTTCGGCAGCTATCTTGAAACGCAGATCGGTCTCCTGATCCGCAATCATGACGTGGCCGTCGAAGTGTGCGAGTCGGGCACGCCGATCCCGCTGCATTTCGCCTTTCTCGAAGGCACCTATGTCGACGGCGCCAAGGCCGACCGGCTCGTCCGGCCGCTGCGCGACGTGTTCGACGTGCCCGACCTGAACGTGACCAACGACGACATCGCCAACGGCGATTTCGAGGCCGCGCCGGGGCAGCCCTCGCCGCTCGCCCCGTTCACGGCGCAGCGGGTCGACTATTCGCTGCACAGGCTGTCGCACTACACCGCCACCAGCCCCTGGCATTTCCAGAACTTCGTGCTGTTCACCAACTACCAGTTCTACATCGACGAGTTCTGCGCGTTCGCCCGTCAGCAGATCGCCGATCCGGCCTCGGGCTACGAAACCTTCGTCGAGCCTGGCAACATCGTCACGCGCGCCGGCGCGACCGAGCCCGAGAGCGGCGCGCCGCCCTCGCGGCTGCCGCAGATGCCGACCTACCATCTCACCCGGTCCGATCGCAGCGGGATCACCATGGTCAACATCGGCGTCGGCCCGTCCAACGCCAAGACGATCACCGACCATATCGCGGTGCTGCGCCCGCACGCCTGGCTGATGCTCGGCCACTGTGCGGGCCTGCGCAACACGCAGCAGCTCGGCGACTACGTTCTGGCGCATGCCTATGTGCGCGAGGACTCGGTGCTCGACGACGACCTGCCGCTGTCGGTGCCGGTGCCGCCGCTGGCCGAGGTGCAGGTGGCGCTCGAGGAGGCCGTCGCCGAGGTGACCGGCCTGAAGGGTTACGATCTCAAGCGGATCATGCGCACGGGCACGGTCGCGACGATCGACAACCGCAACTGGGAACTGCGCGACCAGCGCGGGCCGGTCAAGCGGCTCAGCCAGTCGCGGTCGATCGCGCTCGACATGGAATCGGCGACGATCGCGGCGAACGGCTTCCGCTTCCGGGTGCCCTATGGCACGCTTCTGTGCGTTTCCGACAAGCCGCTGCATGGCGAACTGAAGATGCCGGGCATGGCCTCGGACTTCTACCGCACGCAGGTCGGCCAGCATCTGATCATCGGCATCAAGGCGATGGAGACGCTCGCCAAGATGCCGCCCGAACGGCTGCATTCTCGGAAACTCAGAAGCTTTTCGGAGACCGCCTTCCAATAGGCCGTTTCGCCGTCGCCCGGCCGGTCGCCCCGGTCAGGTTTCACTTGCCGGACGGCGCGGTCGCTGGCATGGGTGACAATCATGCCCACACTGCCCACGTCCACCGGCCCGTTGCTGCTCGGCGCCGCCTCGCTGATGTTCGCGGGCGGGCTGAACGGGCTCATCCTTCCCGTTCGTGGCGCGCAGGAGGGCTTTTCGGCCTTCTCCCTCGGTCTTCTGGGAACCGGCTGGGCGATCGGCTTCGTGCTCGGCTGCCTGATCGTGCCGCGCACGGTCAAGCGGGTCGGGCATATCCGGGCGTTCGGCGCGATGACCGCGCTCGCCGGCGTCGCGATCCTGCTGTCGCTGCTTCTGATGCATCCGATCGCCTGGGTGCCGCTCAGGGCGCTGTCGGGCTTCTGTTTCGCCGGTGCCCAGCAGATCATGGAAAGCTGGCTCAACGAACGCAGCGGGCCGGAATCGCGCGGCCGCGTGTTCGGGCTCTACGCGATGGTCAATCTGTCGGCCAACACGGCCGGCCAGATGGTGCTGCCGCTCGGCGACACGTCGGCGGCGACGTTCTTCGTCCTGGGCGCGATCTTCTACGCGCTGGCGCTGATCCCGACGGCGCTCTACGCCACCCAGCAGCCGGCGCCGCTGACCAAGGTGTCTCTCGACATCCCCAAGCTGTGGCGCAACTCGCCGGTCGCGGTCGCCGGCATCCTCCTGGTCGGCATCGCCAATTCGGCGTTCGGCACGCTGGCGGCCGTCTACGGCAACCAGATCGGCATGAGCGTCACGGCGATCGCCATTTTCGTGTCGGCGACGCTGCTTGCCGGCGCGGCCGCGCAGGTGCCGGTCGGCTACGCCTCGGACCGAACGGACAGGCGCTACGTGCTGATCGCCGTGTGCGCCGCCGCGATCGTGACGGCCGCATGGTTCGTTGCGGTCAGCCCGCGCGCGATCGTGCCGATCCTGATCGGCGCGACCTTCTTCGGCGCCTTCATCCACACCATGTATCCGCTGCTGATCAGCCATGCCAACGACCATGCGCCGGACGGCGATTTCCTGCGCACGGCGGGCGGACTGCTGTTGCTGTTCGGCGTCGGCTCGATCATCGGCCCGCTGGTCGCCGGCGTGGTGATGAACGTGGCAGGGCCCGAGGGCATGTTCTGGACGACGGCCGGGGCGCATCTGGCGCTGATCGCCTTTGCCGCCTGGAGGATCAGCCAGCGCGCACCGTCGGACACCCGCGAGCGCTTCGTGCGCATCCTGACGGCGCGGTTCTCGACGCCGCAGACGCTGGTCCTCAATCCGCGCTCGGACAGGGCGGCGGACGAGCCCCAAGAGGACCGGCCGTAGCGCCGCCAGCGCCAGGGACGCCCGTTCTGCGAGCCCGGTCAGGCCAGCACCGGCCAGAGCGAGGCGACGAGCAGCGCCGCCATGGTCCAGTTGAAGATCTGCAGCCGGCGTTCGTCGGTCAGGAATTTCTGCATCTGCTGGCCGATCAGCGTCCACGTGCTGACGGTCGGCAGGTTGATCAGGCCGAAGACGAGCGCGACGAGCCCGATCGCGCCAAGGCTGCGGTCCGGCGCATAGACGGTGATCGCGGTCAGCGCCATCGTCCACGCCTTCGGGTTGACCCACTGGAACGCGGCCGCCTGCAGGAACGTCAGCGGCCTGCCGGAGGCCCGGCCCCTGGTCCCGGGCGCGGCCGCGTTGGCGATCTTCCAGGCCAGCCAGAGCAGATAGGCGACCGAGACGATCCTCAGAATGGTGTAACTTGCGGGCACGGCGTCGAACAGGCCCATCAGGCCGATGCCGACCAGCACGATCATCACCGTGAAGCCGATGCCGATGCCGAGCATGTGCGGGATGGTTCGCCTGAGACCGAAATTGGCGCCCGACGCCATCAGCATGAGATTGTTCGGCCCCGGCGTGATCGAGGAGACGAAGGCGAAGGTCGCAAAGGCGATGAGCAACTGCGGGTCCATTCCGCAATGGTGCACCGCAAATGGAGCAATGTGCTTTCTTTTTCGGTGTGGACCGCGCAAAGTGCGCAATCGATGAACACACTCGATCCAAAGAGCGAAGAAATATTGCGCATTCTGACGCGCGACGGTCGGATCAGCAATATCGATCTGGCCGCGCGCGTGAACCTGTCACCCTCCGCCTGCCTGCGGCGCGTGCAGGAACTGGAGCGTTCGGGCGTGATCACCGCCTACCGGGCGGTGACCGATCGATCGAAGGTGGGCAAGACGTTCGCGGCCTATGTGGGCGTCGGGCTCGCCGAGCACTCCAAGGCCGCGCAGGAGGACTTCGAACGCGCCATCGCGCACGCGTCGGAGGTGCGCGAGTGCCACAACGTGACCGGGATGATCGAATATCTGCTCCGGGTCGAGGTCGCCGACATCGCCGACTACAAGCGGTTCCACGCCGACGTGCTCGGCGCGATCCCGCAGGTTCGCTCGATCACCACCTATGTCGTGATGGGCTCGCCGAAGGACGAGCGGGCTTGAAAAGGTCCGTCAGACCAGTCCGACCAGCGACAGGACGGCGATGATGACGACCACGACGCCGATGATGTAGAAAATATTGCGCATGGGGCTCCTCGCTTGGCGTTTGCGCCACGACAACGCCGCGCGCGCCCGTGCGTTCCCTAGTCTTGCCGGACCCGGAGACGCGATGTGAGCCAGGACAAGCCGCAGCCGGCCGCCATCGAAGCGGCGAGCGCGCCGCCGCGCGGCCGCAAGTCGAACTATCCCGAACCTTTCGCCGGCCGCATGGCCGGCCGCGACAAGCGGCCGCTCGGCGATCTGTTCGGGCTGACCAATTTCGGCGTCAACCTGACCCGGCTCGCGCCCGGCGGCGAAAGCGCCCTGCTGCACGGCCATTCGCGGCAGGACGAGTTCGTCTATGTGCTCGAGGGGAACCCGACGCTCGTCACCGAGAGCGGCGAGACCGCGCTGGCGCCGGGCATGTGCGCCGGCTTTCCGGCCGGCGGGCAGGCCCATCGTCTGGTCAACCGGACGGGTGCCGATGTCGTCTATCTGGAGATCGGCGACCGGACGCCGGACGATGCGGTCACCTATCCGGAGGACGACCTGACGGCGACGCTCGACGATGCGGGGCGATGGGTCTTCACCCGCAAGGACGGAACCCCCTACTGACCGGCGGACCCGCGCTCACGCCGGCAGGAATTGCAGCGCAAGGCCGTTCAAGCAGTGGCGTTTGCCGGTGGGCGGCGGGCCGTCATCGAAGATATGGCCCAGATGGCTGCCGCAGCGGCGGCAATGGACCTCGGTGCGCGTTGCAAACAGGGTATCGTCGTCCTGCGTGCCGACCGCATCCGGCAAAGCCTCGGTGAAGCTCGGCCAGCCGGTGCCGCTTTCGAACTTCGTGTCCGAGGCATAGACCGGCAGCGCGCACCCCTTGCACAGATAGGTGCCGGCGCGGTCCTCGGCATTGAGCGGGCTCGAAAAGGGGCGTTCGGTGCCCATCTCGCGCATGACCTGAAATTCGGCGTCGGTCAGGAGCATCCGCCACCGCTCCTCGGTGCGGGTCACGGCGAAGCCGCTTTGGCCTACGGCGGCGTCATCGGCGGCGGTGATGCGCCAGGCCCCAAGGCCGCCGGCGGCGAGCGCCGCCAGACCGGAGCCGCCAAGAAGAAGCGTTCGGCGTTTCATCTTATCGTACCTCCTGGTTGTGGCCGGCGGCGGAGGACCACCGCCGGCCGTTCCGGACAGGGCGCCCCATCCGTCCGGAAGAAATCTGCGGGCTCGCGCTTACGAAGCCGGCAGGAGAACCGTGTCGATGACGTGGATGACGCCGTTCGACTGGTCCACATCAGCGATCGTGACGGTGGCGACGCGGCCCTGCCCGTCCTCGATCTTGATGTCGTCGCCGTCGGTCATGACGGTGAACTCGCATCCGCCGACCGTGGTGACGGGATGCATGCCGCCATCGTCAGCGACCATCTGGGCGATCGCGCCCGACATGGCTTCGGCGCCGATCACGTGGCACGTCAGGATCCTGGTGAGCTGATCCTTGTTCTCGGGCTGGAGCAGCGATTCCACGGTGCCGTCGGGCAGCGCGGCGAACGCGTCATTGGTCGGCGCGAAGACCGTGAACGGGCCTTCAGACGACAGCGTGTCGACCAGGCCTGCGGCCTTGACGGCAGCGACCAGCGTGCTGTGGTCGGCCGAGTTCACGGCGTTCTCGACGATGTTGCGGTCCTCATACATGGCGGCGCCGCCGACCATGGGGTTGTCGGCCTGCGCGGCAGCGGTGCCGAGCGAAAGGGTGATCGCGGCGGCGGTCAGAATGCGGCGGTAGAACATGATAGTCTCCTCTCATTGTTGCGTTCGCCGTGTTGCGAACGATCGAGGAGACGAAGGCGGCGTGCCGAAAGTTTCACCCGTCCGCGAGAAAGATCAGAACGGCAGCAGCGAGCCGGTGGCGAGAACCGCGCCGGTTGGCGCGCCGGTCGGCGAACCGCCGGCGGGTTCGTCGCTGACGGCGAGTACCGCGCCGGCAAGGGCGTCGCGCAGGTCGGGCGCCGTATCGATCGCGGTGCGGCCGTTCGCGTCAATGACGCCCAGCGAGACCGGCGGATTGTCGCCCTCGATCAGCCAAAGTTCGTAGTCGCGTCCCTGAGGCGGTGTGGCGCCCTCATGGCGCACCGTCACCTGGCCGCGCTCGCCGTCGACCAGCACGGCGAGCCGCACCGCGTCGGTCTCGCCGCTGACCGTGGCGACATAGCGTGGCAGTTCTTCACCGTTACGCAGGGCGTCGAGATAGAGGCCGCCGAAGACGATCATGCCGGCGAGCGAGGCGAACGCCAGCGCACGCCACGGCCAGATCGCGCGGCGCGGCGCCGATGCGGGGGCGGCGCCGAACAGGCGCTGCTCGATCGTGTCGGCGAGTCCGACGGGCGGCGGCGCCGGCTCGATCTCGTCGGCCATCGGCAGGAGCCGTTCCTGCCAGCGCTCGACGGCCAGCCGCAGCGCCGGCTCGCGTTCGAGCCTGTCCGCGAACGCGCGGCGCTCGGCGTGCGGCAGCACGCCAAGGGCGTACTCGGCCGCAAGCCGGTCGTCTCGCTCGTCAGGCATGGCAGGATCGCCGCTCATCGTTCAAGGCACGCTTTCAGCTTCATCAGCGACCGGCGGAGCCAGGTTCGCATCGTGTTGATCGGTACATCGTGACGCTCGGCGAGCTCACGATAGGAAAATCCTTCCATGTAGGCCGAGCGCACGGCGTCGGCCCGTTTGGCCTCCAGTTCGTCGAGGCAGTCGGCGAGCCGGCGGTTCTCCCCGGCGATCACCGCGGCGCCCTCGGGATCGGGTCCGTCGTCGGCCAGATCGAGCGCCTCGTCGATGTCGGCCGCCTCCGGCCGGCGCGCCCGCAGCCGGTCGATCGCCTGGTTGCGGGTGATCACGACCAGCCAGCCCATCGGGCTGTGACCGTTGGCCGCGAACGCCTGCGACCCGCGCCAGATCTTCACATATGCCTCTTGCAACGCTTCCTGGGCATCGCCCCTGTCCTTGAGAACACGCAGGCAGATGCCGAAAAGTTTCGCGGAGGTGCGGTCGTAGAGGGCGCGAAACGCCGCGCGATCGCCGAGCGAGCAGCGTTCGATCAGCTTTTCGATGTCATCGGCATCGGGCAAGGCGGCCTCGGCGGTCGAAGCATCGAAGATGTAACGCTTTCGCGCCCGAGCGCAACAGGCGGCGGCACCGGAACGGCATGGGCCGCACCGCCGGGTCGCCGCGGCCCGTTCGCACCGGCCACCTGTCGGGGCACGGGGCACGAACACCGGCGATATTGACGTTTACGTAAACGGCATATAGCCTCGGCATCATCATTGGTTCGGCGAAAACCCCGTCATGCGTCGCAAACACGGCTTGAAGCGGTCGGCGCGCGCGGGCTAAGTCGCCGGCAGACGGAACGGGCCGGCCCGTGCACATGCCCCGCAATTCCGCAGCGACCGGAGGAATTTGATGAGCGACGCCAACGCAGCGGACGACCCCAGGAACGAGCCGCGCGAATCCATGGAGTTCGACGTGGTCATCGTCGGCGCCGGCCCGGCCGGGCTCGCCGCGGCGATCCGGCTCAAGCAGATCGACGAGAACCTTTCGGTGGTCGTGCTCGAAAAGGGCGCCGAGGTGGGAGCGCACATCCTGTCGGGCGCGGTGATCGATCCGGTCGGGCTCGACAGGCTGTTCCCCGACTGGCGCGACGATTCCGACCCGCCGCTGAAAACGCCGGTCACCGCCGACCATTTCCTCTATCTGGGGCCGGCCGGCGCCGTCCGGCTGCCCAATTTCATGATGCCGCCGCTGATGAACAATCACGGCAACTACACCGCTTCGCTCGGCAATGTCTGCCGCTGGATGGCCGGACGCGCCGAGGCGCTGGGCGTGGAGATCTATCCCGGTTTCGCCGCCGCCGAACTGGTTTACGACGACAATGGCGCGGTCAAGGGCGTGGCGACCGGCGACATGGGCATCGGACGCGACGGCGAGCCGACGGCCGCGTTCGCGCGCGGCATGGAGCTGCACGGCAAGTATGTGCTGATCGGCGAAGGCGTGCGCGGCTCGCTCGCCAAGCAGCTCATCGCAAAGTTCGAACTGGACCGGGACAGCGAGCCGGGCAAGTTCGGCCTCGGCATGAAGGAACTCTGGGAGGTCGATCCGGCCAAGCACCGGCCCGGCCTGGTCCAGCACTCGTTCGGCTGGCCGCTGCCCAACGGCACCGGTGGCGGCTCGTTCCTCTATCACCTCGAGGACAACCAGGTGGCCGTCGGCTTCGTCGTGCACCTGAACTACAAGAACCCCTACCTGAAGCCGTTCGAGGAGTTCCAGCGCTTCAAGACCCATCCAAGGATCCGCGAGACCTTCGAGGGCGGCAAGCGCATCGCCTACGGGGCGCGCGCGATCACCGAGGGCGGATGGCAGTCGGTACCGAAGGTGTCGTTTCCCGGCGGCGCGCTGATCGGCTGTTCGGCCGGCTTCGTCAACGTGCCGCGCATCAAGGGTTCGCACAACGCCATGCTGTCGGGCATTCTGGCGGCCGACAAGTGCGCCGAGGCGATCGCCGGCGGCAAGGCCAACGACGGGGCGCTCGATGCCTACGAGGCCGAATGGCGCGAGGGCGCGATCGGCCACGACCTGAAGCGCGTCCGCAACGTCAAGCCGCTGTGGACCCGCTTCGGCACGATGATGGGTGTCGCCATCGGCGGCCTCGACATGTGGATCAACCAGATTACCGGCGGCTGGTCGCCGCTGGGCACGCTCGGCCACGGCAAGGCGGATTATGCGGCGACCGAACGGGCCGGCCGGCACAAGCCGATCGACTATCCCAAGCCCGACGGCGAGATCAGCTTTGACCGGCTGTCCTCGGTGTTCCTGTCGAACACCAATCACGAGGAAGACCAGCCGATCCATCTGAAGGTACAGGACGACGCGCTGCAGAAGCGCTCGGAATATGCCGAGTTCGCCGGCCTTTCGTGGCGCTACTGCCCCGCCGGCGTCTATGAATGGATCGATGCCGAGGGCAACACGCTGGGCGACGGCGCCACGCGCACGCCCGACGATGCGGCGCGGTTCCAGATCAACGCGCAGAACTGCGTGCACTGCAAGACCTGCGACATCAAGGACCCCAACCAGAACATCAACTGGACGGTGCCGCAGGGCGGCGAAGGCCCGGTCTATCCGAACATGTAGGGCGGACCGCCCTGTTCCGGGCGAAGGGCGCCACAACCCTGCGCTGCATCCGGTCTGTGGCGGAGCCGCTTCGTCGGTGGCACGATCGCGCCGTTCGGAAGGCGCGGAGCGGCACCATGACACGACGGATCGCGGCAATGAGCGTTGCTGGCCTCGTCATCATATCGGCGGCAAGTCCGGCGATCGCAGCGCGATGCACGGACTACTGGAACTGCGAACAGGCCGTGCGCGCCTGGTGCAACGGTTCGCATCCTCGCGCGGACGGCGATGGCGACGGCATACCGTGCGAGAACGTCTGACCGAACCGGCGGATCGTCAACCAGATCCGCGCGCAGATCGGCTGCTGATGCGGCGCCGAAATCTGCTGGTCAACCCATCGCCATGTCGATCACGGTGACGCCTGCGGGCTGGACTCCGTCCATTTCGGCAAGCGCGTCCCCGGCCGCCGACAGCGGGATCGTGCGCGTGACGAGTTGGCCCGGATCGAGCCGGCCGCCGGCGATCATGTCCATCATCGGCGCGAACTGGCGGGCGCCCAGCCCGCGCGTGCCGTGCAACGTCAGCTGACGCGCATAGACCAGCTCGAGCAGCGGCAACGGCACGGTGGCACTCGCACCGACCGGCATGCCGATCTGCACGTGCCGGCCGAGCTTGCGCAGCGACCGCAGCGCGTTGTCGAAGGTGACGGCGCTACCGAGCGCGTCGATCGACACATGCGCGCCGCCACCTGTCAGGTCGCGCACCGCCTGGCCGACATCGTGGATGCCGGTCGCGTTCAGCACCGCGTTGGCGCCCAGTTCCCTGGCCTTGGCCAGCGCCGCGTCGCTGACATCGACGGCCAGCACCCGCGCACCGAGCGCGGCGGCGATCATGATCGCCGACAGGCCGACGCCGCCCGCGCCGTGCACGGCCAGCCATTCTCCGGGCCGGATGTCCGCGCGGTCGGTCAGCGCGCGCCAGGCGGTGGTGACCCGGCAGCCCATGCCGGCGGCGGAGACGAAATCCATCGTCTCAGGCAGGTGGACGAGGTTGAAGTCGGCGGCCGTGATCGCAAGCCGTTCGGCGAACGCGCCCCAGACGGTGAAGCCGATGCCGGACTGGTCTTCGCATATGGTCGGACGGCCGGACTGACAGTCGGCGCAGTGGCCGCAGCCCAGGATGAAGGGCGCCGTGACGCGGTCGCCGACCCTGAAATGGCGACAGGCGGGCCCGGTCTCGACGATTTCGCCGGCAAGTTCATGGCCCATCACGTGCGGCAGGACGACGTCCGGGTCGAGGCCCTTCCAGGCGTGATGGTCCGACCGGCACACGCCGCAGGCGCGCACTGCGACGATGGCCCCGTCGGCCGGGCATTCGGGATCGGGCACCGATGCGATCGTCAGGGGCGCGTCATAACGCTCCAGAAGCGCGGCCTTCATCGTTACGCTCCAACTGGTCGGCGGTCAGGCCCATCATGGCCCGACAACCGGTCGGCGGCTGTCGCAGCGGCGACATGCCGGGCGGCGGGTCAGCCCTTCAGCGTCACGCCATGGTGTGCGAAGTGCTCGGCCAGGAACGTGCCGACGAAATAGTAGGAATGATCGTAGCCCTCGCGCATGTTCAGCGTCAGCTTCTGACCGGCATGGCGGCAGGCCTCGGCGAACAGCTCGGGCCGAAGCTGTTCGGCGAGGAACTGGTCCGAACCGCCCTGGTCGATCAGGATGTGGGCGTCGGTTCGCCGGCGCGCGACGAGCTTCGTTGCGTCATAGTCGTTCCAGACCGTCCGGTCCGGGCCCAGATAGGTGCTGAAGGCCTTTTCGCCCCACGGGACCTGCGTGGGCGCGACGATCGGCGCGAAGGCCGAGACCGACCGGTAGCGCTCGGGATGTTTCAGGTGCAGCGTCAGCGCGCCGTGCCCACCCATCGAATGGCCCGTGATGCCCTGCCGGTCCATGTCGGCCTTGGGGAACATATCGGCGATCAGGCCGGGCAGTTCGTCGACCACGTAACGGTCCATGCGGAAATGGCGCGCCCAGGGTTCCTCGGTCGCGGTCAGGTAGAAGCCCGCGCCCTGCCCCAGATCGTAGGCCGCGTCGTCGGCGACGTCGTCGCCGCGCGGCGAGGTGTCGGGGAAGACGACCATGATTCCGTGCTCGGCCGCATAGCGCTGGATGCCGGCCTTCTCGTTGACGTTCTGCCAGGTGCAGGTCAGGCCCGACAGGTACCAAAGGACCGGCACGGCTTCGGTTTCGGCCTGCGGGGGCGAATAGACCGCAAAGCGCATGGTGCAGTTCGTGACCGCGCTGTCGTGATCGTGCACGGTCAGAAGGCCGCCGAAGCATTTGTGGGAAAGGACGGGGTTCATGGTCATTTGGCGGTAATCTCGTCGTAAAGGCAGATGATGCCGGCGGGCACGGCGTCGGCGAATTTGCGTGCCAGCTTCTTGTCTGCGGTGATGAGCGGGACACGCAGCGACTGGGCGGCCGCCACATAATGACAATCATAGACCCCGTGCTGATAGGAAACCGCCATCGGCATGGCCGCCTGGGTGAACGCACGGGAGTCCAGCCAATCCACCAAACCCGACAAGTGATCGAATGCGTCGCTGGCGCTTTGCTGGGTCATGCCGTGAAACCGCATCTCCTGAACCAGCGCGCTGGAAACTTCCACAGCAGCAAAGCTGAGCGAAACGACCTCCTCACGCGCGAAATATGCACCGGCCACCTCGGAAACCGGGCCGGGGACAAAGATCGGCACAAATGCGCTCGCATCAAAAAGCAAGGTTGCGGGCCCCGACCCTAATCCTTGGTTCCTCGCGCCAGGTCGCTCAACCTGCCGGCCCGCTCATCCAGGGCGCGTTTGCTCTCTTCGATCCGCGCCTGATGCTGCTCCGCCGTCATCGGAGGTCCACGGAACGACTTCCGGATCTCGGCCGCCCGCGCCAGAACTTCTGTCTTAGAAGGCTTGGCACTGTCGCTCAACAAGTCACGCACATGGGCTTCCAAAGACCGGCCTCTGGCGGCGGCCTGCGCTTTCAGACGCGCATGCACCTCGTCATCGATGTTCCGGATCAATATCTGTCCCATGATCGTGATGATAGCATAGTGCTATCACCTCCTCAAGGACACTAGTAGAGCACCACGCTGCGGATGCTCTCGCCGGCATGCATCAGATCGAACCCGGTGTTGATCTCCTCGAGCGGCATGGTGTGGGTGATCAGCGAATCGATGTCGATGCGCCCGTCCATGTACATGTCGACGATCTTCGGCACATCGGTGCGCCCCCTCGCCCCGCCAAAGGCCGAACCGCGCCAGTTGCGGCCGGTGACGAGTTGGAACGGCCGTGTCGAGATCTCCGCGCCCGCCGGCGCCACGCCTATGATGACCGAGGTGCCCCAGCCCTTGTGACAGCATTCGAGCGCGGTTCGCATCACGTCGACATTGCCGATGCATTCGAACGAATAGTCCGCGCCGCCGCCGGTCAGTTCGACCAGATGGCCGACGAGATCGCCGGAGACGGTCTTGGGATTGACGAAGTCGGTCATGCCGAACTTGCGCGCCATCGCCTCCTTGGCCGGATTGGTGTCGACGCCGACGATCTGGCGCGCACCGATCATCTTCAGGCCCTGGATGACGTTGAGCCCGATCCCGCCAAGGCCGAACACGACGGCGGTGGAATTGGGCTCGACCTTGGCGGTGAACATCACCGCGCCGATACCGGTGGTCACGCCGCAGCCGATGTAGCAGATCTTGTCGAAGGGGGCGTCCTTGCGCACCTTGGCCAGCGCGATCTCGGGCAGCACGGTATAGTTCGAGAAGGTCGAGCAGCCCATATAGTGCAGCAGCTTGTCGCCCTTGTAGGAAAAGCGCGAGGTGCCGTCGGGCATGACGCCCTGCCCCTGTGTCGACCGGATCTTCTGGCAAAGATTGGTCTTCGGGTTCAGGCAGTATTCGCACTCGCGGCACTCGGGCGTATAAAGCGGAATGACGTGGTCGCCGACCTCGACCGAGGTGACGCCCGGCCCGGTCTCGACGACGACGCCGGCACCCTCGTGACCGAGAATCGCCGGAAACGCGCCTTCGGGATCGGCGCCCGAAAGGGTGAATTCGTCGGTATGGCAGATGCCGGTCGCCCTGATCTCGACGAGCACCTCGCCTTCCCTCGGCCCTTCCAGGTCAACTTCGACGATCTCAAGGGGTTTGCCCGCCTCGAAGGCGACTGCCGCGCGTGTCTTCATGCCGATTGTCTCCCGCCGTTTTTCGTTCGATTAGGCATGGATCGTCCGACCCGTGCAAGCCAAAATCCCGGCCGACGTTGCGGGCCGGGCCTTGTGCGCTATCCTCTTGACCATGCGCGCCAGACGATCACCACCGATGCCGATCCTGCTGACCGCCGCGGTGCTCGCGTCGGCCGGGCCGGTGGCGGCGCAGGATGTGGCCATCGCGCGCGACGCCGCGCTGACGGCCGGCTATGCGTTTTCGGATGCGCTCGGCGGCTTTCGGATCACCGCCATGTCCGGCCTTGGCACGCGGACCGATCCGATCCGTCTCGACCAGCAGGTCTTTTCGGCAACGCCCTCGACCCTCGTCATCCGCGCCACCAAGCCGATCAATCCGTTCGCCCACCCCAAGACGCACGCCACCGGAACGCTGCACTTCGACATCACGATCAGCAACGCCTCCGGCCTGCCCTGGACCGGCGCCGAGTTCGAGCTGCAGGAACTGCTCGGCAAGGCAAGCGTCTATGGCGACGGGCTGTCGTTCGACCAGCGCCGCACCGGCAACTACCAAACCGTCTCCGACCGGTTTTCGGACAGCCGCCAGGATTTCGAGCCCTACGACCGCATCCTTTTCCACGAAGGGTTCGTCGACCCCGGCGAGACGGTTTCGTTCCGCTTCCTGATCACGGACCTGACGCCGGCGCCGCTGTTCTACATCCAGTTCGACCCGCGCATCCCGGCCTCGTGACATTGCGCCCTCCGGTCCGCTCTGCGAAAGAGACGGGCGAAGGAACAGGCCCGTGACCGACAGCGCCGACATCACCCGCGAGCAGATCGAGCACTTGCTGCGCTTCTACGCCGAGGCAGGGCTCGACATCGCGCTCGAACCCGAACCGGTCGACCGCTTCGCCCTGAATGCCGGGGCGACTGCCGCGCCGGCCCCTGCCCCGGCCGCGCCGGCGACGACGCCCGATCGGGAACCGCCCCCCGAGGCCGCACGGCCACCGTCCGCACCGGCGCGCATTCCCGACGACCGGGCCGTGGCGATGGCCGCGGAAGCGGCCGCAGCCGCCGCCGATCTCGACGCGCTGAAGGCGGCCGTCGAAGGGTTCGAAGCATGCAACCTCAAACGCAGCGCGCGGCACAGCGTTTTCGAGGGCGGCGCGCGCGGCGCGCCATTGATGCTGGTCGGCGGTGCGCCCTCGCGCGACGACGACAAGACGGGCGAGGCGATGAGCGGGCTCGACGGCATCATGCTCGGCAAGATGATCTCGGCGATCGGGCTCGATCTGCGGGCCGATGCCTATTGCGGCTTCTGCGTGCCCTGGGCGGTGCCGGGCGGCGAGGCGCCGACCCCGCTGCACCTCAAGATCTGCGCGCCGTTCCTGCGCCGCCAGATTGCGCTCGCCGGCCCCCGCATCGTCGTCGCGCTGGGCAACGTGGCCGCGCGCCAGCTGCTCGAGGCGTCCGACCCGATCACCCGGCTTCGCGGGCAATGGACCGAGGTCGATTTCGGCGACGGCCCGGTCGCGGTCACGGCGCTGTTCGCGCCATCGTTCCTGCGCGACGAGCCGCGCTTCAAGCGAATGGCCTGGCTCGACCTTCTTGCGTTGAAAAAGCGTTTGACACAGGACGGTGCGAACGCCTAACGGCGCGCCTTCGTCACACCGTGTCGCCCGCTGACGCGCATCTTTCACATCCTTGATCTAACCGTCGAAATGCCTTCGGCGACGCCCACGGGAGCCAACAATGCTGCGCAACATCGTTCCGGTCACGGGGCTGATGCTGTCGACCTTCTTCCTGCTCGCAGGCAGCGGACTGACCGGCATCACCATCCCGTTGCGCGCCGGCATCGAGGGCTGGAGCCCGGTCACGATCGGCTGGATCGGCTTCGGATATGCGCTGTGCTTCACGGCCGGCTGCGTGGTCGTGCCGCGCATGGTGCGCCGTGTCGGCCATGTGCGCGTCTATGCGGTGCTGGCGACGCTGCTCGCCATGTCGCTGCTGCTGCACGCCCTGTTCGTCCATCCGCTGGCATGGATCGCCATTCGCGGCATTGCCGGCTTTTCGCTGGCCGGCGCCTACATGGTCGTCGAGAGCTGGCTGAACGAAAAGGCCACCAACGAGTCGCGCGGCCAGATCTTCTCGTTCTACATGATCATGAACATGGTCGGCATGATGGCCGGCCAGTTCATGGTGCTGCTGGGCGATCCGGCCACCACCAGCCTGTTCATGATCGCGGCCCTGCTCTACGCGATGGCCGTCATCCCCACGGGGCTCTCCAACGCCGTCTCGCCGCAGCCGCTGACCGAGGTCAGCCTCGACCTCGGCAAGCTCTACCGCAACTCGCCGGCGGCGATGGTCGGCATGCTGATGACCGGCATCATCGCCGGCATCTGGAACTTCCAGGCGCCGGTGTTCGCCGAACAGGCCGGCCTTTCGGGCAACCAGATCCCGTTGATGCTGGCGCTGGCGATGATCTCCGGGGCGATCTTCCAGTTCCCGCTCGGCCGTGCCTCGGACCGGATGGACCGGCGCTATGTGATGATCTTCGCCGGCATCATCGGCGTCGGCTGTGCCGCCGCGTTCAACGTGATCCCCGGCGCGTCGACCGCGCCCGGCGTGTTCGTGACGATCTTCGTGCTGGGAGCCGTTCTTTTCCCGATCTACTCGCTCGTCGTCGCGCACGCCAACGACTATGCCGAGCCGAGCGCGTTCGTCGAGATTTCCTCGGGCCTGCTGATCGTCAACGGCGCTGGCGCGATGATCGGCCCGGTGCTTGCCGGCGTGCTGATCGACGGGCTCGGCCCGAGCGGCTTCTTCATCGCGCTGGCGCTCGCCTTCGCCGTGTTCGGCGGCTATGCGGCGTGGCGCATCACCCGGCGCGCGGCCGTCCCGGCCGACGAGATGACCGACTATGCCTACATGCCGACGACGCGAAGCCAAACGCCCGAAACGTTCAATCTCGATCCGCGTTCGGAAGAGGAATGACCGGCCCGTTTTGGCTGCCCTTCGAGGCCGGCGCCTCGGGTTGAGCCAAGCCGAACTCACCCGTGCGGCGGGGTGACCGGGCGCGCCTTGCCCCGCTCGAGCCCGAGCCGGTGTTCGCGATAGATGATGAAGATGCCCGAGGCGACCACGATCGCCGAGCCGACGAGCGTCGCCAGCGAGGGATATTCGGCGAACAGAAAGATGCCGATGACGATCGACAGGACGACCGAGGCATATTCGAACGGCGCGATGGTCGAGGTCTCCGCATAGCGGTAGCTCTGGGTCAGGAGGATCTGGCCGAACCCGCCGAAGAAGCCCGCCCCGATCAGCGCGGCCGCCTGTTCCCAGGTCAGCGCGTGCCAGCCGAACGGCACCGTGAACAGCGCGATCGTACTGGCCGTGATCGAGAAGTAGAGCACGATCGTGGTGGTCTTTTCGGTGTCGACCAGACGCCGGACCAGCACGAAGGCGAAGGCGGCGAACAGCGCGCCGATGAAGGTGGCGACCGCGCCCAGCGCCTGCCCCGCATCGCCGCCGCCGCGCACGAGTTGCAGGTTCGGCCAGGAGATGATCATGACCCCGATCAGGCCGACGATGACCGCGCCCCAGCGATAGCGGCGCACCACCTCGCCCAGGATCACCGCGCCGAGAACCACCGTCAGCAGCGGCCGCGCATAGCCGATGGCGATCGCGTCGGGCAGCGGCAGGCGCGTCAGGCCGAAAAAGCCAAGCCCCATCGCCGTCACGCCGACGAGGCCGCGCAGGACGTGGCTGAGCGGGCGGTCGGTCTTCCATGCCTCGGTGAACTGGCGCGTGACCAGCAGGTAGACGGCGATCGGCACGATCGCGAAGAAGGAGCGGAAGAAGACCATCTGGCCCGGTGGCAACTGGCCCGCCAGCTTGATCAGGGTCGCCATCGCCATGAAGGCACAGACCGACGAAACCTTCAGCGCGATGCCGAGGAGCGGGTTCTTTTCGGTGCTGGAGGCGTCGTCCGGGGAGGTCACCGGCTTTCCATGAACCCGGGTCGGGGCGAATGCAAGGCCGCGCGAACCCGCGAGCAATTGCCCATGACGGCATAGCGCCGATCGTGTACACGGCCCGTTCGAGGCGCCCAAACAGCGAAGGACAGGCCGATGCGGACCGAGGACGGACAGGTTGTCAGGCTCGATGAGTACCGGCCCAGCGACTATCTGATCGACGCCACGCACCTGACCTTCCGGCTCGACCCCGAACGGACGCACGTGACGGCGCGGCTGACCGTGCGCCGGCGCGAGGGCGTCGCCGCCGGCACGCCGCTGTCGCTCGACGGGGACGGGCTGTCCTTCAAGGGCGCGCGCATCAATGGCGAGGCGGCCGGCGACAATGCGGTGAGCGCGACGCCGGACGCGCTGACGATCAACGAACCGCCCGACGGCGAGACCTTCACGCTCGAGATCGAAACGGTCGTCGACCCGACCGCGAACACGCAGCTCATGGGCCTTTACCGGACAAGCGGCAACTACTGCACGCAGTGCGAGGCCGAAGGCTTCCGCCGCATCACCTATTTCCTCGACCGGCCGGACATCCTGTCGGTCTACACGGTGCGGATCGAGGGCGACCGCAAGGACACGCCGCTACTCCTTTCGAACGGCAATCCGGTGGAGCAGGGCGAACTTGGCGACGGGCGGCATTTTGCCGTCTGGCACGATCCCCATCCCAAGCCGTCCTACCTGTTCGCGCTGTTCGCCGGCAGCCTCGGCGTTGTCGAGGACAGCTTCACGACCGCCTCGGGCCGCAAGGTGGATCTGCGCATCCATGTCGAGCAAGGCAAGGAGGCGCGCGCGGCCTACGCGATGGACGCGCTGAAACGGTCGATGGCCTGGGACGAGGAACGCTTCGGCCGCGAGTACGATCTCGACATCTTCCAGATCGTCGCCGTGTCGGACTTCAACATGGGCGCGATGGAGAACAAGGGCCTGAACATCTTCAACGACAAGTATGTTCTGGCCGATCCGGAGACCGCCACCGATCAGGACTATGCCTCGATCGAGGCGATCATCGCGCACGAATATTTCCACAACTGGACGGGCAACCGGATCACCTGCCGGGACTGGTTCCAGTTGTGCCTCAAGGAGGGGCTGACCGTCTTCCGCGACCAGGAATTCTCCGCCGACATGCGCAGCCGCGCCGTCAAGCGCATATCCGACGTCCGGGTTCTGCGCGCGCACCAGTTTCCGGAGGATGCCGGCCCGCTCGCGCACCCGGTCCGGCCGAAAACCTACAAGGAAATCAACAATTTCTACACGGCCACCGTGTACGAAAAGGGTGCCGAGATCGTCCGCATGCTGCGCACCATGCTGGGCGAGGCCGGCTTTTCGGCGGGGATGGATCTCTATTTCGCGCGCCATGACGGACAGGCGGCGACCATAGAGCAGTTCCTGGCCTGCTTCGCCGAGGCGACGGACACCGACCTTGGTCAGTTCGCGCTGTGGTACGAGCAGCCCGGCACGCCGAACCTGTCGATCGGCGCGCGCTACGACGCCGACGCGCGGATGTTGACCGTGACCGTCGATCAGGCCCTCAGACCACCCGTCGCGGGCGCCTCGAGCGCCCCGCTGCACATCCCCGTCGCGTTCGGCCTGGTCGGTCCGGACGGCGCCGACATGGCGCTCGGCGAGGTCGAGGGCGCGGCGATCACGCAGCACCCGGGCGAGGACGCGGTCATGCACATCACCGCGCCGCGCCACTTGATCGTGTTTTCGGGCATCGAAGTGCCACCTGTCCTGTCAGTGCTGCGCGGCTTCTCGGCGCCGGTCACCCGGGTGCCGCATGCTTCGGTCGCCGACCGCGCCTTCCTTGCGCGCCATGACGGCGATCCGTTCTCGCGCTGGGAAGCGCTCAACAGCCTGGTGATGGACGAACTGAAGGCGGCGACGGGAGCGGCGCGCACGGGCGCCGAGATCGCCGCCAGCGCGACGCTTACCGAAAGCGTGGCAGCCCTTGCCGGCGACAGCGAGCTCGACAACGCCTATCGCGCGCTGTGCCTGACGTTGCCCGGCGAGGCCGATATCGCCCGCGAGATCGGGCACGACATCGACCCCGACGCCATCCATGTGGCGCGGCGCGCGATCAGCGCTCAGCTCTCGAAGGCCTGCGAACGCGTGCTGGCCAGGGTCTATCACGAGTTGCAGCCGCGGCGCGCCTACGATCCGGGTGCCGAAGGCGCAGGCCGCCGGGCCCTGCGCAATGTGGCGCTCACGCTTCTTTGCCATGCCGCCGGCAGCACCGATCTGGCCGAACGGGCGCTCGCGGCCGCCGACAACATGACCGACCGGGCGCATGCGCTGACCGTGCTTGCCCATCTGGCGCCCGACAGCGAGGCGGCCCGCCGCGGCCTCGACGCGTTCCGGACCGCCTTCCGCGCCGAGCCGATCGTGCTCGACAAATGGTTCACGATGCAGGCGACCGTGCCGCGGCACGAGACGGTCGAGACGGTGCAGGCGCTGACCCGCGCGCCGGGCTTTTCCTGGGACAACCCCAACCGTATCAGAGCCCTGGTCGGCGCGTTCGCCACCGGCAATCCGGTCGCGTTCAACCGGCCCGACGGCAAGGGGTATGAGCTGCTCACCGGCGCGATCGGCCGCATCGACGGCGCCAATCCGCAGGTGGCCGCCCGGCTGATGACGGCGATGCGCTCGTGGCGAAATCTCGAGCGGGGCCGGCGCCAGCGTGCCGAAGCGGCGATCACGGCGCTCGGCCGCAAGGCGCATTTGTCGCGCGACCTCAAGGACATCATCGAGCGGACCCTCGCCTGACGGCCGCCGCGAGCGCCGGCATCGGCGCCGCACCGGTTAAAAAATCGTTACCGCCGTCTGGACAGGCCGAATCGGTTTTGATTCATTGTCTGCGATTCGGCAGTTCCAGTACCTGCGTCGCGTTCCAACGACACCAACAAGCGGACCCTGGCGGGAAGGGCAGCCCATGCGGCTGCCGGGGAGAGCACGTGGCATTCAGCGAGACCAGCAAGGCTGAACCGGGAGGCATGACGGGCCTTGCGCGGTTTCTCGCAGAACCGGCCTTCAAACGACTGCTTGCCCTCGAGCCCTGGCTGAAGCGCTCCATCCCCGTCCTGATCCTGGTCTTCCTCGCCGTGGTCTTCACCGCGCGCGCGATCGCGCTGATGAACGACCGCGAGGCGGCCGGCGAACAGGCCCGCATCTTCCTTTCGCTGATGGCCGATGCCGGCGCGGGTGCGCTGCGCGAAGCGGGGCGCAACGACTTCACGCCGCAAACGCCGGGCGACTTCGACCGCGTCCTGTCGCGGGCGCTGCCGACCGAGGCGCTGGCCGATGCGCGCATGTTCCTGATCGCGGACACGAACGGCACGGTCGTCGGCCAGCGCGGCGGCGGGCTCGACATGGTGGGCGACGCGGTTCGCACCCATTTCGACGGCGTGCAGCCGCTGATGATGTTCGGCGCGGACGCCGGCGTGCTGCAGGTGACGATGGGCGACCGGGTGTTCCTGGGCGCGGCGGCGCTCACATCGGCCGAGGCCGGTTTCCTGATGCTGGCGCTGCAGCCCTCCGAGGCGATCTACGCGACCTGGCGCCAGCGCGCCTCGATGAACGTGGCGCTGTTCGTCGCCATGGCCTCGATCCTGCTGATCCTGCTCTATGCCTATTTCGGGCAGGTCGCGCGGGCGCACGAGGCCGATCTCGTCTATTGCGAGACCCACAAGCGCATGGACCTTGCGCTGTCGCGCGGCCATTGCGGGCTGTGGGACTGGGACCTGGCGCGCGGGCGCATCTACTGGTCGCGCTCGATGTTCGATCTTCTCGGCTACGCGCCGGTCAACGACGTGCTGTCGTTCGGCGAGGTCTCAAAGCTCGTCCATCCCGAGGACGCCGACCTGTTCGACCTGGCCGAGCGGGCCGCCGCCATGGAGATCAAGGGCGTCGACCGGATCCTGCGCATGCGCCATGCCGAGGGCCACTATGTGCGGCTGCGCATCCGCACCGAACTGGCCGAGCATCCCGGCCACGGCAATCATCTGATCGGCATCGCGGTCGACATGACCGAGCAGCACCGGCTGACCGAGCTGTCGCAGATCGCCAGCCAGAACCTGAAGGCCGCGATCGAGAGCACCTCGGAGAGCTTTGCGCTGTGGGACAAGCAGGAACGGCTGGTCCTGTGCAACCGCAAGTTCATGGAGATCAACGGCATCGACGAAAACCGCATCCGCACCGGCATGAAGCGCGCCGATGTCGACGCGATCATGCGCGCGCCGGTCACCGAGCGGCGCATCCCGCAGGGCGGCGACGGCGCCGTCACGCTGGAGCGGCAGATCGCCGACGGGCGCTGGCTGCAGATCAACGAACGGTCGACCCCGTCGGGGGGCACGATCTCTGTGGGCGCGGACATCACCCAGCTCAAGCTGCAGGAAGAGCGGCTGATCGACTCCGAGCGCCGGCTGATGGCCTCGATCCAGGACCTGTCCGTCGCCCAGAGGGCCGAACACGAAAAGGCGCAGGCGCTCAAGGACATGAACCGCAAGTTCCTCGAGGCCAAGGACCGGGCCGAGGCGGCCAGCAAGGCGAAGACCGAGTTCCTCGCCAATGTCAGCCACGAACTGCGGACGCCGCTCAACGCGATCCTCGGCTTTTCGGAGATGATGCAGCAGCGCATGTTCGGACCGCTCGGCTCGGAGCGCTATGACGAATACATCGCCGACATCCATGACAGCGGAGCGTTCCTGCTCAACGTGATCGACGACATTCTGGAAATGTCGAAGATCGAGGCGGGCCGCGTGGTCCTCGAACGCGAATGCATCGATCTCGCGCCGCTGATCGGCGAGGTGGTGCACATGGTTTCGCTGCAGGCCGGCGCCAAGGCGATCGCGATCGAGGAGGACATCGCGCCGCAGATGCACATTCACGCCGACCGGCGGGCGATGAAGCAGATCCTGATTAATCTGGTGACAAACGCGGTGAAGTTCACCGATCGCGACGGCCATATCCGCATCCGCGCCAAGCTCGACGGCGAGACGGCGCGGGTCATGATCGCCGATGATGGCTGCGGCATTCCGCACGAGGCGCTCAAGCGGCTGGGCCGGCCGTTCGAACAGGTCGCCAACCAGTTCTCCAAGACCCATGGCGGATCGGGGCTCGGCCTTGCGATCTCGCGGTCGCTCGCCGAACTGCACGGTGGGACGGTGTCGATCCGCTCCAAGCCCGGCGAGGGAACCGTCGTGGTCGTCCGCATTCCGGTCGAGTGCGGATGCGGGCCGGACGCGGACGTCGCCGAGGACGCCGCGTCCGAGGTCGTCTGAGACCGATCAGTTGCGGTCGCCGGACCCGCCGCGCTGGCCGCCGTGGCGGGCGAAGCGCCGGGGCAGTTCATCCTCGGTGACGGCACCGGAATCGTCACGGTCCATCAGCGCGAACATCTTCTCCTGGCGGTTGACCAGTTCGTCGGCCGACACCTGCTCGTCGCCGTCGATGTCGAAACGCTCGATCATGCGTTCGGCCATGCGCTCGGCGCGCCGGCCCTCGAGCGCGGCGGCGATCTCCTCTGCCGTGACGACGCCGTTGTCGTCGGCATCGGCCTCGTTGAAGCGCTCCAGCATCGGCGCGCTGAATTCGGCGAACGTGACCGAACCGCTGGAATCGGCGTCAAGGCGCTCGAAGCGCTCGGCACCGCGCGGACCGCGCTCGTCGGCCATGGCATAGCCGGCGCCCGTCACGGTGACGATCGCGGCCAGAAGGGCGATGGTGGTCTTGTGGAAGGTCGTCTTGCGGAAGGTGGTCATGGTCTTGCTCCTTTGCATCGTTCGTCATCCCCGATGCAAAGCCATAGGCATGCTTCCCGTCACGCCTCCGGCACCGGTTCACCGATGACCTGGTGGAAGATCTCTTCCACCCGCTCCCGGTGACTTTCCAGACGCGCCTCCACATGGCCTATGTCCGGCTCATGCAATCTGGAGCACAACGCATCGACCAGTCCGCGGGGCGCATTGTCCGGCTCGAAAGCTTCCGACGTGCACAGCCGCAGCATGTGGCCGACCGTTGCGTAATCGTGCGCGGCGGACTGAAGATCCTCTCGTTCCCGCCGGCCGATCACCGCATCGTCAAGCACCGTGAAGATACCGGCCGCGCTGGAGCCGATCAAATTAAGCTTTGGTAAGGCCACCAGCCGCCAGTACTGGGCGAGGAAGTCGAGGTCCATGACGCCGCCGGCGATGCGCTTGAGGTCCCACGGGCCGCGCGGGGCCTTGTCGCGCAGCAGGCGCGCGCGCATGGAAAGCACGTCGGCGCGCACCTTGTCGGCGTCGCTCGGCAGGGCGAGCACGGCGCGCAGTTCCTCCTCGGCGCGGGCGCCGATCCCGGCGTCTCCGGCGACGATGCGGGCGCGGGTCAGCGCCATGTGCTCCCAGGTCCACGCGCTGTCGCGCTGGTAGTGCGAAAACGCGCGTAGAGAGGTGGCGAGCGGGCCCTTGTTCCCCGACGGTCGAAGCCGGAAATCGACCTCGTAGAGAACGCCCTCGCTGGTCGGCGCCGACAGGGCCGCGATCAGCCTCTGGGTAAGGCGCGCGTAGTACTGCGAGGGCGCGAGCGGCTTGTCGCCGTCGCTCTCCTCGGCGCCTTCGGGATGGTCGTAGATCAGGATCAGATCGACATCGCTGCCGGCGGTCATCTCTCGCGAGCCGAGCCGGCCCAGCGCGATCAGGCAGCACTCGCCGCCCGGCACCTGCCCGTGCCGGCGGGCGACCTCCTCGCGTGCCGCGTCGAGCGCCTCGGCAATGACCAGATCGGCGATCGCGGTCAGCGCCTCGCCCATCTGCTCGGCAGTCGCCGCACCGGTCAGGAAGCGCACGCCGACCAGAAAGCGCTGCTCGGCGGCGAAGATGCGCAACCGGTCGAGCCGGTCCTCGTAAAGGCGCGCGTCCCCGAGAAAGGCGGTCAGGCTGTCGGCCATCTCGTCCTTGTCGGGCAGGCCCTCATAGAAGGCCGGATCGAGCATGCCGTCGAAGACAAGCGGGCGCTTGGTGATGATCTCCGAAAGGCGCGGCGCGGCCGACAGGATGGTCATCAGCAGCGACAGAAGATGCCGGTTGGAATCGAGCATCGAGAAGAGCTGGATGCCGGCCGGCAGCCCCTTGAGAAAGGCATCGAACCGCAACAGCGCCGCGTCGGGCTGGCCGGTGCCGGCGAACGCCCCGAGCAGCGCCGGGGTGATGTTGGTCAGCCTCTCGCGGGCGCGCTGGGACTGGACCGCGCCATAGCGCCCGAAATGCCAGGTGCGGATGACGCCCCACATGTCGGCGGGGCGTTCGAAGCCCAGTTGGGACAGCGTCGTCAGCGTGTCCGGGTCGGGATCGTCGCCGGTGAACGACAGATTGCCGGCGGTCGCGGCCAGCGTCTCGCCTTCCTGGAACAGGGCGCCGAAATGGCGTTCGACCATGACCAGTTGCGCACGCAATTGCTGCCGGAACTCGTCGCAGTCCGGATAGCCCATCAGGGCGGCGACCGAGGCCATCGCCTCGTCCGTTTCGGGAAGCGTATGGGTCTGCTCGTCGCCGATCATCTGGACGACATGCTCGACGCGGCGCAGGAAGCGGTAGGCGTCCACCATCTCGTCGCGGACGGTCTCGGCGATCCAGCCGTCCTCGGCGAACCGGTTCAGCATCTCCAGCGTCCTGCGGTCGCGCAGGTGTGGCGCGCGTCCGCCGGCGATGAGCTGCTGGGTCTGCACGAAGAACTCGATCTCGCGGATGCCGCCGCGACCGAGCTTGACGTTGTGGCCCTCGATGGCGATCCGGCCATGGCCCTTGTGGGCGTGGATCTGCCGCTTGATCGACTGGACGTCGGAGATGGCGGCGTAATCGAGATATTTGCGCCAGATGAACGGGGTGAGCTGGCGCAGGAAGTCGTCGCCAGCCTTCCGGTCCCCGGCGACGGGCCGCGCCTTGATCAGCGCGGCGCGCTCCCAGTTCTGCCCGCGCGCCTCGTAATAGGTCAGCGCCGCGTCGACCGAGATGGCAAGCGGCATGGCCCCCGGATCGGGCCTGAGGCGCAGATCGGTGCGGAAGACGTAACCGTCGCCCGTGCGCTCGCCCATGATGCGTATCAGCCGGCGCAGCGCCTTCGACAGCAGGTCGCCGGCCTCGTAGGGCTCGTCCCAGGTCAGCCCGGGGGCGTCGTGCTCGAAGAAGACGATCAGATCGATGTCGGACGAATAGTTCAGTTCGCACGCACCCAGCTTGCCCATGCCGAGCACGATCAGCCCCGAGCCCGTCGCCGGATCGTCCGGGTTGGCGAGCTTCAGCTTGCCCCTGTCGTGCAGGTCGCGCAGCAGCCAGTTGACAACCGCCGCCAGCGCCGCCTCGGCGAGGCGCGACAGGAACATCGTGGTCTGCTCGACCGTGTGTGCGCCGGACAGATCGCCCAGCGCGATGAACAGGTGCGCCCGGCTCTTGAGTTCACGCAGTTGCCGCGACAGGGACTGTTCGGAGACATCGGCCGGAAAGGCCGTGCGCGCCAGATCGTCGATGGCGGCGATCGCCTCGTCGATGAAGGCGGCGACCGGCGTATCGGGCAGCTTCTCCAGGTGCGTGACATGGCGCTGCATGGCGCCGGCGAGGAACGGCGCGTTGCCGGCGACGCCGACGAGAAATTCCGCCCAGGGGTCGGCCTTGCCGCCGAGCGCCGCCGACAGCCATTCGAGCCCGGCCTTGTCGGCCGCCTCGGCCAGCACGTGACGACAGGTGTCGGCCGCCTCCGCGTCGGTGATGGCGATCGGGCGCGGCGATGATGTTGTCGTCTGGGCGTCGACGGTTTGGGACACGCTCTGCCTCCGCATCATGTCGGTGACACCTAGCGCCCGTCGTCGACGGAAGGAAGTGGGCTAAGGTGCGGCAGCCGGAAACGACAGGACCGCGCACAGGCCCGGTTCGTTGTCCTGAAGCCTGAGTTCGCCGCCATGCTGGCGCATGATCGCGTCGACCAGCGACAGGCCGAGGCCGGAGCCCGGCGCGCTGCGGCTCTCCTCGAGGCGTTCGAAGCGGCGGACGGCACGCTCGCGATCGGCTTCGGGAATGCCGTCGCCGGTGTCGCAGACGAGCAGTTCGACGCGCGATGCCGCCTTGTCGGCGCGGCCCTTCAGGGTGACGGTCGCGCCCTCGCCCTTGAGGCCATACTTGATGGCGTTGTCGATCAGATTGGTGACCGCCTGGCCGATCAGTTCGCGGCTTCCCTCGGCGACGAGCGGACCGGTCACCTCGTTTCTGAGATGGCCGCCGGCGTCCTCGACCAGCGGCTCGTAGAGATCGGCCAGTTCGGTGGCGACAGTGGCCAGGTCGACGGGCTCGGGCGTGAAGCGCGTGTAGCCGGCCTCGACGCGCGAGATCTGCAACATGGCGTTGAAGATGGAGATGAGCTGGTCGGCCTCGGAGATCATGTCCTCGAGCGCGTCGCGATAGCCGGCCTCGCCCTCGTCCTTGCGCAGCGCCTCCTCGGCGCGGTTGCGCAGGCGGGTCAGCGGCGTCTTCAGATCATGGGCGATCGAATCGGACACCTCGCGCAGCCCGTCATTGAGCGTTTCGATGCGCGCCAGCATGGTGTTCAGGCTGGCCGAAAGCCGGTCGAACTCGTCGCCCGCGCTGGAGACCGGAAGCCTTCGGCCGAGATCGCCGGCGACGATGCCGGCGCTGGCCGCCGAGACCGCGTCGATGCGCTTGAGGGCGCGGCGGCCGATGAACAGCCAGATCAGCAGCCCGCCGAGCGCCATCAGGCCCAGGGCCAGCGCCAGCGCCCGGCGCACCACGACGCGAAACCGCTCCGGTTCGCCCAGATCACGCCCGACGAGCACGCGCATCCCGTTCTCGAACCGGAAGATGTTGGCCACCGCCTGGGGCTGGTCGCCGTTCTCGCCGCGTTCGCGGAACTTCTCGTAGCTGAACGGACGTCGGGTCCAGCCGGTGTGATCGATGACGCCGGGCTCCAGCGCGCGCACATTGCCGGCGAGGATGCGCCCGGTCGGGTCGGCGACCAGATAGACGAAGGCGCCCGGAGCCCGTGCCCGCCGGTCGATGGCGACGACGAGACCACGCATGCCGCCGCGCTGATAGATGCGATCGAGCGAACGCAACTCCTGCTCGATCGCCATGCGGGTCTCGTTGAGGAAAAAGCCTGCCGCCAGCGAGGTCATGTAGATGACCAGCAGCACCGCACAGACGCTGAACAGCAGCAGATAGAGCGCCGAAAGGCGCACCGCGGTGGTCTTGAAGATGGCGCCCAGACGGCGGCGGGGAGCGGGAGCGCTCATCATTCGCGCATGACATAGCCGGCGCCGCGGATGGTGTGCAGCAGCGGCTTGTCGAAGCCCTTTTCGATCTTGCCGCGCAGGCGCGACACATGCACGTCGATCACGTTGGTCTGCGGGTCGAAATGGTAGTCCCAGACATGTTCGAGCAACATGGTGCGCGTGACGACCCGGCCGGCGTTGCGCATCAGATATTCCAGAAGGCGGAACTCGCGAGGCTGCAGCACGATGTCCTGCCCGGCGCGCGTGACGCGGCGCGAAAGCCGGTCGAGTTCGAGGTCGGCGACCCGGTAGGCGGTCTCGCCGTCGCCGTTCTGGCTGCGCCGGTGCAGCACCTCGATGCGCGCCAGAAGTTCGGAAAAGGCATAGGGCTTGGTCAGATAGTCGTCGCCGCCGGCCCTCAGACCGGTGACGCGGTCATCGACCTCGCCGAGCGCCGACAGGATCAGCACCGGGGTGCGGTCGTCCTCGGCGCGCAACTGGGCGACGATCGAAAGCCCGTCGCGCCGGGGCAGCATGCGGTCGACGATCAGCGTGTCATAGGAGCCGGTCGAGGCCATGGCGTAGCCGTCGTCGCCATCATGGGCGACATCGGCCGTGTGGCCCGCCTCGCCGAGCGCCTTCTTCAGATAGGCGGCGGCCTGCGGATCGTCCTCGATGATCAGCACCTTCATGGGCGTCGTCTTAGCAAGGGGGAAAGCGGCCCGAAAGGCCGGCGGCGGGCTGGAGGGGGAAGGCCCGCCGCCGTGGGAACCGTCCGGAGGGGATGACATGGAAGGGGCCCGGACGGAACTGGTTTACGCGTCAGCCGCGCGGCAGCGGCACGGCGACGAAGCGGCTGGCATCCTCGCCCTGAAGCCGCAGAAGCGCCGCGCTGCGGCCGGCATCGGCGACCTCGCCGATGCGCTGCTCGACATCGGCGGTCGAGGCGACCGGCTCGTTGTTGACCTCGCGGATGATGTCGCCGGCGCGGATGCCTGCCTGGAAGGCCGGGCTGTCGGGCACGACGTCGGTGATCAGCACGCCCTGGCCGTCTTCGGCGGGAACGAGCGTCAGGCCGAGATCGTCCATCGAGGACGGCTGGGCGCTTTCGGGCTCGCCGCCCTGATCGGCGTCGGGCGTGCCGGCCAGTTCCTGCAGCGAAGGCAGTTCGCCCAGTTCGACCGCGATGTCGCGAGCCTCGCCATCACGCTGGACAGTGATCGTCACCTCGGTGCCCGGATCGAAGGCGGCGATGGCACGCGACAGTTCGCGGGTGCCCTCGATGGCTTCGCCGTTGACCGCCGTGATCACGTCACCGGCCTCGATGCCGGCCTGTGCGGCGGGCGCGCCGGCTTCGGGTTCGGCGACGATGGCGCCGCTCGCGTCGGCGAGGCCGAGCGATTCGGCGATCTCGTCGGTGACCGCCTGGATGCGCACGCCGAGCCAACCGCGTTCGACATTGCCATCGTCGATCAGGTCGGCGACGACATCGGTCGCCACCGCCGCCGGGACGGCAAACGCAATACCCACATTGCCGCCCGAGGGCGAGAAGATGGCCGTGTTCACGCCGACGACCTCGCCGGCGAGGTTGAAGGTCGGACCGCCGGAGTTGCCGCGGTTGACCGCCGCGTCGATCTGGATGAAGTCGTCATAGGGGCCGGCGCCGATGTCGCGCCCGCGGGCGGAGACGATTCCCGCGGTGACGGTGCCGCCAAGGCCGAACGGATTGCCCACCGCGACCACCCATTCGCCGACGCGCGTCGGATTGTCGTCGTCGAAGGTCACGTAGGTGAATTCGCGGTCGGCATCGACCTTCAGCACGGCCAGATCGGTGCGCGCATCGGCGCCGATCAGTTCGGCGTCGAGTTCGGTGCCGTCATTCATGATGACGGTGAACTCCTCGCCATTGTCGATGACGTGGTTGTTGGTGACGATGAAGCCGTCGCCGGAGATGAAGAAGCCCGAACCCTGGCTGACCGGGCGCGCGCGGCGCGGACGGTCGGGACCGCGCTCGCCGAACTGGCGTTCGTTGAACCGGTCGCCGAACTCGCGATCGAAAAAGCGGCGGAAGGGGTGGCCTTCGGGCAGGTCCTCGAACGGGCTGCCGCGGAACTGGCGACCGAAGGACCGGTCGGAAACCTCATCGACGCTGGCGCGCACGCGCACCGAGACGACGGCCGGCGAGACGGCCTCGACCACATCGGCGAAGCCCGGCGCCATGGCGGGCGCCTCGAGGCGGACCGGTTCGGCGTAGGCGGGGTTGGCGAACTGCGCGGTGCCGTAGCCGGCAAAGCCCGCGCCGACGACGGCAGCGGCCATGACGGCCGCGGTGAAACGGGGCGTTCTCATCTGGGTCATCCTCTTGATTGACGTTCTGGCGCGGCGAGCGCCGTTGCCGTCAATCTAGGAAACCCAAGGTTGCCCAAACATGGCCGTCACATGAAAAATCGGTAAGGTTGGGTCACGGGCGCGTGAGGTACCTACCCCGTCTCGACCTTGGTGATCACGCTCGCCTTGCCTTCCAGCGTCTTGTGGACGGGGCACTTGTTGGCGATCTCCTCAAGCTTGTCGGCCAGTTCCGGCGGCACGTTGCCGTCGACCGTGATCACGCGCTCGAAGCGGTCGATCTTGCCCTTGCCGTTCTTCTGCTCCTCGGTGCAGTCCATGCAGTCCTTCGCATGCACCTTGGCGTGGCTGACATCGACGGTCACCGTGCCCAGATCGAGCTTCTTGAATTCGGCGTAGATGCGCAGCGTCATCGAGGTGCAGGCACCGAGCGCCGCCGACAGGAAGTCGTAGGGCGTGGGGCCGGTGTCGGTGCCACCGACCGAGGCGGGCTCGTCGGCGAAGAAGCGATGCCGTCCGGCCTGGACGCTGTTCTGGAACTTGCTGGCGCGCGTTTCGGTGACGCGGACATGCTCGATCGCTTCCTCGCCCTGCGGCTGGTCCCCGGGCAAAAGGCGCGAGGCCCAGCCGGCGATGACCTCGGCGGCGAATTCGGCGTCCTCGGCCTTCGACAGCAGGTGATCGGCCGTGTCGAGCGAGATGAAGCTCTTGGGGTGCCTGGCGGCCGTGAAGATGCGCGTGGCGTTGTCGATGCCGACGGTCTGGTCGATCGGCGAATGCATGACCAGAAGCGAGGCGCGCAGGGCCTTTATCCGGCCGGTGAGCTCGGTCTCGCGGGCGGCCTCGACGAACCCCTTGCCGATCCGGAACGTGCGGCCGCCAAGGGTCACCTCGGCCGAACCCTCGCGCTCGATCGCGTCGAGATCACCCTCGAAGTTGTGCAGGACATGCTCGGCATCGGCCGGCGCGCCGATCGTGACCACGCCCTTGACCTCGGGGATGTCGCCGGCGGCGGCGAGCACCGCCGCCCCGCCCAGCGAATGGCCGATCAGCAGAACCGGGGCCTGTTCGGTCTGCCGCAAATGGTCGGCAGCGGCGATCAGGTCGGCGACGTTGGAGACGAAGGAGGTGTTGGCGAACTCGCCCTCGGAGGAACCGAGGCCCGTGAAATCAAAGCGCAGGACCGCGACGCCAAGGCGTGCCAGATTGGCGGCGATGCGCCGGGCGGCGACGATGTCCTTGGTGCAGGTGAAGCAGTGGGCGAACAGGGCGACGCCGCGGACGCGACCCTCGGGACGGTCGAAGCGCGCCGCAAGCTGGTGGCCGTCGTGGGACTGGAAGGTGCGTTTTTCGACTGGCATGGCAGGCTCCCCTCATGTGAGGGCTCCCTACCGCTCCTGCCGGTCACCTTCATCTAAAATCTTTGCGACGCGCGCTTGTTCTTCGGCGGTCAGCGCCTCGCCGAGCCGTGAGTTGCTCTGGCGGCGGCTGAAGACGAGGGCCGCCGTGCCGCCAAGGATCAGGATGATGGCGGGCGTCGCCCACAAAAGCGCATTGCGGGCCGAGAAGGTCGGCCGCAGCAGCACGAACTCGCCATAGCGGTCGACGACGTAGGCCACGACCTCCTCATTGCTGTCGCCGGCGACGAGCCGGTCGCGCACCAGCACGCGCAGGTCGCGCGCCAGTTCAGCATCGGAATCGTCGATCGACTGGTTCTGGCAGACCATGCATCTGAGGCCCGCCGAGATGTCGCGCGCGCGCTCCTCGAGCGCCGGATCGTCGAGAATCTCGTCGGGATTGACGGCGAGCGCGGGCGTGGCGCCCAGCGCTGCGATCAGTGCGAGCGTTGCGACAAGGCGCTTCATTCGGCCGGCTCCGGTCGCGCCTGGGCCGCCGTCTGCTCGCGCCGCCGGCGCGCGGCGACGGGTGCGCCGATCCGAAGGCGCCGGTCGGACAGCGAGATCAGCCCGGCCAGCACCATGACGATCGTGCCGTGCCAGATCAGCGTGACATAGGGCTTGTACCAGATGCGTACGACGATGGCGTCGGTGTCGGGCGCGGGATCGCCGAGCGCGATATAGTACTGGCTGAACAGCCCGACCATCTGGATGCCCGCCTCGGTGGTCGGCATGCGGCTTGCCACATAGACCCGCTTCTCCGGCTCGACGGTGCCGATCTCGCGGCCGTCACGCGTGATAGTGAAGACGCCCCGGTCATAGGTGAAGTTGGGACCCTTGCCGGGCGTCAGCGAATCAAAGGCGACCTCATAGCCGGAAAAGCTCGTGGTCTCGCCGGGCGTCATGCGCAGCACGGTCTCGTCCTCGAACGTGGTCACGCCGACGATGCCGAGCGTCGTGACGCCGAGGCCGGCATGGGCGAGCGCGGTGCCCCAGTTGGCGCGTGGCAGGCCGCGCAACCGAGACCAGCCCTTTGAGAGGCCATTCTTGGCAAAGCCCGCCTTCTGCCAGACGTCGGCGAACGCGCCGATGATCAGCCAGAAGGCGACGAAATAGGCGAGCGCCGACAGGACCGGCGCCTCGTAGCGCACATAGGCCATGAACAGGGCGGCGACGAGCGAAAGGGCAGCCGCCAGCCAGAGACGTTCGGCGGCGGCGTACAGATTGCCGCGCTTCCAGGCCAGCAGCGGCCCGAACGGCACGGCCATCAAGAGCGGTATCATCAGCGGGATGAAGGTGTAGTTGAAATAGGGCGCGCCGACCGAGATCTTCTCTCCGGTCACGGCCTCGACCAGCAGCGGATAAAGCGTGCCGACGAGCACGGTCGCCGTCGCCGTGGTCAGGAACAGATTGTTGAGGACGAGCGCGCCCTCGCGGCTGATCGGATGGAACATGCCGCCATTGCGCAAGGTGCCCGCGCGCAGGGCGAACAGGATCAGCGATCCGGCGATGAAGAACACCAGGATCATCAGGATGAACAGGCCGCGCTGCGGGTCGGTGGCGAACGAATGCACCGATGTCAGAACGCCCGAGCGCACAAGGAAGGTGCCCAGCAGCGAAAAGGAAAAGGCGAGGATCGCCAGAAGGATCGTCCAGACCTTCATCGCCTCGCGCTTTTCCATCACCAGCGCGGAGTGCAGGAGCGCGGTGCCGATCAGCCATGGCATGAAGGAGGCGTTCTCGACCGGGTCCCAGAACCACCAGCCGCCCCAGCCCAGTTCATAATAGGCCCAGTAGGAGCCCATCGAGATGCCGGCGGTCAGGAACAGCCAGGAGACGAGCGTCCATGGCCGCACCCAGCGCGCCCAGGCGGCATCGATGCGGCCCTCGATCAGCGCGGCGACCGCAAAGGAGAAGCAGATCGAAAAGCCGACATAGCCCAGGTACAGAAGCGGCGGATGCACGGCGAGGCCAATGTCCTGCAGGATCGGATTGAGGTCGCGACCCTCCATCGGCGCGGGGGACAGGCGCTCGAACGGGTTCGATGTGAGCAGGATGAACAGCGCGAAGGCGACGGTGACCGAACCCTGCACGGAGAGGACGGCCGCCTTCAGCCGCGAGGGCAGATTGCCGCCGAAGAAGGCGACGAGCGCGCCGAACAGGGCGAGCGTTAGGATCCACAAGAGCATCGAGCCCTCGTGATTGCCCCACACGCCGGTGACCTTGAAGATCATCGGCTTGTCGGAGAACGAGTTCGCCCAGACGTTTCGGACCGAGAAGTCGGAGGTGACATAGGCCCAGGTGAGCGCCGCGAAGGATACGGCGACGACGAGGAACGTGGCGATGGTCAGCGGCGGGGCGACATGCAGCATGCGCGCATCGTTGGTGCGCAGGCCGATCATCGGCACGATCGTCTGGGCGAGCGAAAGCGCGAGGCCGAGAACCAGCGCGTAGTGACCCAGTTCGACGATCATGTCAGGCCTCCCAACCCAGCCTAGTATTCGTTGCCTGCCGGTGCATCCCCGCCAGCCTCGCCCTTCCAGACGCCCTGCTCCTTGAGAGCGTCGGCGACCTCGCGCGGCATGTAGGTCTCGTCGTGCTTGGCGAGCACGGTGTCGGCCCTGAACGTGCCATCCGGCTGCATCGTGCCTTCGGCGACGATACCCTGACCCTCGCGGAACAGGTCCGGCAGAATGCCGCCATAGCGGACGGTGACGGCGTGATTGGCGTCCTCGATGGCAAAGCGCACGGACGAATCCTCGAGCGTTTCGACCGAGCCCATCACGACCAGACCGCCGAGCCGCAGCCGCCCCTCGTTCTCGGCGGCGTTCGCCGGCGCGACGATGTCGGTCGGTGTGCGGAAGAAGGTGACCTGCTCGCTGAGCCCGGTCAGCACGAGCGCCACGGCCGCGCCCAGCACGCCAAGCGCTCCGAAGATCACCGCAAAACGTTTCTGCTTGCGCGTCACCGCCAATAGTCCTCCACGTCCAGTCCGAGCCCGCTTGCGAACGCGCGCAGATCGTCAAGCGCGTCGGGGCGGTCCTCGAAGGCCGCCCGGGCCCGTTCTAGCGCGTCACGCAACGCCTCAGGTTGATCAAGGACAATCCGGGCGCGAATGAGGCGTTTCCAGCCTTCAATGTCGTCCGGTTCGGCGCGCAGCCGCTCGTCGAGCGAGGCGACCATCCCCTCGATCATCGCGCCACGTTCGCCGTCGTTGAGTTCGCTCACCTGCTCGATCGTCTCGTCATCGAGCGCAGGCGGACGGCCGGGCGTTTCGGCCCGCGGCGCGGTCTCGGCGAGCCGCGCCAGGCTCTGGCCGGCGACGGCGCGCCAGGCCTGATCGGCGTCCGGATCGGCGGCGAGTTCGGTCCAGATCTGCTCGGCCTGCTCGTAACGACCGATCTGCACGGCGCCAAGCCCGTCGAAAAAGCGCCCGCGGGGGTCGGCCGGATCGGCCTCGAGCGCACGATCGAAAAGGGAGGAAGCCTCCTCGGTGACGATGCCGCCCGCCGTCGTCACCAACACCTCGCCGAGCCCGGACAGCCGTGCGGGCGTCTCGCCCATCAGCCGGATGGCGTTGCGGTATGCGGTTTCGGCGCGACCGACGTCGCCGAGTCGGAAATACACCGGGGCGAGCACGTCCCAGCCGCGCCCGTCGTCGGGGTTCTCGCGCAGATGGTCCTCGGCGCGGGCGACCAGGTCGCGAAGCTGCGTGCGGGCATCGCTCGCGGCCGCCTGCGCGTCGCGCAGCGCCTCAACACGCATGGCGAGCGGCTGCGCCTCGTATCCCGGCGAGCCGATCCCGGTGTAGACGATGAAGGTCAGGCCCGGCACGAAGACAAGTGCGAACAGCGCCAGCACGGCGCGGCCGGACCGCCTGGCCGGGGCGTTGTCGGCATCGGTGTCGCCGGCCTGCATCCGGTCCTCGACGGCGAGGATGCGCCGGGCGATCTCGTTGCGCGCCTGTTGGGCTTCGGCGGGCGAAATCGCGCCGCGTTCCCGTTCGGCGTCGAGCTCCTCGAGCTGGTGACGATAGACCGCGATATCGTGTTCATGATCCTCGGCGCGGTCGAGCATCGCGCCACGGCCCGGCGCGAAAAGCGGTCGGAAGCCGATCAGGACGGCGGCGACGGTCAAGGCCAGCACTGTCAACCAGAACAACATGGGCCTCAGATATCGTCAGCCTGCGGCGTTTCCAAGAAAAACCGGATGCGACAAAGGTGCAGTCGCTTGGAGACGGTAGGGGCAGGCCTAGGACAGGAGCGACCAGCTCCCGTCCGGATTGCGGCAGGCCGTGCCCCGCACCACGATCGGTGCCGAGGCAGCCTCGGCGTTGATCGTATGCGTGTACTGGCGGCAGTCCTGCGAGCCGACGCGATAGGGCTGGGAGGGAACGACCTGGCCGGTGAGGCCGCCATTGCGGGCCTGCCAGGAAACGATGTCGCCGGGTGGCGTGAACTCGAGCGCGCGGTATTCGCTCTGGAGGGCAGCGATGCGATCGGCGCGGCCGATGCGCGCGCCCTCGATGCGGCCGACAAGGCCGCCCCCGAGCGGTTCGAGCAGGTTCAGGCCGGCCGCGGGCGCCACGGCGGCGCCAGCACCTGCACCGGCGTCAGCGGTTCCGCTGCCACCGCCAAGGCCAAGGCTGACGCAGCCGGTCAGCGTCGACAGGGCAAGTGCCGTCAGGGCGATCGACCGGAAAGGGAAGGCTTGGCGGCCCATCTCGTTCAACCTCGCAGGCAATGTCGGACGTGCCGCATTTACGGGTCGATGGACGTGGCCGCAATATGGCGGTTCAGGAAAGCGACCGCGCGGCGGGCAGGCTGAGGGTGACTTTGAGCCCGCCGAGCGCGCTGTCCGACAGCGTGACCTCGCCCTTGTAGGCGTCCACGGTCTCGACCACGATCGACAGGCCAAGGCCCGTGCCGGGCTTTGTTTCGTCCAGCCGCTGGCCGCGCCTGAGCGCGACGGCGCGCTGTTCGGCCGAAATTCCGGGGCCGTCATCCTCGACGGTGACCTCGAAGAGACCGCCTTTCGCCTCACCGAGCGTGATCGCGATCTTTCCGTTGCCCCACTTGCAGGCGTTTTCGAGCAGGTTTCCGCAGACTTCCTCGAAATCCTCCTTCTCGCCCGCGAACGCGACCGGACGCTCGGGCAGGTCGAGGGTGAAGGTCTTGTCGGGGTTGAGCTTGCGCATGACCTTCACGAGGCGTTCGAGCGCCTCGGACGCATCGGTGCGGAAGGCCGTGCCGCCGGCCTGGGCGGCGATCCGGGCGCGGTTGAGATAATGCTCGACCTGCGCCTTCATGGCGCTTGCCTGTTCGCCGACGAGACGCGGTTCGACGGGCCTGCCGCGCTCGGCCTCGTTCCGGAGAACGGAAATCGGCGTCTTCAGGGAATGGGCGAGGTTGCCGACCTGGGTGCGGGCGCGCTCGACGATGCGGCGGTTGTTGTCGATGAGCATGTTCATCTCGTCGACCATGGGCTGGATCTCGTCGGGATAGCGGCCCGGCAGCGCGTGTTCCTCGCCGGCGTGGATGGCGCGCAGCGCCCGGCGCACGCGCCCGAGCGGACGCATGCCGAATACGATGATCGCGGCGTTGATGGCCACGACGCCGACGCCGAACACGGTCAGCAGGAGCGCCAGGCTGCGGGCGAGCGAACCGATGGCGTCGTCGAACTCGCTCTGATTGCCGGCAAGCTGGAAAAGGGCGATCTCGCCGCCCTGCCCGATCTGCACTTCGGCCTCGAGCACGCGGAGCGTCTGCCCGGCCGGACCCTGCGTTGCGAAGGTGCGGGTGAACTGGTCGTCATAGGGGATGTCCGACAGCGGGGGTCGCGCAAGGGTGCTGTCGGCAAGAGAGGGAGACCGGCGGATATCGCCATCGGCGTCGACCAGGCCGACCTGCCAGTACCAGCCCGATCCGGGATCGAGGAAACTGCGGTCGCCGAGATTTGGCACGCCGGACAGGGTGCCGTCCGCGGTGATCGTGAACGCGGCGATCAGGCTGTAGAGCTGGGCCTGTTGCAGGTCGGCAAAGCCGCGTTCGGCATTCGCCCTGTATTGGCTGACCAGAAGCCAGCCGAGGATCGCCACCGCCAGCACCGTCCACACGGTCGAAAGGGCGATGACGCGGTTGCGCAGCGAACCGGGCGCTATCGGCATCGATCAGCTTGCGGCAGGCGTTCCGGCCTGCTCTTCGCCGGGGTCGCGCAGGCGGTAGCCGAGCCCGCGCACGGTCTCGATCAGATCATGGCCGATCTTGCGCCTGAGCCGGCCGACGAAGACCTCGACCGTGTTGGAATCGCGGTCGAAATCCTGATCATACAGATGCTCGGTCAATTCGGTGCGCGAGACGACCTCGGCCTTGTGATGGATCAGGTAGGAGAGCAGTCGGAATTCGTGCGAGGTCAGCTTGAGCGCCTTGCCGTCGACGAGCGCCCGCGATGTCTTGGTGTCGACGATGAGCGGGCCACAGGCCAGTTCCGAAGTGGCGTGACCCGAAGCGCGGCGGATCAGCGCCCGCACGCGGGCCAGCACTTCCTCGATGTGGAACGGCTTGGTGACGTAATCGTCGGCGCCCGCGTCGATGCCGGCTACCTTGTCGTTCCAGCGATCGCGGGCGGTCAGGATCAGGACCGGCATGGTGCGCTCGTCCTCGCGCCAGCGCTGCAGCACCGAGATGCCGTCCATCAGCGGCAGGCCGATATCGAGCACGACGCAGTCATAGGGCTCGGTGTCGCCGAGGAAATGGCCTTCCTCGCCGTCTAGCGCCGAATCGACCACATAGCCGGCGTCCTCGAGCGATTCCTTGATCTGACGATTGAGTTCGGCGTCGTCCTCGACCAGCAAAATGCGCATCGGCCCGCTCCCTTCCTGCGTGTCCGGTCTAGCCCGGCACACGCACAAGCACTGTGCGTTCTATCACGGTCTATTGTGCGACGAAAATCTCCTCGCGGCGCGGCCGCTCGCCGCCCTGGGCCTCGTAGAGGAGCACGACGCGGCATCCTGACGCGCCGTTCTGCTGTGCCGCTTCGGCGCCCACGAGGGTGGCGCCCTGACGCGCGGCGAGGTTCTGGCCGACCTGGAAGCAGTTGTCGGTCGCGAGCTGCATCGTTTCGGCAGCCGGGGCGGGCGCGGAATACGCCAGTCCCAGGGCCAATACGCCAACCATGTATGCGTGCTTGATCATCATGGCTTCCGTATAGTCACGGGCACCTGAACACAAACTGAACGTTGCCCGGTGCATGCGTTCAGCCGATGCGGCTGTGGGCCGTCATCCGTCCGAGGATGGCGACGGCGCCCGCGCCAGCCGATACCAGTTGCAGGATCGCCTCGACAAGACCCTCATGGGCGGCCTGATCGACGGGAATACCGAGAGCGGAGCCGAACGTGGCGGCGATGGAGACGAGGGCGGCCCAGATCGTCTTGGACAGATACCAGGGTTTGACGGTGTTCATCACGTTTCCTTTCGGTTTGTTGTCAGGGAAGGTCCACAGGCAGGACGGCGCGTGCCGGCAGGCCTGCGCCGATCCGTGTGCCGATCTGGCGAACCTCGCAGTCCACCTCGGACGGTGTCGCGCCGTAGAGGGAGCCGACGAGGGACGGCTCGAGTTCGAGAAGGGGCGTGCCGGTCTCGGCGGCGTGGATGGATGCGCCGCCCGCATCGAACAGCGTCACCGCATAGCGTTCGACGTCCTCGCCGAGCGGCGCGTCCGCGGCAAGTTGCGTGCCGAAGCCGAGACGGGACCGGCGAACCCAGCGCAGTGCGAGCGAGCCGTCCACACCCGCCTTCGCGCGCAGATGGACCGGCGCAAGCGGCGTCAGGGCGCGAACCCCGCCGGTGGCGGAGAGCGTGGCGAAGTAGCGGTCCGAGAAGGTCCGCCCGACCGGTCCGATGCGCCAGTTGAGCGCAATGCCGATCTCCGTCGCCCGGAGGCCGGCGGCTGGCACGCGGTCGTCGAGCACAACGATGCGGGCGTCCGCGGGCGCGCCGAGCGCGGCGGCATCCTCGGTGCCCGCCTGGCCGCGCAGCAATGCTGTCAGTCGCCAGTGCCCCTGCGCGATCTCCTCGGCGAACCGGAACTGGGCGACCTCGAACAGCCCGTCCGTCACCTCGATGGCGACCGTGTTGCGCCCGGCCAGAAGCAGGTCCTCAGCGACCGACGCCAGTTCACCGGACGGCAGCACCAGCTCGATCGCGTTCGCCCGGTCGTATCGGCCGGACGGTCCGGGGGCGAGCGGCGCCGTGAGCCGACCGATCAGGGCATTGCCCGGCACGGTGCGGCGCAACTCGAACCCGTCGGCGCCCGGTGAAGCGAACACCGCCTGCGGGCGCGCGGGCACGGCGCGCAGGGCGATCCTGAAATTGGCTTCCGGGGCCGACTGGTCGAGCATGGGAAGATCGAGCAACAGCGCCTCGGGCGGGCCGCCGAACAGGCCGAGCGCCTCCGGGGAAGCGGCGCGGTCGGGCAGCGAGGGACGCGCGGCACCGGCCGGCGCGCCATGGACCGAGACGGCCGTGACCTCGAGCCGGTCGGTCAGATCGATGCCGGTGATGCGCCAGTGGGCCGATGGCGCATCGTCCAGCGCGATGACGTCGCCCGGCTCGAGACCGGCGAAGCGCACCGGCAGTTCGAGCCGCAGTCCGTCGCGCCCGGCCCAGAAGCGCCCGATCGCGGCCTCGGCGACGTGACGGGCCGCGTCGCCATCGAGCGTGCACGGCAGATTGAGATCGACAAGGCGCGCGGACGGCCCCTCACGCCGGTGCGAGCGGGCCGATTGCATCCGGTAGTCGGTCAGCGCGTCCCGATAGCGCACCACGACCTCCGCCGGCAATTCGTCGGCCTGACCGGTGGCCAGACGGCGATTTCCGGTCTCACGGCCAAGGCAGATCGCTTCGGCCGGCAACGTGACGGGTCGGTACGCTTCGCTGGCAAAGCGCAGGCTCGGCGCGTCTTCGGTGCCCGTGTCGGTCACCACAAGGCCGAACGTGTCGACCAGCGGTTCGAGCGTGGCGCGGATGCCGGCCGGGCGGTCGACGCTCATGCCCAGAACCGTGCCGCGCACGGCGCTGACGTCCGGCGGCGGCAGGCCATGGTCGGCGAACACGGCGGCGATCAGGCCGGCGAGCGGCGCGCCGCCAAGGCGCCCGTTCAGCCAGTGACCGGTGAGCCAGTTCGCACCGTCGCCCCAGATCGCGCCGTTGCGCGGAAACTCCGGAAACGGCCGGGCATCCCAGGCCCACAGGAACATGCGACCGGGATCGACCATCGGCGTGCTCGCGCCCGGCGCGAGCGGGTTGGCCGCCGAGCCGACCTGCGCCCAATGGGCGAGATGGGCGTCGACAAAGGCGCGCTGGGCGCCGTCCGAACGGGCGCCGTTGGAAAAATGCGGCCGAGCGCTTTCAGCCGACTTCGGATCGGGGAAGACGTTGGGCTGGTTGGGGCCGGCGTGGACGGCCGGACAGCCGAGTTCAGTGAACCAGATCGGCTTGGCATGCGGCACCCAGGGCGATTGTGGGCCGGTCTCGATGCCGCCGCGCCGGTCGACATGGGCGTTCGACCACCAGGCCACGAGATCCTTGTAGCGATAGACCCATGGCTTGCCGTGAGCGCCGTCGGCGATCGGCGTGCGGACGCGGTTCTGCCGGTCGGCGGGCGAGACATAGTACCAGTCGAACCCCTCGCCCGCCGCGATGGCCGCCCCCATCGCGGCCGCATCGTCATGGGCGAGCATGCCGTCGGGATTGCCGCCCGCCTCGGAAAGGTCGCCCTCGCGCCAGTCGGCGAGCGGCATGTAGTTGTCGATACCGACCGCGTCGATCTCCTGGGCCGCCCAGAGCGGATCTAGGTGGTAATAGACATCGCCCGAACCGTCCGGCGGGTGATAGCCGAAATACTCCGACCAGTCGGCGCCATAGGTCAGATTGCAGCCCGGACCGAGGATGGCGCGCACATCGGTCGCCAGTTGCCGCAGCGCGTCGACGAAGGGGAACGTGTCCCCTGCCCCGCGCAGCCAGGTCAGCCCGCGCAGTTCCGAGCCGATCAGCATCGCATCGACCCCGCCGGCGATCTGGGCGAGCCGGGCCATGTGCAGCACCATGCGGCGATAGCCCCAATCGGCCGCCGGACCGGGCAAGACAGTCTCGCCGCTGACGGCCAGATCGGTCGCCTGCGTGGTGCCGACGAAAGCGGCGACCTGGCCTTGCGCCGTCGCCGTGCGGTCGGCGCTGCCGGGCTGACCGGGCCCCGGATGGCAGGTGATGCGGCCGCGCCATGGATAGGGCGCCTGCGCCGCCCCGCCATAGGGATCGGGCAACGCATTGTCCTGCGCCACGTCCATCATGATGAACGGATGCAAGGTGACCGAAAGGCCGCGCGCCTTCAGGTCACGGATGGCCGTGATGACGGACGCATCGGTCGGCGTTCCGCCATAGGCGGGCCGGCCGTCGACGCGGCTAACCAGCCGCGCATCCGGATCGGACCGCGTCAGACCGCTGACCCGCCAGGCCGGCGTTTCGGCGCCCATCTGTCGTTCGGTGACGCCGGGGCGGATCGCACAGTCGCCGGCGCGCAGATCATCCCCGAACCAGGTGACGATCAGCGAGACATGCTGGAGGTTCGGGCAGATCGCCTGCAACTCGTCGATCGAGGCGGTCCAGTCATTGCCCGCATGCAGGATATGGCGGTTGTGCTCGACGGTCTCGCCGGAGCCAACGAGGCTGGTCGCCGGGTCGGGCGACAGGCCGTGTTCGGTCGCGCCGGGGATGACCGAGACGGCTGTGATCGCGGTTTCGAGTTCGCCGACCGGGCGCACGATCTCCGCTTCGATCTGCGGAATGCGGTTGCCATAGGGTTCAAGCGGCAGGCGCTCGAAAACGATGTAGACGACGTTGCGATAGGCGGGCGCGTTGCCGGCCCCCTGGCGCGCCTCGATCAGCGGATCGATGGGCTGGGTGGCGGTGCCGGTGTAGATGCGCATGTCGACTTCGGTCAGGTCGATCTCGCGCCCGTCGGCCCACACGCGCTTGACCATGGCGACCGGCCCTTCGCACAGGGCCACCGCCACATTGCCGAAATAGCTGTAGGTCGTCGTCGTCACGCGCGGGCCGCCCTTGCCGCCCTGGCGCTCGGTCGTCGCCTGCTCCTCGAGCCGGGTTGCCCAGATGACGGTTCCGGCGAGGCGCACATGGCCATAGGCGCGCGGCACCGGCGCGCCCTCCTCGGCGGTCATCGGCCGGGCTTCGGTCAGGCGCGCGCCCTCGCGATGGGTCGACTTGCCGAACAGGGTCCCGTCGACCCAGTAGCCGGCAAGCGCGCCGGCGGCGGTGCCCACCGTTGCGCCGAACGAGCCGAAAACACCGCCGAGCATGCCGCCGGCGGCCTGAAGCAGAATTGTCGCCATGGCGGGCTATTGGTTTCCGTCGATCGGGGGAAAGGCGAAGACGCCGGCAATGCGCCGGCGCCACCACGCCGTCAGCGCGGTCTCGCAGACGGCATGGCGTTCGCGTGCGTGGATCATGGTTTGCGCGCCGGTCAGGATCGCCAGATGCTTGGCGGCGACGAGCGGCGTGAACCGGAAGACCAGAAGATCGCCCGGCCGCATCGTCTGCAGGGACATCGCTGCGCAGCGGGCCCGGCAGGCGGCGAGCAGCGGTTCGCCCCGGCCGGCGCTTTCGGCCCAGTCGGCCGAATAGGTGCGGTCGTAGGCGGGAATCGCGCCATAGACCTCGCCCCAGATGCCGGCGATCAGGCCGAGACAGTCGCAGCCGACGCCGCGCCGGCAGCCCTGGTGCCGATAGGGGGTGCCGATCCAGCGGCGGGCCGCCGACAGGATCGCCGAGCGTGTCGCGTCGGGGTCAGGGGACAAGCGGTCCACCGTCGAACACATCGTCCTGGCGCAGATAGCCAAGCGCCCGGTCGTCGCCGGGCATGTGCGGAAATCCGCGGAAATTGAGATGATTGCCGAATCTCGCCTTGCAGGTCTCGAAGCGCTTGTCGCAACCGGCCATAAGCGTTGCCTGATCGCCGATAGCCGGCGCAACGCCGACCGGTTCGCGCAGCGCAACGCGCACCTGCCCGGCCTCGAGCGGACGCACGGTCTGCACGGCGAGCAAGTCGCCGGCGCGCGCGCCGGTATCGAAGCGCAGCGTGCCATGGTCGTACCAGCGGTCGGCGAACGGCGCGATGCCACCGAGATCGACGACCCGGGCATCATCGGTCGCCGCGACGGTCCCCGCATCGGAAAAGCCCGGCGTGCCGGCCAGATCGAAGCCGCAGCGCGCATCGCCGAGCGCGGCGTCGCACTGGCGCGTGAAGTAGCGGCCGCGCGGCTGGTCGAGTGCCGCCGACAGGCTGCGCAGTTCGGCCCGGAACGCCGGTCCCTCGCGCACGATCTCGCCGACGTGAAACCGGCGCAGCAGCGTTGCGGTCTCCGGCGCCTGCCAGTCGACCAGATAGAGCGCGACATCGGCCCCGTCATAGAGGCCGCGCTCGATGTCGGCGTCGGCGATGCGGTCCGAGGCAAGCGCGCCGGAAACATCGGAGATGTCGCCACCAAGGCCGAGCGAGGCTTCCGCAGCGCCCGCCGAAAAGCCGGTCTCGGGCTCGCAGGTCACGCCCCTGACAGTCAGCGGCCGGTCATGGTCGGTGAAGCCGAGCCTTTCGCCATCGGCGCGGGTGACGATCCAGACCATGCAGACCGTGGTGACGTCGCCCTCAAGATGCGCCTGAAGGCCCGGATGCAGCGTCTTCATGCGATCACCTCCATCAGCACCAGATCGTCGAGCGATCCGCTTTCAGGATCGGCGCGCGTCACCGAAAGGCTCTGGTTTTCGAACCGCACGGGCACGTCGAACAAACAGCCGGCGGTGACGAGCACGCCGCTGCCGGGCGGTGTCGCAAACGCGACCAGTCCCGTCGATTGACCGACCGTATAGTCGGCGGGATCGACCGCCACACCGTCGAGCGCGACGAGCACGGTTTGCGCGTCGGGCTTGCGGATCGTCCGCCCGCTCGCAGTGCGAAGCTGGAAGTCGGTGACGGTGCCATCGCCAATGCCGACCGACGCATCGACCGCCGAAGGCGCGCCGCCATCAGCGGCCGTCGACGGCTCGACGGGATCGCGGAAGCGGAACGCGTGCAGCGGACCGCCCCGCGCTTCGAAGAAGGACAGGATGGCGCGTATCTCGGCGATGGGCCGCGTGCCCACCGGAATCGTGTAGCGGCGCAGCGCATCGGCCGTGCGCGCATTGCGGGTCTCATGGCCCGAAGCGAGCGCGACGACATCGACGCGGCGCTGCGTTGCGACCTGAACGCCGAAGGGCTGGCGCACGGTAAACGCCACATCATGGAATGCGGACAAGACGGATCTCCTCAGACGCCGCGCCGGCCACGCATGACCGCGCGCGTGAGCGCCGCGCTGATCTGGGATTGCGAACGCTCGAAGCCTTTGACGTCCGGCGTCGAGATATTGACGACCACGGTGGGTGCCGCCCCGCCCGGGTCGCCGGCGCTCACACCGAGCGTGCCGTCGGCGCCGCGCCGGAGCGGCAGGATCGCCTCGGCGCCGGCCTCGCCCGCAACGCCCGCGCCGCCTTCGTGGGGAAAATAGGCCGGTGCGGCGAGCACGCCGCCATTGCCGGCGAACAGGCCGGTCGTGGCGACGCCGCCCATGGCGAACGGCCTGATCCCGCCGACAAGGCCACCGAAGGAGCGCGCGGCGAACCCGTCGAGCGCACTCTGGAGAGGGGCGAGCCCGGCATCGAGGGCGCGGCCGGCAACGCTCATCGCGATCGAGCGGAAGACGTCCTCGACCGACTTGCCCTCGAAGGCGATGTCGCGGAAGGCCCGGGTGACGGTGCTGCCGAAGCCTTTGGCCTTTCGCTCGACGCGGCCGAGGGCTTCCTCGAGCTTGGTCGTGTCGGCATCGACGGTGACGACGATCTGCTCATCCATGGGCAATGTCCTGATGGTCGGGAAACTCACTGAGCAGCCGGTCGAGCGCGTAGCGGTCGGGTGGTGGCTGCGCGCTGCCGCCGAGCGCGCCCATGGCCGCGGCGAGTTCGCGCGGCGTCATCGCCCAGAAGTCCGCCGGCGCAAGGCACAGCACGCCCAGGCCGAAGCGCATCGCATCGGCCCACGGAAACGGCCGGTCAGCCATCGGCGCCCGCTTCCCCGAAGGTCGCCGCCAGCAGGTCGCTGACGATGGCCGCATAACCGGCGATGCCGCCATCGACCTGCATCTCGGCGACATCGTCGAGCGCGAAGGTGTGCCCGCCCCCTTCAAGCCCGGCATGGATGATCACCATCAGATCGCGCGCCGACAGCCTGCCCGACGAAAAGCGCTCGCCGAGCGCGGCGAGATCGGAGACGGCGAAGGCGCTTTCGAGCCGTGCGAGCGCGCCGAGCGTCAGGCACAGGCACCGGTCCTTGCCGCCCAGATTGGCGACGATCTCGCCGCGCTTGCGGTTGACCAGCATCACAGCGCCCCGAAGGCCGGCTCAGCGGCCGATTCGAGCGCCAGTTCGAACGTCACCTCGCCATCATGGTTGCCGGCATAGTCGAGCGCGGTGATCGAGAACGCTCCGGTGATCGTGCCGAAATCGGGGATGACGATCTGCCATTGCGCGATCGTGCCGTCGAAGAAGGCCTGCCGCACCAGCGCGTCCGAGGCGGCGTCCTTGAAGATGCCGGTGCCCGAGACCGAGACACGCCTGACGCCGGCGCCGCCGAGCAGTTCGCGCCAGCGGCCGGCCGATTCGGTGTCGGTGATGTCGACGCTCTGGGCGCCGAAGGCGATGCGCTTGGTGCGCAGGCCGGCGACCGAGACGAAGGCCTGGGCGCCGTCGTCAAAGAGCTTGAGAAGGATGTCCTTGCCGCGCTGGGCTGCCATGGGAAGGTCTCCGTTTCGAACAGGGGACGATTGGTCAGGCGGCCGGCTCGCACAGGAAGCGCAAGCGCAGCGTGCCGCGGAAGGCGGACTGCGCGCGTTCGTGCGCGTAGGCCGCCGTCAGTTGGGTGGCGAGAACGATCCGCGTGCCGCCGGCCGTCACCGGTGCCGCGCCCGCGATCAGCGCGCCGATGCGATCGGTGATCGGGTAAAGGCCGCTCCGGTTGGATCCGCGCGCATAGACTTCGATCGTGGCGATGAATGCCTGGCCGGGCCCGTCGTCGGTGCTCCAGTCGCTCGCCTCGATGCGGCCCAGATAGACCGCCGGCAAGGCGCGGCGCGGTGGCGGCCGGTCGAAGATCGAAGGCGGATCGCCCAGCTCCGCGCGCAGCGCCGCATCGCCCGACAGGAGCCCGAACAGCCAAAGGTGCAGATCGTCGATCACCGACGCTCGTCCTTGTTGCTGGCCGCTTCGTCGGCGAGGCGTTGTGCGCGCGCGTCCGCGGTGTGAAGCGCGGCGCGGCGCAGCGCGGCGATCAGGTCGCTCACGGTCAGGCGGACATTGATGTTCATGCGGGCACCTCGGTTTCGACGCGGCATTCAAGGAACCGGCCGGTCATGTCCGGATCGTGGACCGTGCCGACGATGAAGCGTTCGGTTCCGGCGATCAGCCGCATGGCGGGTTGCACGCGCGGATCGGCGCGCAGGACGATGGTGCGGGCGATGACCGGTTCGGCATCGCCGGCGCGCACCGGTTCGCTCGGCCCCGTGGCCTCGACCACGCCCCAGACGAAGGCGACATGGGTCCAGACCTCGGTGAAGCCGCCATGGGCGTCGGGCGCGGCCGAGAGCTGCTGGAGCGCGAACTGCGTGCGCAGCCGGCCCGGATCGACGGGTTCGCGGGCCATGGTCAGACGCCGATCCGGCGCCAGGCGCGCACCAGACGCGAATAGGCCATGGGAATGGCGACGGGCTGGTCGGCGGCGTCATAGGCCGCGCGGAACTCATACCAATGGGCGACGAGCGCCATCACCGCGCGCCGGAGAGTATCGGGCACCTCGACGGCGGTGGCGCCGAACCCGGCGCGGAAATCGACCTCGATGCCGCTGGTCGTCGCCGGAACGGTGCCGGGTTCGAACGTCAGGGTCGCCGGCCGGCAGCGGAAGTCGAGCCGGTAGGCGCCGCCATCGAGCAGGGCGGGCGCGCCTTCGGCGTCATAGACGGTCACCGCGATGATCGAGGCGACCGGATAGCGCGGCAGAGCGATTGGGCCGGACGGCGCCCCGGAGAGCGACAGACGCCAGTCCTGATCGGTCAGCGCGATGCCCGTATCCTCGGTCAGGAAGCGGCCGGCGGCGTCGATCAGTTCGCCGATCAGCGCGTCCTCGGCATCATGGGTGACGCGCATATGCGCCTTGGCATCGTTCACGGTCACCGGCGGCGCGGCCGGTCCGCCAAGCGGCATCGAAATCATGGGCTGTCCTTGAAGATCGTTGGAAACGGGCGGCCCGGCAGGGAGGAGACCGGGCCGCCCGCACGGCGTGTTGCGGGCGCGGGCGGACGTGGCCGCGCGCCGGTCAGCTCACGCCGAACTTGACCAGCTTGATGGCGTCGAAATCCTGGACCCCGCCGCCGACGCGCTTGGTGGTGTAGAACAGCACGTAAGGCTTGGCGGAATAGGGATCGCGCAGCACCGAGATGCCGCGCCGGTCGACGACCAGATAGCCCCGGGCGAAGTCGCCGAAGGCGATCGAGAAGCTGTCCGAGCCGATCACCGGCATGTCCTCGGCCTCGTGGACGGCAAAGCCCATCAGCGAGGGCTTCTGGTCGGCGGTGGCCGGCGGCTGCCAGATATAGTTGCCGTCCGTGTCCTTGAGCTTGCGGATCGCGGCCTGGGTCTTGCGGCTCATCAGCCAGTTGCCGTTCTGGCGGTAACCGGCCTTGAGCGCGTAGACCGTGTCGAGAAGGACACCGGCGGCATCGTCGGCGGGCAGATCGGCGTCGGTGCCGGTGGCGATATAGCCGATATTGCCCCAGCTCCAGCTCGTCTCGTCGACCTTGGTGTAGTCCAGAAGGCCCCTTGGCTTGTTGGTGCCGTTGCCGGCGATGAAGGCGGCGCCCTCCTGTTCGGCGAAGGCCGCTTCCACCTCGGCGGTGATCCACTGGTCGATGTCGACGGCGCTGTCCTCGAGCAGCATGGCGGTGGCCGCCGGCATGGCGTAGATCTCGGCGGTCGGGAACGACAGTTCGGCGAGCGTCGCCGTGTCGGTCTGGGGCCGGGCGTCGGTCTCGCCGACCCAGCCAACTTCGGGCCCGTTGGTGGCGAATGGCTTCTTGAGCACGGCGCCGGTCACCTGACGCACGGTCGCCAGCGCCCGGATCGGCGACAGGTCGCGCAGCCGGCCGGCAATGGCCGTTTCGGTCTCGGGCGGCACCAGAAAGCCGCCATCGGGTCCCGAGCCATAGGACATCGCCTTGCCCTCGAGACGCCGGAGACCGTTCTCGTCGCCCTTGCGCACATAGCGCTCGAAGGCGGCCTTGTGCTCGCCCGATGCGCCGAACAGCGCGCCGCCCGCGCCCGGACGCGAGGCCTTGGCGATCAGCCGTTCGAGCACGCGCTTCTGCTCGTCGACTGCATCGTTGATCCGGTCGACCTTGTCGGCCGAGACCGCGTCCTCGCCGAGCTGGGTTTCGAGTTCGCGCAGGCGCTCGTCATTGGCCTGCTTGAACGCCTCGAAGGCGCGCATGAAGTCGTCGAACGCTTCGGCGACATCCTGGGCATGGGAGGCGGGAAGCGGCTTGACCGGCGCGGCGGCGGGTGCGGCCTTGGTGGCGGGCGCACGCTTCCGGCTTTTGAGTTTCGTCATGATCGCAGTTCTTGTGTCTTGCGGTTGATCAGGTCTGTCGCGCGGCGGATGGCGCCCGAAAGGCGCAAACCGTCCCGCGCGGCGGTTCCGGATGCGGCGTCCCGCCCGCGATCCAGTGCGGCAAAGCCCTTGGTGATGACCGTCCTGGCCTGCCTGCGCGTCAGCCCGGCATCGCGCACGAGCCAGCGTTCGAACTGCCTGACGGTCGGCAGCGAGGCGGCCTTGACCGCCGCGATGCGCGCCTCGGGCAGCATCGGAAAGGTGACGATGGAGATCTCCCACAGATCGGCTTCGAGAATGTGCCGGACGCCGGTCGCCGGATCGGTCTTGGCGCGCACGGTCCGGAAGCCGATCGACAGGCCGTCAAGGCCGCCGGCGCGCATCAGCGAGAGCACCTCGCGGCCGCGCGCGACATCTGTGTTGATGCGTCCTTCCACCTTCAGGCCGTGGCCGTCCTCGACGATCTTCAGCCAGGTGCCGATCGGCTCGTCGGGATTGTGCTGGAACAGCATGCGGATGCCGCCGGCGCCCTTTTCGGCGAGCGATCGGGCAAAGGCGCCGGGCGCGACCAGTTCCTGGCCCAGATCGACAGCGTCGAAGATGCTGGCATAACCCGAAAAGGTCCCTGTCTCGTCGACATGGGTGAGTTCGGTGCCGGCGAACTTGGTCTCGGTGACGCTCATGATCCCTCGTCCTTGCTGGAAGTGGCCTGCCCGCCCGCACCGGTCAGGCGGCCGTTGCGGTCGGCGAAGCGGATGGCGATCCCCATCGCCCACCAGATGCTGACCGAGGCGAGCGCGGCGCCCATCAGCACCGTCTCGGTGTCCGAAAGCACATCGGCGATCGCGAGCCGCTGGGCGACCGCCACGCCCGCCGTCGTGCCGAAAACGACCCCGCCGGTAACGCCGGTCAGAAAGCGCAGCGCCGCCTCGCGCCGGGTGCGCGGGAACAGGTAGGCGAGCGAGATCGCCGAGCCGGCGACCGCGCCCGCCACCTTGGCCAGCCACACCGTGCCGGCCGGGTTGATGTCGGTCATCGGTTCAGCCTTGTCAGGGCTCGGGCGAATAGCCGACCGCGGCGCGCTTTTCGGCGTCGGTGAGGAAGGACGCGCCCTCGAGCCGAGCCCAAAGCGCATCGCGTTCGGCGGCAAGGCCCTCGACCTGGTCGAGGTCGACGTCGATGCGCACGCGGCCGGCATAGAGCGGGGCGAGCCAGTGGCCGATCTCCTCGGTCGTGCGGCGCAGCAGCGGCAGCACGGTCAGCCGGTAGAAGGCGCGCTGGGCTTCCTGATAGTTCGAATAGGTGTTGTCGCCGGGAATGCCGAGCAGCATGGGCGGCACGCCGAAGGCGAGCGCGATGTCGCGGCTGGCCGAGTTCTTGGCCTCGATGAAGTCCATGTCCCTTGGCGTCAGGCCCATCGCCTTCCAGTCGAGCCCCCCTTCGAGCAGCAGCGGCCGACCGGCGTTGAGCGCGCCCGAATAGCCGTCCTCGAGCTCCTTCTTGAGCTGGTCGTACTGTTCGGGCGACAGGTTGGAGCCATCGCCCGGCGCATAGATCAGCGCCCCCGAGGGGCGGGCGGCATTGTCGAGCAGCGCCTTGTTCCATTGGGCGGCGGCATTGTGGACATCGAGCGCCATCAGCGCCGCTTCGAGCGGAGCGAACCCGTCGGCCTCGCTCAGGGGATTGTAGAGCGACAGGTGCAAAAGGCGCGCGCTGCCGGCATCGTCGACCGGGATCACACGCGGACCGTCGATGGTCTCGTGCACGCAGCGCACTGGCCATCCGCGGGCATCGGTCTCGAAACGCACCCGGTCAGGCCGCAGGCTGTAAAGGTGCACCCGCTCACCGACCGCTTCGACGCGTTCGAGAAAGGCATTGCCCGACAGCAGGAGATTGCCGAAGACCGTTTCGATGAAAGCCATGCGCGACTGCGCCGGATTGGGCCGGGCGAGCGCGGCGGCAAGCGGATGGTCGGAGAGTTCGGTCGCGCCGTCATAGACGAGCCACGGCACCGCCGCCGCCGCTTCGGAAATCATGCGCACGCAACGATGGACAATCGGGTTGCGCATGAAGCCTTCGCGGGCGAGCGCGGCGAACGATGCGTGCGTCCAGTCCGCATCGAGCATGGTGTGCATGGCGACAAATCCCTGCGCCACGGCGGACTTGGCCTGCGGCGCCGCCTCGGTGCGGTCGCGCACGGGCGCGACGCCGGCGCGCCCTCTGGCGAGCCAGTCGAACAGCCGGTTCATGAATGCTCCTTGCTATCTGACCGCGCGAACGCGCGGCTTGCCGCCGGCGCCCGCGACGAGCTCGGCGATCGCCCACACGAGCGCGTCGAGCCGGTCGGGCGAACGGTTCGAGGACAGCCCGTCGAGGCCGAAATCGCACATCTCGTCTTCGAGTTCGGCCAGTACGCCGACATGGCGCACCCGGCCCTGCTCGTAGAGCGCGGCAACCGGTTCGGCGCGCAGCCACTTGCCGCGTGTCGCCCGCACGGCGCGCACGTTTATGCTTGAGTCGACGGTCGCGATCACGCTTTTGACCATGTCGCCGCCCTGGTTGACCTCGGCCACCAAAATGTCGGCCCCGGCCGCGTGATAGGCCGCGACCGCCCGGCCCGCCCATTGGCTCGGGGCGGCCGCGCTCACCGAATGGTCGCCGAGAACGTGGATCGCGCCATCGTCGGTCATGCCGGCGACGACGATGCCGCAGGCGTCCGACGTATGCTTCGCGCTGGCGGGCGGATCGACGGCCAAAACGACACGCGCATAGTCGGCGGGCGCGCCGATGCGGACGCGATCGAGCATGGCGCGCGTCCAAAGCGCGTCCTCGCGCTCGGCGAGGATTTCGGCATCAAGTTCCTGCCGGCCAAGACGCGTGCCGCCATAGCGCTTGCGCATCGTCGCCAGGAACGTGCCGGCGAGGTTGGCCGCGTTGTCGGCCGTCTTCATCCTCGTCGTGACCGTCGCCGCGTCGGCCATGATCTCGGCCAGCAGCTTCAGCGGTCGCGGTGTCGTCGTTGCGGCCAGGCGCGGCCAGTCGCCGAGCCTCAAACCGAACTGCAGCATGTCCCAGGCTTCGCGCGGGTGCGGCCATTTCATCGCTTCATCGCACCATGCGGCGGCGAACTGCGGGCCGCGCAAACTGCCCGGGTCATGCGCCGAAAAGGCCTGCGCCACCGCGCCGTTCGGCCAGACGAGACGCCGGCGCGTGACTTCATAGACCGGCCGATTGTAGCGGGCACATGCCAGAATGCCTGCGGGTCCGTCGATCATGACCTCGCGCACATCGGCGAGCGTCTCGCCGACCAGCGCGATCGGGCTCGTCACCGTCCGGGCAAACGGGCGGACAGCGCTGGCCAGCCCATGCACCCATTCGGCGCCGGCGCGTGTCTTGCCCGAGCCTCTGCCCCCCAGCAGCAGCCAGGTCGACCAGCGTCGGTGACGCGGCGGCTTCTGCGCTTCACGCAGCGCCAGCGGGCCCGAGGTGAGCGCCGCACGCCGGACAAGTGTCGAGGGTTCGTTCGGGTACCATGGCGGCCGCGCGTTCTCGGGCAAGATCGTCGATCCGTTGTTCGGCCGCGGCGATGAAAGCGCGGACATCCATCAGTTCGTCTTCGTTGCGGGCGGCGTGCCGGGTCGCGGCGGCATCCACCAGATCCGCCAGGTTGGTGGCGGCCTTGCCGATCGCCGCCACGCCGTCGGTGAAAGGCTTGTGAAAGGTCCCCGCCTTCCGGGCTTCGGCGAGCAGATGTCCGGCCTGCTCGCGCAGTGTCTCGGCCAGCGACCGGGTGAGCGTCGGCGACAGGATCGCCATGTCAAATTCGTCGATAGGTTCGGTCATGTCATACGTCTCCCGGCCGCCGAAACCGGACTGACTGCCCCGTTTCGCAGGCACAAAAAAGGCGCCCGTCATGCGACGAAGCGCCGTGTCGACCCATTTCGGTGATTATGCCAGTAAGCTACCCGATCACCGTGACGGTGTCAAGAACATATTCCTATAACGCTGACCTTTTTGGTGACCCATGGCTCACGCCGATCCATATGAGGATTATCCGCCGCTCAAGCCGCAGCAGACAGGCCTTGTCGGCAAGTGCCCGCGATGCGGGCGCGGCCGTCTTTTCTCGGGCTTTCTGGCGATGGCCGACCGGTGCGAGGTCTGTGGTCTCGACTATGATTTCGCCGATCCGGCCGACGGACCGGCTTTTTTCGTGATCACGTTCGCCTGCATCCCGGTGGTCGCCTTTGCCGTCTGGATGGAGGTCGCGATCGGCGCGCCCTACTGGCTGAACGCCCTCCTGACGCTGCCGCTTCTGGTGCTGTTCTGCATCCTGCCGCTGCGGCCGCTCAAGGGATTGCTGGTCGCCCAGCAGTTCATTCACAACGCCCACGAGGGCGCGATCGCAGGCCCGGAGGACCGGCATGGTCCCGGACGGCGTTAACGCCGACCCGCGCCGGCGATTGCCCGACGGCCGGAAATGCGGCACATAGGAGCGCGCGGCATGACAGCGCGCCGCATGTGCGCCCGAAAGAGCCCGCGTCCGGTACGAGATGAACGATCTGAATCTGCCCGATGACGAGAAGGGCAAGCGCCCGCACAAGAAGTCGTCTTTCCTTCTGGAAGTCGACGCCTGGATCGATTCGGCGCTCTACGATTCAAGCTTCCAGGCCGCCCAGACCTGGGAAGACATCACGATATTCTTCCGCCGGTTCCGCCCCTACGGCCTAAACCGCGCCATCTTCGAGATCGCCGGAGAGACGATGACGCTCGTCATGGCCGGCATGATCGTCATGCTGGCGCTCGCCATCCCCTCGTCGCGCGAGATCGCCCAGAACTGGCGTGATCAGGAGCAGTTCGCCGTTACGTTCCTCGACCGCTACGGCCGCGAGATCGGCCAGCGCGGGATCCTGCACACCGATGCCGTGCCGGTCGAGGATCTGCCGGACCATCTGATCAAGGCGGTGCTCGCCACCGAGGACCGGCGCTTCTTCGACCATTTCGGTATCGACGCGATGGGTCTGGTGCGCGCCATGACCGAGAATGTCCGCGCCAATTCGGTCGTCCAGGGCGGGTCGACGATCACCCAGCAGCTCGCCAAGAACCTGTTTCTGTCGAACGAGCGGACGATCGAGCGCAAGGTCAAGGAAGCGTTCCTGGCACTCTGGCTCGAGGCCAATCTGAGCAAGCAGGAGATCCTCAAGCTCTATCTCGACCGCGCCTACATGGGCGGCGGCACTTTCGGCGTCGGGGCGGCAGCCAAGTTCTATTTCGACAAGGACGTGCGCGACGTCACGCTCGCCGAGGCGGCGATGCTGGCGGGCCTGTTCAAGGCGCCGGCACGCTTTGCGCCGCACATCAACCTGCCCGCCGCGCGCGGCCGCGCCAACGAGGTGCTGACCAACATCGTCCAGGCCGACTTCATGACCGAAGGTCAGGTCACCGGCGCACGGCGCGAGCCGGCCGATGTCGTACTGCGCGCCTCGACCGAGAGCCCGGACTATTTCCTCGACTGGGCCTATGAGGAAGTCAAAAGCTTCATCGTCGAGAACGGCATTCCGACCCGCTCCGTCGTCGTTCGCACCACGATCGATACCGATCTGCAGCGGGCGGCGGACGAGGCCGTGCAGTTCTTCCTGCGCAAGCATGGACAGGACTACAATGTCGGCCAGTCCGCCATGGTCGTGCTCGAACGCAACGGCGCCGTCCGCGCGCTCGTGGGCGGCAGCGACTACGGCGTCAGCCAGTTCAACCGCGCTACCGCCGCCGAACGGCAGGCGGGTTCGTCCTTCAAGACCTACGTTTACGCCGCGGCCATCGATCACGGGCTGACCGACGAGACGGTAATCGCGGACCGGCCGATCACGTGGCGGGGCTGGTCGCCGCAGAACTACAACCGCTCGTTCGCAGGACGGGTGACGCTTGCGACCGCGCTTGCCCGGTCGATCAACACGGTGCCGGTCTGGATCACGCGCGACCATCTGGGCGGGACGGCGCCGGTCGTCGAGATGGCGCGGAAGATGGGCGTCGAGTCGAACATCATCAGCCACCACACGATGGTGCTGGGCACCTCGGGCATGACGGTGATGGATCAGGCGACCGGCTATCTGTCGCTGGCCAGCGGCGGCATCGCCGGACTGCGCCACGCCTTCACCCAGATCAGCGATCTGAGCGGCGAGATCATCTATGACCGGCGCCGCGCGCCGGAGACAGGGACTCGCATTCTCGAGCAGGGAAAGGTCGAGATGCTCAACCGCATGCTGGTGAACGTGACCGAGTGGGGGACCGGGCGTCGCGCTGCGCTCGAAGGCATCAAGGTCGCCGGCAAGACGGGCACCACGCAGGCTTACCGCGATGCCTGGTTCGTCGGCTATACGGGCAACTATGCCGCAGCCGTCTGGTACGGCAATGACGACTACACGCCGACGAACCGGCTCACGGGCGGGCGTCTTCCGGCAATGACGTGGCAGAGGATCATGGAATACGCCCACGCGAACGCCGACCTCGTGCCGCTGGCCGGTGTCGAGGACTCGATTCCGGCGGCGAGCGAAGAGGAGGCGGTCGAGGTCGCCGAGGAAGAGGCACAGAACGGACTTGCGCGCCGGCTGGTGCTGTCCGAGGAGAGCGTCCGGTTCCTGTTCGCGCTCGAAGAGAAGCTGGCGGCCACCGAACCGCTTGCAGCCGACCAGCAGCAGCTTGCGTCCCGCACCCGTTGACAGGTCGCGCCAACGCGCGTCAAGTCGACCTCCCCAGGTGCGGTGCATGGCCTCATGCCCGGGCCGCCCCTTCGATCGGACAACCCGCCCAAGATCCCCATCATGTTTCGCACGGTCCTGACGATCCTCTACGTGCTTGCCCTCGCTCTGGGGCTGGGCGGCGCCAGCGCCTGGTATGTCACCGAGCGCTTTGCCGGCTTCGATCCGCTGACGATCGGTCAGTGGACCGGCTCTCCACAGGCGGGCGCCGGCCGGGCGGACCCATACGCACGGGCGCGCGCTGCCCGTACCAGCGACGTTCCGCTCGGAACGGCGGAAGGGCTCGTCCTGACTGCCACGCGCGATACGGACGGGGCGATCCTGAACGGAGCGTGCGCATACCGAATCGCCGGGCGTGCGCCGGCGGCGCGGCTCTGGACCCTTCGCATGGCGCGCCCGGGCGCCGGGACCATCGAAGGGCGGCCGGACCTGCCATCCCATCTGAGCAGCCGCAGCGTGCTGCGAGAGCCGGACGGAAGCTTCCGGATCATGCTCGCCCCGGACGTGCAACCCGGCAACTGGCTGCATCCGGGCCATGACGGGCCCATCCGGCTGATCCTCACGCTCTACGACACGACGGTGGCCGCCAATGTCGGCCTCGCCGACGTCACGCTTCCGGTGATCGAGGAGGTGGAGTGCCAGGCATGACGCGCCTCTTCTACGCGACCCTGGTCGGACTGGTCGGCGCGGCGGTCGTGCATCTGGTGGTGATCTTCCTTTTGCCGCTCGTTTCGACCGATACGGCTTGGAACCGTGTCGCGGCGCAGATCGCGGAACACGAGCCGATGCGGCCCGGCGACGAGCGGAACGCGCTTGGCGCGGGCGCGTACGGACCCGATCCGTTCTTTGTCACCGTGATCTGCCGCTACGATCTGCGCGCCGGGGCCCTGCACGTGCGATCACCGGGACTGGCGCCGCTCTGGACGGTGGGCGTCCACGACAGCCTTGGCACCGTGATCTTTTCGGCCAACGACCGGCTCGTCGCCGGTCGACGGCTCGATCTCGCGGTGGTCGATGCGAGCCAGCTTCGCTTCGTGCGGCAGAACGCACCGCCCGAACTTACCAACGCGATCATCGCGCCGGCCGCGCGACCGACGGGATTTGTGACCGTGCGCGCGTTCAGGCCTGATCCGACATGGGACACGGTGATCGAACGGTTCGTCGACGAACTCGCCTGCGAGCCGCTCGGCTTTTGAGGATCCGGAGCTAACGCTCCTTGGCAGCCCCGCCACCCTTTCGGTTCTTGCCCACAACCTTGCCCGACGGCGTGCCGATCGGCTCGCGGCGGACGCCGGTGAACAGAAGCAGGGTCGCCGGTCCGGCAAGTGGCAGTAGCGCGGACTGACGCTTGCGCCGGAGGCGGTCATGGACCGACCGGTAGGCGGACATTGCAACGATATCGGCCATGGGCACCCCCTTCGAGACCTGCGCCGAACGACGCCAGCGTGCGCGCTTATGGTTAACGCATCGCTAACGCTTGGCTGCTAGCCTCCGATCATGACGAACGACCGTATCGCCCTGATGCTGCACCAGAACGCCGAACGCTTCGCTCGGCTGCGCGCGCCTTCGCCCGAGGATCGCGCCCGATTCGAGAAACAGCTTCTCGAGAACATCGACCTGGTCTCCGACGAGCATCTGCGCGCGATCGCCGGGACGCTGGCGCCGCTCGAAACGACGCCGCTCGAGGTTGCCCACTTCCTCTGCGAGGTCGAAGAGACGATCGCCGCACCCTTCATCGCGCGGTCTGCGGTGCTCGACGATCAGATCCTTCTCGACATCATCGCCCGGCACGGCGCCGGCGCGCGCACGCGCGCCATCGCGCGGCGCAGAGCGCTGTCCGGGCCCGTCAGGGCGGGCCTGCGCACGCTTGAGGATCCCGCCATCGACCGGGCGCTCGAACTGCGCCAGACGGCACGGCCATCCGAACCCGCCGGGACGCCGGGCCAGCCGCGCGGCACCATCGCCCAGCGCCTCGACGCCGAGGTTCTCGGTCAGGTCGCAACGCTTGCCGGCATTGAATCGCGTCCGCTCTTTGAGACCGCGCTCGCCGACAGCACGGGCCTGTCGATGACCAGCGCGCGCATCCTGTGCGACGATCCGACCTCACGGAACTTCCTGTTCGCGCTCCGCTTCATGGGCTTTTCCGACAAGCAGGCCCTGTCCGTCTTCAAGGGGCTCGCACCCGATCTCGCCACGGACGACGATGTGGAGGAACGTTTTCGGGAAGCCTATCGGCTGGTCACGTCCAGCGAAGCGGCCCAAAGGGTGCGCGGCTGGCAGCTCGACGAGATCCGGTCGCTGGCGACCCTGCAACCCGCCAGCCAGGACGAGCCGCCTTCGCAAGAACGGCAACGCGGCGCCGCCTGAGGCGACGGCGTTCAGTCACCTTCGACAAGCGGCAGAAGCTCGCCCACGTCCGCGTTCCAGTTCTCGATCTCGATGAGCCAGAAGTCGGGATCGAAACGCGCTTCGCTGTCGATCATCGCCCGCAGTTCCGCGTCATCGGACAGCGTCCGCGCGTGATGAAAACGCCGCGTGTCCCGGCCCGTATCCTCATCGCTCAGGGCCGGCGGCGCGGCCTGGTAGAGATCGTAGCCGCTGCCGCCGCCGGCATAAAACGCGACGAGGATCGCGCCCGCCTGGGCGTTGCCGCGGCGCGCCACATAGGCAAAGCCGCCACCGGCGCGCGCGTTGCGGACCAGAACCGCGACGAACAGTTCGGAGGTGACGCGCGGCGCCATCGCGTCAGTCGATGAGCCCGACGGCGACCATCTTCTCGACCAGCGCGTCGTCGATCTCGCCGTTCACGGGCAGTCGGAACAGCGACTGGAACTCGCGGACGGCGAGCCGGGTGCGTTCGCCGGCGACACCGTCGACCCTGATGTCCTCGTTGCCGAAGGCCTTCAGCCCGGCCTGGACCCGCAGAACGGTGGGATCGGCGACGGGCGCTTCGGCCGCCGCGCCGATGCGTCTTTCGGATTGCGGTGCGGGGGTCACCTGCGGAATCGGCACCGGTTCGGTGGTCTCCGGCCGGGGGCGGGGAATGGCCGCCGTGACCATCATGTTGTTGTTCAGGCTGGTGAGCAGTTCGTCGGTCGAAAGCTCGATGCCGCGCAGGCCGACGCTTGTCTTGTAGGCTTCGATCGCCGCAGTCGTGCGTGGGCCGACGATGCCGTCGATTTCGGAATCGTAAAAACCGAGCGATGCGAGCATCGTCTGGATCGACGTGACGGGATCGTCGGTCTTCTCTTCGACCGGGGCCGGCGCCGCAATGATGGTCTCGGCCACCGGATCGGCTTCAGGCAACGTCTCGGCGACCGGCCGGCGCTCCGGACGCGGCGCCACCGGCGCATCGGTGTCGCCAGCCTGTCCGTCGAATACGATCCGGGTGACCTGCGTGGACGGCTGAGCCGCCGGGCCGTCGGCCTCGTCGGCCCGCAGCGCGAACCTGTCGCGCGATACGTCGCGCGTTTCGAAGAAGGCCGAGGGATGGGCGCCATCCTGGAGGAACAGCGCGTTGACGCTGGCGTAGGTGACGACACCCAACGCGGCGAGACCGCCAAGGACCAAGCGGCGATTGCGCAGCGCAAGCCGCCATACGCCGCCGACCAGTTCGGCGATCACGCTGTCATGGACATCATCATCAGCCAAATCGTAGCGGCGCATGGATCATCTCCTCGTAGTTCTGGTCCGCATCGGCGACCGGGCGTGCCGGCAGCGGGGTGACGCGCCCGTCGGATTGCTCGCAGCGGGCCGGGTCGGCGGCGGGCAGCGTGATGGTCACGCGGGTTCCGATCGACGGAGCGCTCTCGATCCGCATGTCGCCGCCATGCAGCCCCGCAAGACCCTTGACGAGCGACAGGCCGAGCCCGGTCCCCTCGCACTGGCGGGTGTAGGAATTGTCGACCTGCCGGAACGGCTGACCGAGCTTTGCGATCTCGTCCTCGGCGATACCAATGCCCGTGTCGGCGACAGTCAGAACGACGCCGTCCGGCCGAGATGCCGCCTCGATCGTCACGCAGCCACCGTCGGGCGTGAACTTGATGGCGTTCGAAAGCAGGTTGATGACGATCTGCTTGACGGCGCGGCGGTCCGCCGTCGCCGGAGCCGTGACGTTCTCCAGATGCAGGTTGATATGGATGCCCTTGGCGGCGGCGCGTGGGGCCAGCATCGTCGCGGCGGAACGTATCGTTTCGCCGAGATCGAAGCTCTCGCGACTGATCGCATAGCGTCCGGCACCAATCTTGGAGACGTCGAGCACGGTGTTGACGACGGACAGAAGGTGCGTCGCCGCCTCGTGGATGAGGTCGACATATTCGCCCCGGCGCGCGACCGGCACGAGACCGCCCGCCTCGCCCCGCAGCAGGTCCGAAAAGCCGATGATGGCGTTGAGCGGCGTCCGCAGTTCGTGGCTGACAACCGCCAGCCGGTCGGCATCACGCTCGGAACCCGGTGCCGGCTCCGGTTCGGCTTCGACCGTGGGCGCCACGGCCATGGCGACGAAGACCGCCGCGCCGACGCGGCCGGGCATCACGATCATCGAGGTGTCAATGAAGGCCTGGCCCTCGGCCGGCGGCAGCCGGTTGAAGCGGATTGCGACTGCCATTGGGCCGGTTGCACTCTGGCGCGCCACGGACAGGGTACGGAGCAGACCGACGCGATCGGCGACATGGACGCGGTCGATCAGCGATTGTCCGGCGGCCAGTGGCGCGATCGAATGATCGCCGAACACGACCGCATCGCCGAGCCGACCGTCCGCGTCGATCGCAAACAGGCCCTGCGGCGCTTCCCTGTCGGCGCCGATCGGTTCTTCACGGTCGTCGCGCGGCACGGGTACGGGCGAGTGAAGAGGGATCGCCGCGCCGCGTCCCAGAAAGACCGAGCCGAGCGCCAGGAACGCCGCGGCCAGCGAAGCCGCGATTCCCGCGGGGACCCCGGCGGGTCCCGCAACGCCGAGCGTCAGCAGCACGCCCGCGGTCGCGCTCGTGGCGGCGAGCGCCGTCGCCCACAACGCGGCGGATCGGGCGCGCAGGAGCGGCATGGACTGCGACGGCGTGCCGGACGACAACAGCCTGACTATCGGAACGGGAAGACGCAACACTACACTCACGTACGCTCCGCCGGATCGGCGGTGGTTCCACCCTCACACGGGGCAGTTTACGAATGGATAAACGCCACCGGCGGCGGCGCCCGTGCAGGGCGGCTTTGGGGCGGCTCGACGGAGCGAAATCCTGCTATGGTTAACGCTTGGTGCGTCGCCTAAGTGCATTCCGCATCATGGTTTTTGGCGATAGCGCGCATTTTAGCCGATTTTGGCGAAAATGCCGGAACCGCGGCGCACCGGGGCTTCAGCGCCTTCCGTCATCTTCTCCGGCGGGGATATTCATCACCGGGGACACGAGCATGATCCGCCTTGCGATCAAGATGACATTCTGGGGGTTTCTGGGGCTGATCGCCCTGCCGAGCCTGGTGCCCGGCGAAACGCCCGCGACCGAGCCTTCTCGCCCCGAGACCGGTGCGAACCTCGAGACGACAGTGCATGCAGCGCGTGTCGCCGGGGCCGTCGCGCAGGAAGTGGGATCGATCTGCAGCCGCCAGCCGGCACTGTGCGAAAGCGGCCGGGCACTGGCGGACGCGGCCATCGCGCGGGCGCAGGAGGGCCTTGTCGTCGCGTCGGGCCTGATTGCCCGCGCACGCACCGCCGAGCCGGCTCCGGAACCCACGGACGTCTGACTACCGAAGTTGCGCCGGGCGATGACCGGGGTTGAGCATTTCGGGCCCGCTCCATATGTAAGCGTGAGCAGGATCGGCCACCGGAAAGCGCATGTCACGCAGCCTTCAGTCCATCATCGAGGATTTCGAGCTTCTTGACGACTGGGAAGACAAGTACCGTTACGTCATCGAACTGGGCCGCGAACTGCCCGATATGCCCGAGACCGAAAAGACCGACGCCAACAAGGTCAATGGCTGCGTCAGCCAGGTCTGGCTGGTTGCCGAAACTGAAGACGGCGACGGCAAGACCGTGACGTTCCGCGGCGATTCGGACGCCCATATCGTGCGCGGGCTCGTCGCCATCATGATCAGCGCGCTTTCCGGCCGGCCCGCCGAGGAGGTGGTCCGCTACGACGCCGAGGGGCTCTTCAGGCAGATCGGCCTCGACAGCCACCTGACGCCGCAGCGCTCGAACGGCTTGCGCGCCATGGTCGACCGGATGAAGACCGAGGCGAGCGGTCGTATCGCCGCCTAGGTCGACAGGGTAGGCCGGTAGCCGTCCGAGCCCCAGTGGCGCATGGGCGCCGACCGGTTTCGCGGCGGATTGTAGTGCCGGTCGAGAGCCGACAGCGCCGTGCGCAAGACGACCTTGGCGGACCTGCGCGGCCAGCCGCGCGCGCACTCGATCTCCTCGAGCCCCTTCAGAAAACAGCACACGTCGACCAGCAGACCGGCAAGCTCCGGGCCGACCGCATCGAGCGCCGCATTGAACCGCGCGCGGGCATCGATGGCGCGATCGGACAGATCGGCCGCGCCACCGGCGCCGGCTCCATCGCGGACCGTGCGCGCGGGGTTCCAGGAGGCCGTCACCTTCTGCCTGAGCTGTCCGAACTCGAAATCGGCGCGCAGACGTTCACCGGCGGCAAGCTGGGCCGCGTCGAGCCAGGGCCGTTGTCCCCTGCCCCGCGATCGCGCCAGCCGGGCGAGCGGCGACTCGGCAAGGTTCGCGGTCGCACGCTCCCGATCGCCGAGGCGGAGCGTGCCGATGTCTCGGTGCTGGTCGGCAAATCCGCCTCCTGCGGCCATGCGCCTGCGCCAGGACAGGCCGTCCTCGGTGGCGATGATCCGGTCTCCCTTGCCGCCGGCATCGGATTGCCGCACGATCCAGCCCTGCGCCGCCATCTGTTCGATCAGCGCGATCGGACAGCGGCGCCGACGACCATCGCAAAGCTCTAGGACACAGGCCGAAGGACCAGCCGGCCGCATCCGCGCCGCATGGCCCCCTGCGAGCGCATCGAGGAGTCGGAGCGCCCGCTTGGCGTCGGGTTCATTGCCCATCGCCACCATCCCGGACGTGCAGGTTGAAGGCCACACGGACGACGCGTTCCGCCCGTCCGACGATCCGGTCGAACTCGATATCGTCACGCATGTCCTCGACGAGGTGGCAGGCATACATCACCGTGCTCTTGTCACGGCCGAAGCCGGTGGCGACCGCCGCCATCCTCAGCCCTAGCGTCGTGTGGGCGATGTACATGCCGATCTGGCGTACACGCGAAACGGCGCGGCCCTGGCGCTTGGGCGAGCGCAACTGGCGACCGCTGACCGAGAAAAGGGCGGCCATCAGGTCGATCACGCCGTCACAGAGCACGGTCGCCTCGCATTCGCTCGGCAACCCCATCGCGTGCACGAGCGGCGACGACGGGTCGGCGTGCTCATCGGACTCGGGGAGATCTCTCGTCTCCCCGTCGGTGACGAACCGACTGAACTCGCATGCGCCGACACGACCCAAACCCTGCATGGCAACCTCCGTTTTGAGGAATATTTTCTTATATCAACGGCGGTCTGGTTTGATAGGAATTTTTGCCTGCGAGGGTTAAGTCTCTGAGACGTATGGGTAATGCAGCCGAAGCACTGATCCTGGGAGCGCGAGTTATCCAACGTCGGTGCCGCCGGCCTAGCCTGCCGCACGGAACGCATCGATCGAGGACACATGATGGATCTGCGGGATACGGGATGCGCGAAGGCGGCCGAGCGCGGGCGGCTCGACGGGCTCCTCGGACGGTTCTGCGGAACGTCCATTGCCCGGGTCGAAAGGGCGACAAAGGCGGAGCTGCGCGGCCATCTTGACAGAATCGACCGCCGCCTCGCGCGCGAGCGCAACAAGGGGACCGCCCGCCATTGGAGCTATGATCTCAATCGTCACATCGCGCTGAAGCAGGCGCGCGATGTCATTGTCGAAGCGCTCGGATCACCGAAAGACTCAGGGCCGGCCACCGAAGGCCGGACAAGCGCGAATGGCCGCGAGCGAAGGCGCGCGGCCGTCAAGCGCTAAGCCGGTCGGACCTAGGACTTCTTTCTGACCTTGGTGCCCGGCTTGCGGCCCAGACCCATTTCGCGGGCAAGGCGCGAGCGCTGCTCGGCATAGGACGGAGCGACCATCGGATAGTCGGGCGCCAGGCCCCACTTCTCACGATACTCTTCCGGTGTCATGCCGTAATGGCTCATCAGGTGCCGCTTGAGCGATTTGAACTTCTTGCCGTCTTCAAGGCAGATGATGTAATCGCGCGTCACCGACCGCTTCGGGTTCACCGCCGGCGTCGGCTTCTCGGCAGCGGCCGCCTCGCCGCTCTCGCTCGTGCGACCAAGTGCCGAATGAACCTGCGAAATCAGCGAAGGAAGATCGGTGGCGGCAACCGGGTTGTTGCCGACATATGCGGACACGACTTCCGCCGTCAGCTCAACGAGCAGGTTGCTATCGGTCGATTGTCTTTGATCGTTGTCCAAGGGGGAACCTCTTTGTTTTTTTATGATAGACTCACCCGCTAAGTTTTCATGTCATAACTTGTCTGACTGCGCAACGGTTTCTTCGCGCGCTGCAATCAACTTATGTATTCAATACGCTAAAATTTGCCCGGTACATGATGAACCGCCACAACCTGAACGGGCAAATCTTTCGTCGACGCGTTCAAGTTGGCCCAACTGATTCGTTTCGGTCCCCGTTCGCCAGGTCGTCGGCGACGCTTTCCTCGCTCAGCGGATATCCGACCGCATAGGCCGCGCGGGCGAGAAGATGGGCGGCGATCGGCGCGGTGAGCAGGAAGAAGACGACACCGGCCAGCGCGCGGCTGGTGGTGCTCGCGTCCCCCGCATGGACTGCGAGCGCGATCAGGACGAGGCCGGAGCCGAGCGTGCCCGTCTTCGACGCGGCGTGCGAGCGGGTGTAGATATCGGGCAGGCGCCACAGGCCGATCGTGGCGACCAGCGCGAAAAAGGCGCCGGTAAGAACGAGCACTCCGGCGATGATGGCCGCGATCTCTGTCATCTCGATGGTCCCTGTTCGGTCTGCTCGAGCTTGTTGGTGTCCGGAACGATCACGACGTCGCGGTCAGCGAGTTCCTTCCGGTCCGCCACATCGTTTTCGCTGCGGCCGCGCGTGAGCACGAAGCGCGCGAAGGCGACCGTGGCGAGGAACCCGACGAGGCCGAGCGTGATCGCGATGTCGAGATAGAGCGTGAAGCCGGTCTTGATGCCGATCGCCGCGATGAAGCCGATCGCTGTGGCGACCAGCATGTCGAGCGCGAGGATCCGGTCCGGCAGGGTCGGCCCGCGGATCACCTTGAACACGGTCGCAAGCAGCGCGACGCTCAGGATGACCAGCGCGATCCGGACCGATCCGTCGAGGAAGGCGGCGGCGTCCATCAGCGGAAGGCCTCCAGGATCTTGCGCTCGAACCCTTCGGCGATGTCGGCGCGGATGGAATCGGGATCGGAACAATCGAGCGCGTGGATGTAGAGCGTCTTGCGATCGGCCGACACATCCACCGACAGCGTGCCCGGCGTCAGGGTGATCAGGTTGGCGAGCATGGTGATCTCGAGGTCCCGGTCGACCTTGAGCGGATAGGCCAGAATGCCGGGCTTGAGGTTCATGCGCGGCGACAGGACGAGGATGGCGACGCGCGTTGCCGACAGGATCAGTTCGTAGACGAACAGCAGCAGCAGCGAGACGATGCGGTAAAGGCGCGACAGATAGCCGACCGCGCCGACCTGCTCCTGAATGATGGTCAGGGCGATCGCGCCGAGAACGAAGCCGAAGACGATGTTGATCAGCGCGAAGCTGCCGGTCACCGCAGCCCAGACCAGCGCCAGAAGCAGGTTGGCGAGAAACAGGTTCATTGTGTCGTCTCCCCTGTCGAAACGGCGGCGTCCGCCGCCTGCGCCGGCCCGTAGACGGCCTCGACATAGCCGGCCGGGTTCATCAGTTCGACAGCGATCCGGTCGGCCACCTGGATGAAGGGCTCGGGATAGACCCCGGCGATGACCGTCAGCGCGCAAAGCCCGGCGAGCACCGGATAGCCGATGGCGATGATCGGCCGCGCGGCAGCGTCACCGACCGACGCGCCCTCGCGGGCCGGACGCCAGAAAGCATAGGCGAAAAGGCGCACGAGCGCGATCGTCGTCAGGAAGCCGGACACGAGGATCGCGCCGGCCAGCCACCAGGCGCCGACATCGATCGAGGCCTTGACCAGATAGATCTTGGGCCACAGGCCGGAGAATGGCGGCAGGCCGGACGCCGAAAACGCAAGGATCAGCGCGATCACCGAAAGCCAGGGCATGGCCTTGTAGAGGCCGCCGGCCCGGTTGAGATCGAAGGTGCCGCCGGCGGCGCCGATCACGCCGACCATCAGATAGAGCGCGGTCATCACCACCATGGAATGGGCCGTGTAGAACGCGGTGCCCGACAGGCCGGTGGCACTGCCGAGTGCCAGGCCGGCCAGCATGATGCCGATGCCGGAAATCACCAGATAGCCGAGAAGGCGGCGCATGTCGGTCTGCGCCAGAGCGCCGAGTGCGCCGAGCAGCATGGACGCCGCCGCGACCACGGCGATCGAAATCGCCAGATCGTCCCGATCCGTCGGGAAGAGGGTCAGAAGCACCCGGAGCAACGCGTACACGCCGACCTTGGTCAGAAGCCCGGCGAAGACCGCGCCGACGGCAAGCCTTGGCGTGTGGTAGGAGGCGGGCAGCCAGAAGTTGAGCGGAAAGGCGGCCGCCTTCATCGCGAAGGCGAAGAAGAACAGCGCGGCGATCGTCAGGCGGGGGCCGACATCCTCCATCGCGGCGGCCTTGCGTGCGATGTCGGCCATGTTGAGCGTTCCGAACAGGCCGTAGACATAGGCGACGGCGATCAGGAACAGCGTCGTCGCGACCAGGTTCAGGAAGGCGTATTTGGTCGCGCCGTCGAGCTGCTCGCGCCGCGAGCCGAGCACCAGAAGGCCGAACGAGCCCAGTAGAAGAACCTCGAACCAGACATAGAGGTTGAAGATGTCGCCGGTCAGAAACGCGCAGATAACCCCGGCAAGCATCATCAGGAGAAACGGATAGAAACCGTAGCGCCGCTCGGTGTCGTCGGCCTCGCGCAGCGCATAGATGCCGGTCGCAAGACCGACGATGCCCGCCACCAGCGCCAGCGTCGCGCCGAGCATGTCGGCGACGAAAGCGATGCCGAACGGCGGCAGCCACCGTCCCATCGCCATGATCACCGTGCCGTTGAAGAGCACGTGCAGGAACAGCCCCGCCACACAGGCGAGAATGAGCACGAGCCCGGACATCGCGATCAGCGGCTGCAGCTTCGTGTTCTTGCGCGTCATCAGGCACAGCGCCGCGAAGATGAAGCCGACGACCAGCGGCGCGACGATCAGCCAGTCGGCAAGCGCCGGCGCCTCCATGACAAAGGCGTCCTCAAGATTGATCTTCGGCTTTTCGGCGGTGGCCATCGGGTCAGCGGTTCCTGCGGTTCAGTAGCCCAGCGGCGGCAGCGGTTCGCCACGCGGCTCGGCGTCGCGCATGGCCTCGGTGTCGTCGGTGCCGAGCTCCTGATAGGAGCGCATCACCAGCACGAGCAGAAAGGCAAACAGCGAAAAGGCGATGACGATCGCGGTCAGCACCAGCGCCTGCGGCAGCGCGTTGGCCGCCCCTTCGGCGGGAAGGTACCGGCCATCGGGAATGATCGGCGGCACCTCGCGGGTGATCCGTCCCATCGCGAAGATCGTCAGGTTTGCGCCGGTCGACAGCGTCACCGTGCCCAGCAGGATGCGGATGATGTGCTGGGACAGCATCAGATAGATCGAGACGGCAAAGTAAAGGCCCGTGAGGACCGCGACGGCGACTTCCATCAGTCACGCTCCCTTTCTTCGAGCGCCAGCGCGATCGAGGTGATCGAACCGAGCACGACCAGATAGACGCCGATGTCGAAGATGAGCGTCGTCGACAGCTTGAGTTCCATGCCGAACACCACCGGATAGATCCACAGGCCCGTCATGTAGGGCACGCCGACGAACGGCGAGAACAGACCCGCGATCGCCGCGACGAACAGGCCGAATCCGGCGATCGCCATGGGATGATAGCGGATCGCCCGCCGCACGGGCGAGACGCCGCAGGCGATACCGTAGATGGCGAGCGCGGACGCGGCGATCAGACCGCCGATGAAGCCGCCGCCGGGCTCGTTGTGGCCGCGCAGCAGCACGAACACCGAATAGAGCATCATCAGGGCCGTCAGATAGGGCGCGGTCGAACGGAAGATCAGCGTACGCATCGGCTCACTCCTTCACCGCGCCGGCCGGCTCGCGCGGCATCGCCGGAGCATCGGGGGCCGGCGCCGAGGCAGCGGCCGGCGACGGCGCGCTGCCGAGCGACCGCTTCGGCACGATCCGCAACAGCGCCAGGATCGCCAGGCCGGCGACCATCACCACGCCGATCTCGCCGAACGTATCCACGCCACGGAAGTCGACGAGGATCACGTTGACGATGTTGCGGCCCTGGGCGATCGAATAGGAATAGAGGTTGAAGAATTCGGTCAGCGTCCGGTCGAACGGCGTTTCTAGCACCTGCAGCAGGATGAAGGTCAGCGCGACGCCGCACGCGATCGCGACGACGCCGTCGAGGATCGTCTGCGCGAGCGAGCGATGGTCCTGCGGCGACAGGCGCAGCCGCGTCATCGCCAGCGCCAGAATGACGACCGTCAGCGTCTCCACCATGAACTGGGTGAACGACAGGTCGGGCGCGCCCATCAGCATGAACAGGATCGCCACGGCGAAGCCCTGGATGCCCAGCGAGACGATCGCGGTGAGCCGGTTGGAGGCATAGACGACGGCGATCAGGCCGATCGCGGCAATAATGAATACGGCCCATTCATAGAAGGTCAGGACCGGGAAGGCGGGGATGGCCGGCCACTCGTTGGCGGCGAACATGGTGCGGAACAGCCACAGCGCCAGCAGCACGAAGGTGGCCGTCATGTAGAATTCCATCTTGCCGTTCTGCAGCGTCCGCGTCATCGAGACGGACAGCCGGACAAGCCCCCGCATGAACTGATCGAAGCCAAGATCGGGGCCCCACCCGATCGCGGTGAGCGTTGCGGCCATGGCCCCGCGCAGCCGGCCGATCGCGAGATAGAGCACGATGCCGAGCGCCACGGTGACGACCGACAGCGTCAGCGCGATGCCGGGCTTGGGAATGATCGAGATGGTGATCTCGAGCGGGGTGCCCGCGACGGCCGAGGCCATAGGGCTCGAGATCAGCGCGTGGAAGAGCCCCGACCACAACGCCGCGGCAAGACCGACGATCGCCAGCACGACCGGGCCAGCGAACATCAGCAGCGGCGCCTCGTGCGCCTGTTTGGGCGTTTCGACCTTCTGGCCGAGGAACGGCTTGAGCGCGACCGCGAAGCCGATCACCAGCATCAGCGCGTTGCCCACGATCGCGACGGCGGTGATGAAGATCGACCAGGGATCGGATGCGGCGATGCCATAGTAGATCTCTTCCTTGGCGAGGAACCCGACGAAGGGCGGCAGGCCGCCCATCGACAGGGCGGCCAGAATGGCCGCGCCGAAGGTGATCGGCATCGCGGCCATCAACCCGCCGAGCCTGGTGACGTCGCGCGTGCCGGCCTCATGGTCGACATTGCCGGCGACCATGAACAGCGCCCCCTTGAAGAGCGAATGAGCGACCAGATAGAGGACGGCGCCCTCGATCGCCTTTTCCGTGCCGAAACCGGTCAGCATGACCAGAAGGCCGAGCGAAGCGACGGTCGTATAGGCGAGCATCAGCTTCAAGTCGGTCTGGCGCACGGCGAGCAGCGTGCCGACCAGCAAGGTGGCGCCGCCGAACAGCGGCAGGATCGTCTCCCATGCGACCGTCTCGCCGAGCACGGGATTGAGGCGCATGACCAGATAGACGCCCGCCTTCACCATGGTCGCCGAATGCAGATAGGCCGACACTGGCGTCGGCGCTTCCATCGCGTTGGGCAACCAGAAATGCAGCGGAAACTGCGCCGATTTGGTGAAGGCGCCGCCGAGGATCAGCAGCAGCGCGGCCAGGTAGAACGGGCTCTCGCGGAGCAGGCCGTCGGTCGCCAGAAGCAGCGAGAACTCGCTGACGCCCGTCACGTTCCAGATCACGATCAGGCCGGCCAGCATGACCAGCCCGCCGCCGCCGGTGACGACCAGCGCCTGCATGGCGGCGCGGCGCGAGCGTTCGTAATTGTGCTTGAAACCGATCAGAAGGAACGAGGTGATCGAGGTCAGTTCCCAGAACACGAAGAACATGAAGAAGCTGTCGGAGAGGACCAGCCCTTGCATGGCGCCCATGAACATCAGGATGAAGGACAGGAACCGCCCCTGCTGCGGGTCGCCCTTCATGTAGCCGCCGGCATAGAGCACGATCAGCGTGCCGATCCCCGAGATCAGCAGCGCGAAGGTCAACGACAGGCCGTCGATCAGCCAGGAGAAATTGACGTTGAAGGACGGGATCCACTGATAACCGCCCGTTACGCGGCCACCGTCGGAAATCTCGGGCAGAAACCCGGTGAAATGGACGAAGATCAGCGCCGGTACGAGCGCCAGCACCCAGGCGGCGTTGTGCCGGAAGACCTGAACCAGAAACGGTGCAAAGAGTGCCGCCAGGAAGGGCGCAAAGAAGGCAAGAAACGTCAGATCCATCGGGTCTTGGCGCAGGTTGTCTTTTTTGCGGGGGACAAAAAAGCGGCGTGATTGTCGTAAATTGCGCCGGATTTAGGCGGGAAGAAATGGGCTGGCAAGACGCCGCACCTCCGATTTGGCCGATTTCCGCATGAATCGCGACGAATTGCCCCCTCATGGCCGAAACGGCTTGCTTTGCCCCACCCTGCCTTCTCTTGCCGCCGATTGCCAGCACGCCTATCTACTCGGCGATAACGGAGAGGCCCAATGACCACGACCAAGACCGCGCCGAAGATCGTCAAGTCGGACGCCGAATGGCGCGCCCAGTTGACGCCCGAGCAGTACAAGGTGACCCGCAAGCACGGCACCGAACGCGCCTTCACCGGACCGAACTGGGACACCAAGGATGCCGGCCTTTATCGCTGCGTGTGCTGCGACAAGCCGCTGTTCCGCTCCGAAACCAAGTTCGATTCCGGCACCGGCTGGCCGAGCTTTTTCGCGCCCGTCGATGACGAGGCCGTCACCGAGCACAAGGACCGCTCGTTCTTCATGGTGCGCACGGAAATCCGCTGCGCGGATTGCGATGCCCATCTGGGTCACGTCTTCAACGATGGTCCGCAACCGACCGGTCTTCGCTATTGCATGAACGGTGTGGCGATGACGTTCGAGCCGGACGAAAAGGGCTAGCCGCGCCTCATCTGCCAATCACAAGGCGGTCGCGGCGAATCCAGCCAACGACCCTTCGGCCCGTTTCGGGCGCGCGCGTGAACGTCTCGCACCAGAACGAGGATATCGCCGGGAAACTCTTGCCGCCCCAGGCGTAGGGATGCACCGGCGAGTGGCCGTAGTCGGCGGTGCAATGGCCGGTGACCAGCACCGCGCCGCCGGCCGGGGTGATACCAATCTGCTGCGAGCCACGGAAGGGCATCTTGCGGATCGGCGCCGGCGCCGCGCCCGGTGCAGAACCGATCGTGCGGATCGAGTAGCTCGGCGCGACGGAAGCGGACGGAACGATCTGCGTCGCGATCGGCCACGATGCGTCCGCATGAGCCGCTGGCGTGATCGAGAAGGCCGCGAGAGCCGCAAGGGCCACGTGCCTGAGATGCATTGTCGCCTCCATCGTCTTTCGCGCCGCCGCCTAGCGGGCCGGCTTCATGTATTTCATGTAGACCCAGCCGGTCGTGTACCTGCCGTTGCGGGCCGGGTCGTGCCAGATTTCGCACCAGCGGTACCGCACGACCTGGCGCTGCCGGACATCATCCAGTGCGGTGATCCGGCCGAGCAGGTCCGGTGCGCCCTTGCAGCGGCCGGTCATCGAGAGGACCGTGCCGTTCGGGTAGGCGGTCTGCTTCTGCGAGTAGCTGGCCGGCCACTTGCGTGCATTGAGGACGTCGCCCCAGGGAACGTCGGTCACCTCCCATGCGAAGAAGGCGCCTGCCTGCGCAGGCAGGCTCGAAAAAGCCAGGCCTGTCGCGGCAATCAGGGCGGCGAGTGCAGTGGTTGCGCGGGTCATCGTCGGTCTCCATGCGATTGCGTCGATCTGCACGAAGAATGCGGCTTGCGGCTTGAACCGGCGGTGACCCGACCGTTCACCCGGCGTTCAGCGCGCGGGGATCGACGCGCCTCTACGCCGCGCCCCGAACTTTCCGCCGGACGGCGATTGCATTTGCGTCACAGCATCGTACCTAAGCGGCCAACGCACACGCCCGCCGGAGACCTTCATGCCGCACCCGTTCACGACCGACCAGACACCGCCATCGGCCGAAAGGCGCCCGGTCTCCGACACGCGCCACGGCATCACGCGCACGGACGAGTACGCGTGGCTGCGGGCCGACAACTGGCAGGCCGTCTTCAAGGACCCCGGCGTGCTGGAGGCCGACATCCGGGCTCACCTTGAGGCCGAAAACGCCTACCAGAAGGCGCTGATGGCCGACACGGAGGCTCTGCAGAAGACGCTGTTCACCGAAATGAAGGGCCGCATCAAGGAAGACGACGAAACCGTGCCGGCGCCCGACGGGCCGTGGGCCTATGGTTCCTCGTTCGCAACCGGCGGCCAGCAGCCGCGCTTCTTCCGCGTGCCCCGCAATGATCTTGACGCGGAACGCACGATCCTGCTCGATGGCGACAAGGAAGCCGAGGGCAAGGACTATTTCCGTCTCGCCGGCGCCGACCACTCGGCCGATCACGCGCGGCTCCTGTGGACCTATGACGACAAGGGCTCGGAGTATTTCACCGCGCGCGTGCGCGACCTGTCGACCCTTGCCGATCTCGACGACATGGTCGAGGACACGTCGGGCAACGGCGTGTTCGATGCGGCCGGCGACGGCTTCTTCTACACCAGGATGGACGACAACCACCGGCCCTCGAAGCTCTACTACCACAGGCTGGGCACACCGCAGAGCGATGACCGCCTGATCTACGAGGAGGCCGATGCCGGCTTCTTCATGGGCGTCGGATCAAGCCGCCTGAACGATTTCATCTACGTCAACATCCACGATCACGAGACCAGCGAATTCCGGCTGATCCGGGCCGATGCGCCCGGCAGCGAGCCGGTCATCGTCGAACCGCGCGTGACCGGCGTCGAATACGAACTCGAGGAAGGCGGCGATGTCTTCTTCATCGTCACCAACGCCGACGGCGCCAAGGACTTCAAGATCATGACCGCGCCGGTGGACGCGCCGCAGAAGGCCAACTGGACCGAGATTGTGCCGCACGAACCGGGCCGACTGATCCTCAAGCACCAGGCCTACAAGCGGCATCTGGCCTGGCTCGAACGCAAGGACGGGTTGCCGCGCATTGCAATCATGGACCGCGCGAGCGGCGACATCCATCACATCGCCTTCGAGGAGGAGGCCTATTCGCTCGGTGTCCAGGGCAGCCACGAATACGACACCGACGTGATCCGCTTGTCCTATTCGTCGATGACGACGCCGAGCCAGGTCTTCGACTACAACATGGCCACCCGTGAACGCACGCTGCTGAAGACGCAGCAAGTGCCGTCCGGCCACGATGCCGACGCCTATGTCACGCGCCGCCTGCAGGTGCCGGCCGATGATGGCGAACTGGTACCGGTATCGCTTGTGATGAGGAAGGACACGCCGCTCGACGGATCGGCGCCGTGCCTGCTCTACGGTTACGGCTCCTACGGCATCGCCATTCCCGCATCGTTCAACACGAACTGCCTGTCGCTGGTCGATCGCGGCTTCGTCTATGCGATCGCCCATATCCGGGGCGGCAAGGACAAGGGCTTTGCCTGGTACGAGGCCGGCAAACGGCAGGACAAGGCCAACACGTTCAAGGATTTCGTGGCCGTGGCGCGTCATCTGCCGGCCGAGGGGTACACGGCGCCGGACAGGCTCGTCGCGCAGGGCGGATCGGCCGGCGGCATGCTGATGGGCGCGGTGATGAACATGGCACCCGAGGCGTTCGGGGCGATCATCGCCGAGGTGCCGTTCGTCGACGTGCTGACCACCATGCTCGACGACACGCTGCCGCTGACGCCGCCCGAATGGCCCGAATGGGGCAATCCGATCGCCTCGCAGGCCGACTATGCGACCATCGCCGCCTATTCGCCCTACGACAATGTCGCGGCCCTGCCCTATCCGCCGGTGCTGGCCGTCGCCGGGCTGACCGACCCGCGGGTGACCTACTGGGAACCGGCCAAATGGGTGGCGAAACTGCGCGCGATGGCGCCGCAGGGCGGGCCATACATGCTCAAGACCAACATGGGCGCGGGCCATGGCGGGGCATCGGGACGCTTCTCGCGGCTCGAGGAGATCGCCGAGGTCTATGCCTTCGCGCTGAAGGCGGTCGGGACGGCCGATTGAGGCGATGGCTATGGCGCGTCCGGCAGCGCCGGGATCGCCTTGAGATAGGCCGCGATGGCGGCGCGGTCGTCGGCGCTGACATTGGCGAAGTTCTTGACCACGGCGGCCATGGTCGAGCCCATCGAATCGAACTCGGGCGTGAAACCCGATTCAAGCCCGTAGACGAGATCGTCCTCGGTCCAGCCGGCGACACCGTCCTCGTGCGGGGTGATGTTCGGAATGCGTCCCTCGCCTTCGGGGTTGGGCGCGCCGGCGAGCCAGCGGCCCGTGTCCATCGCGCCGGCCCAGTTGCGCGGCGTGTGGCATTCGCCGCAATGGCCGGGCCCCTCGACCAGGTAGCGGCCGCGCAGCAATTGCGCATCGTCATCGAGCGCCGCATCGGCGACCACCGGCTCGTCGGACAGATAGGCCCGCTTCCACAGACCGATCCCGCGTCGCAGATTGTAGGGAAAGGTCAGTTCGGCGCGCGCGACCTGCGGGCCGTTCTCCACCGGCGGCAATGACTGCATGAACGTCCACAGATCGGCCAGATCGTCGAGCGGCATCTTCGCATAGGACGCATAGGGGAACGCCGGATAGTAGTGCCGTCCGTCCGGCGCGATTCCGCGTGTCATGGCGTTGGCGAAATCGGCGAAGCTCCAAGAGCCGATGCCGTCCTCGCGATGCGGCGAAACGTTCGGCACGCCGAACGTGCCATAGCGGCTCTCGAGCGGCGCGCCGCCGCCAAGTTCAAGCCGTGCGTCGCCCTCGGCATCCGAACCGGCATGGCAGGAGGCGCATCCACCGGCCCAGAAAAGCGCTTCGCCATTTGTCAGGTCGGGCTCATGGCCATCGACGGCCGCCAGGCGGTCGGCGGGCAACGGCTGCGGCATGGTCAACCACCAGAAGCCGATGACGCCCGCGATCACCAGCAGGCTCAAGACGATCAGAACTCGGCGCATGGCTCCCTGCCCTGTTCACGCAAGCGAACGGGCGGCACGGATGCCGCCCGGCCAAGATGGAGCGCGACCCGGACGGGCCGCTCCGATCGATCAGTTCTCGGGAACCTGATAGACCTCGTGGCAATCGCCGCAATTCTCGGCCATCGCACCGAAGACCGGACGGAAGGCGTCCAGGTCGGCAGGCGCGGCTGCGACGGCGGCTTCGGCATCCTCGACGAACGCCGCCACGGCGGCATCGAAGCCCTCGCGGTCGGTCCAGATTTCCGGCTTGGCGCGCGTGTCGCCGCCGGTCTCGGTGCCTTCGGGGAACAGTTCGCCGAACCGGGCGGCATCGTCGCGGATCGAAACGAACGCTGCCAGCGCGGCCTCGGCGTCATAGTCGGCCTGGCCACGGGCCATCGGAACCAGGACGCGCATCGCCTGTCCATTGTCCTTCATGATCTGCTGGCGCTCCTCGATCGGGTCCTGCGCAAGCGAGGCCGTCACCCCCATCGCCAACAAGGTTGCGGCGGTCGTCACTGTTCTTAGAAACATATGGCTCTCCGGTATCGTGTCTTGCAGCGCGCACAGGCCCGCTGAAGAGAGCAAATGGTCGCCGCGCTTCAAAATCAAGTCGCGAAAGCGTGAACAGTTTGTAACAGGAAAGCCCGGGCAGTGCCCGGGCTCTCCGAATTTGTATATTTCTTTCAGGTGTTTACGCCGTGGCGCTTTCGTAGCGTTCGAGCACGTAATCCCAGTTGATCAGATTGTCGACGAACGCCTCGAGATATTTGGGACGGGCGTTGCGATAGTCGATGTAGTAGGAGTGCTCCCACACATCGACACCGAGGATCGGCTCGGCGCCGTGCACCAGCGGGTTCTCGCCGTTCGGCGTCTTCATGATTTCCAGCTTGCCGTCCTTGACCGCGATCCAGGCCCAGCCCGAACCGAACTGGCCGACGCCGGCCGCGATGAAATCGGAGCGGAACTTGTCATAACCGCCAAGGTCGCTGTCGATGGCGGACTGCAGCTTGCCCGGCAGCGAGGTGCCGCCGCCGCCCTTCTTCATCCATTTCCAGAAATGAATGTGGTTGTAGTGCTGGCCGGCATTGTTGAACAGGCCGGGGTTCTTGCCATGCGACTGCTTGACGATCTCCTCGAGCGGCAGACCGTCCATGCCGGCCTCGGCCGCCAGCTCGCTGCCCTTGGTGACATAGGCCTGATGGTGCTTGTCGTGGTGGAATTCGAGCGTTTCGCGCGACATGTACGGAGCGAGCGCGTCGTAATCGTAAGGAAGGTCGGGAAGTTCGAAAGCCATGTGTCGGGGTCCTCTCCGTCGGATGGTCGGACATGCGCCGGGCCTCTGGCGGGCGGGCAAATCCTGATCGGTGATGTAGACTTAAGTCGGGCTCCGGGCAACCATCGGCGATCCGATTTGAGGGTCGGATCGCCGCTTGCGATCGTCAGCCGCGCGCCCATTCCCAATAGAGTTCGCGCGCCTTCTGCCCGACCGGACCGGGTTGCAGTTCCCGATCCTTGATCCTGATAACGGGCACCACCTTGGAATGGTTCCCGGTCGAGAAGATTTCGTCGGCGTCCATGAAATCGTCGATGGTCAGGGTCTTTTCGACCGTCTTGAAGCCATACTGCCACAGAAGATCGATGATGCGGGCGCGGGTGATGCCGGCGAGGAAGGTCCGGTTCGGCGCCGGCGTCATCACCTGACCGTCCTTGACGATGAACACGTTCGACGTCGCCGTCTCGCAGATATTGCCGAGCATGTCGCGCACGAGGCAATTGTCGAAGCCGCGCGCCTTTGCTTCCATGATCGCGCGGCCATTGTTGGGATAAAGGCAGCCGGCCTTGGCGTCGGTCGGCATGGTTTCGACGGTCGGCCGGCGGAACGGGGAAACGGTCACGGAAAAGCCCTTGGGCGTGATCATCGGCGCTTCGAACAGGCACAGGGCGAAGCGCGTCGACGAGGGATCAGCCGGCACCGACATGTAGCCGCCGTGCTCGGCCCAGTAGGTCGGGCGGATGTACACCGCCGTCTCGCCGTCGAAGCGCTTGATGCCCTCGAGCGTCAGCGACACCATCTCGTCGGCTTCCATCGTGGGCTCGAGCCCGAGCGCGCGCGCCGAGGCGTTCACCCGTTCGCAATGCAGGTCGAGATCGGGCGCGACTCCCTCGAACCAGCGCGCGCCGTCGAACACCGACGAGCCGAGCCATACGGCATGCGTGCGCGCACCCATGATCGGCACGTTGCCCTCGTGCCAGTCGCCGTCGACATAGGTCCAGGTTGCGCTCTGGGCGGGGGGAATGGTGGCCATGCATCGCTCCTTCGATACGGACGATCCGACTTGGCCGGTTTTGCCCCCAAGGTCAACGCGGATGACGGCTTGACGCGGCGAGCGTTTCGCCGATGATGCCCGCGCCTTCAACGCAGCGGATTCCATGACCCCGACCGGATATGTGTTCGACGCCTACGGCACGCTGTTCGACGTGCACGCGGCGATGCGCGCCAACGCCGGCGCGCTCGGCGACAAGTGGGAAGCGATCTCGGCGACCTGGCGCACCAAGCAGCTCGAATATTCCTGGGTGCGCGGCCTTATGGGCAGCTACACCAGCTTCTGGAGACTGACCGAAGAAGCGCTCGACCATGCCCTCGCCCTGCACCGGATCGACGATCCGGCCCTGCGCAACACGCTGCTCGACGCATACTGGACGCTCGACAGCTATCCGGACGTTCACGAAACGCTTGAGCGGCTGCGCAAGGAGGGCACGCGGATCGCGATCCTGTCGAACGGCTCGCCCGACATGCTCGCCGCGGCGGTCGAGTCGGCGCGGCTCGGCGAACTGGTCGACGACATGTTCTCGATCGAGGCCGTCAAGGTGTTCAAGACCGCACCGGAAACCTATCGGATGGTCACCGACGCCTGGGACTGCAAGCCCAGGAAGGTCGTGTTCGTGTCGGCCAACCGGTGGGACGTTGCCGGTGCCGCCAAGTTCGGTTTCCACGCGATCTGGATCAACCGGGCCGGCCTTCCCGACGAGTACTCGAACTATGCGCCAAGCCGCGTTGTGGCGACCCTTGCCGACCTCTGAGCAGTTCGAAACGTGATCGCGGACGCCGGACGCCCTGTTGCAGCTTTGCAACGCTTCGTTCCAAACCCGCCAATCGGGCTCACAGACACGTGAAACCGGGGTGTTTCACGTCGACCGCATATTCCAATGGTTCGGTGCGTGGCGTAGCAGAGGCTGGGGTTTTCATCATGGGGTCCGTCATGATTCTTTCATCGCGCCGTCAATTCTTGGGGTTCGCCGCCGCCGCGCCGCTGGCTGCCGTGGCCGGATGCACCCAGACGGCGCCGCCCGAGGGCGGCACCACGCCCCGCCCCACCATCACCGGCGCGATGCCGTTCGGACCCGAGCCGCGCTTTCCGCCGTTCTCGGAAATGTACGGCCAGAAGAACGATGACGGGTTCACGATTCCGGCCATACCCTATGAGCGCGTGCCCGAGCGCTATCTGCGCCAGGTCGTGCGCGACACGACCGGCGAAAAGCCCGGCACGGTCGTCGTGGAGACCCGCAATCACTACCTCTACCTGACTCTCGGCAACGGCAACGCCATCCGCTACGGCGTCGGCCTCGGCCGCGAGGGCTTTGAATGGTCGGGCCGCGCCGAAGTGGGCCGCAAGGCGCGCTGGCCGCGCTGGTTCCCGCCGGCGGAAATGATCGACCGCGAACCGGATCTGGAAAAATACCGGGCCAGCTACAACGCCTCGACCGGCATCTGGGAAGGCGGCATGGAGCCGGGCATCATGAACCCGCTCGGGGCGCGCGCCCTCTATGTCTATCAGGACGGCAAGGACACGCTCTACCGGCTGCACGGCAATCCGGTCTGGAGTTCGATCGGCCAGTCCGTCTCGTCGGGCTGCGTGCGCCTGATGAACCAGGACGCGATCGACCTGCATTCACGGGTGCCCGAAGGCACGCCGATCGTCGTGCGCTGACGACGACCACCGACTTCGCCGGGGACGGGCGAAAGGGGACGCTGCGGCGTCCCCTTTTCATTGCGCAATGGTCACTGCGTCAGCGGCCGCGCTTGATGCTTCCCAGGATGCCACGTGCGATCGCGCGGCCGAGTTGGGTCGAGACGGACCGGGCCAGCGACTTCAGTGCCGCTTCGGTGACCGTCTGGCGCTTGTAGCTGGTACGCCGGCGCCGGGGGCTGCTCCCCTTGCGCGACGACGAGCGGCGCGAACGCCGGCTCGGATAGCCATGTTCATAATCGTCGTCGTCCGGAAGGCGCCATTGGGAACGGGCATTGCGCTCGCGGGCCTCTTCCTCGCGTTCGCGGCGCTCCTCCTCTTCCTCGCGCCGGCGCGCCTCCTCTTCCCGACGCGCATCCTCCTCGGCGCGGCGGGCGAGCATCTCGTACGCCGAATCCCGGTCGACCGCCTCGTCATACTGGCCCATCACGGGGCTCAGCTTGACGATCTCGGCACGCTCATGGTCCTCCAGCGGCCCCAGGCGTGAGGACGGTGGACGGATCAGCGTGCGCTGGACGATACCGGGCACGCCCTTGGTCTCGAGCGTCGACACGAGCGCTTCGCCGACACCGAGCCTTGTGATCGTCTCGAACGCATCGAAATCGGGATTGGGACGGAACGTGTCGGCGGCCGTCTTGACCGCCCGCTGTTCGCGCGGGGTGTAGGCCCTGAGTGCATGCTGGATGCGGTTGCCGAGCTGGGACAGGACTGTGTCGGGCACATCGAGCGGGTTCTGGGTGACGAAGAAGACGCCGACCCCCTTGGACCGGATCAGCCGGACAACCTGTTCGACCCGGTCGAGCAGGATCTTCGGCGCCTCGTCGAACAGAAGATGCGCCTCGTCGAAGAAGAAGACCAGGCGCGGCTTGTCCGGGTCGCCCACCTCGGGCAGTTCCTCGAACAGTTCAGACAGCAGCCACAGCAGGAACGTCGCGTAAAGGCGCGGGTTCATCATCAGCTTGTCGGCGGCCAGAACATTGATCGCGCCGCGTCCGTCCGGCGTCGTGCGCATGATGTCGGCGATGCGCAGCGCCGGCTCGCCGAAGAACATCTCGGCGCCCTGCTGCTCCAGCACCAGAAGCTTGCGCTGGATCGCCCCGATCGACTGGCGGTTGACGCTGCCGTAGCGGTGCGACAGGTCGCGGGCGCGCTCGCTCATGTTGGACAGGAGCGAACGCAGGTCCTTGAGGTCGAGCAGGAGCAGGCCCTCCTCGTCGGCGATCCTGAAGGCGATGTTGATCACGCCTTCCTGAGCATCGGTGCAGTCCATCAGGCGCGACAGAAGGAGCGGTCCCATTTCGGAGATTGTGGTCCGGATCGGGTGGCCCTGCTCGCCGAACAGGTCCCAGAAGATGACCGGGAACTCCTGCATCTCGTAGGGATCGAGACCGATCGTCTTTGCCCGCTTGACGAGAAAATCCTTGGCCTCTCCCATCGCGGCGATGCCCGACAGATCGCCTTTGACGTCGGCGCAGAACACGGGCACCCCGGCGTTGGAAAAGCCCTCGGCCAGAATCTGCAGCGTCACCGTCTTTCCGGTACCCGTCGCGCCGGTGACCAGCCCGTGCCGGTTGGCGTATCTGAGCTGCAGGTGTTCCTTCTGCTGGATCGAGTCGTCCGGCTTTCGGCTCGTGCCGATATAGATTGCTTCGTTGTCGCTCATCGTCGCCCCGTCTGATCGTCCCCCTATCGCCTATAGTCACGGCGCACGACCGCGACAATGCCGGCGCGGGCGAATTTGACGGGCCGTCCTCGACCCGCCCTTGCAACGGGCCTGCCGATCTGCCTATGACGTAAACGTCAAAATTCGCGCCCGGAGGCATTCATGGACGAACTGATCAACCGCATCACCACCAGCGTCGGCATCGACGCCGACAAGGCGGAAAACGCCGTCGGCATGATCCTGGGCTTTCTTCAAAGCGAAGGACCGCAGGACAAGATCGCCGAAATGCTCGATGCGATGCCGGGCGCGCGTGACCTGATCGAGAAGGCCGGCGGCGGTGGCGGCGGCATGCTCGGCGGCATGATGGGCGGCGGCGTGATGGGCCTTGGCTCCAAGCTGATGGGTCTCGGGCTGGGCATGGGCGAGATCTCCGGCATCTCCAAGGAGACGATCTCCTATGCCAAGGAACAGGCCGGCGACGAGCCGGTCGACGAGGTGATCAACTCGATCCCCGGTCTCAGCCAGTTCGTCTGAGACGGCGGCCTGACGGCACGATGCTTGCACCGGTCTCCCCGAGAGGAGACCGGGCATGCAACGACGGGCATTTCTGACCCAATTCGGCACCGGGCTGGCCGCGCTCGCCGCGAGCCGTCCCGCTCTGGCACAGTCGGCACCGCAGGGCTTGTCGCTGGCGGAACTGCGCGGCTCGACGAGCGCGCTCGATTTCGACGTGCGGCCCGGCGCGCTCGACAACCAGTCCACCGCCTTCCAGCGCATGCTGGACGAGACCGCCCGGCGCGGCATTCCCGTGTTCCTGCCGGCCGGCACCTATGTGATCTCCAACATCAAGCTGCCCGACGGGGCAATCGTCGCCGGCGTGCCGGGCCGGACGCAACTCGTCTATGGCGGGGACGGCCATTTCCTGTCCGGCCAGACGCTGCAGCAGGTCCGCCTGTCGGGATTGGTGATCGACGGCGCCAACCGGTGGACCGGCGCGGGCACGGACGGGCTGGTCGATCTGCGCGGCGTGACCGAAGCGACGCTCGAAGACCTGACGATCCGCGGCGCCGGCCAGGACGGCATCCATCTGGAACGCTGCGGCGGGCGCGTCGCCGATTGCGCGATATCCGGCGCGGCGCGCTTTGGGCTTTTCGCGGTCGAGAGCACCGGGCTCACCATCCGCGACAACCGGATCGAGGCCTGCGCCAATGGCGGGATCATCGTGCATCGCTGGTCCGAAGCCCATGACGGCACGATCATCGCCAACAACCGCATCGCCGATATCGGCGCTGCCAATGGCGGCACCGGCCAGTGGGGCAACGCGATCAACCTGTTCCGGGCGGACGATGTGCTGGTGACCGGCAACCGGATCGAGGGCGCGGCGTTCTCTGCCGTGCGCGGCAATGCGGCGCGCGGCCTGCAGGTGATCGGCAACAATTGCCGGGCGCTCGGCGAAACCGCGATCTACTCCGAGTTCGGCTTCGAGAACGCGGTCGTTGCCGACAACCTGATCGACGGCGCGGCCAACGGCATTTCGGTGACCAATTTCAACGATGGCGGGCGCGCGGCCACCGTTTCGGGCAATGTCATCCGCAACATCGTGGCAAGCGGCCCCTACACGCCCGACGCACCCGGCTTCGGCACAGGCATCGGCATCGAGGCGGACACGACGGTGACCGGCAACATGATCGAGGGCACGGCCCTGTTCGGCATCAATGTGGGCTGGGGGCCCTATCTGCGCGACTGCGTGATCTCGTCGAACGTCATCCGCGATGTCCGGATCGGCATCGGCGTTTCCGATGCGCCCGGCGCGGGTCAGGCGCTGATCAGCGCAAACGTGATCGCGGCCCGCAACGGCGCCATCCGGGCCCATCGCTGGGCGGAACTGTCGTCCGGCGAACTGGTCGGGGCGCGGCGCGGCGTGCCCGGCAACATCGTGCTCGCCAACAACCGGATCGCCTGATCAGGCGGGCTCGACCGCCCTCACCGCGCCGACCTCGACACCGTTCCAGTCGCGCACCGGCGCTCGGGCGAACGGCGCAAGAGCCGGCGCCAGATCGTGACCGGCGGCGAGCGCGCGCATGAGCGCCGCGGCAACCGCCACTTCGGCGGCGCGCGTCGCGCCATCATCGCATTTGAGCGCGAGCGCCAGCCCGGCCTCCGGCACGGTCGCGACGTAGACCCCCTCGGCCCCGGTCTTCACATAGACGCGTCCGCCGCACGCGGACATCAACTCGGTGCACAGGCGGTGCGGCCCCGCCACCATCTCCGGTTCGGCCATCGCGGCGCGCATCAGCCGTATCGCCGCGTCGGCACGCTGCGGCTCCAGGCCCTGCCCGGTCGCCAGACGGGCGAAACCCCGCGCGAACGCATCGAGTGGCAGCGCATAGGTCGGCGCCGAGCAGCCGTCGCGGCCGCACGTGTCCGGGCCGAGCGTGGTTCCGGCGACCGCGTCGATGGCGGACCGGACCTGGCGCTGGATGTCGGCGTCCGGATCGAGATAGTCGGCCGTCTCGAGGTCCTGATGAACACAGGCGCACAGAAACCCCGCATGCTTGCCCGAGCAGTTGTTGTGTGCCCGGGTCGGCTCATCGCCGGCGCGCGCCATGGCGACCAGTTCCTCGCGCCGGTTGAGCGGCCAGTGTGGCCCGCATTGCAGATCGGTTTCATCGAGGCCGGCCTTGCCGAGCATCGCCAGCGCGGTCTGCACATGGATCGGCAGCGACGAATGGGAGGCGCAGGCGAGCGCCAGTTCGCGGTCAGACAGGCCCAGCGCGTCCGCCGCACCGCTTTCGATGAGCGGCAAGGCCTGCATCAGCTTGAGCGCCGAGCGCGGATAGACGGGCTCTTCGACATCGCCTGAATGGAACAGCACGGCGCCGTCGGCATCGATCGCGACCACACGGCCGCGATGAACGCTCTCGACCCGTCCGCCACGCGTGACTTCGGCGATCACCGGATTGGCCATCTGCTCTCCTTGTCGGTACCGGGTCAGGAACGCATTTTGACCCCAATCGCCGGCCTTATTCTCCGGGTCCGCAACAGGCAAGGGTTCGCATGCGCGTCGCCGCACTCGCCATCGTCATGGTCTTCTTCCTGCCGCTCGGCTCGGCGACGGCATGGTGGCTGTCGGTCGACCGGCCTGCAAGCTGGCGCGAGGCGGACTGGTCGGCCAGCGGCGTGTTGCCCGATCCGGCAGCGAGCCCGGATGCGGCCATCTATGTGATGGCGGCCCGAACCGGCGGGCTGAAGGGCGCGGTCTCCGTTCACAGCTGGCTGGTGGTCAAGCCGGCGGGCGCCCGGCGCTATGACCGCTACGACAAGGTCGGCTGGGGCCGGCCGGTGCGCGTGAACGCCTATGCCGCCGACGCGCGCTGGTATTCGAACGCCCCCTTCGTGGTCAAGGCCGTGCATGGGGCAAAGGCGGCCGCGCTGGTGCCGGCCGTCGAGGCGGCGATCGCCGCCTATCCGCATGACGGACGCGGCGACTACCGGATCTGGCCCGGGCCGAACTCGAACAGCTTCGTCGCCCATGTCCTGCGCGCCGTGCCCGAACTCGACGCGGTGCTGCCGCCGCACGCGGTCGGCCGCGACTATCTCGGCGACGGGCCGCGCGTGCATGTCGACGCCGACGGCCGCGACGTGCATTTCTCGCTCTATGGCCTTGCAGGGCTTTCGGCGGGCCTGCCCTCGGGGCTCGAGGTGCATCTTCTGGGCCAGGCGCTCGGCATCGACCTTACCCGCCCGGCCCTGAAGCTGCCCGGCATCGGCCGCATCGGCATGGCACGCTGATCACAGCGTCTGGTTGTAGGCGCCGACCTCGTCGTTCTCGCGCAGCACGGCGTCGACCGCCTCGAACATCTCCACCTTGCGCTGTTCGGAGACCGGGCTTTCGACGACCACGACCAGTTCGGGCTTGTTGGAGGACGCCCGCACCAGACCCCAGGTGCCGTCGTCGGCGACGACGCGCACGCCGTTGACGGTGACCAGTTCGGCGATCGGGTGGCCGGCGACCTGTTCGCCCTTCTCGTGCATGTCCGTGAACCGCTTGATGACGCGGTCGACGACCTCGTACTTGATCTCGTCGTCGCAATGGGGCGACATGGTCGGCGAGCCGTAGGTCATGGGCAGTGCGTCATAGAGTTCGCCCATCGACTTGCCCGGATTGCGGTCGAGCATCTCGCAGATGGCGATCGCGGTGACCAGCCCGTCATCATAGCCGCGGCCGATCGGCGGATTGAAGAAGAAGTGGCCGGACTTCTCGAACCCGGCGATGGCGCCCAGTTCGGTGACGCGGCGCTTGATGTAGGAATGGCCGGTCTTCCAGTAGTCCGTCGTCGCGCCGTTCCCGGTCAGCACCGGATCGGTCTTGTAAAGGCCGGTCGACTTGACGTCGGCGACGAAGACGGCGTCCGGGTTGAGCGCGGAGATGTCGCGCGCCAGCATCACGCCCACCTTGTCGGCGAAGATCTCGCGGCCGGCGCTGTCGACGACGCCGCAGCGGTCGCCGTCACCGTCGAAGCCGAGCCCGACATCGGCGCCATGTTCGAGCACCGCGTCGCGGATCGCGTGCAGCATCGTCATGTCTTCGGGATTGGGATTGTAGCGCGGAAAGGTGTGATCGAGCTCGACATCGAGCGGGATCACCTCGCATCCGATCTTCTCGAGCAGTTGCGGCGCGAACGCGCCGGCCGTGCCGTTGCCGCAGGCGGCGACGACCTTGAGCTTGCGTTCGATATGGTGGCCCTCGGCCAGATCGTCGAGGTAACGCTCGCGGAAGCCTTCGATGTGCTCGTAGGTGCCCCCGCCGGGCAGGTCGAAATCGCCCGAAAGGACGATCTCGCGCAGCTTGCCCATCTCGTCGGGGCCGAAGGTAAGCGGGCGCTCGCAGCCCATCTTCACGCCGGTCCAGCCGTTTTCATTGTGCGAGGCGGTGACCATGGCGACCGACGGCACGTCGAGGGCGAACTGGGCGAAGTAGGCCATCGGCGTGACCGCCAGCCCGATATCCTTGACCTCGGCGCCCGCCGCCATCAGCCCCTGCGTCAGCGCCAGCTTGATGCCCAGCGAATAGGAGCGGAAATCATGAGCGACAACGATCTTCGGGCCGGCGCCGAGCCGCCTGATCAGCGTGCCCAGCCCCATGCCGAGCGCCTGGATGCCGAGCAGATTGATCTCGGGTGGCTTGTCCGAGCCGGGATGGCCGAACCACCAGCGCGCGTCATACTCGCGAAAGCCGGTCGGCTTGACCAGCGCGGTCGTCTCGAAAGCATAGGTGTTGGGCTGAAGATCGGCGACCGGCTTCATGGCGGCTCCTTGCGCGGACGGGACGGGCGAGTGCCATGGGGATAGACGCAAACGGGCGGGCGCGGCAACCGGCAATCGCCGCGGTGGCGGACCGCGCCGCGGTCAGATCGACCGGCCGGGTGGGCTGCGATCGGCCATCGGCGGCGGGCTGGAAGATGGTCGGAGTGGCAGGATTCGAACCTGCGACCCCCTCGTCCCGAACGAGGTGCGCTACCAGGCTGCGCTACACTCCGGCCCGTGCCGCCGACGCGACCGCGCTCATGTAGACCAGCAAATGCGGTTGAGCAAGAGACGCCGAAAGCGCACGCCAAGGATTTTTCGCGCGGTCCCGGCCCCGAGGTGCGCGGCGACTGCAGCAAGCGTGTGGCGAACGCGATCAGGCGATGCTGGCGCCGCCCTCCTGCGCGATTTCCTCGCGCCCGAGCGCGCCGAAGACGGCCTTGACGATGCCGTCGGCGTCGAGACCCGCAACCTCGTACATGCGGTCGGGCGAAGCCTGGTCCATGAACCGGTCCGGCAGGAACAGGGAGCGGTATTTCAGGCCGTTGTCGAGCAGGCCCTCGTTGAACAGGTGCTGGGCGACGAACGAGCCGAAGCCGCCGATCGAGCCCTCCTCCACGGTGATCAGCAGTTCGTGGTTGCGCGCGAGCTGTTCGATCAGAGCCGTGTCGAGCGGCTTGGCAAAACGCGCGTCGGCAACCGTCGCCGGCAGTCCGAACCCGTCGAGCCTTTCGGCCGCGAGCAGGGCATGCTTGAGCCGGCCGCCAAGCGACAGGATGGCGACCTTGCCGCCCTCGCGCATGATCCGGCCCCTGCCGATCTCCAAGACCTCGCCGCGCTCGGGCATTTCGACGCCGACGCCCTCGCCACGCGGATAGCGGAAGGCGAGCGGCCCCTCGTCATACTCGGTCGCGGTGCGAACCATGTGCTTGAGTTCGGCCTCGTCGCCGGCGGCCATGATCACGAAGCCCGGAAGGCAGCCCAGATAGGCGATGTCGAACGAGCCGGCATGGGTCTGCCCATCCGCTCCGACAAAGCCCGCCCGGTCGATCGGGAACCGCACCGGCAGCTTCTGGATGGCCACGTCATGGACGACCTGGTCGTAGGCGCGCTGCAGGAAGGTCGAATAGATCGCCGCGAACGGCTTCATGCCGTCGGCCGCCAGACCGCCGGCGAAGGTCACCGCGTGCTGCTCGGCGATGCCGACATCGTAGGTGCGGTCGGGGAACGCCTTCTCGAAGATGTCGACGCCGGTGCCCGACGGCATCGCCGCCGTGATGGCGACCACGCGGTCGTCATGTTCGGCCTCTTGCACCAACGCCTGGCCGAAAACCTTGGTGTAGGACGGGGCGTTCGGCTTGGCCTTCGCCTGGGCGCCGGTGATCACGTCGAACTTGGCGACGCCGTGATACTTGTCGGCGGCCTGTTCGGCCGGTGCGTAGCCCTTGCCCTTCTGGGTGACGGCATGGATCAGGATCGGCCCGACCTCGGCGTCGCGCGCATTGCGCAGGATCGGCAGCAGGTGGTTCAGATTGTGCCCGTCGATCGGCCCGACATAGAAGAAGCCCAGCTCCTCGAACAGTGTGCCGCCGGAGAAGAAGGTGCGGGTGTATTCCTCGGTCTTGCGCGCCTTGTCCTGAATGAACTTCGGCATGCGCTTGGAGAACTGCTTGGCGGCCTCCCTCAGGCCGATATAGGTGCGGCCCGAAACGAGCCGGGCGAGATAGGCGCTCATCGCCCCGGTCGGCGGGGCGATCGACATGTCGTTGTCGTTGAGGATGACGATCTGGCGGGCATCCATGTGGCCGGCATTGTTCATGGCCTCATAGGCCATGCCCGCCGACATGGCGCCATCGCCGATCACCGAGATGACGTTGCGCGCGATGCCCTGATGGCGCGCCGCCTCGACCATGCCGAGCCCTGCGGAAATCGAGGTCGACGAATGCGCCGCGCCGAACGGATCATATTCGCTCTCGGCGCGCTTGGTGAAGCCGGACAGGCCGTTTTCCTTGCGCAGCGTGCGGATGCGGTCGCGGCGACCGGTCAGGATCTTGTGCGGATAGCACTGGTGGCCGACGTCGAAGATCAGCCGGTCATGGGGCGTGTTGAAGACGTGATGGATGGCGATCGTCAGTTCGACCACGCCAAGCCCGGCACCCAGATGTCCGCCGGTTTGGGAAACAGCGTCGACCAGTTCGGCGCGCAGTTCCTCGGCAAGCTGCGGCAACTGGTCGTCGCTGAGCGCGCGCAGATCGGCGGGCGTGCGGACCGTGTCGAGAAGTGGCGTTTCAGGTCCGGTGCTCATGATCGTTGCCTCCCGTGCCGCAGGGTGTTCCGGCCGTTCCGATGATGCGACATCCCGATGTGTCAAGTTTGATTGTCACTTCTGTGCTTTCCGATGTCAATCCAAATTGACAGTGCGGATTTCAGCGGTTTCGCCATGAAATGGCATAACATGGCATCATGAGGACGATCACGCCCAATGGCCCGAAAAGCGGTTCGGTTCCAGCGCCTTTTCGTCGCGCTCCGGTAATACCAGAGGCCTACCTGCATGAAAGGAACCAGCTATTCGGCGGGCACGGCCCGGGCCGGGGCAGGCGCGGGCATCATCGCGTCCTGGCGGGCACGCAGTTCTGCGATCCGCGAGCGGGCGCTTGGCCTTGAATTGTCCCAGGTCAGCAACTGGCCCTTGCCGATCGGCGCGATCGCCGTGCCGCGTTCGAGCAGACCGCAGGGCACGGCGTTTGCCGAAGCGGCGTCCTCGGCGGTCATGGTGAAGGACCGGTAGCAGAACTCGCCAACCGCGCCGAGCGTCTCGCCGGCGGCGATGTCGCGCTTGGCGACGGCGCAGACTTCCGCGACCCGACGCGGCAGCGGCACCATGTCGGGCTTGCCGGTCAGCATGATCCGCGCGGCGGTCAGCGGCACCTCGAGCGAGGTCAGGTGATAGGGCCGGTGGAAGGTAAAGTAGGGCCCCTCGCCCATCTTCAGATCGGCCATCCGCTCGTGGATGCGCGGGTGCTCGGCCTTGATGACGACGAAGACCCCGGGCGAGACGCCCTTGCCGATCGAATAGTCGACGCAGCCCGGTTTCGACAGCACGCCGCCATCATCCTCGGGGATCAGCACCGAGGCAAGCTGGTCGACGGTGGCGCGCGGCCCGTGCATGCCCGGCACGTCGGGGACGAGGCCCGTCGCGTTGGCGATGGCGGCCATCTCGACCATCGTCTTGGAACCGTCGACGAACTCGACCAGCATGCGGACGTTCATGTTCCGGCGGTCGGCCTCGTCGCGATAGTCGTCGGGATGGGCGAAGAAATCGAGCGGGTTGTTCTTGCCCTTGCCGGCCGAAACGACCGAATGGCCCATGGCGGTGACGAACTCGATGATCTCCATGCAGGACGAAGGCTCGTCGCCCGCGCCGAGCGTATAGATGACGCCCGCCCTGTCGGCCTCGTGTTTCAGATAGGGGCCGATGCACACGTCGCACTCGACATTCATCATGATCAGATGCTTGCCGAACGAGATCGCCCGCATGCCGATGTCGGCGCCGGCTTCGGGCACGCCGGTCGCGTCGACGACCACGTCCACCAGATCGTGCGAAAGGGCGAGGTCAAGATCGTCGGTCACGGCGATCCGGCCGGCTTCGATCGCCGCGGAGGCGGCGTCATGGCTGGCGGCGAACCGGGTCCGGCCCGCCTCGCCATAGGCCATCCGGCAGCCTTGCTCGGCCCGGCCCGGGGTGCGCTCCATCACCGTCGCCACCTCGATGCCGTCCATCATGGCGACCTGGGTGAAGATGTCCGTGCCCATCTCGCCGGTGCCGACCAGGCCGATACGGATGGGGTTGCCGGTTTCCGCACGCTTGCGCAGTTCGGCGGCAAGCCCCGTCAGGGCGACGTTCGGCGGTGAGAATGACATGCGTGCTCCCATTTGGCGCATTGTTCGCCAAGCCGGAGCGATAACGCAAGTTGGCCGAAACGACTAGATGCCGGCCGCCGCAATGATCCCGCGCCTTGCGAGTTCGGCGATCACCAGATCGGCTGCCTCCTGGGCCGTGAGAGCCGTCGTGTCGATGCGCAGGTCGGGCTGTTCGGGCCGTTCATAGGGCGAGCCGATGCCGGTGAAGTTGGCGATCTCGCCGGCTCGGGCCTTGGCATAGAGACCCTTGGGGTCGCGCGCCTCGGCCACCTTAAGCGGCGTGTCGACATGAACCAGGAAGAACTCGCCATCGGGCACAAGGCTGCGCGCCATGCGCCGTTCGGCCCGGAAGGGCGAGATGAACGAGACGAGCGTGACGAGTCCGGCCTCGGTCATCAGCCGCGCCACCTCGGCGATGCGGCGGATGTTCTCGACCCGGTCGGTGTCGGAAAAGCCAAGATCCCTGTTCAGCCCGTGCCGCACATTGTCGCCGTCGAGCAGCATGGTGTGGACCTGCGCCGCCGCCAGCCGCGCCTCGACCAGATTGGCGATGGTCGACTTGCCCGAACCCGACAGGCCGGTGAACCAGACCACGGCGGGCCGATGGCCCTTCAGCGCGGCGCGAGCCTGCCTGTCGATCTCGGTCGCCTGCCAGTGGATGTTGGCGGACCGGCTGAGCGCGCGGTGGATCATGCCCATGCCGACGGTTGCGTTGGTCAGCCGGTCGATCAGGATGAAGCTGCCCGTGTCGCGGTTGTCGGCATAGGCATCGAACGCGATCGGCCGGTCGAGCGTGACCGCGCACACGCCGATCTCGTTGAGCGCCAGGTTGCGCGCCGGTTCGGTGGCGAGCGTGTTGATGTCGACGCGGTGGTCGGGCGCGCCGATCGTCGCCTGCGCCGTACCGCCGGCGGTCTTGATCCAGTAGGACCGGCCCGGGAACATCTTCTCATCGGCCATCCAGAGGATCGTCGCCTCGAACCGGTCGCCGGTCTGCGCGGGCGCTTCGGACGCAACGAGCATGTCGCCGCGCGAGACGTCGATCTCGTGGGCGAGGGTCAGCGTCACCGATTGGCCGGCGATGGCCTCGGCGCGCTGCTCGTCCATGGTGACGATGCCGGTCACGGTGCTGGTCAGCCCCGAGGGCAGAACGGTGACGGGGTCGCCGACGCGCACAGAGCCGCCGGCGATCTGGCCGGCAAAGCCGCGGAAATCGAGGTCGGGTCGGTTGACCCACTGAACGGGCAGTCGGAAGGGCGCCGCAGCGCGAGCGTCCTCGACCTCGACCTGCTCGAGATGCTCCATCAGGGTCGGGCCGTCATACCAGGGCATGGCGGCGCTCGGCGCGATGACATTGTCGCCCTCGAGCGCGGAGATCGGGATCGCGGTGATATCGAGGTCTTCGCCCAGCGCACGGGCGAGAAGCGCATATTCGCGCTCGATGCGGCGGAAGACGGCCGGGTCATAATCGACCAGATCCATCTTGTTGACGGCGACGACGATATTGCGGATGCCGAGCCGTGAGACGATGAACGAATGGCGTCGCGTCTGTGTCAGGATGCCCTTGCGCGCATCGACAAGGATGATCGCCAGATCAGCCGTCGAGGCGCCGGTGGCCATGTTGCGCGTGTACTGTTCGTGTCCGGGTGTGTCGGCGACGATGAACTTGCGCTTTTCGGTCGAAAAGAAGCGGTAGGCGACATCGATGGTGATGCCCTGCTCGCGCTCGGAGGCCAGCCCGTCGACCAAAAGCGCCAGATCGGGCCGGTTTCCCTGCGTGCCGAGCCGGCGCGAGTCGTTGTAGAGCGCGTCGAGCTGGTCCTCGAAAACGAGCTTTGACTCATAGAGCAGCCGGCCGATCAGCGTCGACTTGCCGTCGTCCACCGAGCCGCAGGTCAGGAAGCGCAGCAGCGACTTCTCCTCGTGCGCGGCGAGATAGGCGGCGATGTCGGAGGCGGCCAGGTCCGAAACGTGATGGGCCATCAGAAATAGCCTTCCTGCTTCTTCTTTTCCATCGAGGCGGACTGGTCGTGGTCGATCGCCCGGCCCTGGCGTTCGGACGTGGTCGTCAGCAGCATCTCCTGGATGATGTCGAGCAAGCTCGTCGCCTCGCTCTCCACCGCGCCGGTCAGCGGGTAGCAGCCGAGCGTGCGGAAGCGCACCATCCTGGTCTGCGGCACCTCGTTCGGATGCAGCGGGATGCGGTCGTCATCGACCATGATCAGCATGCCGTCGCGACTGACAACCGGGCGCGGCGCGGCGAAATACAGCGGCACCAGTTCGATGTTCTCGCGGTGGATGTAGAGCCAGATATCGAGCTCGGTCCAGTTGGACAGCGGGAAGACGCGGATCGATTCGCCGGCGCGCTTTCTGGGATTGTAGAGCGACCAGGGTTCGGGCCGCTGGTTCTTCGGATCCCAGCGATGATCGGCGGTGCGGAACGAAAAGACGCGCTCCTTGGCGCGAGATTTCTCCTCGTCGCGCCGCGCGCCGCCGAAGGCGACGTCGAACCTGTGCTTGTCAAGCGCCTGACGCAGCGCCTGGGTCTTCATGATGTCGGTATGGACCGACGAGCCGTGCGTGAACGGATTGACGCCCTGCGCCAGCCCTTCGGGATTGGTGTGAACGATCAGTTCCATGCCGGTCTCGGCCGGCAGACGGTCGCGGAAAGCGATCATTTCGCGGAACTTCCAAGTGGTGTCGATGTGCATCAGCGGGAACGGCGGCAACGAGGGATAGAACGCCTTCTTCGCCAGATGCAGCATGACCGCCGAGTCCTTGCCGATCGAATAGAGCATGACCGGGTTCTCGGCCTCGGCCACCACTTCGCGCATGATGTGGACAGCTTCGGCTTCGAGACGGTCGAGATGCGACAGCGTGGACATGGCGGTTGCTCCGGGATGAACTAGGGGCCGGTATCGGCAGCGCGGCTCGCCCCAAGGCACCGGGCGCGCGCCTGCGGCGAGGAGGCGATGAAATCGGGGTTCTCGTAGCCGGGCTTGCCATAGGCGAGCGGGGCGTTGTCGAGCGTGACGACCTCCCCGCCAGCGGCGCGCAGCACGGCATCGCCGGCGGCGGTGTCCCACTCCATGGTCTTGCCGAAGCGCGGATAAATGTCGGCCTTGCCGGCGGCGAGCACGCAGAATTTCAGCGACGAGCCGGCGGTGACGCAGCTTTCGATGGCGTGCTGACGCAGGAAGTCGCGGGTCTCGGGCGAATCGTGAAAGCGGCTCGCCAGCGCGACCAGATCGCTGTCGTCGGCGCACGGCCTGACCTTCAGCGGGGTGCGCGTGTCCTTCTCGCACAGCTCCTGCGCCGCCTCGCCCGGCTCGGCCAGAAACAGCCGCCCAAGCGCGGGGGCGTAGACGATGCCGGCGACCGGTTCGCCGCCCTCGATCAGGCCGACATTGATGGTGAATTCGCCCGTTCTGCGGATGAACTCCTTGGTGCCGTCGATCGGGTCGACCAGGAAGAAGCGATGGGCGCCGCGCGCCGCCGCAAGGCTCGCCACGCGCTCCTCGCTGACGACGGGAATCGCCGGATAGGCCTTCTGCAGCGCCGAGACGACGATCTCGTCGACCGCCACGTCCGCTTCGGTCACCGGCGTGCAGTCGGCCTTGTGGCTGACGGTGAAGCCGCCCTCATAGATGTCGAGCGCGGCGCGGCCGGCGCGGCGCAGGATCGGGATCAGCGATGTCAGCATGATGGCGCTCATTTGTCCTGATACGGGTTTGCCCATCGCTCATCGTGACGATGGGCAATGGGTAGACGGTTCGCGACCGCCTGGCGAAGTGTGAAAGCCTAATGGGGCACGATTGCGGGAAAATTTGTTCCGCCGCGCCCACCGGTGCCGCTATGCCGAGCGCGCCCGGATGTCGTCGATCGCGTCGAGCACGGCTTCGGGCGTTGCCGGCGTCCGAAGGTTCGGAGACAGGCCCGGCCTGCCGCACGAGGCGACGGCGTCGCGCAGCGCGAGCCAGACCGAGACGGCCAGCATGAGCGGCGGCTCGCCAACGGCCTTGGAGCGAAAGACGGTCTCCTCGGCGTTCGGGGCGCCGTCGAGGATCAACACGTTGAAGGCGGGCGGCACGTCGCGCGAGCCGGGAATCTTGTAGGTGGACGGACCGACGGTACGCAGCCGGCCGGACTTGTCCCACCACAGTTCCTCGCAGGTCAGCCAGCCCATTCCCTGCACGAACGCGCCCTCGATCTGACCCAGATCGACCGCCGGGTTCAGCGAAGCGCCGCAGTCCTGCAGGATGTCGGCGCGCAGGCAGCGGTTCTCGCCGGTCAGCGTGTCGATGGCGACCTCGGCCACCGCCGCGCCATAGGTGAAATAGAAGAAGGGCCGGCCCTTCATCGACTTTCCGTCCCAATGGATCTTGGGCGTGGCATAGTGGCCGGCTTCGGACAGCGAGACCCGCGCCGCCCAGCTCATCTTCGCAAGTTCCGAAAAGGCGATCGACCGGTTGCCCGCATGCACCCGGTTCTCGCGGAAGACGATGTCCTCGGGCGGCACGTCGAAATGCTGTGCGGCGATCGGGGTCATCCGGTCGCGAATGGCCGTCGCCGCCTTGAAGGCGGCCATGCCGTTCAGGTCCGAGCCGGTCGATGCGGCGGTCGGTGAGGTGTTGGGCACCTTGCCGGTGTGGGTGGCGGTGATCTTGATGCGGTCGATGTCGAGCTGGAACACCTCGGCGACGACCTGGGCGACCTTGACGAAGAGCCCCTGCCCCATCTCGGTGCCGCCATGGTTCAGATGGACCGATCCGTCCTGATAGACGTGAACGAGGGCGCCGGCCTGGTTCAGCGAAGGCAGGTTGAAGGAAATGCCGAACTTAACCGGCATCATGGCAAGGCCGCGCCGGATGACCGGATCGGCCTTGTTGTGTTCGTCGACCTCGGCGCGCCGCTGCTGCCATTGCGCCGAATGCAGGATCGCCTCGGTCACCTCGACGAGGCGGTTGTGCTCGACCGGCTGGTCGTAGGGCGTCGTCTCGCCGGTGTCGGGCCCGTAATAGTTGAGCGCGCGGACATGGTTCGGATCGAGCTGCAGCTCGCGGGCGATCTGATCGATCATCGCTTCGGACGTCACCACGCCCTGGGGCCCGCCGAAGCCGCGAAAGGCGGTGTTGGAGACCGTGTTAGTCTTGCAGGCATGACCGACGAAGCGGGCGGCGGGGATGTGGTAGGCATTGTCGGTGTGGGTGATGGCGCGGGTGATCACCGGGCCGGTCAGATCGGCCGTGTTGCCGGCGCGGGCGAGATATTCGACATCGGCGCCGACGATGCGGCCGTTCTTCGTCACGCCCACGCGCCAGCGCGAGACCATGTCGTGGCGCTTGCCCGTGGCGGCCATGTCGGCCGAGCGCTTGAGGCGCAGCTTGACCGGCCTGCCGGTCCTGCGCGCCAGAAGCGCGGCGGCGCAGGCGATGATCGTCGCCTGGCTTTCCTTGCCGCCGAAGCCGCCGCCCATGCGCCGCACCTGCACGTCGACCGCGTTGGCATAGCCGCCAAGCACATGGGCCACATGGTGCTGCACCTCGGTCGGGTGCTGGGTGGAGGAATGGACGGTCATGTCGCCGTCCTCGCCGGGCACGGCGTAGGCGATATGCGTTTCCAGATAGAAATGGTCCTGCCCGCCGATCTGCAGGCGGCCCTCGAGGATCAGATCGGCTTCTTGAAGCGCGGCATCGACGTCGCCGCTGATCAGTTCCTGCGGGTCGAGCACGTAATCGCCGCGCCGATGCGCCTCCTCGACGTCGAGAACCGGTTCGGTTTCTGCGATGTCGAAGACGACCGCGTGGGCGGCGCGTACGGCCTGCTCGTAGCTGGTCGCGGCAACGGCGCCGACCGGCATGCCGAGATAGTCGAGGTCGCGCTCGGCGAACAGCGGCTCGCCCGACAGGATCGGCGCGATGTCATTGTGGCCGGGTATGTCGGCGGCTGTGACGATGGCGACGACGCCTTCCATCGCGGCGGCACGCGCCGTATCCATGCCATTGAGCGTGCCGGCGGCAACCGGCGAAAGGATCAGCGCGGCATGCAGGGTGCCCGGCAGGTCCGGCATGTCGTCGATATAGACCGCCTCGCCGGAGACGTGCTTGACGGCGCTGTCATGCGCGATGCCCTTGCCGACGATCGCGCGCTGGACCGATTTGACGTGCTCGTTCACAGCGCCATCACCTCCACCGTTTCGCCCGAAAGCTCGCGGGCGAGCCGCTCGAGCAGTCCGGCCGCCGCTCGCGCCCGGTAGCGGTCCGAACCGCGCCAGTCGGTCAGCGGCGCGAAGTCCGAGGCCAGCGCCGCGCCCGCCGCGCGCGCGGCTTCGACGGTCAGCGCCCTGCCGCGCAGCGCCGCCTCGGCGTGCGGGGCGCGTTTCGGGGTCGCGGCCATGCCGCCATAGGCGATGCGGACATCGCCGACGATGTCACCGTCCATCCGCAGCCAGTAGGCGCCGCAGACGGTCGATATGTCCTGATCGTAACGCTTGGAGACCTTGTAGGTGCGCATCACCTCGCCCTGGCGGGCACGCGGCACGGTGACCGAGACGATCACCTCATCGGCGCGCAGTTCGGTCTTGCGATAGTCGAGAAAGAAATCCTCGAGCGCCATGGTGCGCTCGCCGCCCTTGAGCGAGGCGAGCGTGATCGTCGCGCCGAGCGCGATCAGGGCTGGCGGGCCGTCGCCGATCGGGCTGGCGGTGCCGATATTGCCGCCGATCGTGCCCATCGAGCGGATCTGGGTCGACCCGAACCGCCGGATCAGCGTGGCGAACGACGGATACTCCTCGCGCACGGACTCGAGCGCTTCTTCCCAGGTGACCGCCGCGCCGAAGGTCCAGGTCTCGTCGGCGGTATCGATGGCCCTCAGTTCCGCGACATGGCCGGTATGGATGATCACCGGCCAGCGGGTTTCGTAGCCGGCGAGCGGCACGGCCAGATCGGTGCCGCCGGCGAGCAGCACCGCATCGGGATGATCACGCCGCAGCTTGAGCAGGCCGCGCAGATCGTGCGGCCGGTGCGCGGTGACGCCCGACGCATCGGTGTGCGAGGAGACCAGCGTGCGCTCGGCGATTGCGGCGTTCGGCTCGGCGTCCACGGCCTTGAGCCGCGCGGCGGCGGCCCTGGCGGCGTCGACGATCGGCCGGTAGCCGGTGCAACGGCAAAGGTTGCCGGCAAGCGCGTCATGGATCGCCGCCTCGTCGGGATCGGGATCGCGGGCCAGAAGGCCCGACAGCGCGACGGCGATACCCGGCGTGCAGAAACCGCATTGCGACGAGCCGTTCCTGGCCATCTCGTCCTGAACCGCGTTGAGCACGCCTTTGGTGCCGCCCAGCCCCTCGACGGTGACGATCTCGCCGCCGTCGATCTGCGCGACGGTCATGATGCAGGCATTGGCCGCCAGCAGTTCCGCGCCCTCTTGCCCGCCGCGGCGGAACAGCACCGTGCAGGCGCCGCAATCGCCTTCGGCGCAACCTTCCTTGGTGCCGCGCGCCGACATTTCGTTGCGCAGCAGATCGAGCACGGTCATGTCGGGCCGGGCGGCCGTCGTGACCGGCTGGCCGTTGAGGGTGAAGCTGGTGTGCGTGGTCATGAACACTCCTGCGTCCCGGCCGGGCGGGCCGGACGATCGCGAACCAGTTTGTACTTTGGTCGCAGGCAAGTGCAAGCCGGGCAAAGAAAAAGGCCGCGGCGCGGGCCGCGGCCGATCGTCTGACGCTGGTGCTCGGTCAGCGGCGGCGAAGCCAGCCGACGGCGACGGCCATCACGCCGGAGGCGAGGACGGCCTTGGTCAGTTCCGACAAAAGGAAAGGCTGCACGCCGGCGATCCAGGCCTTGTCGGCGCCGATCAGCGTCGAGAGCCAGGCAAAACCGAGCGTCATCATGACGATGCTGCCGACAAGCATGGCGGCGAACATCAGCATGGGCCGGGCGTTCCAGCCACGGTCGGCGGCCCAGCCGGCAGCAGCGGCACACGCCATGAAGCCGATCAGGAAGCCGCCGGTCGGTCCGGCCATATAGGCAAGGCCGGCGCCGCCGGTGAAGACGGGCAGGCCGAGCGCGCCCTGGGCGAGATAGAAGGCAACGGTCGCGACACCGAGTCGAAGACCGAACGCGGCGCCGATGAGAAGGCAGGCCAGCGTCTGCAGCGTTGCCGGCACGGGGTAGAACGGCACCTTGATCTGGCCCGCCAGCGCGATCAGCAGGGACCCACCGATCGCCAGCAGGACGAGGACGACGAGGCGCATGACGCCTTCGGTGGGGACTGCGCCGTAGACCGGCGCCTGTGCGTTCGATGGCATTGCCATGTCGGATGTTCTCCCAGGGTCGGGTTGAAGATAACGGGCTTTCGCCGCGCCCCGATGCCACCTATACCGATTGGCCGAACCGCCAGCAAGACAGTCCCGCGCGTGCTTCCCAGGCCAATATCGTGACGCCGACACCTTCCTTTTCGCTTGCCTTTGATCCGCGCCACGGCGAGCCGGTCGCCGTTGCCGACGGTGTCTTGCGGGTGACGGCCGACAACCCGTCGGCATTCACCTTCCATGGCACCAACAGCTACATCGTCGGCTCGCAGACGCTGGCGGTGATCGATCCGGGCCCGGAGAGCGAACAGCATCTGGCCGCGCTGGTTTCGACGATCGGCGGGCGACCGGTCAGCCACATCTTCGTCACGCACACCCATGCCGACCATTCGCCGCTTGCCCGCAGGCTGCGCGATGAAACCGGCGCGCAGATCGTCGGCGCCGCCGCCCATCATCCGGCGCGCGAACTGCATATCGGCGAGGTCAATCCGCTCGACGCCGCGGCCGACCGCGCACATGAACCCGATCGGGTGCTCGGCCATGGCGACATCGTCGACGGCGATGGCTGGCAAATCGAGACGATCGCAACGCCCGGCCATACCGCCAATCACCTTGCGTTCGCGCTCTCGGACACCGGTCTGGTCTTCACCGGAGACCACGTGATGGGCTGGGCCACCTCCATCGTCGCCCCGCCCGACGGGGCGATGACCGACTACATGGCCTCGCTCGACACGATGGCTGCCCGCGCCGGCACCGACCGGCGCTATCTGCCCGGCCATGGCGGAACGGTCGACAACCCGATCGCCTTCGTGCGCGGGCTGAAGACGCACCGGAAGATGCGCGAGCGGGCCATTCTCGAACGGGTCCGGGCCGGCGATGCGGCAATCCCGGCGATGGTGGCGAGCATCTATCGCGACACCGATCCGCGCCTGCACGGCGCCGCCGGGCTTTCGGTTCTCGCCCATCTCGAGGACATGGTCGCCCGCGGGCTGGTCGAAACCGACGGACCGCCGGCGATCAACGGGCGTTTCCGACCGGCCTGATCGACGCCTACGGCTCGGCGATGCCGATCATCGCATAGTCCAGATCGGCCATGAAGCGTGCGATCAGCCCGGCGCTGACGCCCAGATCGTGCGGCACGTCCGGCATGCGTGCGCGGATGTCGACGAAGGTGGTCTCGCCCTCGTCCGTCGCACGAATGACGATGTCGACGGGCATGGCGAGAACCGGCGTCCGGTGCTCGTACTCGATGAACAGATCATTGTCCGCGCCGATGCGCCCGCGCTGGCGCACGCGCCGCCACCCCATATCGGCGGCGACCTGCGTGATCACTTCACGCGTCGCGTCGAGCGGCGCCTTGAACCGCACACCCAGAATATCGGGATAGCCGTCTTGCAGCCGGCCGGCGACCAGCGCCGATGCATTGGCGCCGCTTGTGCGCATTTCCGAGGCGAACAGGGGCGGATTGATCAGATCGGTCGACACATCGGCAAGGGTCGGCCGGACGAGATAGGCAAGGGCGGCGACGAGGTAGAGCACGATGAAGGGCATGAACAGGAACAGCGCCCATGACAGCCGGCGGCCGCCACGCGTTCCGTGCGTCCAAAGGCTTCGCAGGCCGAACGCGATCAGGCCGAGCCCGGAGAGACAGATCAGCCCGCAAAGCGCGATCAGAATGAGGAAGGCTCTGGTGTCGATCACGCCGCCGCGATGGGCCAGAATCGAAAGGCCTGCGAGCACCGGAAGGAAGACGGCCAGCGAGAGCGCTGCGCGGGCGCTGCGCGATTCGCGGCGACTCGGCAGATCGGCGGTCAGCAGCAGCATCGGGCTCCCCGGTTGGCGGGCGCCGTCGGCGCCCCGGTCTCACGCAGCGTTACCGCCTTGTCGTGCAAAGTTAAACAATGCAGCGGGCGATGCCAGAAAATCGCCACGCCGCGCGCCGAGTGTAGGGTTGCCGGGGGCGGCGTTGGAGGAAGCACGATGGATACGCGCGTACTGGATCGCCCGGCGCAAGCGGGCACGCAGGCCGGCGGGCCGGCACTCAAGCATGTCGAACTGGAACTCGCGCTCGGCGCGCAGGATATCCGCGTCGAGGGCTTCGAAGCGGCCGTGCGCAATGCGTGCGCCGATTGCGGCGTCGCCTTTCTGTTCAACCTGCCCGTGTTCGGAACCGACGAGGCGCAGCGCGTCGCCGCCGCCGGATGGCGCGAGGGTAAGGCTGCGGAGCCGGAGTTCGCCTTCGTCACGCTCGGCGCGGACGGGTCGACCATCACCATCGACCGGCGCTGCGATTGTCTGGACCACGCCGCCGACGTCGCCCGCGCCTGGTTCGATCTGATGACGGTGTAGACCAATCAGGCCAGTTCGCCGCGTCGCGCGCGGATCGCCGCCTGGGCGGCCGCCAGCCGTGCGACCGGCACGCGATAGGGCGAGCAGGAGACGTAATCGAGGCCGATCTGCTCGCAGAAGGCGATCGATTCGGGATCGCCGCCGTGCTCGCCGGTGATGGCGGTGACGATGCCCGGATGGGCGCCGCGACCCTTGTCGGTCGCCATGCGAATGACCTCCCCGACGCCTTCGCGGTCCAGATTGATGAACGGATCGCGCTCGATGATGCCCTCGGTGAGGTAGCGCGACAGGAAATGGGCGGCGTCGTCGCGCGAGATGCCGAGCGTCGTCTGCGTCAGATCGTTGGTGCCGAACGAGAAGAAGTCCGCCGCACCGGCGATCAGGTCGGCGCGGATCGCCGCACGAGGCAATTCGATGATGCAGCCGACCAGATGCTTGATGTCGCTGCCGTGGCGCGCCTTCACGTCGGCGGCGATGGCGTCGATCCGTTCGCGCAGATGGCGCAGTTCGGCATAGTAGGCGACCAGCGGCACGACGATCTCGGGCACCACCGGCGCATCGCTGCGCCGGCCGGCGATGATCGCCGCTTCGATGACCGCGCGCGTCTGCATCTCGGCGATTTCGGGATAGCAGATCGCAAGCCGGGCGCCCCGGTTGCCCAGCATCGGGTTTATCTCGTGCAGTTCGTCCGCCCGGCGCCGCAACTCGTCGGCGGGAAGACCCATTTCGGCCGCCACGCGATCGAGTTCGGCCGCCTCGCGCGGCAGGAACTCGTGCAGGGGCGGATCGAGCAGGCGGATACAGACCGGAAGGCCCGCCATCTTCTCGAACAGCGAGACGAAATTGTCGCGGTGGACGGGCAGCAGCCGCTCGAGCACGAAGCGCCGGGCGCGCTCGTCCGGGGCCATGATCATCTCGCGCATGACCTGCAGGCCGTCGCCTTCAAGGAAGATGTTCTCGGTGCGCACCAGGCCGATGCCCTCGGCGCCGAAGCCGAGCGCCGCCTCGGCGTCGGTGAGCCCGTCTGCATTGGCGCGAACGGCCATGCGCCGGGCGCCGTCGGCCCATTCCATCAGCGTGGCGAAATCGCCCGACAGCGGCCGCTGCACCATTGGCAACTGGCCAAGGAGCACCTCGCCGGCGGCCCCGTCGAGCGTCAGCCAGTCCCCCTCGCGCACCGTCACCGTTCCGGCGCGCATCGAGCGGCGGTCGGGGTCGATGCGGATCGCCGAGGCGGCGGTGATCGCCGGCTTGCCCATGCCGCGCGCGACGACCGCGGCATGCGAGGTCATGCCGCCGCGCGTGGTCACGATGCCTTCGGCGGCGGCCATGCCGTGGATGTCGTCGGGGCTCGTTTCGGGACGCACCAGGATGACCGGGCGCCCCTCGCCCATCGCGGTTTCGGCAGCGGCGGACGAGAAGACGACCGTGCCGGCCGCAGCGCCGGGCGACGCCGGCAGACCGCGCGCGAAAAGCTGGCGCTTGGCGTCGGGGTCGATGGACGGGTGCAGCAGCTTGTCGAGCGAGGATGGATCGACATGCAGCACCGCATCGTCGCGGGCGATCGTGCCCTCGCCGGCCAGATCGACGGCGATCCTGATGGCCGCGTCGACGGTGCGCTTGCCGGCGCGCGTCTGCAGCAGCCACAGGCGGCCGTCGTCGACGGTGAACTCGATGTCCTGCATGTCGCCGAAATGCGCTTCAAGCCTGTCGCCCAGTTGGACAAGCTGGGTGAAAGCCTCTGGCATGTGTTCGCTCATCGACCGGCCCGCCTGATGGCCGTTCGGCAGGAGCGGGTCCGGCGTTCTGAGCCCGGCGACCACGTCCTCGCCCTGGGCGTTGACAAGGTATTCGCCGAACACGCGCTTCTCGCCGGTCGAGGGATGGCGCGTGAAGGCGACGCCGGTGGCCGAGTTGTCGCCCGAATTGCCGAAGACCATCGCCTGCACCGTAACCGCCGTGCCCCATTCGTCGGGAATGGCGTGCAGCGCGCGGAAGGTGACGGCGCGCGGGTTGTTCCAGCTTTCGAGCACCGCGCCGATCGCCCCCCAGAGCTGGTCATGGACGTCCTGGGGGAACGGGTCATCCATGTCCGTCTCGATCGCCTGCTTGTAGCGCGCGACCACGGCCCGCAGCGCATCGGCATCGAGCCGGTCGTCGCGGTCGACACCGGCCGCCTCGCGCGCCTCGTCGAGAATATCCTCGAACAGGGCATGCTCGACGCCGATCACCACGGTCCCGTACATCTGGATGAAACGCCTGTAGCTGTCATAGGCGAAGCGGGCGTCGCCGGTGCGGTCGGCGAGCGCTTCGACCGTTTCGTCGTTCAGCCCCAGATTGAGAATGGTGTCCATCATGCCGGGCATCGAGACCGGCGCACCGGAGCGGACCGAGACGAGGAACGGGTCGGGGCCGGCGCCGAAGGTCTTGCCGGCGGCTTCGGCAACGGCGGCAAGGGACGTTTCGACCTCCTCGCGCAAACCCTCCGGATAGGTGCGGCCGGTGCTCAGATAGGCGCGGCAGACTTGCGTCGTGATGGTGAAGCCCGGCGGCACCGGCAGGCCGACGCGGCTCATTTCGGCAAGGCTTGCACCCTTGCCACCAAGCAGCGTCTCGTCGCACGCCGCCTGGGGCGTCATGCCCGGCGCGAACGGATAGACCAGCCTGTTGGTGACGCTGCTGTCCACGCCGCCCTCCTCAAGGGCGCCTTGTTACCGCATTGCACCATCGGGCGCCATCGGTCTTTTCGACAAGGCGATCAGCTGGCCTCGCGCAGCTCCTCGGCCGTGCCCAGATCGACCGAGACGAGCTGGCTGACGCCCTGTTCGGCCATGGTCACGCCGAACAGGCGGTTCATCCGCGCCATGGTGATCGGATTGTGGGTGATCAGCACGAAACGCGTGTCGGTCTGGGCGACCATCTGGTCCATCAGGTCGCAGAAGCGTTCGACATTGTGATCATCGAGGGGCGCGTCGACCTCATCGAGCACGCAGATCGGGGCCGGGTTGGTCAGGAAGACCGCAAAGATCAGCGCCATCGCGGTCAGCGCCTGCTCACCGCCCGAAAGCAGCGTCATCGTCTGCGGCTTCTTGCCGGGCGGCCGAGCCATGATTTCGAGGCCCGCCTCGAGCGGGTCGTCGCTCTCGACAAGCTGCAGTTCGGCCGTGCCGCCGCCGAACAGATGCGTGAACAGGCGGGTGAAGTGGTCCTGGACCACGTCGAAAGCAGCCAGAAGGCGCTCGCGGCCCTCCTTGTTGAGCGCCGAGATGGCCGAGCGCAGTTCGGCGATGGCGGCGATGACATCGTCGCGTTCGCCGGTCAGCGCGGCATGGCGTTCGGTCAGTTCCGTCTGCTCCTCCTCGGCGCGCAGATTGACCGCGCCGAGCCGCTCGCGCTCGACCCTCAGCCGGTCGAGCTTCTTCTCCAGCGGTTCCATGTCGGGAAGCGGTTCGCCGGGCCCCAGTCCCGTCGCGGCGAAAGCCTCATGCGGGGCGCAGTTGAGCGTCTCGGCGATCCGGATTTCGGCATCGGCGCGTCGTTCGCTTGCGGCGGAAAGGCGCTCTTCGGCACGCGCACGCGTCTCGCGCGCCTCGGCCATCGCCGTGATCGCATCCGTCGCTTCCTTGTCGGCGTCGCGCGCCTCGGTCTCGGCGCGGGCGAGCGCGTCGCCGGCTTCGGCACGCGCCTTTTCGGCCTTTTCGATTTGCCGGACCAGTTCGCGACGCCTTGCGGCCTGCTCGTCGGGCGCATCGGCGATCGCGGCGAGCGCCTCGCGCGTCTCTGTCTCGCGCGTTGCCAGCGCCTCGATCTGTTGCTCGGCGCCGGCGGCGCGGGCGACCCAGTTGGCGCGCTCGCGTTCGATCGCCGCAAGGCGCTGCCGGCGGGCCTGCCGCTCCCGCGCCACGCCGCCATGGTCGGCGCGGGCCTCGGCCAGCGCGGCCCGGTCCGTGGCGACGACCGACTGGATCCGCCCGATCTCCGCGTCGAGCCCGGAAACATCCGGCTCGGCGGCGAGCGCGGATTCGGCTTCGGCGAGCACCGCCACGGCCTCGGCATGGTCGGCGTCCAGCCGCTGCCGGTTCTCGTCGAGGACGGCGCGACGCCGGGCCAGCTCGCCGGACGCGCGCTCGGCTTCGGCGAGCGCCTCGCGGGCGGCACGGGCGTCGCCCTGCGCCTTGCGGACGGCTTCACGGGCCGCCTTTTCGGCCGCAACGGCGGCGGCGGTTTCCGCTTCGGCGGTGGATGCGCCGGCCTTCAGGGCATCGAGCCTTTGGCGGGCGTTTTCGATTTCGCCTTCAAGTTCGGCGAGCCTGTTCTTGTGGGCGAGCCGCTGCGCGGCAGCGGTCGGCGCATCGGTGGCCGCGCGATAGCCGTCCCAGCGCCACAGCGCGCCCTCGCGCGTGACGAGCCGCTGCCCCGGCCGCAGGGCTTCGGCAAGCGCGGCCCCCTCCTCGTCGTCGGCGACGATTCCGATCTGCGCCAGCCGGCGCGCAAGAGCGGGCGCGCCGCGCACATGGTCGGCAAGCGGCGTGCATCCGTCCGGCAGGCGCGGGTCGCCCTCGGCGATCTCGGCGCCGGCCCAGTGAACGCTGGCTGAAGCATCCAGCGACGCTTCGAGATCGTCACCAAGCGCCGCGCCAAGCGCGGTCTCATAGCCCTTGGAGACCGCAAGCGATTCGATGACGCCGGGAAACAGGCCCGCATCACCGGCATTGAGCAGCCTGGCGATGGTCCGCGCTTCGGCCTCGAGCGCCGACAGCGCGTCGCGTGCGGCCGCAAGGTCGGGCTGCAGCGCGCTCTGGGCGGCACGGGCCGTCTGGACGGCCTGCTCGGCCTCGCTCACGCCGCGCTCGGCGGTCGCGACGCCCGCATCCGCCGTCTCCACCGCGGCCTGCTTCTCGGCGGGGTCGGCCAGCGTGGCGATACGCGCTCCGATCGCTTCCAATTCGGCCTTGGCGCGCTCGCGATCGCGTGTCAGCCGATCGCGGCGTTCGGTCGTCTCGCGGATGCGGCGCTCGAGCTGGGTACGCAGGGCCGCCGTCTCGGCACGCGCCTCGGTCGCCCGCGCCAGTTCGGCCTCGCTCTTCTCGAGCGCCTGCCGCGCCTGCTCGACCTTGCCGGCCAGTTCGGCTTCACGCGCCTCCTCGCCCTCTTCGGCCGTGACAAGTTCGGCGTTCTCCGCGTCGAGCGCGGCGACCATGCCGGCATTTTCCTCGGTCAGCCGGCGTTCGCGCGCCATGTCCGCGCCGAGCTGTTCGAGGCGCTGCTCATATTCGCGCCTGCGGGCGGCCAGCCGCTCGACCTCGGCGTCGATCTGGTCGCGCGCGATGGTCAAGCGCTGAAGGGCGGCGGCCGTCTCGGCCTCGGCTTCGCGAAGAGGTGGCAGGGCCTTCTGGGCGATGGCCTGAAGTCGGGCAGCCTCCATCTGCTGCTGCGCACGCTCTGCAACCTGAGCGGTGGCGGCCGACAGGGCCGACTGGGCATCGGCCTCGACGGTCTTCGCCTGCGCCCACTTCAGGTGCAGCAACGTTGCCTCGGCGGCGCGGATGTCGCGCGACAGCGTGCGGAACCGGTTGGCCTGGCGGGCCTGACGCTTGAGGCTTTCAATCTGGCTTTCGAGTTCGGCGACCACATCGTCGAGCCGTTCGAGATTGGTCTCGGCGGCACGCAGGCGCAGTTCGGCCTCGTGCCGACGCGAATGCAGCCCGGAGATGCCGGCGGCTTCCTCGAGCAGCGCCCGGCGGGCCTGTGGCTTGGCCTGGATCAGTTCGCCGATGCGCCCCTGCCCGACCATGGAGGGCGAGCGGGCGCCGGTCGACTGGTCGGCGAACAGAAGCTGGACGTCGCGGGCGCGCGCGTCGCGGCCGTTGATCTTGTAGGCCGACCCCGCCTCGCGCTCGATGCGGCGGGTGACCTGCAGCTTGTCGTCTTCGTTGAAGGCGGCGGGCGCGGTGCGACTGGCATTGTCGAGGAACAGCGAGACCTCGGCCATGTTGCGCGAAGGGCGCGTGGCCGAGCCCGAGAAGATGACGTCGTCCATCCCCGAGGCACGCATGTTCTTGTATGAGCTTTCGCCCATCACCCAGCGCAGCGCCTCGACAAGGTTCGACTTGCCGCAGCCGTTCGGGCCGACAACGCCGGTCAGCCCACCTTCGATGATGAATTCGGTCGGTTCGACGAAGCTCTTGAAGCCCGTCAGGCGCAGCTTCTCAAAACGCATTTCAAGCGCCCCCGCCATGCAGGCCGGGGGGCGCCCAGAGGCCCTCAGAGGAGCGGATCGATGATGGCCGACATCTCTTCAACCGAGAGCGCTCCGGTGTACTTGCTGCCGTTGATGAAGAATGTGGGCGTCGCATTGACGCCGAATTCCTCGGCACCGCGCTGGCGAATGGCATTGACATCATTCAGAAGCTGCTGGTCGGTCAAGCATGCCTCGAAGCTCTCTTGTGTAAAACCGGCCAGCTTGGCGATGTTTTCGAGCGGTTGGCGGGCATTTTCGGCACGCGCCCACTGTGCCTGCTGCTTGAACAGCACGTCGATCATCGGGAAATAGCCGTCGTTGGGGGCGCAGCGAGCGAGCATGAAGGCAGCTGCGGCGCGCGGGTCGAACGGGAATTCGCGCAGCACGAGGCGCGCCTTGCCGGTGTCGACGTACTTTTCCTTCAGTTCTGGCCAGGCATTGTTGTGGAAGTTGGCGCAGTGACCGCAGGTCATCGAGGCATATTCGACGATCGTCACGGGCGCATCGGCATCGCCCTTGACCATCTCGGGAAGCGGGCCGGGCTCGAGCAGTTTTTCCATGTCGACCTCGCCTTCCGGCTGAGGAGCCGACTGGGCGAATGCCGGAAGGCCGAACACCGAAAGGGCGAGCGGCGCACCGGCAAGGGCGGCGAGGGTCGAACGGCGGGAAAGAACGTGCGCAGCGGCCATCGGCGAAGTCTCCTGAGATTGAACAATCGGGACCGTATAACGCGCTGAATCTGTTGCCAACATGGCGGAGATCGCCGCATCCCGCACGGCGGCCGATAACAACTGCGTTATCGCGGCAGTTTGCCGTGGCGCAGCGCCGGTCGTAGCGTAACCTCGTTCCACTGGAGATGACCATGTCAGCCTGGCCCGACCTCGACTATCCAGCCTTTGCCCCGACCGGGCAAAGCCTTCACATGTGGACCCAGATGGTCGGCAAGTTCCGCCTCGCCAACACGCCGTGGGTGAACCATTCCTGGCAGGTGCCGCTCTATGTCGACGCCCGAGGGCTGACGACTTCGCTGGTGACGACACCGGCGGCCGGGTTCGAGGTTCGGTTCGATTTCCTCGACCATCGGCTGACGGTGACGAGCACCGAAGGCGCGGTGGCGACCGTGCCGCTCGAGCCCATGCCGGTCGCGCAGTTCCATGCCGCCTTCATTGCGGCGCTTAAGCAGGCCGGCGCGCCGTCGGACTTTCACGGAAGCCCGAACGAGGTGCCGGACCCGGTGCCGTTCTCCGATCAGACCGAACCGGGTGCCTACGACCCCGACCAGGCCGCCGACTTCTGGCGGTCGATGGTCGACATCGTGCGTGTGTTCACCCGCTTCCGGTCGGGCTTCCTGGGCAAGGTCTCGCCGGTGCATTTCTTCTGGGGCAGCTTCGATCTTGCGGTGACGCGTTTTTCGGGCCGCGATGCTCCACCGCATCCGGGCGGATTTCCCGCCTTGCCGGACGCCGTGACCCGCGAAGCCTATTCGCACGAGGTCTCGTCCGCCGGCTTCTGGCCGGGCGGCAACGGCGTCGAGGAAGCGATGTTCTTCTCCTACGCCTACCCGACACCCGATGGGATGGCCGGGGCGGAAATCGCGCCCGAGCAGGGATACTGGCACGACCAGTTGCAGGAGTTCGTGCTGCCCTATGCGGCGGTGCGCGCCGCGCCCGATCCCGACGCCGTACTACTTGATTTCCTTGACAGCACCTATGTCGCCGCTGCCGACCACGGCAACTGGGACCGCGAGGCGCTCGAATGCCAGTACGGGGTGCCGAAGGTGCCGCGTCCGGCCTGATCAGGCGTAGCCGGCGAGCATCAATACATGGCCCGGGATTGCCAGGGCGGTCAGGCGATCCTCGGGCGACCTTTGAAAGACGGTGCGATAGCCGGTCGGCGTCGGGTCGCGGTGGACGTGGGTCTGAAGGCTCCTGACGTCGATCACCCACATCTCGCGCACGCCGAAGCCGGCATAGATCGCCGGCTTGTGGCCGAGATCGTAGGCAAGGCTGGAATCGGCGATCTCGATGGCCAGAAGGCAGGTGTCGCCGCGCAGATCGGCCAGATCGGTGTCCTTGCCGTAGACGATGAAATCGGGCTGCAGATAGGTGTCGTCCGACAGGCGGAAGGTGGTCTCCGGGATGACTTGATAGTCGGGCGTCAGGTTCGTGTAGAGCCACGTGGCGAGCCACTGCTTCAACCGCTCGTGGCGGATACCCTTGGGCGACATCGGCACGATCTCCCCGCCGATCAGTTCGAACCGCTCGTCGCGGCCGATCACGCCGATCTCCACCATCCGCTCGACATCGGCGATGGTGAAGGGGCGGCGCGGCAGGCCTTCGGCGGCTTGGGTCACATGCACGGTCATGGAGGTGAATATAGCATCGGTTTCACGGTGCGTCAGCGGCCAGATGCAGCACGATCTGGCGACGGTGCGGACGGTCGCGATGCTCGAACAGATAGAGGCCCTGCCAGGTCCCAAGCAACATCCGGCCGTCGGCGACCGGAATGCCGAGCGAGGTCTGGGTCAGCGCGGCGCGGATATGGGCGGGCATGTCGTCAGGCCCCTCGGCCCGGTGGACGATGAAGTCCATCGCCGGATCGCTGGTCGGGGGCGCGAGCCGGCAAAAGAACGCCTGCAGGTCGCGCTGGACGTCCGGGTCGGCATTCTCCTGGATCAGCAACGAGCACGAAGTATGCCGCACGAAGACCGTCAGCAGCCCGTCGCTTGCGGCCTGGCCGCGCACGAAATCCTCCACCCGGTCGGTGAATTCGTAAAGGCCCGGGCCGGTTGTCTGGATGGTCAGCTGATCGAGCGGCATGGTTTGGCTGTGGAATTCGGCCGACAGGCTGCGGGGCCGGTTGGCTTGGATCGACGTTCGGTCGCACTATGACCCGGGGACCAGGATGCGCACAATGGCCGACATCAAGCTGGACGAAAGCTGGCGCGAGCCGCTCAGGGACGAGTTCGAAAGCGGCTACATGGCCGATCTCAAACGGTTTCTCGTTGCCGAGAAGGCTGCGGGCAAACGCATCTTTCCGCCCGGCGGTGAATGGTTCCACGCGCTCGACGCAACACCGCTCGACAAGGTGCGCGTCGTGATCCTGGGCCAGGACCCCTATCACGGGCCGGGACAGGCGCATGGCCTGTGCTTTTCGGTGCGGCCGGGCGTGCGCATCCCGCCCTCGCTCGTCAACATCTACAAGGAATTGCAGGACGATCTCGGCATCGCGCCGCCGGACCATGGCAATCTCGAGCACTGGGCCGGACAGGGCGTTCTGCTGCTCAATGCAGTGCTGACGGTCGAGGCGCATCAGGCAGCCAGCCATCGCGGACGCGGTTGGGAGCGCTTCACGGATGCGGTGATCCGGCTTGTCGACGCACGCGAGACGCCCGCCGTCTTCATCCTGTGGGGCTCGTACGCGCAGAAGAAAGCGGCGTTCGTCGACCGGTCCAGGCATCTCGTCCTGAAAGCGCCGCATCCCTCGCCGCTTTCTGCGCACAACGGCTTTTTCGGCTCCAGGCCGTTCTCGCAGGCGAACCGGTTTCTCGAGCAACAGGGCCTAACGCCGATCGATTGGCGGTTACCACCCGTGCAGGTGTCGGGCGATTGAACTGAGTAAGACGGTAAGCTATCTTACCGTCATGACTTCAGTCTTCTCGAAAATCACGTCGAAGAGCCAGACGGTCATCCCGCGCCAGGTGCGTGACCTGCTCGGGCTCAAGCCCGGCGACCGCCTTCGCTACCGAAAGACGCTAGCCGGCATCGTCATTGAGAAGGCCGGCAGTGCCGAGGACGATCCGTTCGCCGTCTTCACCGAGTGGTCCAGCGCCGAAGACGACAAGGCCTATGAAGGCCTATGACGTTATCGCGGCGCAATGGGATGTCGTCGTCCTGCCGTTTCCCTATGCCGATCGCCTCGCCGAGAAACGCCGTCCGGCGCTTGTCGTGTCGAACGATGCGTTTCATCGCGCAACGGGGCTTACGTGGGTCGTCATGATCACCTCGACCAGCCAGCAATGGCCCGGTGATACCGAGATCACCGACCATGCCGCCTGCGGCCTGCCCGTTCCCTCGCGCATCAGGGCGGCGAAGATCGCAGTGATCGAGGCCTCCCGGATCATCCGCGTGGCAGGGCGTCTCGGGCGGGATGAAATCGTTGGCGTCCGGGAAAGCCTGGCCACGATCCTCGCAGCGGACGAGCCGACCGATTAGCCGCCGCGATAATCCGAAAGATCGAGCGCGAATCCGTCGAGCCGGGCCGGCGTCAAGCGGGTGTCGAAGCCCGTCCGTTCGATCGAGGCAAAGGCTTCGTTTGCGGGGTCGCGATGGATGGTGATGGCCATGTCGTTGACATCGAAGACCCACAACTCACCGATGCCGAACTCGGCATAAAGGCGCGCTTTGCGGCCGAGATCGTAGGCAAGCCACGAGTCGGCGATCTCGACGGCAAGCAGGCAGGTTTCGGGCGACAGCCTCTCCAGCCCGCTGTCGGCCGGATAGACGACGAAGTCCGGTTCGATGAACGTGTCGTCGGACAGGTAGAAGGTCGTCTCGGGGATCGTCATCAGGTGATCGGGCAGGCCTTTGACCAATTGCCTGTTCAACCAGGCCTTGAACCGCTCATGGCGGATCCCCTTGGGCGACATGGGCACGATCTCCCCGCCGATCAGTTCGAAGCGTTCGCCGGGAGCGATGATGCCAGTCTCGACCATGCGCCAGATGTCATCGACCGTGAAGGCACGGCGCTTGAGCCCCTCGGCGGCATCTGTGACGCGGATGTTCATGGGGCGATCCTACCACATCCCGCAAAATGAAGAACCCGGCCGATGGCCGGGTTCGTCGAACGATCACTGATCGAGGAAGCTGCGCAGTTTCCGGGAGCGGCTCGGGTGCTTGAGTTTTCTCAGCGCCTTGGCCTCGATCTGGCGGATGCGCTCGCGGGTCACCGAGAACTGCTGGCCGACTTCTTCCAGCGTATGGTCGGTGTTCATGCCGATGCCGAAGCGCATGCGCAGAACGCGCTCCTCGCGCGGGGTGAGCGAGGCGAGCACACGCGTCGTCGTCTCGCGCAGGTTCGCCTGGATCGCCGCGTCGATGGGCAGAACCGCGCCCTTGTCCTCGATGAAGTCGCCCAGATGGCTGTCTTCCTCGTCGCCGACCGGCGTTTCGAGGCTGATCGGTTCCTTGGCGATCTTGAGGACCTTGCGCACCTTTTCGAGCGGCATGGCGAGCTTTTCGCTCAGTTCCTCGGGCGTCGGTTCGCGGCCGATCTCGTGCAGCATCTGCCGGGACGTGCGCACGATCTTGTTGATCGTCTCGATCATGTGCACCGGAATGCGGATCGTGCGGGCCTGGTCGGCGATCGAGCGGGTGATCGCCTGCCTGATCCACCAGGTCGCATAGGTCGAGAACTTGTAGCCGCGGCGATACTCGAACTTGTCGACCGCCTTCATCAGGCCGATGTTGCCTTCCTGGATCAGGTCGAGGAACTGCAGGCCGCGGTTGGTGTATTTCTTGGCGATCGAGATGACGAGCCGCAGGTTCGCCTCGACCATTTCCTTCTTGGCGATCGAAGCTTCGCGCTCGCCCTTCTGGACGCGGTTGACGATCCGCCGGAACTCGGGGATCGAGATGCCGGTCTCGGTGGCCAGTTCCTGGATTTCGGCGCGGATTTCGGCGACGCGGGCGCGCTCCTTGGCGGAGAACTCCGACCAGGCGGGCGAGCCGAGCTTGCCGACGCCCTCGAGCCAGTTCGGGTCCAGTTCGGTGCCCTGGTACTGCTTGAGGAACTCCTCGCGGCCGACGCCGTAGCTTTCGGCGAGGCGAAGCAGCTTGCCCTCGTTCTGCATCAGGCGCTTGTTGATCGCGTAGAGCTGCTCGACCAGCGCGTCGATGCGCTGGTTGTTGAGCGACAGCAGCTTGACCTGCTCGATCAGTTCGTCCTGGAGCTGCTTGTAGCGGCGCTTCTGCGAGGAGGTCAGCATCTCGCCGTCGGCGAGCGCGTTCTCGACCTGCTGGTCCTGCAGCTTGCGCAGCTTGGCATAGATGCTGGCGATCTTGTCGAACGAGGCCATGACGTCGTCGCGCAGCTCGGCCTCCATGGCCGCCAGCGACAGGTTGACCTCGTCTTCCTCGTCGTCGTCCTCTTCCTGCCCCTCGCCGCCGACATCGGTGATGTCGTCGTGGCGGCGCGGCTGGCGCAGGGCGCGTTCCTTCTCCTCGCGCTCCTTGCGGGCCTGCTCGATCTCCTCGGGCGTGGGCACCTTCGGCGCCTGCTTGGCCTCGGGGCCGGCATAGGTGGCCTCCAGATCGATGATGTCGCGCAGGAGGATGTTGCCCTCGAGCAACTCGTCACGCCAGATGATGATCGCCTGGAAGGTCAGCGGGCTTTCGCAGAGCCCGGCGATCATCGTCTCGCGGCCGGCCTCGATGCGCTTGGCGATGGCGATCTCGCCCTCGCGCGACAGCAGTTCCACCGCGCCCATCTCGCGCAGATACATCCGCACCGGATCGTCGGTCCGGTCGGTCGGTTCCTTCTTCTTGGCGGTCGTGGCGACGGCGGAGCCGGTCGAGGTGGTGACCTCGGTGGAGGTGCTGCCCTCGTCGTCGTCGTTCTGTTCGACCTCGTCATCCTCGATGACGTTGATGCCCATGTCCGAGAGCGTCGCCATGGTGTCCTCGATCTGCTCGGAGGTCACCTCCTGCGAGGGCAACACGGCATTGAGCTCGTCCATGGTGACATAGCCGCGCTTCTTGGCGGTCCGGATGAGCTTCTTGACGCTGTCCGCGCTCAGGTCCAGAAGCGGACCATCGGGTCCCGCCTCTGCCGGCGCTTCAGCTTCGCTGTTCTCTTTTTCTTTGGTCGCCATTGATTGCCTTTACTCCATGATGGACGCATGTGCTGCGCCATCCTGCGCGCCCTTGGCGCCGTCGGTTCGAACGCGGCCCGGGAAGACCCGATTCCATCACCTAGCGGGCCGTGCTTAATCGCCGATTAACCGTAATGCTTCAGCTGTCCCCGAGCCCGCTGAATTCCATGACTAGCCGGTGAGATAGTCATCGCGGGCCAGATTCCAATCCCGGCCGTGCGCGCAAACTTCCCCAATTGAGCTGATTCCCGCGTTTTTTGCGCCCGTCAAGCGAGTCGGGCGGAAAAAAACGCGGTCCGGCGAAGGTCAGAAACTCTTGACCGGCCGCCCCGAGGGCATGCCGAAACCTTCGATCAGCGCGTCGAGACCCTGCTCCTGGCGCAGCTTCTGCTGCACCGAAACGAGCCGGTTGTAATTGACTTCGGTGGGATCGTCGGCAAGCGCCGCCTCGGCCGCCCGCAGTTCGCGCGACAGGCCGCGCGAACGTGCGTGCAGTTGCATGGCCTGCGCGAACGCATGGCGGGCGTCCTCGTAGGCCGCCTCCTGCGTGAACACCCAGAGACGGGCACGACGGACGGCGGCATCGACGGCCTCGATCGTGGACGCGTGTGCCCTGCATGCGGAATGCGCCAGAAGCTCGGCGCGCTGGCGTGCGCCCGTTTCGGCCTGCGCCTCCAGCAAGGCGCCGCGCAGGGCACCAAGGTTCGCACTGTCGAACACGAGGCCGGTGAACGCATCGAAATGGTCGGCCATCAGGTCGGGGTGGCACATCACCGCGCTGAGGAGCGCGGCCTCGCGCAGCGGAATGGCATCGTTGGATGCTTTGGGCGCCAGCAACCGGGAGCGGGTAAGCCGTTCGGAGACGGCAAGGCGGCCGCGCGCCGGCCGGCCGGGCTGGCCCCTCCCTGCGCCGGACCGGTCGGAACGGCCAGACCTGTCCGGGACGCCGAAGAAGGCGTCGGTGCGCTCGCGCATGTCCTGCGCATAGTGACGGCGGACGCTTTCGTCGCCGATACGGCCGGTCGCCTCGCGCAGCGATGCTTCGAGCTGGGCGCGCCGTTCGGGCGTGTCGAAACTGCGCCCGCCAGTCTCGCGCAGCCAGAGCATGTCCGCGGCGGTGCGCGCCTGGCTCATCACCGCCTCGAACGCTTCGCCGCCGCCCTCGCCGACGAGATCGTCGGGGTCCTTGCCGTCTGGCAGAAGCGCAAAGCGGACGGTCCGGCCGGGCTTGAGTTCCGGCAAGGCCAGTTCAAGCGTTCGGTAGGCGGCGCGGAGGCCCGCCTGGTCGCCGTCAAAGCACAGCACCGGCTCTCCGGTCACGCGCCAGATCCTGGCGAGCTGGCTCTCGGTCAGCGCCGTGCCGAGCGGGGCAACCGCATTGCCGAAACCGGCCTGATCAAGGGCGATCACGTCCATATAGCCCTCGACCGCGACGATCGTGCCGCCACGGGCGGCCGCCTGGCGCGCGCGGCGGAAATTGTAGAGCACATCCGACTTGTGGAAGAGCGGACCCTCGGGCGAGTTCATGTACTTGGCCGGCACGTCGGCAGACATGGCACGGCCGCCGAAGGCGATCACGCGGCCCTGCGCGTCCTCGATCGGGAACATGATGCGGTCGCGGAACCGGTCATAGGAAACCGCGATGTCCTCGCCGTGCACGACAAGCCCGCATTGCTCGATCTGCTCTTTCGTCGCGCCCTTTTCGGCCAGATGGCTCTTGAGCGCGTTGCGACTGCCCGGCGCATAACCAAGGCGGAACTTGCCGATCGTCGGCGGGGTCAGTCCGCGGTCGCGCAGATAGGCGCGGGCGGCGGCGCCGGCCTGCATCTGAAGCTGGGTCTCGAAGAACTTCGCAGCCTCCTCCATGACGTCATAAAGGGTGGCGCGCTGGCGCTCGCGCTTCTCGGCCTCCGGATCGGGCGCCGGCAGGGCGACACCACCCATCGCCGCGACCCGCTCGACGGCCTCCGGAAAGGCCATGCCGTCGAGTTCGGTCAGAAAGCGGAAATGGTCTCCGGAAACGCCGCAGCCGAAGCAGTGGTAGCGGCCTTTCCTGTCCTCGCAGTGAAAGCTCGGCGTCTTCTCGCCGTGGAACGGGCAGCAGGCCCAGTAGTCGCCACGAGACGTGTTGGTCTTGCGCTTGTCCCAGGTGACGCGCTGGCCGATCACGTCCGAGATCGGAACGCGGTCGCGGACTTCATCAAGAAAGGACTGTGAGAAGCGCACGGCTATCCGCCCCGGCAAGGGTTCTGCCCGTGCCACCAAGCGGGCCGGGCTTCAATCAGGGTTTACTTAAGGGGCGCGGGCGCCGGCATGCAAACGGGTTCTACTTGTCCACAGCCGCGGCCGGCCTCAGCGCAGCATGCCGCGCACGATGCCTGAAGCCTTGGTGAAGTCCATCTGGCCGGGGAACTGCTTCTTGAGCTTGTTCATGCACTTGCCCATGTCGCGCAGGCCCTCGGCGCCGGTGTCCTCGACGACCGCGGCACAGGCCTGCTTGACCTCGTCCTCGCCCAACTGGGCGGGCAGGAATTCGGCGATCACCTTCGATTCGTAGCGTTCCTGATCGGCCAGTTCGAGCCGGCCGGACTGTTCGTAGTCGCCGGCCGACGCCTTGCGCTGTTCGATCATCTTGGCGAGGATGTTCAGGATTTCCTTGTCGGAGACCGGATCCTTGCCCGCATTGCGATTGGCAAGATCGCGGTCCTTGACCGCTGCCGCGATCAGCCGCAGCACCGATATCCGGCATTTGTCCTGTGAACTCTGAGCTTCCTTCAACGCAGCATGAATGGCTTCACGCATGTCGAACTCCCGGTAAAGCTTCGTGAAGGATAGCCGGGGCGCCTGCGCCATGCAAGCCTCCAATCCAACTGACAAAGCCTTGATTTCAATTGACAAAACTCGACGATCCACATTTTGCGCGACCGCCATCTTCTTCGCGCGCTGCCCGCGCGGGCCTTGAACGCTGACGCCGCGTCACCAACTGGCGAGGACGGGGTTCGGTTGCGTTCGCGCTCAATATGGTGTTTGCGAGCGATGTCGGCAAGCCACCGCCGGAATGACCCCGCCACGGCCCTGCAAAGAGTGTGACCATGATGTCTGCGATCGATGGAAGCGGCGCGCCCGCGCCTTGGAGCACGGAACCTGCGACCGCGGTCCTGGTGCTGGCTGACGGCACGGTGCTCGAAGGCAAGGGTTTCGGCGCCACCGGTGCCGTCGAAGCCGAGGTCTGCTTCAACACGGCGCTGACCGGCTATCAGGAGATCCTGACCGATCCGTCCTATGCGGGCCAGATCGTCACCTTCACCTTCCCGCACATCGGCAATGTCGGCGCCAATGACGAGGACATCGAGGACCTGACCCCGGCGCGGCGTGCCGGCGCGGTCGGCGCGGTGTTCAAGGCATCGATCACCGAACCCTCCAACTACCGGTCGACCGGCCATCTCGACGCCTGGCTGAAGGCGCGCGGCATCATCGGGCTTTCCGGCATCGACACGCGCGCACTGACGGCGCACATCCGGGCTAACGGCGTGCCAAACGCGGTGATCGCGCACGAGCCCTCCGGCGAATTCGACATCGAGGCGCTCAAGGCGCGGGCCGCCGGCTGGAGCGGGCTCGTCGGCCTGGACCTTGCCAAGGAGGTGACCTCGGGTCAGAGCGCGTCATGGAGCGAGACGCCCTGGGTATGGGATGAAGGCTATGGCGCGGCCGACGAACCGACGATGCACATCGTCGCCATCGACTATGGCGTCAAGCGCAACATTCTGCGGCTTCTGTCTGGGCTCGGCGCGAAGGTGACCGTGATGCCGGCCTCCTCGACCGCCGAGGAGGTGCTGGCGCACGAGCCCGATGGCATCTTCCTGTCCAACGGGCCGGGCGATCCCGCCGCGACGGGCGAATATGCCGTCCCGGTGATCGGCAAGCTGATCGAGACCGGCATTCCGCTGTTCGGCATCTGCCTTGGCCACCAGATGCTGGCGCTGGCGCTAGGCGGCAAGACCGTGAAGATGCACCAGGGCCATCACGGCGCCAACCATCCGGTCAAGGATCACACCACCGGCAAGGTCGAGATCGTCTCGATGAACCACGGCTTCGCCGTCGACGGCGACAGCCTGCCCGGCGGCGTCACCGAGACCCATGTGTCGCTGTTTGACGGATCGAACTGCGGCATCGCGGTGGACGGCAAGCCGGTCTTCTCCGTCCAGCACCATCCTGAGGCCTCGCCCGGCCCTCAGGACAGCCACTATCTGTTCAAGCGCTTTGCCAACCTGATCCGCGCCCGCCGGGGCGAACCCGCCCTCGCCGAGCGCTGAGGCGACGGCCGCGAGCAGGCCGTCGTCAAAGCCCCCAAACTGCCGGAACCTAAGCCTGCCGGGGCTTGGCCGCGCCACGGAACGCGGCGAAGAACAGCGCCAGAAAGCCGATGTTCAGCAGCACGTTGAGCGGCACGCCGGCGGCGACGGAGCCCAGACAGTCGAGCACGAACCAGACCACCACCGGGCCGAGCACGAGGCTGCGCGCCAGTTCCGGCTCGCGTTCGCCAAGGTGCGTGGCGATCAGCCAGATCATCGCGCCCCACCCGGCGAGCACGCCGCCGCCGATCGCGAGCGCGAGCCGCGTCGCTTCGGCCGCAAGGGTCTGCCCGCCATCGAGCGGCCAGGCGAAAAGGTCGACCAGCAGAGTCAGCGGCACGGCCAGCGGGGGCCAGACCGACAGGACGAACAGGACGCCGAAGCCGATGAGCAGCACGGCACCGAACTTGAGCAGACTGACATTGACGATCATTGCCACCTCCTTGGGTTGAATGCGCCCGGCCTATCGCCGTCTGGCGACGCCCCGCAATTACCCGGCAGGTAAGTGACCGGTGCGGCCTGGCGCGCTAATGTCGCGCAACGCCTCGCCCGGGAGATGCCGTTTGGAGACGATCACGCCCGTCGCCGCCGAGACCGGTTTCGGACCGATGCTGCGAAGCTGGCGGCAAAGGCGGCGGGTAAGCCAGCTCGACCTTGCCCTGATGGCCAACGTGTCGGCCCGCCACATCTCGTTTCTGGAAACCGGGCGGGCGCGGCCGAGCCGAACGATGGTCGTCCATCTGTCGGAGTTTCTCGGCGTGCCGCATGCGGCCCGCAACACGCTCCTCAACGCTGCCGGCTTCGCCTCCGCCTATGCAGCCCGGCCGCTTGACGATGCGGAAATGGGCCCGGTGCGCGCGGCGATCGCATGGATGCTCGAACGCCATGCGCCCTACCCCGGCCTCGCGCTGGACCGCCGCTGGCAGGTCGTGTGCGCGAACGGTCCGGCCAGGGCCATGCTCGCCGGCGCCGGCATCGACGGAACGCCGGCCGATCTTCTCGGCCTGTTCAGCGACCCCGCCCGCCTCGAAACGTTGATCGAGAACTGGCGCGAGGTCGCCTGGCATATCGTCTTGAGGTTGCGCACCGAAGCCCTCCACCTTGGTGGCGATGCGGATCTCGATGCGGCCGCCGCACGGCTCGAAGCGGTGCTGCCCAAGCGCGATGTGCCCGCGGGCGCGACGATGCCGCCTTTCATCGCGATGCGGCTGCGGCTTGGTGGACGGGTGCTGTCGCTTTTTTCGACGATCAGCCATTTCGGCTCGGCCGAGGACATGGCGCTTGCCGACGTCAAGCTCGAACTGTTCTTTCCGGCAGACGACCAGACGGCCGCGTTCCTTGCCGGGGCGGCGGGCTGACAAGACCCGTCGTACCCGCGGACGCGCGGCGATCGTCTTGCCGTAGCGTAAGGCAGGCGCTAATCATGGTCCCGAATCGATCACATTTCCGACCCGAGGCAGAGGACTTGGCCGACCCTCCGAGCGACGATTTCGGTGATACGGACAATGAGCACAAGCGCGCGACGAGGCGCCAGCGCGTGCTCAAACAAGGTTTCGCTCAGGAAAACCCGCAGACGAGCGCGATCGCATGCGTGATCCGTGACCTTTCCGATACCGGCGCCCGGCTGAAGTTCGAGGCGATGGCGATCATTCCCGAACGCTTCATCCTGCACATTCCCGTCGACGGCATCCAGATCGACTGCGCGCGGCGGTGGATCCGCGGACAGGAATGCGGCGTCGCCTTCACGTCCGAACCCTCTCCGACCGCGCTCGCAAAGCATCAGGTCGTCACTCCGATCGGGCCGGCCGCCGATGGCGGGGAGCGGGCCGCCGGCGACCGGGCGGCGCCGGGCAGCAGCACCGATGCGCCGCGCGAGCCGACCCCGCAACGCCCGCACCATCACGGACCACGCCGCCCCGGTTTTGGTCGCCGCTGATCGTGACCGGCATGGCAACGAAGCGGCTCGACATCATGCACGCATTTCGCACCGACCGGGGGTTACATCGGGCGCGCCATGTCCTATAGGCCACGGCCAGCCTGACAGTTCCGTTCGACACCTGCGCCGGCCGGCCGTACCGACCGGCGTTTGTGTGCAAGTGAGAGCCCGAAACCCATGCCGAAGCGCACCGACATCGACTCCGTCCTCATCATCGGCGCGGGGCCGATCATCATCGGCCAGGCCTGCGAGTTCGACTATTCGGGAACCCAGGCCTGCAAGGCGCTGAAGGAGGAAGGCTACCGGATCGTTCTGGTCAACTCGAACCCGGCCACGATCATGACCGATCCGGAACTGGCCGATGCGACCTATATCGAGCCGATCACGCCCGAAGTGGTCGCCAAGATCATCGAGCGCGAGCGCAGGGAACGCCCCGACGAGACGATGGTACTGCTGCCGACGATGGGCGGGCAGACGGCGCTCAACACGGCGCTTTCGCTGAAAGCCATGGGCGTACTCGAACGCTGGGGCGTCGAGATGATCGGCGCCACGCCCGAGGCCATCGACAAGGCCGAGGACCGCAAGCTGTTCCGGGAGGCCATGGACCGGATCGGGCTCGAAAGCCCGCGCTCGGTGCTGGTCAACGCCTCCGACATCAAGGAGAAGGACCGCAGCGCGCACGAGGCGCGGCGCAAGGTGCTGCGCGATAAATTGTCGGGCGAGGCGCTCGACGCGGCGCTGGACGCGCTCGAACTCGAATGGCGGGACGGCACGTCCGACCGCAAGCAGCGCTACATGACCTACGCGATGGGCCTTGCCGCCCAGGCGCTCGATGAGGTCGGCCTGCCGGCGATCATCCGTCCGTCCTTCACGCTCGGCGGCACCGGCGGCGGGATCGCCTACAACCGCTCGGAATTCTTCGAGATTGTCGAGCGCGGCCTCGATGCGTCGCCGACGACCGAGGTGCTGATCGACGAGAGCGTGCTGGGCTGGAAAGAGTACGAGATGGAGGTCGTCCGCGATCGCGACGACAATTGCATCATCATCTGCTCGATCGAGAATGTCGATCCGATGGGCGTGCATACGGGCGATTCGATCACCGTCGCGCCGGCGCTGACGCTGACCGACAAGGAATACCAGATCATGCGCAACGCCTCGATCGCGGTGCTGCGCGAGATCGGCGTGGAGACGGGCGGGTCGAACGTGCAGTTCGCCGTCAACCCGGACACCGGGCGGCTCGTGGTCATCGAGATGAACCCGCGCGTTTCGCGTTCGTCGGCGCTGGCCTCCAAGGCGACCGGCTTTCCGATCGCCAAGGTCGCCGCCAAGCTGGCCGTCGGCTACACGCTCGACGAACTCGAGAACGACATCACCGGCGGGGCGACGCCGGCCTCGTTCGAACCGTCGATCGATTACGTCGTCACCAAGATCCCGCGCTTTGCCTTCGAGAAGTTTCCCGGCGCCGAGCCGATCCTGACCACCGCGATGAAGTCGGTTGGCGAGGTGATGGCGATCGGCCGGACCTTCGCCGAATCGCTGCAGAAGGCGCTGCGCGGCCTTGAGACCGGGCTGACCGGGCTCGACGAGATCGAAATCCCCGGCCTTGGCGAGGGCGACGACAAGAACGCCATCCGCGCCGCGCTCGGCACGCCGACGCCGGACCGGCTGCGCATGGTCGCCCAGGCGATGCGGCTCGGTTTTTCGCTCGACGAGATCCATGCTGCCTGCGCCATCGACATGTGGTTCCTAGAGCAGTTGCAGGCGATCGTTGCAACAGAAGCGCGGGTGCGTGCGCACGGGCTGCCCGGCGATGGGGCGAACATGCGTATGCTCAAGGCGATGGGCTTTTCCGACCAGCGGCTCGCCGGGCTGACCGGCGCGCATGAGGCCGACGTGCGGGCGCACCGGCAGAGCCTCGATGTCCATCCGGTCTACAAGCGCATCGACACGTGCGCGGCCGAGTTCGCCTCGCCCACCGCGTACATGTATTCGACCTACGAGATGCCGTTCGCCGGCCAGCCGCGCTCGGAAGCGGAGGTCTCCGACCGCAGGAAGGTGGTGATCCTGGGCGGCGGGCCGAACCGGATCGGCCAGGGTATCGAGTTCGACTATTGCTGCTGTCATGCCGCCTTCGCGCTCGCCGATGCGGGCTTCGAGGCGATCATGGTCAACTGCAACCCCGAGACGGTCTCGACCGATTATGACACGTCCGACCGGCTCTACTTCGAGCCGCTGACCGTCGAGGACGTTCTGGAGATTCTTGCCGTAGAGCAGTCGAAGGGCACGCTGCACGGCGTGATCGTGCAGTTCGGCGGGCAGACCCCGCTCAAGCTCGCCAATGCGCTCGAAGAGGCCGGCATTCCGATCCTGGGCACCGCGCCCGACGCGATCGATCTGGCCGAGGACCGCGACCGGTTCCAGAAGCTGCTGATCAAGCACGACCTGACCCAGCCCGACAATGGCATCGCCTATTCGGTCGAGCAGGCGCGGCTGGTCGCGGCCAAGCTCGGCTTTCCGCTGGTGGTGCGGCCCTCCTACGTGCTCGGCGGGCGGGCCATGCAGATCGTCCGCGACGAAGGAGCGCTCGACTCCTACCTGCTCGGCACCGTGCCCGAACTGATCCCCGAGGACATCAAGGCACGCTATCCCAACGACAAGACCGGCCAGATCAACACGCTGCTGGGCACAAATCCGCTCCTGTTCGACACCTACCTGGCCGGCGCCATCGAGGTCGATGTCGACTGTCTGAGCGACGGCGAGAAGGTGCATGTCGCCGGCGTGATGGAGCATATCGAGGAAGCGGGCATCCATTCGGGCGACAGCGCCTGTTCGCTGCCGGTGCACTCGCTATCGGCCGACATGGTGGCCGAACTCGAGCGGCAGTCGAACGTGCTGGCGCGCGCGCTAAACGTCGGCGGCCTGATGAACGTGCAGTTCGCCATCCGCGACGGCATCGTCTATGTGCTCGAGGTCAATCCGCGCGCCTCGCGCACCGTGCCGTTCGTCGCCAAGGCGGTGGGCCGGCCGATCGCCAAGATCGCCGCGCGCATCATGGCCGGCGAAAAGCTGTCCGATGCCGCCGGTGCCTATGGCGGGCTGACAGACGCGGGCGCCCTGCCCCACATCGCGGTCAAGGAGGCGGTGTTCCCCTTCTCGAAATTCCCCGGCGTCGACACGCTGCTGGGCCCGGAAATGCGCTCGACCGGCGAGGTGATGGGCCTCGATGACGATTTCGCCATCGCGTTCGCCAAGGCGCAGCTTGGGGCGGGCGCCGATCTGCCCAAGACCGGCGCGGTGTTCATTTCGGTCAGGGACGACGACAAGCCGCGCATTCTCGCCACCGCGAAGCTGTTCGAGGCGCGCGGCTTCTCGGTTCTGGCGACCGGCGGCACGCAGCGCTTTCTTGCCGAAAACGGCGTAGGCGCCAAGAAGATCAACAAGGTGCTCGAGGGGCGTCCGCACATCGAGGACGCGATCCGCAACCGGCAGGTGCAGCTCGTCATCAACACGACCGAGGGCAAGAAGGCGCTGTCGGATTCCAAATCGCTCCGGCGCGCTGCGCTCGAACACAAGCTGCCCTATTTCACCACCATTGCCGGCGCCGTCGCGGCCGGCGAGGCGATCGCCGCGCTCGCCCGCGGGGAGCTGGGCGTCAAGCCGCTACAGGCCTATCACGGGTGAACCCGCTTCCGTCCGGCGCGCCCTGATCGTCACGACCACCGGCGCGTGGTCGGAGGTGGTCGCCGCCGGCGCGCCGGCGGCGAAATGGGCGTCGAACACGGAATGGCCGACCACCGCGCCGCGCCCGTTCGGGTTTTGCGGGTGCAGGCCGTTCGACACGATCGCATAGTCGAGCACCGACGAGCGCCGGTCGGCGTGAAACGTCACCGGCCGCTCGAAGTCGGCATGGGCCGGCAAGGCGTAGGCGTCATAGAGCCGGTGGATGTAGCGGCGGAACCGGTGGGCCGGCGGCACGTCGGCCAGGTCCACGCTGCCGATGCCGTCCTCGATCGGCTGGGCCTGCGTCAGGATCGCAAGCGTGTGCGAGCCGGGCCCGTCGTTGAGGTCCGCGAGCACGATCACGGGCCTGTCGATGTCGGCCTGCAAATCCTCGCGCACCTGCAGATAGATCGCGCCCGCCTCGGCCGCCCGCTTGGACACCTGGTCGATGCCGGCATACATGCGCTCGACATAGAACCGGTCGAGCTTTTCGTCCCAGTCGGCGATCGCGTCGATCGTCGCGTCGCGGACCAGCGCCCCTTGCGACTTGAAGTGGGCCGCATAGACGATCGTCTCGCCGAGCCCTGGCACGTCGATGGCGCAGCGCAGGGGACGGCGCGAATAGGTCGCCGCGCGGTCGAGCAGCGTCTGGTCGATGATCGTCTCGAATGTCTTGATCTCGGCGCTCGCCGTGATCGGAAAGCGCGACGCGATGGCGACGGTCGAATTGACGTAGATGTCAGGGTCGTCCCTGGAAAAGCGCGGCTCGGTCGCGCAGGCGAAATGCGCGTAGCCGGCCTCGGCGGCAAGTGCGCGCAGCGCATCGACCGAAACCACCTCCTGGAAGGCGACGATGTCGGCGTCGATCGCCGCGAGTGTTTCGGCGATCCATTGGCGCTTTTGCATCCACTGGGCGTCCGTGTAGGTCCGGCCGGCCCCGCGCCGGTGCCAGTGGACGCGTGGCAGCGCGAAGTTGCACAGATTGAAGCTGGCCATTCGGACTTCGGACATTGCGTGCATACCGGTTCCCGCTGCGTCCAGCCTGCACCAGGCCGGCCCCTGTTTGCCACTTACAATCGCCCCGAAAATCGCCTATGAAGGGCGATCTGGGAACACCGGCGGTTCGCAAGCTCTTTGCTTGGCGGGCCGCTTTTGTTTGGTAACGTGCGCCTTTTCGAGGTCTGGCGCGGAACTGGGGAATGGTGATGAACAAGGTGCCGATGACACATCAGGGACATGCCCAGCTGCAGGAAGAGCTGCGGTGGCGCACCCAGGAGGAACGGCCGCGCATCATCGAGGCGATCGCCGAGGCGCGCGCCCATGGCGACCTGTCCGAGAACGCCGAATATCATGCCGCCAAGGAGGCCCAGGGCCACAATGAGGGCCGCATCTCCGAGCTGGAAGGTCTTCTGTCGCGCGCCGACGTGATCAATGTCAGCGCGATGAGCGGCGACATCGTCAAGTTCGGCGCCACCGTCACGCTGATCGACGAGGACACCGAGCAGGAGAAGGTCTATCAGATCGTCGGCGATCAGGAGGCCGACGTGAAGGCCGGCAAGATTTCGATCTCCTCGCCGATCGCCCGGGCGCTGATCGGCAAGACCATCGGCGATTCGGTCGAGGTGCAGGCTCCCGGCGGCGCACGCGGTTACGAGATCGACGACGTCAAGTTCGTCTAGGTCAGCGGGCCTGCCGGCGGCGGGCCGTCCCTTCGCCCCGGAGCGCGGGCGCGCGTGTCGCCCGCTCCGCCCGCCGCCATCGCATCCAGCCTGTGATGAAGCCCGTCCCGCCCTTGCAATCGGGGCCACGAGCTTCTTATCTGCAATCCGATACTCTCCCATCCGGAATGTCCGCCATGACCCAGCCCGTCCATTCACCCGTCCTCATCATCGGCTCGGGGCCGGCCGGCTACACCGCCGCCATCTATGCCGCGCGCGCCATGCTCAAGCCGGTCATGGTCGCCGGCCTGCAGCAGGGCGGCCAGTTGATGATCACCACCGAGGTCGAGAACTATCCGGGCTATGCCGATCCGGTGCAGGGTCCGTGGATGATGGAGCAGATGCGCCTTCAGGCCGAGCATGTGGGCGCCGACATCCGCCACGACGTGATCACCGAGGTCGATCTGGGTGTACGCCCGTTCCGGGCGGTCGGCGACAGCGGCACGGTCTATACGGGCGATACGCTGATCATCGCCACCGGCGCGCAGGCCAAGTGGCTCGGCCTTGAAAGCGAGCAGACATACATGGGCTACGGCGTTTCGGCCTGCGCCACCTGCGACGGCTTCTTCTATCGCGACAAGGACGTGGTGGTGGTCGGCGGCGGCAACACCGCCGTCGAAGAGGCGCTCTATCTGTCCAATCTGGCGCGCAAGGTGACGCTGGTGCACCGCCGCGACGAACTGCGCGCCGAGCGCATCATGCAGGACCGGCTGTTCCAGAAGGACAATGTGGAGCTCGTCTGGGACAGCGTGCTCGACGAGATCGTCGGCGCCAAGACCAACCCGGCGCTGCCGGCCGCGGTGACCGGTGTGAAGCTGAAGAACGTCCATACCGGCGAGATCACCGAGATGGAAACCCATGGCGTCTTCGTCGCCATCGGCCACGCGCCGGCGGTGGAACTGTTCGAGGGCAAGCTCAAGCAGAAACCGAACGGCTATCTGTGGACAGCGCCCGATTCGACGGCGACCTCGGTGCCGGGTGTCTATGCCGCTGGCGACGTCACCGACGACATCTACCGCCAGGCGGTCACCGCCGCGGGGCTCGGCTGCATGGCCGCGCTGGAGGCGGAGAAGTTCCTCGCCATGCAGGAAACGCAGATGGAAGCGGCCGAATAGGCCGATATGGTAGGATGGCCGGGCCGGTGCGCCGGCAAATTCGCAAGAAGGTCCGGCAATGCCGCTCGATTGGGACAAACTGCGTGTGTTTCACGCCGCCGCGCAGGCCGGTTCGTTCACCCAGGCCGGCGAGAAGCTGCACATCTCCCAGTCGGCGGTGAGCCGCCAGGTCTCGGCGCTGGAAGCGGACATCGGCGCGCCGCTGTTCAACCGGCATGCGCGCGGGCTGGTGCTCACCGAACAGGGCGAGATGCTGTTCCGCACCGCCCATGACGTCTATCTGCAGCTCGAAAACGTCAAGGCGCGGCTGGTCGACGCCACCGACCGGCCGTCGGGCACGCTGCGGATCACGACGACCGTCGGCCTCGGCTCGGGCTGGCTGACCTACCGGGTGCAGGAGTTCCTCGAGCTCTATCCGGACATTCGCGTCCAGTTGCTCCTGTCCAACGAGGAGCTGGACCTGAACATGCGGCAGGCCGACTGCGCCATCCGGCTGCGCCAGCCGCAGCAGCCCGACCTGATCCAGCGCCGGCTGTTCACCGTCCATTTCCATGTCTACGCCTCGCCGGGCTACATTGCCCGTTTCGGCGCGCCGACCTCGATCGACGATCTCGACAAGCACCGCATCGTCACCTTCGGCGAGCCGACGCCGGACTATCTGCTCGAACTCAATTCGCTGCTGACGCTGGGCTGCGAGCCGGGCCGCCAGCGCGAGGCGGTGCTGGAGATCAACTCGATCATGCCGATAAAGCGGGCGGTGCAGCGGGGCGTCGGCATCGCCATGCTGCCCGACTATGCAGTCGAGCGCGACGCCGGGCTCGTGCGCGTGATCGAGGACGTGGCCCTGCCCTCATTCGACACCTATTTCGCCTATGCCGAAACGATGCGCACATCGGCCCGGCTGCAGGCCTTCCGCGACTTCCTGTTCGCAAAGGCGCGAAGCTGGGAATTCTGACGACGGATCCGACGCGCACGGATCGCGCCAAGGCACGTGCCTCATTTTCTTTTGCAACGCACAGCAGCGCGCCGACGCGATTGCCGCTCAAGCATGCCCAATGCCTGCAAAATGGGCAGAATTCGCGTCAAAGTGGCGGATGGACGCCCGAATTCGCGTCCTGACGCTACCTTTCGTCGCAAAAGCCATGCATCCATGCATATGTGCAATGCACAAAACGCATTTGAAAACGCGCCGGGTCAGGCGCATATTCGGTCTGTCAGGAACGCGGCTACCTCCTCCCAGCCGCCTACTGAAGGTGTTTTGCAAGGGCACCTCCTCCCGCCCTTGCAACTCGTGTTGAGCCGGACCGCTACCTCCTCCCAGCGGTCCGGCTTTTCTTTTTTGCTGATCCAACCGCCTCGTTGCCGAATCACAGCCCCGTAGCGAAGTCGCCGTCTACAGACTCGGGCAACCGAATCGGCCTAACTTGACTCGACAAAGCAGTTCTGCTTTTGTTCTTCGGTGGGAGTTGACAGATGAATGCTGAAAGCCGCAACGCCGGACAGGACCTGCTCATGCGGACGGGCGGCGATACGTTCAGCACCATTCTGGCGGATCCCCCCTGGCGGTTTCAGAACCGGACCGGAAAGATCGCACCCGAGCACCGTCGTCTTTCGCGATATGATACGATGACACTGGATGATATCTGCGACCTGCCAGTTTCGCTCGTTGCCGAACACACGGCTCATCTTTACCTCTGGGTCCCAAACGCTCTGTTGCCGGAAGGCTTACGCGTGATGGAGTCGTGGGGCTTCCAATACAAGTCCAACATAATCTGGCACAAGGTTCGCAAGGACGGCGGCTCAGATGGGCGCGGTGTAGGGTTTTACTTCCGGAACGTGACCGAGATCATCCTGTTTGGTGTCCGAGGAAAGAACGCCCGGACGCTGCCGCCCGCGCGGAGACAGGTGAACATGATCCAGTCACGCAAGCGGGAGCACTCACGCAAACCCGATGAGCAGTATGAGTTGATTGAGGATTGCTCCCCGGGGCCCTACCTCGAATTGTTTGCCCGCGGAACACGACCGGGATGGACCTATTGGGGCGACCAGGCCGTCGACGACTATCGCCCGACCTGGAAGACATATCCCTACAATTCGTCGGTGGAAGCGGCCGAGTGAGTCTCACGCCAGTCATTGAGATCGGAGATGCACTCTGGCTTAATTCCCAACGCCAAGACAGGACATCCGCCATTCCGACCGGCGTTCAAGCGATAGATTAGTTTACCCCACCAAGTTGTGCTCGCACCGTATTTGGGCAAAAGCCGCACCGGCTGACCTGCTGCGTCGAACGCAGGATTTCCATCTTTGTCAAGCGCTTGACCGATTTCACTAAATATATGATTTAGTGATGTGTCGCGAGTTACTATGATAGCTGCATCAATCGCTCCAGCTTCAGCAAAGGCTGCAAATGCATAGAGGTCGCGATCAAAAGTCTGATCTTTTGAATTCCACTCGAAGTCAAACGCCACACGATTCTTCACATAGTCGATCTTGTGGCCATCTAGGTATTTTTTTCTGACGAAGACTTCACTCTTTGGAACCCTCACGACTTTACCGTTTTTATTGACAACCGCCTCTCGCCAACTTCGCGTAATGTGCAAGTCGCCTGAGATCGTTGTCTCGTTCCAACCTTTAGGCCGCAGCAGTGCCGAGATTACCTTTGGAACCTCAGACTCATTACCGCCTGGCCTGCGGATCATTTCTGTCGTTATTTCAAACGCTTCAAGAGCCTCCAATATCTCCACGAACTCCTCATTCAAGCCATATCTAAGTACGGAGGCTGCCTTTCTATAGCTCGCGACTCTAAACTTCTCTCTGATTATCTGCGGTATAGCATCTTCTATTAACTCATCCGGATCCGCTGACACCGATGGAACTTCGGTCGCCTCTTCAATGCTTCCCTCTACTGGCTCGCTATTCTGGGTCATACCCGCCTCCTACCGCGTCAGGCGCTTGTACGTCACGCGCTTCGGGTTGACGCTTTCCGGACCCAGCCGCCTGATCTTGTCGGCCTCATAGTCCTCGAAATTGCCCTCGAACCATTCGACGTGGCTGTCGCCCTCGAACGACAGGATGTGCGTCGCGAGGCGGTCGAGGAACATGCGGTCGTGGCTGATCACGACCGCGCAGCCGGCGAAGTTCTCGAGCGCCTCTTCCAGCGCGGCGAGCGTTTCGGTGTCCAGATCGTTGGTCGGCTCGTCGAGCAGCAGCACGTTGCCGCCCTCCTTGAGCAGCTTGGCCAGGTGCACACGGTTGCGCTGGCCGCCCGACAGGGTGCCGACCTTCTGCTGCTGGTCGCCGCCCTTGAAGTTGAACGAGGAGCAATAGGCGCGGCTGTTCACCTCGTGCGGGCCGAGCTTGATGATGTCGTTGCCGCCGGAAATCTCCTCCCAGACGGTCTTGTCCGGATCGAGCGCATCGCGACTCTGGTCGACATAGGACAGGTCGACGGTCTCGCCGACGCGGATTGCGCCGCCATCGGGCTGTTCCTGACCGGTGATCATGCGGAACAGCGTCGTCTTGCCCGCACCGTTCGGGCCGATCACGCCGACGATGCCGCCCGGCGGCAGCTTGAAGTCGAGCCCGTCGATCAGCAGCCGGTCGCCATAGCCCTTGGTCAGATTGTCCGCCTCGATCACCTCGTTGCCGAGGCGCTGGCCGGCGGGGATGATGATCTGCGCGTCGCCCGGCCGGCGGTCGCTGGCCGCCTTGACCAGTTCGTCATAGGCCTTGATGCGCGCCTTGGACTTGGCCTGGCGGGCGCGCGGCGCAGCGTTCAGCCATTCGGCCTCGCGCGACAGCGCCTTCTGGCGAGCGGCCTCCTCGCGGCCCTCCTGCGCCATGCGCTTGGCCTTGGCTTCCAGATAGGCGGTGTAGTTGCCCTCATAAGGGATGCCGCGGCCGCGATCGAGCTCGAGGATCCAGCCGGTGACATTGTCGAGGAAGTAGCGGTCATGGGTGATCATCAGCACCGAGCCGGGATATTCGCGCAGGTGCTTTTCGAGCCAGGCGATGGTCTCGGCGTCCAGATGGTTGGTCGGCTCGTCGAGCAGCAACAGGTCGGGCTGGCGCAGCAGAAGCTGGCACAACGCCACGCGGCGCTTTTCGCCGCCCGACAGGTGGCTGACGCCCGAGTCGCTGGGCGGGCAGCGCAGCGCGTCCATCGCCATTTCGACCTGGCTGTCGAGATCCCACAGGTTCTGGCTGTCGATGATGTCCTGGAGCCTGGCGCCTTCCTCGGCGGTCTCGTCGGAATAGTTCATCATCAGTTCGTTGTAGCGGTCGAGAATCGCCTTCTTGTCGGCGACGCCCTCCATGACGTTCTCCATCACGGTCCTGGACTCGTCGAGCTGCGGCTCCTGGGGCAGGTAGCCGCGCGTCGCGCCATCGGCGATCCAGGCTTCGCCCGTGAACTCGTTGTCGAGCCCGGCCATGATGCGCAGGACGGTCGACTTGCCCGCCCCGTTCGGCCCGAGGATGCCGATCTTGGCGTCGGGGTAGAAGGACAGGTGGATGTTCTCGAGCACCTTCTTGGCGCCATAGGCCTTCGACAGGCCGGACATGTGATAGATGAACTGGCGTGCCACGCGCGCGCTCCCGCTTTGCCGATGGGGTGGAATTGCGGCTCCTTAGGCGAAACCGCCGGCAAGGGCAATCGGCTGGTCGCCTCGCTTGACCGGCGCGGCGCAAAGCGGGCAAGTGCGTCCCATGTCATCGTCCTTTGCCCAGGCCCGACCCCTTTCCTCGCCGACCGGCGCGACCCTCGCTGTGCGTCACCAGCCGGCCGAAGGTGGCCCGAAGGCCGTCGTCCAGATCAATCACGGGCTGGCCGAGCATGCCGCCCGCTACGAGCGGTTCGCCCTGGCGCTCGCACAGGCCGGGTTCGCGGTCTATGCGCACGACCATCGCGGCCATGGCGGCACCGAAGCGCCGGACGCGCCGCAGGGCAGTTTCTCGGCCGATCGCGACGGCGCCGACACGGTTCTGGCCGATGTCGCCGCGGTCCACGATCACATTCACCGCCAGCACCCGAACCTGCCGGTCTTCATCTTCGGCCATTCGATGGGCGGGCTGATCGCGATGAACTTCGCGCTGCGCCATGCGGGCGATCTGGCGGGCGCCGCGGTGTGGAACGCCAACTTCTCGGGCGGCCTTGCCGGGCGGGCAGCCCAGGCGATCCTGAAATGGGAGCGTTTCCGGCTTGGCGGCGACGTGCCCTCGCTTGCGCTGCCGGCGCTGACTTTCGGCCAATGGGCCAAGGCGATTCCGGACCGGCGCACGAATTTCGACTGGCTCAGCGACATCGACGCCGAAGTCGATGCCTATATCGCCGATCCCGATTGCGGCTGGGACGCGTCGGTGGGCATGTGGCAGGCCGTGTTCGCCTTGATCTTCGCAGGCGCACGCGTCGACGAGGCCCCGCGGGCCGCGCGGACGCTGCCCTTCTTTCTGGCCGGTGGCGACAGCGATCCGGCGACCGACGGGGGCAAGGCCGTTCGTGAGCAGGCCGCCCGCCTCGAACGCGCCGGCTACGAGGACGTCACGCTGCATGTCTTCGAGAACACGCGCCACGAAACGCTCAACAGCACCGTCGCCGAGGCGGCCACCGGCCGGCTGATCGCATGGCTGGAGGCCCGCCTTGAGCGCGCCTGAAAGCCCGTCGCCGTCGATGGCGCTCGTGCGCGACCCAAGGCTGCCGGCGCTGGTGGTGCTGCTGTTCTGCGCGACGTTGACCGTGATGGCCGGCGCGACGATCGCTCCGGCGCTGCCGGGCCTTGCCGCCCATTTCGCCGGCGAGCCGGGCGGCGACCGGTTCGTGCCGCTGATCCTGACCATGCCGGGGCTTGCCATCGCCATCGCTGCGCCGCTGGCCGGGCTGATCGCCGACCGCACGTTCAAGCGGCGCATCCTGCTGGCCGGCATCGCCGTCTATATCGTCGCCGGCTCGTCCGGGCTCTACCTGAACACGGTCGGCGCGATCATCGCCGCCCGGCTGGTGCTCGGCGTCGCCGTCGGCGCGATCATGACGGCGGCGACGGCACTGATCGCCGAGCTCTACTCGGATGCCGAGCGCGGCCGCATTCTCGGCTTTCAGGCGGCGGCGATGAGCTTCGGCGGCATGGTGTTCATCCTGTCGGGCGGCGTCCTTGCCGATCTGCACTGGCGCGCGCCGTTCGCGATCTATCTGGCGCCGTTCGTTCTGGTGCCCTTCATCCTGGCAAGGGTTCCTGTCGGGGAACCGGCGCCGGCCCGCACTGCGCAAAGCGTGCCAATGGCGGCCTTCCCCTGGGGGTTCGCGTTGCTGGTGTGCATGGCGCCGTTCGCCAACTTCCTGATCTACTTCACCATCCCGCTCAAACTGCCCTTCATGCTGTCTGACATGGGCATTGACAGCGCCGCGCTCGCCGGCAGCGCCATCGCGGTGATGACGTTCGCCAGCGGTGCGGTCGCGCTCGTCTTCGGGCGCATCCGCACCATGGCGCCGCCGCCGCTGATGGCCTCGCTGGCGTTCCTTGTGTGCGCGGCCGCCTTCGCCCTGTTGTCGCTGCGGCCGCCCGTGCCGGTCATCTTCGCGCTGATGGTTCTGGTCGGGCTCGCTTCCGGCGTCATCCTTCCCAACGCCTCGACCTGGCTGTTCACGCGCATGGCGCCGGAGCGTCGGGGGCAGGTATCGGGCATGATGACCATGGCGGTGTTCCTCGCCCAGTTCCTGTCGGCGCCGATGGTGCTGCTGGTCGATCCGCTCGGTGGCGCGACGGCGGCCTACATGACCGCGGCGACGCTGGCGCTGGCGACCGCCCTGTTCTACGTGATCGCGCACCATCGTCTCGCCGGGGTCCACCATGAACGCTGAACCGTCCGCCGACCGGCCGCTCGCCGGCATCCGGGTGATCGAACTGGCGCGCGTGCTCGCCGGGCCCTGGGCCGGCCAGATGCTTGCCGATCTCGGGGCCGACGTGATCAAGGTCGAGCACCCCGATGGCGGCGACGAAACGCGCGGCTGGGGCCCGCCTTTCATCACCGGCGCCGACGGAAATCCGCTGTCGGCCGCCTATTTCCACGCGGCCAATCGGGGCAAGCGCTCGGTCGCAGTCGACTTCAAGACGCCCGAAGGCCAGGCGACGGTGCGCAGGCTCGCCGCGACGGCCGATGTCGTCATCGAGAACTTCAAGGTCGGCGGGCTCGCCAAGCACGGGCTCGACCATGCCAGCCTTTCGGCGCTGAACCGGCGCCTCGTCACCTGTTCGATCACCGGCTTCGGCCAGACCGGCCCCTACAGGGACCGGCCGGGCTACGATTTCATCATCCAGGGCATGGCCGGCTTCATGTCGGTCACCGGCGAGCCGGACCGCCAGCCGATGAAGGCGGGCGTGGCGATCGCCGACATCTTTTCGGGCGTCTACGCGGTCGCGGCGATCGAAGCGGCGCTGATCGGCGCGCTGAAGACCGGCAGGGGCCGGCACATCGACATCGCGCTGATGGACGTCATGCTCGCCGCGATGGCCAACCAGAACATGAACTTCCTGGCGACCGGCACGCCGCCGAACAGGCTCGGCAACGCCCACCCGAACATCGCGCCCTATCAGGTGATCGAGACCGCCGACGGGTTCGTGATCATCGCGGTCGGCAATGACGGACAGTTCGCGCGGCTGTGCGGAATGCTTGGCCTTGACGATCTGCCGGCCGTTCCGCGCTTTGCGACCAACCGGACGCGCGTCGAAAACCGGGCGGCGCTGACCGGGCTGCTGGCGGGAAAGACGCGCCGGTGGCGCCGCGACGATCTGGTCGCCGCCTGCGAGAAGGCAAACGTGCCGACCGGACCGATCAACACGATCGCCGACGCGTTCGCCGATCCGCAGATCATCGCGCGCGGCATGCGCGTCGACCTGCCTGATGCGGCCGGCAACCCGATCGCGTCGGTGCGCATGCCGGTGATGATGGACGGGTTGCCGCTGTGTGCCGACCGCCCCTCGCCGCGCCTCGGTGAGCATACGGACGAGGTTCTGGCGGAGCTGGAGGCGATTGAAACCGCATAAGCACCGCCCCTCACCCTTGCCCTCTCCCCGCAAGCGGGGCGAAGGGGACCTCGACTCGGCGTGTTGCGCCACGATCCTATGGGCCTGGCGTCTATTCGGGTGATGCTGCCGCGATGCCGACGCCCTGCCTTCCCCGCAAACAGGGAAAGGACAAGTGTGAGTGGCTGGCGCCGGCGCTTAGCCCCCTGCCCTACGCCACGGCCCTTGCGAGGGCGCACTGGCTCCACAGGTCGCACAGGGCGCCCGAAAGATGGGCGATGTCGGCGTCGGTGTGGAACGGGGTCGGCGTGATCCTCAGCCGTTCGGTACCCACGGGAACCGTCGGATAGTTGATCGGCTGCACATAGATCCCGTAATCCTCCAGCAGGATGTCGGAGATCCATTTGCACTTGGCCGCGTCCCCCACCATCACCGGCACGATGTGCGAGGGGTTTTGCATGTGCGGAATGCCCTGCCGGTCGAGCGCCGCGCGCACCTTGCGCACCGCCTCCTGGTGGGCCTGCCGCTTTTCGTCATGGGCCTTCAGATGCCGGATCGAGGCGACCGCGCCGGCGGCCAGTGCGGGAGGAAGCGCGGTGGTGAAGATGAAGCCCGAGGCGAACGAGCGCACGAAGTCGACCAGGTTCCTCGAACCGGTGATGTAGCCGCCCATCACGCCGAACGCCTTGCCCAGCGTGCCCTCGATCACATCGATCCGGTCCATCAGGCCCTCGCGCTCGGCGACCCCGCCGCCGCGCGGACCGTACATGCCCACCGCATGCACCTCGTCGATATATTTCAGCGCGCCATGCTTGTCGGCGACGTCGCAGATCTCGGCGATCGGCGCGATGTCGCCATCCATCGAATAGACGCTCTCGAAGGCGACCAGCTTGGGCGCGGCCGGATCGTCGGCGGCCATCAGCCGGTCCAGATCGCGCCAGTCATTGTGCTTGAAGATGCGCTTTTCGCATCTGGAATGGCGGATGCCCTCGATCATCGAGGCGTGGTTGAGCGCGTCGGTGTAGCAGATGATCCCGGGGATCTTGGCGAGCAGCGTGCCGAGCGCGGCCCAGTTCGAGACATAGCCCGAGGTGAAGATCAGCGCGGCGTCCTTGCCGTGCAGGTCCGCCAGTTCGCGCTCGAGCCGCACATGGCCATGATTGGTGCCCGAGATGTTGCGCGTGCCGCCCGCGCCGGTGCCGCAGCGCTCGATCGCATCGTGCATCGCCGCGACCACCTCCGGATGCTGGCCCATGCCCAAATAGTCGTTCGAGCACCACACGGTCACATCGTGCGTCGAGCCGTCCTCGCGATAGCGCGTCGCCCGCGGGAACGAACCCCGCTTGCGCTCAAGCTCGGCAAACACACGGTAATTGCCCGCCTCGTGAAGACCGGCGAGGCTGTCGGCGAAGAACTCGTCGAAATCCATGGGCTTGCTCTGCAACGCGTCGAACGCCTTCACCGTCATCACTATCCTCATTGTGCCCGTGCGAGCGACCCGCCCGGGCCGATTTCGCCGCCTATATAGACGCGCTCCCGCAAGATTGGAACGCTTCGAAAGTGGCGCGATTGTCGCAACCGGAACAGGCCGGTTCCTTGACACCGATCAAATCGGGCCGGCGCGAAGGCGCCTTTCACGGAACGGATTTTTCGCGCCCGCCGCAATTCTTGGGAACACAATTCTTCTGAGCCCTGGCTGCGAGCCCTATTGTCGAAGAAACTTCCAAGAGGTGGGCTCATGCGCCATTTCCCCGTCTTCGTGAACCTGGGCGGCCGCCGCGTCATCGTGTCGGGCGCCGGCGAAACCGCCGTGGCAAAGCTGCGGCTGCTGCTGAAGACCGAGGCGCGGATTGCCGTGTTCGGCGAGGACGTCGTCCCGCAGGTCCGGCAGTGGGCCGCCGAAGGCAGAATCGTCTTGACCGAGCGGCCGATCGCGGCGGGCGATGCGCTGTGCGCCGCCCTGCTCTATGCGGCGAACGACGATCCGGCCGAGGACGCCCGTGCCGCGCGGATCGGTCGCGAGGCCGGTGCGCTCGTCAACATCGTCGACAATCTCGAGGACTCCCAGTTCATCACGCCAGCGATCGTCGACCGCGATCCGGTGACGGTCGCGATCGGCACCGAGGGCGCTGCGCCGGTGCTGGCGCGAAAGATCAAGGCGGACCTCGAGGAGCGCCTGCCCGCTTCGCTCGGCGTGTTGACGCGGATCGGCCAGGCGTTCCGCGCCCGCGCCGAGATGCTCGGCGATTCCAAAAAGCGCCGCGCCTTCTGGACGAAGTTCTATTTCGGCGCCGGTGATCGCGCGCTGAAGGCGGGCGGTGAAGAGGCCGTGCGCGAGACGCTCGAAACGCTGCTGACCGACGAAATCGAACGCCGCGACGGGCCGGGCTCGGTGGTGTTCGTGGGCGCGGGACCGGGCGATCCGGAACTGCTCACCCTGAAAGCCCGCAACGCGCTGCACGAGGCCGATGTCGTCCTGCATGACCGGCTGGTGCCTCAGCCGATCCTTGAACTCGCCCGGCGCGAGGCGATCATCGTCGAGACCGGCAAGAAGGGCTTCGGTCCGGCCTGGACGCAGGACGCGATCAACGCATTGATGATCGAGCATGCCAGCGCCGGCGCGCGCGTCATCCGGCTGAAATCCGGCGATCCGGCCGTGTTCGGTCGGCTCGAGGAGGAACTGGACGCGCTCGATGAGGCCGGCATCGAATTCGAGATCGTGCCGGGCATCACGTCCGCCTCGGCGGCGGTGGCCTCCATCGGCCGGTCGCTGACCCGTCGCGGACGCAACGCCTCGCTGCGAATCATCACCGGGCACGACGCCGAGGGTTTTGCCGACCATGACTGGCGCGCGCTGGCCCGGCCGGGCGAAGCGGCCGCGATCTATATGGGGCTCAAGGCTTCGGCCTTCCTGCGCGGGCGCCTCCTGATGCACGGCGCCGATGCGGAGACCCCCGTCACCGTGGTCGAGAACGCCGCGCGCGCCGACCAGCGGATCGTCGCCGCAACGCTTGGCGGCCTGCCCGAGGCGCTGGCAGATGCGGGCATCACCGGTCCGGCCGTTCTGCTCTACGGCATCGCCCCGCGCGGGGCGCAGGTCGCCATGGACGCGTTGCCTGCCCGGGCGGAGGCTGTCTGATGGCGCGCCAGACCCATCCGCAAATCGTCACCGCCAACGATCTGTTCGAGGGCGACGTGATCTATCTGACCGCATCGGGCGACTGGTCACGGGACCACGGCGATGCCGCCGTCGCGCACGATGGCGAAGAGGCCGAGCGCCTGCTGGGCATCGCCAACGCGCAGCCGGGTCGTATCGTCGGCGCCTATCTGGCCGATGTCACGATCGGCCCTGACGGACGGCCACAGCCGGTGCATTTCCGCGAGGCGTTCCGCACGCGCGGGCCCTCCAACTATTTCCACGGCAAGCAGGCGGAGGCCTGATCCATGTATGCTTATGACGATTTCGACGCCGATTTCGTGCGCGCCCGCGTCGCCGAGTTCCGCGAGCAGGTGAACCGCCGCATTGACGGCTCGCTGACCGAGGACGAGTTCAAGCCGCTGCGCCTGAAGAACGGGCTCTATCTGCAACTGCACGCCTACATGCTGCGGGTGGCAATCCCCTACGGCACGCTCAATTCGCGCCAGATGCGGCAACTGGCGATGATCGCCGAGCGCTGGGACAAGGGCTACGGCCATTTCACCACGCGCCAGAACGTGCAGTTCAACTGGCCGAAGCTGAAGGACGTGCCGGACATTCTCGACGCGCTCGCCGATGTCGAGATGCACGCCATCCAGACTTCGGGAAACTGCATCCGCAACGTCACGGCCGACCATTTCGCCGGTGCCGCCGCCGACGAGATCGAGGATCCGCGCCCGACCGCCGAACTGCTGCGGCAATGGTCGACCGACCATCCCGAATTCCAGTACCTGCCCCGCAAGTTCAAGATCGCGATCACCGGTTCACCCAACGACCGGGCGGTGACGAAAGCGCACGATATCGGCCTGCGCATGGTCCGCAACGAAGCAGGCGAGCCAGGCTATGAGGTGATCGTCGGCGGCGGGCTCGGGCGCACGCCGATGATCGGCAAGACCGTCCGCGACTTCCTGCCGAAAGCCGACCTTCTGCCCTATCTGGAAGCGATCCTGCGGGTCTATAATCTCGCCGGCCGGCGCGACAACAAGTACAAGGCGCGCATCAAGATCCTCGTGCACGAAACCGGCACGGAGGAGATCAGGGCGATGATCGAGGAGGCCTTCGCCGAACAGAAGGCGCTTTTCCAGGCGCCGCCCGCTGACCTCGTCGCCCGCATCGAAGCGGCGTTCGCGCCGCCCGATTTCGACAACACCCAGTCGCTTGCCTTCGACCGCGCCCAGGCCGACGATCCGGTGTTCCGCTCGTTCGTCGAAACCAACGTCACAGAGCACAGGAACCCCGCCTACGGGATCGTGTCGGTGTCGCTCAAACCGGTCGGCGGCACGCCGGGCGATGCGACGGCCGATCAGATGCGCGTGCTCGCCGATCTCGCCGAGCGCTACGGTCATGACGAACTGCGTGTTTCGCACGAGCAGAACATCATCCTGCCGCACGTCAGGAAGGCCGACATCCCGGCGGTCCATGCCGAACTGAAGAAGGCCGGGCTGGCGACCGCCAATATCGGCCTGATCTCGGACATCATCGCCTGCCCGGGGATGGATTACTGCGCGCTGGCGACGGCCCGCTCGATCCCGATCGCCCAGGAGATCGCGACCCATTTCGACGCTCTGAAGCTGGAGCGCGACATCGGGCCGATGAAGATCAAGATCTCGGGCTGCATCAATGCCTGCGGGCACCATCATGTCGGCCATATCGGCATTCTGGGCCTCGACAAGGCGGGCGTCGAAAACTACCAGATCACGCTCGGCGGCGACAGCACCGAAACCGCCACGATCGGCGAGCGCACCGGCCCCGGCTTTGCCGCCGAAGACCTGATCCCGGCGATCGAGGCGATCGTCGAGACCTATCTGGATTTGCGCCATACCGCCGACGAGACCTTCCTCGACGCCTATCGACGGCTCGGCGCCCGTCCCTTCAAGGACGCGATCTATCATGAGCACCGCGACAATGCCCGCGCCGCCTGACTGGCAGGCCGAAACGCTCGATCTGCTGCGTCAGGCGTTCGTCGAGAAGAAATTCGGCCGCATCGCGGCCGTTTCCTCGTTCGGCGCCGAGTCGGCGGTTCTGCTGCACCTGATCGCGCGCGTCGACCGGACCGCACCGGTGCTGTTCATCGACACCGGCATGCTGTTCGCCGAAACGCTTGCCTATCGCGACGATCTTGCCGCACGCCTCGGCCTTGAGGATGTGCGCACGATCCGGCCGGCGCGCGCGGCGGTGCGCCGTACCGATCCGTGGGGCCGGCTGCACATGTCCGATCCGGACGGGTGCTGCGACCTGCGCAAGACACAGACCCTCGATGCCGCGCTTGAAGGCTTTGACGGCTGGATCACCGGCCGCAAGCGCCATCAGGCGGCAACGCGCGCCGACCTCGACCTGATCGAGCAGGCCGCCAACGGCAAGACCAAGCTCAACCCGCTCGCCTTCTGGTCGCCGGAGGATCTGGCCGAATACGCAGACGCGTTTGACCTGCCTCAACACCCGCTCGTCGCCCACGGCTATCCTTCGATCGGCTGCGCGGTGTGCACCTCGCCCGTCAACGACGGCGAGGATGCGCGCGCCGGCCGCTGGCGGGGTCGGGCGAAGACCGAGTGCGGCATCCACATCGTCGATGGCGCGATCGTGCGGGGCGCGCCCGCCCATGGCTGAGGAGAGGACGCAGATGATCATCGTCACCGATGACGGCTTTGCCGAGGATGACCGGGCCGAGCGGCTTGTCGCCGGCACCTATGGCGAGGTTTCGCTGGCCGATCTCGAAGCCGGCCTGCCCGACGACTGCCCCGCGGCGCTGGCCCTGAACCTTGCCAACGACGCCGACGCGCGCGCCGTCGCGCCGTTCTTCGACACGCTTGAAGCGATCACCATATCCTTTCCCAGTTTCGCGGACGGGCGCGGCTTTTCGCTCGCCACGCAGCTGCGCCGGCTGGGCTTTGCCGGCCGGCTGATCGCGCAGGGGCACGTCATCGCCGACCAGTATGCCCATGCCCGCCGTTGCGGCTTCGATGCGGTCGCCATCGACGCGCGCCTTGCGGCCCGTCAGCCGGAAGGCCAATGGACGTCCCAGGTCCCGCGCATCAATGTGACCTACCAGAACCGTTTGCATCAGGCCGCGCAGATCGCCTAACAGGAGCCCCATGGCCATGAACGAGATCACCCCGCTCGCCGAACCGCTCAAGCCCGTCTCGCTGAAGGACGGACAGACGGTGACGTGGGTGCGGCACTATACCGACCGGCTGTTCGCCTTCCGCGTCAGCCGTCCGCAGACGCTGCGCTTCCGTTCGGGCGAGTTCGTGATGATCGGCCTGCCCGACGAGAACGGCAAGCCGATCCTGCGCGCCTATTCGATCGCCTCGCCGTCCTGGGACGAGGAACTGGAATTCTATTCGATCAAGGTGCCGGACGGCCCGCTCACATCGCGTCTGCAGAAGATCCAGGTCGGGGACCAGATCATTCTCAAGACCAAGCCGGTGGGCACGCTCGTCATCGATGCGCTGCTGCCCGGCAAGCGGCTCTACATGCTCGCCACCGGCACGGGCATCGCCCCATTCGCCTCGCTGGTGCGCGACCCGGAGGTCTACGAGAAGTTCGAGCAGGTGATCGTGACGCACACCTGCCGCACCAAGGCCGAACTGGTCTATGGCGCCGAATTGATCGAGAACCTGGTCAACGATCCGCTGATCGGCGAGATGGTCGAAGGCAAGCTCGTCTACTATCCGACGACGACCCGCGAGGACAGCGACAAGACCGGCCGTGTCACCGACAAGATCCGCTCGGGCGAACTGTTCGCCGATTTGGGGGTTCCGGCATGGAACACCGAGGACGATCGCGTGATGATCTGCGGCTCGATGGGCCTGAACCTCGAGATCAAAGAGCTGTGCGAGGCGGCCGGCATGGAAGAAGGCGCCAACAACAAGCCCGGCCACTATGTGCTCGAAAAGGCGTTCGTGGGCGAAGCCGAGGCGGGCTGACCCGGCTCGGTTCCAGGGCGTTTTTCATTGAGTCTCGGCGCCTCTCTCCTTCTCCCCGCTCGCGGGGAGAAGGATACGAGACACAACGAAGCGAAGCGGAGTTGATGTCGCAGTTGGATGAGGGGCAGAGCTGGCAAAGCCCCTCACCCAGTTGCGGCTAGTTCGCCTGCGCTCACAAGCCTCACATCCCTCTCCCCGCAAGCAGGGAGAGGGAACCTTGGCAGGTGCATGAAACCAGTCTTCATCGCCTTCCGGTACAATGGCTAAAAAACCCATCGCCATTCGACCTTCAATGCGGTTAGACAGGCGGCACCATTGGTGCCGCTTTTCGTTCCGGGGGAGTGAATTGGTCGAACGTGTCGTCATAGTCGGGGGCAGCCATGCCGCCGTTTCGGTCGCCGACGATTTGCGCAAGCATGGCTTTGAGGGATCGGTGACGCTGATCAGCGAGGAAGCGGTCCTGCCCTACCAGCGCCCGCCGCTCTCGAAGGCGTACATGTCCGGCGAGATGAGCCTGGAGCGCCTCAAGCTGCGGCCCGAGCACTGGTACGACGAGCAGAACGTGCAGGCCCATCTGTCGAGCCGCGTGATCGCCGTCGACCGGCAGGCGCGGGAGGTGGTGACCGAAGAGGGGGCGCGCATCGGCTATGACGCGCTGGTGCTGGCGACCGGGGCCCACGCGCGCACCCTGCCCGGCGATTTCGGCGGCGCGCTCTCGAACGTCCACACCATGCGCGATCTGGGCGATGCCGACGCGCTGATGGCGAAGATGGTGCCAGGCCGCAGGCTCGTCGTCATCGGCGGGGGTTATATCGGGCTGGAGGCGGCGGCGGAAGCGGCCAAGAAGGGCATGCAGGTGACCGTCGTCGAGGCCGCGCCGCGCATTCTGCAGCGGGTGGCATGTCGCGAGACGGCCGATGCGTTCCGCGCGCTGCACGAAAGCCATGGCGTGACCATTCTCGAGAACACGCAGATCGCCCGGATCGCGGACGACGGAACCGGCACGGCGGCCGCCGTCGAACTGGAAGACGGAACCTCCCTGCCCTGCGATCTCGTCGTCGTCGGTATCGGCATCGTGCCGAACGCCGAACTGGCCGAGGCGGCCGGGCTCGAAGTGGCGGTCGGCATTTCGGTCGACGCCCACGGCCGGACCTCCGATCCGGCGATCTATGCCTGTGGCGACTGCACCGTCTTTCCGTTCCACCACACGCCGACGCGGCTTGAATCGGTGCAGAATGCGCACGATCAGGCCGGCATCGTCGCCGCCAACATCATGGGCCAGGACACCGAATACGATCCGCATCCGTGGTTTTGGTCTGACCAGTACGACATGAAGCTGCAGATCGCCGGCTTCAATCGCGGCTATGACCGCGTCGTCGCCCGGCCCGGCAAGCGCGAGGGCAGCATCTCGCACTTCTATTTCATGGGCGAGACATTCCTCGCCGTCGACTGCCTGAACGATGCGGCGACCTATGCGATGAGCCGGAAGATCCTCGCCGAGGGCAAACCGCTGACGCCGGACATGGTGGCCGACGAAGCGTTCGACCTGCGCGGCTTTGCCAGATAGCGAAATTCTGGTGGAGGTGAGAGGGGAAACCTCGAACCGTCACCTGCGCGCCCGGGTTGGCCGACGGCGCCGCGCGTCCAGAAATGTGGTGGGCCCGGAGGGACTCGAACCCCCAACCAAGCGGTTATGAGCCGCCGGCTCTAACCAATTGAGCTACGGGCCCCACGCGCATCGTGCGTATCCGAAACGATTCCGATCGGCAAGCGGACAGGCGCGCCCGCGCGCGGGACCACAATTTGCCCCAATCATCGGCCAAGCCCTCCGCCGAAGGGACCCCACCGAAAGGATCGTGCCTTGACCCACAAAAGCCTTCTCCCCGCCATCGCCATCGGCGCCCTCGTCATGACCGGCGTCGGCCCGGCAACCGCCGCCGAAAACGATTTGACGCCCCAGATATCGGTCTCGGCGACCGGCAGCGCCGAGGTCGCGCCCGACATGGCGGTGATCAACCTGACGGTGGTGCGCGAAGCCGAAACCGCGCGCGAGGCGCTTGATGCGAACACGGCGGCGATGAGCGAGGTGCTCGCGGCGATGCAGGCCGAGGGGATCGCCGAGCGCGACCTTCAGACGTCCAACTTCAACATCCAGCCGCGCTACGTCTATCCCGAACCCGTCGACGGCGAGCGGCCGGCGCCGCGCATCGTCGGCTACGAGGTCTCCAATTCGTTGACCGTGCGCATCCGCGACCTCGAGCGCGTCGGCGCGATTCTCGACACTTCGGTCACGCTCGGCGTCAATCGGGGCGGCGGCATCCGCTTCACCAATGACGATCCGGCCGAGGCGATCGCGCAGGCTCGCACCGAGGCGATGCGCAACGCCATCGCCAAGGCCGAGACGCTGACCGAAGCGGCCGGCATCGGTCTGGGACGCATCCTGTCGATCTCGGAGAATTCGAACGGGCCCCGCCCGATGGCGATCGAGCGGGCCGCCGTCATGCAGTCGGACACGGGCAATGCGGCTCCGGTGCCGGTGGCGGCGGGCGAGAACAGCTATCAGGTGACCGTCAACGTCACCTTCGAACTCGACCAGTAGTCGCCGGCGGGCGCGTCAGCCGGCCGACAGAGACGGCCAGTTGGCGTCGCCCCGCGTGATGTTGCCGGGGATGTCGCGCTCCCAGCGGCTGCGCACGCCCTTGGAGAAGTTCAGATAGAGCTTTCCGTCGTGGACCGTGAAGGCCTCCGGGTCGATCGGCGCGGTGTAGCCGTTGGCGACCGCATAGGCGCAGAAGCCGCCATATTGCGGGGCGTAGCGTCCGGGCTCGGCGAGGAAGGTCTGTCGGTTTTCGGCCGAAGCGAACCGGTAGGTGGCGCCATCATGGTCGGCCGTGATCGCCGGATCGCCCGGCACCGCTTCGCCCGATACGAAATAGGCGACCGGATCGTGCCCCTTTATCGCGACACCGCCGTCCAGGTTGAGCTTTTCGGCACGCGCCTTGCGCGCGCCCGCGGCCATCAGGGCAGTGGCCAGCGCGCCGCCGCCGAGCGCCAGAAAGGCGCGGCGGTCGAGCCTTGCGGTTGCGGCCTTGACCTTTCCACGGACAACATGACCGGACATGACAATCTCCATCGCTTCGCGTCGTGACGAAACCGAAGGTGGCAAAGCGCGGCGCCGCGTTCAAATCGCAACTGCTGACGCGGCCGACACATCTGCGTGAGTCAGCCGAGAGATTTCACCCAGTATTCCATCGGCTTTTCGGTCTCGGCCGTCTCGCCGATATCCTTCCAGGCAAAGCCGGTGCGAAACCCTTCGAGCCGGCGGTAGCCGCGCTTGCGCCAGAAATCGTCGAGCGGCACGTAATCGGCCGGCCGCATCGGATGGTCCTCGGGCCGGATCACGGCCGAGAACAGGCAATGGGCAAAGCCCTGCCGGCGCGCCTCGGCCTCGCGCAGGTCGAAGAAGGCAACGCCGGCGCCACGGCCGCGATAGGCGGGCAGCAGCACCGATTCACCGAAATAGAAGAAATCGTCCGGGTCGAGCCCGCGCGCGGCCAACGGTTCGGCGAAGGCCGCCTTGTGCTCGCCGAGCGGTGCGGCTGTCGAGGCACCAACGAGCGCATCGCCGTCGAAAGCGCCCGCGATGAACGCGCCCGACGCCTCCATGTAGGTCGCCAGATAGTCGCGCTCATAGGCCATGTCGCCGTCATAGAGATAGGGAAAGGCGCGGAAGACGGTGATGCGCAGCCCTGCGAGATCGTCGAAGCGCGCGGCGGCTTCCGCGGCCGAGAGTGGCCGTACATTCAGCGTGTCCGTCACGAGACGCATTTCCGTCACGAGACCTGGGCGATCCACTGCTTGAGATTGTAGTAGGTCGTCACCCGGCTGATGCGGCCATCGTCGATCTCGAAGAAGATGCCGGCGGGCAGCGAATAGTGTTGGCCGTCCGCCGGCGGCAGGCCCTCGGCGGTGGCGATGTACTGGCCGTCGACGGTGAACTCGGCCGCCGCGCGGACGCCGCTCTCGGAGACCATGATCTCGATATCCCTGAGCGTCTCGCGATAGTGCCGTGACATCATGGCATTGAACCGCCGGAAGGCGTCGCGGCCGATCTCGCGCCCGCCCTGGTTGATGTCGTGGGCGACGTCCTCGTGCAGCAGTTCGTCCATCGCGTCGAAATCGCTGGCGTTGAACGCGGCGAAATAGCGCTCGATCAGCGCGCGGGTGTCGGCTTGGCTCACGGCATACGCTCCCTCATCGGTCCGGCCGGACGTTACCGGCACCAGACGCAAACGCAATCGGCGATTTCACAGTTCCCCGTCGACCAGATGATCGAGATATTCACCGTCATGGGCCATGTCCTGTTCGCGCGCCGTGATCCGGCCGAACACGGAAACACCGGCCTCGTGAACGCTCATCGGATCGCCGGAGACGAGCGGATGCCAGTCAAACAGCGGCTTGCCCTCGTCGATCAGCCGGTAGGCGCAGGTGGAGGGCAGCCAGACCAGCCTGCCGACATTGTCGGGTGTCAGGCGCACGCAGTCGGGCACCCTCGCCTGCCGGTTCTCATAGTCCGAACAGCGGCAGCTTGCCGCGTCGAACAGGCGGCAGGCGACTGTCGTGTAGTGGATTTCCTCGGTGTCCTCGTCGATCAGCTTGGACATGCAGCACTTGCCGCAGCCGTCGCAAAGGCTTTCCCATTCGCCAGCCGTCATCTCGGCAAGCGTCTTGGTCTCCCAGAACGGACGGGATTGTGCCGGATCGGCGGACATGGGCTCCTCAGGCGGTCTGGCGGCGGCGCTGCTGGCGGCGGGCGCGATGCCATCGCTGCCAGCGCAGGAACCCCCGATAACCCAATTCGGCCAGCCCGCGAAGCCCCGGCACGAAAAACAGGAAAGCGAAATGCCGCCAATAGGGCAGTTCGCGCCAGATGCGGGCGAACGCGTCGACGCCGACATGCCATCTATCGCCGCCGATCTCGCGCACGTGAAACCGGCCGAGCAGATCCGCGCGGCTCTTGCCGGCAGGCAGTTGGGCGTCGGTCAACGCGGTGATGTCGACCCAGTCGATCCGCCCGGCCCGGTCGAGCCGACCGTAGTAGCCCACCTCGAGGCGGCACACCGGGCAGTCGCCATCGTGGAAGACCTCGATGACAGGGTCGCCCGTGCGCGGGCCGGAGGATCGCTCCGTGGTCTCGTCAATTTCCATGCTGGCGGAATTAGCGCGCGAGGGCAAACGCGCAGCCGGGCGCTTTGTCGCGGGATCAATGGCGCGGCCGCTCGGCGATGACGCTGCGGCCGAGCCGGCGCACGGCCTCGCGCAGGTCTTCATCGTCGAAATCGTTCGCCAGAGCGTCGATCCGGCCCTTTTCGGCGTCGGTCAACGGTCTCGCCCGCCTTTCGGGCGGTGGCGCGGGTGTAACCGTCTTCTGCACCAGCTTGACGCGGGCGATCGCCTGAAATCCCATGAAGGCGTTGATGCGTGAGACGATTTCGCCCGCCTGATGCTGGATGTGCAAAGCCGCCATCGCATCGGCGGCGACGACGAGCACACCGGGTTCGAACGGATCGTCCTCGTGGGTGCGGCGCGGCCAGTTGATCTTCAGCGGGCACGAGCAATCGGCGATGCGGGCACCGGCGATTTCCGGCCAGGCGTCGACAAGCGCCATCGACAGTCCTGCGCGCTTGGCGAGAACCGGGTCGAGCACGGCGTTGACGAGGCGGGCAGCGGGTTTGGCCATGACCGACCATAGCAGTTCGCCGGGCGGCGATGAAGCGGCCATACCTGCACCATTGCACTTGGGGGCAACCGGTGGATAGTGGCGGCCATGTCCGCCCTGCCCGATTCCGACCTCGCCTCCCCCGCTGCCCGCAAACTGCTCGCCTGGTACGACAACCACGCCCGCGATCTGCCCTGGCGTGTCGGGCCGGCGGAGAGGGCGCGCGGGGAACGGCCCGATCCTTACCGCGTCTGGCTGTCGGAAATCATGCTCCAGCAGACAACGGTGGCCGCCGTGCGCGCCTATTTTCACACGTTCACCACGCGCTGGCCGAGCGTCGCCGCGCTCGCCGCCGCGCCCGAGGACGATATCCTGAAGGCATGGGCCGGGCTCGGCTATTACTCACGGGCGCGCAACCTGAAAAAGTGCGCCGAGGCGATCGTCGCCGACCATGGCGGCACCTTTCCGCAGACCGTCGAAGGGCTGCGCGCGCTGCCGGGCATCGGCGAATACACCTCCAGTGCCATCGCGGCGATCGCCTTCGATGTGCCCGCCCCGGTGGTCGACGGCAATGTCGAGCGGGTGGTCACGCGGCTTCATGCGATCGAAACGGCCCTGCCGAGGGCCAAGCCGGAGGTGCGGACCATCGTCGGCGAGATGCTCGATGCCGGCCGGCCCGGCGACTTCGCCCAGGCGATGATGGATCTGGGCGCGACCATCTGCACGCCGAAACGGCCGGCGTGCCTGCACTGTCCATTGCGGGGGGACTGCCGGGCGCTGGCGACGGGCGATCCGGAACGCTTTCCGGTCAAGGCGCCGAGGAAAGACAAGCCAAGGCGCGTCGGCGCCGCGTTCGTGCTCACACGGCCCGACGGCGCGGTGCTGCTCGAAAAGCGCGGAGGCACGGGGCTTCTGGCCGGGATGACGCAGGTGCCGACCACGGGCTGGACGGCGCGCGCCGACGGCGAGACCGGTCGCGAGGCCGCGCCGTTTCAATCGCTCGATTGGGTCCGATGCGGCGCCGTCGCCCATGTGTTCACGCATTTTTCGCTCGACCTGACGGTCTGGCGCGCCACCGGCGATCTCGCCCCGCGTGCCGGCCAGTGGTGGTCGCCAGCGGAGGAACTGGGCGGCGAAGCGCTGCCGACCGTCATGAAGAAGGCAATCGGCTGTGCTCTACCGGGCACGTTCTGAGGGGGACAGACCATGACCATCCGCCATATCGTCTTCGACATCGGCAAGGTGCTGATCCATTACGATCCCGAACTTCCCTACCGGAGGATCATCCCAGACGCGGAAAGGCGGACCTGGTTTCTGGCCAATGTGTGCACATCCGACTGGAACCTCGAACAGGATCGCGGGCGGCCGTGGGACGATGCGGAAGCCGAACTGATCGCGGCCCATCCGGACTGGGAGACGGAAATCCGTGCCTTCCGCGCGCACTGGCACGAAATGGTGCCGCACGCCTATGACGGCACGGTCTCCATCCTGCTCGGCCTCATCGAGGAGGGGCGCGACATCACCTTCCTGACCAATTTCGCCGCCGACACGTTCGTCGAGGCGCAGGAACTCTATCCGTTCCTGAAGGCCGGACGCGGCGTGACGGTTTCGGGCCGGGTTCGCGTCATCAAGCCGGATCCGGCCATATACGATCTTCACACGCGGACATTCGATCTCGACCCCGAGGCAACGCTGTTCATCGACGACAATGCCGACAATGTCGATGCGGCCCGGGCATTCGGATGGAACGCCGTGCGGTTCGAAAACGCCGAAGCGCTGCAGGCGGACCTGCAGCGCTTCGATCTTCGCCTGGATTGAACTGGAGGTCAGGCGTCGATTGCTCGTTCAGCCCGCGGCGGCCATGCCGTCGCGGACCTTTTGTCGTAACGCATCGATGGGCTTGAGCGTTCCGGCCTCCTCGAAATGCCAGAAGGTCCAGCCGTTGCAGGCGTCGAGCCCCTGCACGCGCGCGCCCATCTTGTGGATCGAGCCCTGCTCGCCGTCGGTCATGAGCGACCCGTCGGCCTGCACGGTCGCCGTCCAGCGACGCCTTGAGTCGGTCAGCGTCATACCCGGCGCGAGCAAGCCGGCCTCGATCAGCGAAACGAAAGCGACGCGCGGCAGGGCGCGCTTGCCGGTGACCAGCGTCAGGCTGGCGCCGTCGAGCGGTTCGACCGCCGCGATCCGCGCCTCGGCGGCGTCGATATAGGCCTGCTCGCGCTCGATGCCGATGAAGTGCCTGCCGAGACGCTTGGCGACAGCGCCGGTGGTGCCGGTGCCGAAGAACGGATCGAGCACGACATCGCCGGGCCTGGAGGCGGCCATCAGCACGCGTGCGAGCAGCGCTTCGGGCTTCTGCGTGGGATGGACCTTCTCGCCCGCGCCGTCCTTCAGACGCTCGCCGCCGTTGCAGATCGGAAACAGCCAGTCCGAGCGCATCTGGACATCGTCGTTGGCCGCCTTCAGCGATTCGTAGTTGAACGTGTAGCTCTTCGCCTTCTGGTCGCGGGACGCCCAGATCAGCGTTTCGTGCGCGTTCTGGAACCGGCGACCGCGAAAGTTCGGCATCGGGTTGGTCTTGCGCCAGATGACGTCGTTGAGGATCCAGTAGCCCAGATCCTGCAGCGAGGCGCCGACGCGGAAGATGTTGTGATAGGAGCCGATGACCCAGATCGTGCCGGTCGGCTTGAGCACGCGTCGCGCGGCCAGCAGCCAGGCGCGTGTGAAGGCGTCATAGGCCTCGAACGAGGCGAACTGGTCCCAATGGTCGTCGCAGGCATCGACCCTGGACTGGTCGGGCCGGTGAAGCGTGCCGTCGAGTTGAAGATTGTAGGGCGGGTCGGCGAAGATCATGTCCACCGACTTCTCGGGAAGCCGGTCCATGGCGGCGACGCAGTCGCCCCTGACGATCGTGTCGAGGGCAAGGGCGGGCGGGCTGGACCGGCCGGCCGCCGGCGCGGCCGATTGGGTCAGGTGTACGCGAGACATGAAGCACCCGATCTGGAGAATTGCGATCGGGCCCATGGTTACCGGCGCTGGTAAACATGGCGTTCAGCATCATGGTAAACGGGGACTTAACCGGCGTGCGCGGCCGGCTCAGGGGGTGTTGTAGGGGCCTTCGTCGAAACCGACCAGCACCTGGAGATTGCGTACCTGCGGTTCGGGCAGGACGATCTGGTCGTCGCGGTAGATGAACTGCGTGGCGCTTCCGCCCATCGCGACATCGAGCCGGCCGAGCTGCGAATAGGGCAGGTTCTCGCCCTGCCGGATCGCCACGCGGATCGGCAGGTCGAGCGAGCCGGGCGAGCCCTTGGGTCCATTGACGACCCGGCCGGCGGCGGCGACCGTCATGAAGAGCTGGCCGTTCCGGTAGCGGCATGTCCGCGTGACATCAGTGATCACGGCCTGATGGATGACCTCGTCGGGATTGCCGTCATTGCCGTTCGTATAGGTGCGCAGATAGGCCGTGCCCTCGAGCAGGGAGACGCGCGGGCAATAGGCGCGAAGGTCCGCTTCGGTGAAGGACTCCTCGCCGGTCGACAGGTCGAGCACGTCACCGGTTCCGGCTGCCTGGCAGGCGGCAAGCGTGGCGAGGCCGACGAACGCCGCAAGCGCGCGCGCCGTCCGGCGGGTCCGCCCGCGACCGGCACTGCGTTCGCCCGAGTTGGTTTCCGTCGCCATCATCTTCGCTCCCCGTAAGTTCCCGCCCGGCCGGCGGCGCGCACCATTCGGCTAGTGTGCCATCGTGTCAACCATGCGGCGGATGGACCCGGCCCAAGGGCTTTCGAACCGGCCCGAATTCCGATAAGGGTCCGGCGCATTTTGTGCAATGGTCGAGATCGGCCGCAACCTGACCCGTTTCCACATGCCGCAGGCGCACCGTCGACTGGCGAGGACGAGAGCACGTTGAAGTTCGTTTCCACACGCGGTCTGGCGCCGGAACTGGGGTTCCGCGACGTGATCCTCGCCGGCCTCGCCAATGATGGCGGGCTCTATCTTCCTGAACAATGGCCGCACCTGTCGCACGAGCAGATCGCCGCACTGCGCGGCGCCTCCTTCGCCGAGGTCGCCGTGGCGGTGATGTGGCCGTTCGTCGAAGGCGAAATCGACCGGGCGGTCTTCGAGGCGATCGTCGCCGAAGCGTATGGCACGTTCCGGCACAAGGCCGTCTGCCCGCTGGTGCAGACCGGACCGAACGAGTTCGTGCTGGAGCTGTTTCACGGGCCGACGCTGGCCTTCAAGGACGTGGCGATGCAGCTCGTCAGCCGCCTGATGGACCATGTGCTCGCCGAACGCGACGAGCGCGCGACCATCGTCGGCGCGACATCGGGCGACACGGGCGGGGCGGCGATCGATGCCTTTGCCGGTCGCGAGCGCACCGACATCTTCATCCTGTTTCCGCTGGGGCGCGTGTCGCCCGTGCAGCAAAGGCAGATGACCGGCTCGGCCGCATCGAACGTTCATGCGCTGGCGATCGAAGGCAATTTCGACGACTGCCAGGCGCTGGTCAAATCCATGTTCGGCCATGGCGCGTTTCGCGACAGGGTACGCCTTTCGGGCGTCAACTCGATCAACTGGGCCCGCATCATGGCCCAGATCGTCTACTACTTCACCTCGGCGATTGCGCTCGGCGCGCCGGACCGGCCGGTGTCGTTCACCGTTCCGACCGGCAATTTCGGCGACATCTTCGCCGGCTATGCGGCCAAGCGTATGGGGCTGCCGATCGACCGGCTGGTCATCGCCACCAACGACAACGACATCCTGGCGCGGACGCTTGCGGGCGGCGCCTACGAGATGCGCGAGGTCGTGCCGACCACCTCCCCGTCGATGGACATCCAGATCTCGTCGAACTTCGAACGGCTCCTGTTCGAAGCGTCGGGGCGCGAGGCGGCCTATGTGCGCGGCGCGATGGACAATCTCAAGCAGTCGCACCGCTTCGATCTCGGCACGGCCGTGCACCGGGCGATCGCGGCGGATTTCGAGGCCGGGCGCGCCGATACCGAGGAAGCGGCGCGGATGATGGCACATCTTGTATCGGCGTCGGGCTATCGCGCCGACCCGCACACGGCGGTCGCGATCCATGTCGCGCGCCAGCGGGCCGAGACCGCCGTTCCGATGGTGGTTCTGGCGACGGCGCATCCGGCCAAGTTCCCCGACGCGGTCGAGCAGGCCACGGGCGAGCGGCCCGCCCTGCCCGAATGGCTCGGCGACCTGATGGAGCGCGAGGAGCACTTCGCGACCCTTCCATCTGACCTGAAAATGGTGGAAACTCATATATCGGCCCGGACACGGGCCGCAGGAGGAAACGAAAGGGCCGGTTGACCACCACCGCCCCGGGGAGTTCGCGTAACGATGGCAGTTCAGACCACCGTCTTGAAGAACGGAATAACCGTAGCGACCCAACGCTTCGACAATGTCGAGAGCGTCTCGCTGGGAGCCTGGTTCAAGGCCGGAACGCGCAACGAACTCGATCACGAGCACGGCATCGCCCACATGCTCGAGCACATGGCCTTCAAGGGCACCGCCAATCGCAATGCGCGCGAACTGGCCGAGGCGGTGGAGAATGTCGGCGGCGACATCAATGCGGCGACGAGCGTCGAGACCACCTCCTTCTTCGTCCGCGTGCTCAAGCAGGACATCGCGCTGGCCGTCGACGTCCTGGCGGACATCCTTCAGAATTCGCGTTTCGATGCCGACGAGTTGGAGCGCGAGAAGCACGTCGTGCTCCAGGAACTGGGCGCGGTCGTCGATACGCCCGACGACGTGGTGTTCGACCATTTCGCCGAGACCGCGTTCCGGCACCAGCCGGTCGGCCGGTCGATCCTGGGCACGCGTCAGACGATCTGCGAGTTCACCTCGGACATGATCCGCGCCTATGTCGAGCGCGAATATTGCGGCGAGCGGATGGTGTTCGCGGCGACCGGCGCGGTCGACCATGACGAGATCGTCAAGCTGGTCGAAGCGCGCTTTTCGACGATGAAGACCTCGGCGAAGGGCGGCGATCTGCGGCTTGCCCACTATGTCGGCGGTGATTATCGCGAGCATCGCCCGCTGCAGGACACGCAGGTCGTTCTCGGCTTCGAGGGCCGCGCCTATCACGTGCGCGACTATTATTGCAGCCAGGTGCTGGCGATGCTGCTTGGCGGCGCCATGTCCTCGCGCCTGTTCCAGGAAGTGCGCGAAAAGCACGGGCTGTGCTATTCGATCTATGCCTTTCACTGGGGCTTTTCTGACACCGGCATCTTCGGCGTGCACGCGGCCACCGAGCCGGGCGATCTGCCGCAGCTGATGGACTTGGTGCTGGGCGAACTGTCGCGGGCCGCCTACGACATCGAGCAGAGCGAACTCGACCGCGCCCGGGCCCAGTTCCGCGCCAGCCTTCTGATGTCCGGGGAGAGCGCGCCCAGCCGCGCCGGCCAGATCGCGCGGCAGATCCTGCTGTTCGGCCGGCCGATCCCGAACGAGGAGCTGCTGCTGCGGCTCGACAATCTGACCGTCGGGCGATTGCGCGACCTCGCCGGGCGCATCTTCGTGGAGTCGCCGCCGACCGTCTCGGCGGTCGGCCCGGTCGACAGCCTCATGGAAATCGACGACATCCGGGCGCGGCTGGTCGCCCATGCGCCCAATCAGGGACCGATGCATCATCGCCGTGCCGCCGTTGGCTGAGGCGCGGCCGGCGGAAGGGCGGAGGACGGCGATGTTCGCATTTTCCAGTCGCGGAAATGCCGGCGCGGTCATCGAGGGCGGGGCCGTTCACCTGCGCCACCCCGAACTGTCGGACCACGAGCAATGGTCGCGTCTGCGCGCGGCGAGCGCTCAGTTCCTGCGTCCGTGGGAGCCGGTCTGGCCCCGCGACGACCTGACGCGGCCGGCCTTTCGAGCGCGCCTGCGGCGCTATGGCGCCGAAATCCGAGCCGGCACGGGCTATCCCTTCTTCATCGTGCGCAATTCCGACGAGGCGCTGCTGGGCGGGATCACGCTGGGCAACATCAGGCGCGGGGTCGCCCAGAACGGACAGATCGGCTACTGGATCGGCGAACGGTTCTCCGGCAACGGCTACATGAGCGAAGCGGTCGGGCTGGTGTGCGAGTTCGCCTTCGCGCGATCGGGTCTGCACCGCCTTGAAGCTGCCTGCATTCCGGACAATGGCAGGTCGATCCGGCTCCTGGAGAAGAACGGATTTGAACGCGAAGGCGTGCTGCGCGCCTATCTGAAGATCAACGGCCAGTGGCGCGACCATGTCCTTTACGCGCGCATCAACCCGATGCACGAAGACAACGCCCGCCGAGCCCACACGGATTGACGCATTGCCCCGGCGCGACCGCTTCCATTTCGATGTCCGTTCATGGACGCGTCTTCTGACCGCGTCCATGCTGGCATTCTGCGCCGCCGCGCTTCTCGTGCTGGCAGGTACGCCCGCCCTTGCCCAGGCAAACGAACCGATCTCGATCGACCGCGACGACACGGCGCTCGACCTGACCGAGGCGGTGACGATCTACCGCGACCGGGGCGGCGCGTTCCGCGTTTCGACCGCGCCCGACGCCGAAGGCATCGTCCGCACGATCGAGGTGCAGGCCGTCAACGAGGAAACCGCCGGCGACTGGGCGGTGCTCGTCCTGACCAACACCTCGGACGTCCAGATCGACCGGCTGCTGGTCGCGCCCCGCTTCAGGCTCGTCGATTCGGGCCTGTTCTGGCCCGATCTTGGCGCCCAGCGAATCGTCTCGTTCACCCCCAGTGCCGGCTTCTCGCTCGACCGTATCGAGGACCCGCACGCCGACATCTTCGCGATCACGCTCGACCCGGGCGCGGTGATCACGCTGGTCGCCGAACTGGCCTCGCCCAGCCTGCCGCAGCTCTATCTGTGGGAAGAGGATGCCTATCGCGACATCGTCAATTCCTATTCGCTCTACCACGGCATCGTGCTGGGGATCGCCGGCCTTTTGGCGCTGTTCCTGACGATCCTGTTCGTCGTACGCGGCACCGCCACCTTCCCGGCGGCGGCCGCGCTGGCCTGGGCGATCCTCGCCTATGTGTCGATCGATTTCGGCTTCGTCAGCCAGTTCGGTGTGCTCGCCACCGACGCGATCCGGACCTGGCGCGCCATGGCCGAGGTCGCCGTGGTCGCCACGCTCGGCCTGTTCCTGTTCACGCACCTGAGCCTCGACCGGTGGAGCGACCGGATGCGCTGGGGCGCGCTGATCTGGCTGCTTGGCATCGGCGCCCTCGCTGCGCTCGTCGGCTACGACCCTGCCGTCGCCGCGGGCATCGCCCGGCTGGCGCTTGCCGCGACGGCGGCGTTCGGTCTTGCGCTGATCATCGTTCTGAGCCTTCGCGGCTTCGACAAGGCGATCATGCTGATACCGGCATGGTCGCTGCTGCTGGCCTGGGTCGCCGCCGGCTGGATGACGATCACCGGACAGGTCGACAATGACATCATCCAGCCCGCGCTCGCCGGCGGGCTCGTCCTCGTCATGCTGCTGATCGGCTTCACGATCCTGCAGAGCGCCTTTTCGGGCGGCGCCTTCCACGAGAACCTGTTCTCGAACGTCGAGTTGCAGGCGCTGGCCGTGACCGGCTCGGGCGGCATCGTCTGGGACTGGGACGTGGGCCGCGACCGGCTGACGACAACGCCCAATCTGGGCGTCCAGCTCGGCCTGGGCCCTACAGCGCTTCAGGGGCCGGCCAAGAACTGGCTGCGACACGTGCACGCCGACGATCGCGAGAACTTCCGCGCCGCGCTCGATGCGGTGGTCGAAAAACGGCGCGGCAAGATCGATCTGGTCCTGCGCATGCGCACCGGCGAAACCCAGCATGCCTGGTACCGCATTTCGGCGCGCCCGGTGATCGGTGCGGACGGTTCGGTGATCCGCTGCATCGGCACGGCGACCGACGTCAGCGCGCAGAAGCGGGCCGAGGAGAGACTGCTGCACGATGCGGTGCACGACAATCTGACGGGCCTGCCGAACCGGGAGCTGTTCTTCGACCGCATCCGCACGGCCGTGTCGCTGGCGGCCGCCGGCAGCGGCGTGCGCCCGACCGTGTTCATCGTCGATATCGACCGGTTCAAGGAGGTCAACGAGAGCGTCGGCATGAATGCCGGTGACACGCTGCTGATCACCGTCGCACGGCGCCTGAAGCGCCAGTTGCGCAACGAGGACACGCTGGCGCGGATCGGCGGCGACCAGTTCGGCATCGTGCTCGTCTCGGAAACCGAACCGTCGGAGATCGCCTCGTTCGCCGAAGCGGTCAAGAAGACGGTGAAGACGCCGATCAGCTTCGCCGAGCGCGAGATCGTGCTCACGCCCTCGGTCGGGCTTGCGACATGGTCGCCCGAGTGCCGGCGCGGCGAGGAACTGTTCAAGGACACCGAACTGGCCCTTCACCAGGCCAAGCGCTTCGGCGGCGACCGCGTCGAGCCGTTCCGTCCCGCCTTCCGCGACGGCAGCGCCAATGTCGTGCAGATGGAGGCGGACCTGCACCGGGCGATCGAGCGGGGGCAGATTTCGCTCGTCTACCAGCCGATCATCCGTGCCGACACCGGCGATGTCGCCGGGTTCGAGGCGCTGATGCGCTGGAACCACCCACGGCGCGGCGACGTGCCGCCCTCGGAATTCATCACGATCGCCGAACGGTCGGACCTGATCGGCGATCTGGGCGCGCATGCGCTGGAGATGGCGGCGATGCAACTGATGGAATGGGAGACGGCGCTGCCCGACGCGCCGGTCTTCGTGTCGGTCAACGTCTCAAGCCACCAGCTCGTGCGGCGCGACTTCACCAATCAGGTCGCCGGCATCCTGGCGCGGCATCCGCAGCGCACGCACACGCTGCGCATCGAGATCACCGAGACCTCGCTGATGCAGAACCCCGAACAGAACGTGCGCGTTCTCGAGCGGGTCAAGGCGCTTGGCGTCGATCTGGCGCTCGACGATTTCGGCACCGGCTATTCGTCGCTGTCCTACCTGTCGCGGTTTCCGTTCGACGTGCTGAAGATCGACCGGTCCTTCATGCAGCCGGTCTCGACCGGACGGGACGCTCTGCTCAAGTCGATCGTCGACATGGCCCATGCCCTTTCCCTGACCGTCGTCGCCGAGGGCGTCGAAGACGAGGACGACAGGGCCCTGCTCGCCGAGATGGGCGCGGACTATCTGCAGGGCTTCATCACCGGCCAGCCGCTCGATCCGGAGGCCGCCGCCGCGCTCGTCGCCCGGCAGGTACCGGCCGTCAGCGGCAACGATCAGGCGGCCGAGTAGCCCCCGTCACCGCCCTTTTCAGGCCCGGCCGCCCTCTGCGATGAAGTTGGCCGCGCCGATCCCCAGACGATCGATCAGGGCCGGATATTTGTCGTCATGATTGTGGGCGAAGACGATCTCCGGGTCGGCATCCATCGTCAGCCAGGCATTGTCGCGAATCTCGCGTTCGAGCTGCCCGGCGCCCCAGCCGGCATAACCCAGCGCCACGGCCGCCTGATGCGGCCCGTGTCCGGCGACGATCGACTTGAGGATCTCGACGGTGGACGTCAGGAAGATCGTGTCGGAGACCGGGATCGTGGTGTCGATCGAATAGTCGCCCGAATGCAGCACGAACCCGCGATGCTCGTCGACCGGTCCGCCGATGCGCACCGGCCCCGCCGCCCGGTCGACGGTTGCCGTGTCGAGCGCCATCGCCTTGCCGAACTCGGTGTGGCCGATCAGCTCCGAAAGGGTGATCGTGGCGGGCTTGTTGAGCAGAAAGCCCATCGCGCCCTCCTCGCTGTGGGCGCACAGATAGACAACCGACTCGGCGAAGATCGACGTGTTCATGCCCGGCATGGCGACGAGGAACCGGCCCTCGAACTGGCCGGTCTCGGAACGTTGATCGCGCTGCTTGAGCATGTTCATCCTTTCAGCGTAGCAGCGGTGGGCCAAATGAGAAGTCCCGCCGCCGGCTTTTGTTTCCGCGCCGGGCGGGCTCGGACGATCACGAACCTGTGACGCGGCCGCGAAACGATGCGAGTTGATCGGCCCGCGGCCGCCGGCCATACCCTGATCATGACCCGCTGCACCACGCTTCTCGGCGCCCTTGTCGCGCTGCCCTTCATGGCGGCAGTCGCTGGCCAGGCCCTCGCCCAGTCGACCGACTGGTTCGACACGGTCGGCGGCGACGTTCGGCTCGTTGTCGCCCCGCCGCAAAGGGGTGATGCCGACCTGCGCGGGGTGATCGAGGTGCGGCTGGAGCCCGGCTGGAAGACATACTGGCGCGATCCGGGATCGTCCGGCATTCCGCCGCAGATGAACGTTGCGGGCAGCGCGGGCCTGGCCGATCCGATCATCCATTACCCCGCCCCGGTGTGGATCGAGAACCCCTACGGCGATTTCGCCGGCTATGACCGGCCGGTCGCCCTGCCCTTCACGCTCAAGCGCACGGCCAACGGCAGGGCGAGGCTGGTGGCAAGCGTCTTCATGGGCATCTGCGAGGACATCTGCATCCCGGTGCAGGCCGACTTCAGGCTCGATGTCGACTACGCCAGTGGCTCCACGCTCGATGCCATGCGCGTCGAAACGGCCCATGCGGCGCTGCCGCCCGATGCTTCGGACGCGCTCGAGGTCACGGTCGAGCCCGACCCGCCGGCCGGGCATGCGCTGGTCACCGTTTCCCACCCCGTCGGCTCGCCGCCGTCGCTGTTCGTGCACGCACCGGACGGCACGCAGTTCAAGCCGCCGCGCGTCGTCGAACGTGCCAAAGGCCGGACGCGCTTCGCGCTCGAACCAGTCAAGTCCGGTATGGCCGCGCGCACGGTCGACGCGATCGTCACGGTCAGCGCGGGCGATCATACCCGCGAGCGGACGCACGCGCTCCACATCGCCGGACGGGGAGGCTAGAGCGTTGATCGTGCCCGGCTTTCGGGCTCTTTATCGGCGCCGTCGGGCGCCTATTTACATCAGGTCCCAAACACTCAGGAGAGGATGATCAGATGACCATCGCGATCGGCGATAAACTGCCGGAAATGACGCTCAAGACCGTCGACGCCGACGGCCCCGCCAATGTCGAGACGCCCGACATCTTCGGCGGCAAGACGGTCGTGCTTTTTGCCGTGCCCGGAGCGTTCACGCCGACCTGCACGCTCAACCATCTGCCCGGCTATCTCGACAATCGCGACGAAATCCTCTCCAAGGGTGTCGACGCAATCGCGGTCGTCTCCGTGAACGACCCCTTCGTCATGAAGGCATGGGCCGAGCAGTCGGGCGGGATGGACAAGATCGGCTTTCTGGCCGACTGGGACGGCGCGTTCACCAGAGCGATCGGCATGGATGCCGACCTGTCGGCGGCTGGCCTGGGCGTGCGCACGAAGCGCTATTCGATGCTGGTCGAGGACGGTGTCGTCAAATCCCTCAATGTCGAGGACAATCCGGGCGAAGCCGAGATCTCCGGTGCCGCGCGGATGCTGCAGCAACTCGACGAAGCGGGTTCGGCGACGGCGGCATAGGCCGCCGGCCGCATCAGCGATCGAGCCCGGCGCGGGTGCGGACGAAGCCGGCGATAACCCCTGCGACCGCCCCGCCCGCCAGGCCCGATCCGAGCGTGGCAAGCGATACCGCATCGGCGACGAACCACACGGCGATCGCGCCGATGGCCGCGCCGATCAGCGCGTAGGCGGCGTAGCGCTGGGCGGGCGTGCCCGGCGGCCGGTTCGGCTCAGTCATCGCGTGTGGCTTCCTCTTTTTCGGCTTTTGGCGCCTTGAACGGCTTCATCGCCTCGCGGGCGAGTTCGTCGGCGCGCTCGTTCTGTTCATGGCCGGCATGGCCCTTCAGCCAGTGCCAGCGCACATCATGGCGCCGCGTCGCCGCATCGAGCGCCTGCCACAGTTCGGCGTTCTTGACCGGCTTCCTGGAGGCCGTCTTCCAGCCGTTCTTCTTCCAGCCGTGGATCCAGCCCGAAATGCCGTCCTTGACGTAGTTGGAGTCGGTGTAGAGTTCGACGGTGTGCGGGCCGCCCTTGAGCGCTTCCAGGGCCCGGATCGCGGCGGTCAGTTCCATGCGATTGTTGGTCGTCTTCGCCTCGCCGCCCGAAAGCTCCTTGCGGGTGCCGTTCCATTCCAGGATCGCCCCCCACCCGCCGGGACCCGGATTTCCCGAACAGGCGCCATCGGTGTGAATGGTGATGCGCTTGGCCTCGGCCATGGTTCAACCCGTCGCGCGCAGTGCGGTGTCGAGACCGTATTCGGACGCCGAGCCGATCGTCTGATGAAAGCGCATCTTGCGGACGTATTCGTCCGGGTCCTTCTTGACCACGAGCGAGCCCTCCGGCGTGGTCACCCAGTCATAGAGCCGGGTCAGCATGAACCGCAGCGCCGCGCCGGCCGCAAGGGTCGGAAGGGCCTCGATCTCCGGTGCGGTCAGCGGCCGCACGGCGTGATAGGCATCGAGAAGCGCCTTGCCCTTGGTGATGTTGAAGGAATGGTCGCGCTCGAAGCACCATGCATTGAGTGCGACCGCGACGTCGTAGGCGAGCGCATCGGTGCAGGCGAAGTAGAAGTCGATGATGCCCGACAATTCATCGCCCAGAAAGAAGACGTTGTCCGGAAACAGGTCGGCGTGGATGTTGCCCTCCGGCAGCCCGCCGGGCCAACCCCGTTCGAGGTGCGCAAGAAGCGCCTCGGTCTCATCGGCAAGGCCCGCCTCCATCGCCGGATGCGCATCCAGGCAGTCTTTCCAAAGCGGTCGCCAGTCCTGCAGCGTCAGCCCGTTACGGCGGCGGATGCCAAAGTCGGCGCCGGCCAGGTGCATCGCCGCCATGCCCGCGCCGACGCCGGCGCAGTGGACCGGCGTCGGGCGACGCATCCAGATGCCCTCGAGAAAGGTGACCATAGCCGCAGGCCGGCCGGCCAGTTCGCCCAGCATCTCGCCGTCGGCGCGCCGCACCGGCAGGGGGCATGAGATGCCCTTGGTCGCCAGATGCTCCATAAGGCCGAGGAAATAGGGAAGATCCTCGCGCCGGACGCGCTTCTCGTAGAGCGTGAGGATGAACTGGCCGCCGCGCGTGTGCACGGCGAAGTTGGAGTTCTCGACGCCCTCGGCGATGCCCTTGTAGGACAGAAGCTCGCCGACGCCATAAGGCTTCAGGAATGCGCGAAGCTGGTCTTCGGAGATATCTGTGTAGACAGCCAAGCGGCCCTGCCCGTCAGTTGCCGGTGCCGTTCAGGAAGGCCATGTCGTCGCCGGTCAGCGGCGTGTCCCGCAGCGAACGCATGACCGGGAACATCTCGGTTTCCTCGGCGGTCAGGGCGATATCGACGGTCACGTTGCGCCTTTCGCGCAAGGCGTCGATGATCTCCTCGACGACGATTTCTGGGGCCGAGGCGCCCGCCGACATGCCGATCGTCGCCGCATTGCCGATGCGGTTCCAGTCGATGTCGGCGGCGCGCTGGATCAGCATGGAGTCGGCGGCGCCGTGCCGCTTGGCGACCTCGACGAGCCGCATGGAATTGGACGAATTCGGCGCGCCGACGATCAGGAAGATGTCGGTGCCCAGCGCGGCCTGCTTGACCGCCTCCTGACGGTTGGTGGTCGCATAGCAGATGCTGTCCGAAGACGGTGCGGCGAGCGCCGGAAACCGCTCGCGAAGCGCGGCGATGACGTCGGCGGTGTCGTCCACTGACAGCGTGGTCTGGGTGACAAAGCCGAGATTGTCCTCGTCCGGCACCTGAAGGCCGGCGACCTGTTCGGCGGTCTCCACAAGCGTGACGGCGCCCTCGGGCAGTTGCCCCATCGTGCCGACCACCTCGGGATGGCCGGCATGGCCGACCAGCAGCACGTGCCGGCCCAGACGCTGGTGCCGCATGGCCTGCTTGTGCACCTTTGAAACGAGCGGGCAGGTGGCGTCGAGATAGAGAAGGTTGCGGGCCTCGGCGTCGGCCGGCACGGATTTGGGCACCCCATGGGCGGAGAAGACGACCGGCCGGTCCGTGTGTTCGGGGGGGATGTCGCCAAGCTCCTTGACGAACACCGCGCCGCGCTCGCGCAGCGCCTCGACGACGAACTTGTTGTGCACGATCTCGTGGCGGACATAGACCGGTGCGCCGTGCTTCTTGAGCGCCAGCACGACGATCTGGATCGCCCGGTCGACGCCCGCGCAGAAGCCGCGCGGCTCGCACAGGCGGATCGTCAGCGGCGGTTTGGTGGCGTGGACGTTCATGGCAGAGATGTCGAGGGTTTGAATGCCGGTGTCAAGGCGGCGGACCTCAACCCATGGCAGACTATCGCCTTGCGGCGCTCATGAACAGGTGCATATATATGCACGGAGGAGTGATGGGTGGATAATCGGACGTCCGACGTCGTTCGGAGGCTGAAAGCCGAAGGCTGGTATCTGGCGCGGCACGGGGCGGGTCACGACATCTACCGCCACCCGCACATCAAGGGCATCATCACCGTTCCTCGGCACAAGACGCTGTCGCCCGGTGTTCTGCGCAGCATCTCGAAGAAGGCGAACTGGAATTGAGGACAGGGAAAGGGGCGATGCGATATCCCGCGCTCATAGATGGCAAGAGGGGCGCCTATGGCGTCGCCTTCCCGGATCTGGACGGTGTCGTGGCGATGGGAGCGACGATCGATGAGGCGCTTCTCAATGCCGAGGAAGCCTTGCGCGACTATGTCCTGGAGATGGAAGCGGACGGCCTGGCGATCGCGGAGCCCACGCCGCCGGAGGCCGTCATCGTTCCCAAAGGTTCATCCCTCGTGCTCGTGCCGCTCATTCGTCTGACCGGTCGTACGGTTCGGGCGAACTTGACCCTCGACGAGGGGGTCGCTGCCTTCATCGACGAGGAAGCAAAGCGCCGGAACATGACGCGGGTGAGCTTCATCGAATGGATGGCGCGTCGGGTCGCCGCCGACGGCGTGTGAAGATCAGCGCCTCCGCCGCCAGACGAAGGCGCCAAGCACGATCACCAGCGTCACGGCCAGACCGTACCAGGTCACCGCATACTGCAGATGGTTGTTGGGCAGGTCGATGCGGGTGACGCCGCCGATCGGCCAGCCGCCGGCCACCTCGTCCTCGAACGCGTCGATGAAGAACGGCAGCACATCGTCCGGCGCGTAGCCGGCGCGGTCCACCATCAGGTTCCAGTCCTTCCAGTAGTAGATGTTCTTTTCCCGATCATTATCGGGCACGATGAAGGAGGGCTTTCCGTCCAGCCTCTCGCGCGCCAGACCGGTGACGGCCACAGGGCCTTCGGTGAGGCTTTCGGGCCGTCTCTCCAGCTCCTTGAGATCGAACGGCACGAAGCCGCGATTGACGAAGACGACCTCGTCGCCTTCCATCTCGAGCGGCGTGTAGAGATAGTAGCCCGAGGCGCCATTGTGGGTGGCGAAGAAATGCTGCTCCCGCTCGTGCGCGAAGGTGCCCCTCGCCTCGACGGGGCGGTAACGGATGTCATCGCCTGCCGACACCAGACCGGCGATCCCGGCGGCCGGGACCGGCGCCGCATCGAGCCGCGCCTCGATCGTCGCGAGCAGGTCCTGCTTCCACGCGAGCCGCTGAACCTGCCAGTTGCCGAGCATGACAAGCACGGCGAGCACCGGCAGCGCGCACACGACGACCAGCCACGGAAAGCGGCGGTCCTGGTCGGGCTCATCGGTCTTGGTCGGTGCGCTCATCGAACCTCAGATAGACAAGGGGCGGCCGCGCTTCCACGACCGCCCCGGTTCTTGGTGCCAAACCGATCAGTGGTGATAGATCGGCGCGCCCCAGGTTCCCCAGACATAGACGACGAAGAACAGGAACAGCCAGACGACGTCGACGAAGTGCCAGTACCAGGCCGCGGCCTCGAAGCCGAAATGCTTCTGCGGCGTGAAATGGCCCGCATAGGCCCGTACCAGGCACACGATCAGGAAGATCGTTCCGACGAAGACATGGAAGCCATGGAAGCCCGTCGCCATGAAGAAGGTCGCGCCATAAAGCGATCCCGAGAAGGAATAGGGCGCGACGGCGAACTCGTAGATCTGCACGCAGGTGAACAGGATGGCGAGCAGGATCGTCAGCCACAGGCCCATCTTCAGGCCATCGCGATCATTGTGCAGAAGCGCGTGGTGCGCCCAGGTGACCGTCGTGCCCGACAGCAGCAGGATGACGGTGTTGTAGAGCGGCAGGTGCAGCGGATCGAGCACTTCCAGACCCGCCGGGGGCCACTGGCCGCCCGTGTATTCCATGCGGCCGACCTGCTGGGCCTCGCCGTAAAAAAGGCTGGCATCGAACACCGCCCAGAACCATGCCGCAAAGAACATCACCTCCGAGGCGATGAACATGATCATGCCGTAGCGCAGGTGCAGGGACACAACGCGGGTGTGGTGGCCCTGAAGCGACTCGCGCACCGTGTCCGACCACCAGCCGAACATGGTGTAGAGCACGATCAGTAGCCCGATCAGGAACGTCCAAGGATTGGCCATGGGAATGCCGAGGAACGAGAACTCGTTGCCCTGCCCCGCCTGCATCCAGCCGATGGCGCCGATCGCCATCACCAGCGCCCCGATGGCGCCGATCAGCGGCCAGGGGCTGGGCTCCAGAATGTGATAGTCATGGTTCTTGGCGTGGGTATCGGCCATGTCAGTCATCCCCGATTGTCGTTGCGGACGGCCTCTTCGGCGTCCGGATTGATTTCGATCTCGACGGGCGCGTCGGCGCCTGCGTCGGCGGTTTCGGCCGGCGCGTCGATCTTGAAGAAGGTGTAGGACAGCGTGATGGTCGACACGTCCTTGAGTTCCTTGGCGTCGACGATGGCCGGGTCGATGAAGAAGACCACCGGCATGTCCATCTGCTCGCCCGGTTCCAGCGTCGTCTCGGTGAAGCAGAAGCATTCCATCTTGTTGAAGTAGGCGCCGGCCGCCTGCGGCGTGACGTTGAACGTCGCCGACCCGGTCGAGGCCATCTCGCGCCAGTTGCGCGCGGTGTATGCGACCTGCTTCAACTCGCCGATCTTCAGCGTGACCTGCCGGTCGACGGGCTTGAACTCCCAGCCCAGCCCGGCGCCCGTGTTGGCGTCGAAACGCACATTGATCGTCTTGTCGAGCACCTGGACGGGCGATGTGTCGGCGACCTGCGTGGTGCCGCCATAGCCGGTGACACGGCAGAACAGTTCATAGAGCGGCACCGAGGCGTAGGCGAGCCCGACCATACCCGCGAAGAATGCAAGACACAGCGCGGCGATGCGCACGTTGGAGCGATGCTTGCTGTCCTGCTGGCGGGTCGGGTTGGCGGTGCTCATGGCTTTCCTAGAGTGGCCGGTTGATGACATCGGGACCGAGCTTGATGACGGTCACCACATAGAAGATGACGACGAAGGCGGCCAGGCACAGCGCGATGGCGATCGAGCGCTTGCGACGGGCCTTCTGCTGGGCCTCGGTGAGTTCGACGGTCTTGCGGTCTTCGGCCATCGCGTTCACGCCAGCACCCGCATGAGGACGGTTTCGACGAAAAGGACCGCGAAGATCGCGAACAGGTAGGTCAGCGAGAAGCCGAATAGGCGCTTTGCCGGCACCATCGTCGCGTCGCCGTCGGCCATGCGCCACACCGCCACCGCATGACGGATGAAGTTGGCGCCGAGCAGTATCGCCGCCGCGCCGTAGACGGGACCGGCGAAGCCGAGCGGCCAGGGCAGCACGGCAAAGGCCGCGAGCAGCACCGAATAGACCAGCATCTGGCGCTTGGTCGAGCGCTCGCCGGCAACGTTTGGCATCATCGGCATGCCGGCGATCTCGTAATCGCGCAGCTTGAACAGGGCGAGCGCCCAGAAGTGCGGCGGCGTCCACAGGAAGATGATCATGAACAGAACGGCCGATTCGAGCGTCAGCGTGCCGGTCACCGCGGCCCAGCCGATCATCGGCGGAAACGCGCCGGCCGCGCCGCCGATCACGATGTTCTGCGGCGTCGTCCGCTTCAGCCACATCGTGTAGATGACGGCGTAGAAGAAGATGGTGAAGGCGAGAAGGCCGCCGGCCACCCAGTTGGTGATGAGGCCGAGCGTCATCACCGAAAGCACCGACAGGACGAGGCCGAAGACCAGCGTTTCGTCGCGACCGACGCGGCCGGACGGGATGGGCCGCCTGGCCGTGCGGCTCATGACCGCGTCGACATCGGCGTCATACCACATGTTCAGCGCGCCGGACGCGCCCGCCCCCACCGCAATGGCGAGAATCGCGACGGCGGCGATGAACGGGTTGATCGCGCCCGGCGCGACCAGCATGCCGACCAGAGCGGTGAAGACGACCAGCGACATCACCCGCGGCTTGAGCAGGTCGAAATAGTCGCGCGGTGTCGCTTCTGATATGCGCGGCTCTGCGGCTTCGATGTTGTCAACGAGCGCCATGCGGCAGCCCCTGTCCCAATCGTTTGGCCGGCCAGGTCGGCCGGCGGTGGCCGGTTGCCCGGCTCTTCGGTTTCGCGGGACGGCGCGGCCGCGCCATCCCGCCATTCTGTCCCGTGCCTACTTGATGCGCGGAAGCTGTTCCCACTGGTGGTAGGGCGGCGGCGAGGACAGCGTCCATTCGAGCGTCGTCGCACCTTCACCCCAGGGGTTCGCCCCGGCCTCGCGCTTGCGGGCGAAGGCCTCGAACACGCCGTAAAGGAAGATCAGCACGCCGATGGCCGAGATGTACGATCCCCAGGACGAGACCATGTTCCAGCCCGCATAGGCTTCCGGATAGTCGATGTAGCGGCGCGGCATGCCGGCCAGACCCAGGAAGTGCTGCGGGAAGAAGATCAGGTTCACGCCGATGAAGGTGACCCAGAAGTGCAGCCGGGCGACCGTCGAGTTGTACATGTAGCCGAACATCTTCGGGAACCAGTAGTACCAGGCCGCGAAGATGCCGAACACGGCACCCAGCGACAGCACGTAGTGGAAGTGCGCGACCACGTAATAGGTGTCGTGCAAGGCCCGGTCGAGGCCGGCATTGGCGAGCTGAACGCCCGTCACACCGCCCACGGTGAACAGGAAGATGAAGCCGATCGCCCACAGCATCGGCGTGCGCAGTTCGATCGAGCCGCCCCACATGGTCGCGATCCACGAAAAGATCTTGATGCCGGTGGGCACGGCGATGACCATGGTGGCGAACACGAAGTAGCGCTGCGTGTCGAGCGACAGGCCGACCGTGTACATGTGGTGAGCCCAGACGATGAAGCCGACGACGCCGATGGCGACCATCGCGTAGGCCATGCCCAGATAGCCGAAGATCGGCTTTTTCGAGAAGGTCGACACGATGTGGCTGATGATGCCGAAGGCCGGCAGGATCAGGATGTAGACCTCGGGGTGGCCAAAGAACCAGAACAGGTGCTGGAACAGGATCGGGTCACCGCCGCCGGCCGGATCGAAGAAGGCCGTGCCGAAATTGCGGTCGGTCAGCAGCATCGTGATCGCACCGGCGAGAACCGGCAGCGACAACAGCAGCAGGAAGGCGGTGATCAGCACCGACCAGGCGAACAGCGGCATCTTGTGCAGGGTCATGCCCGGCGCGCGCATGTTGAAGATGGTGGTGATGAAGTTGATCGCGCCCAGAATCGACGAGGCGCCGGCGATGTGGATCGACAGGATCGCGAAGTCCATGGCCGGTCCGGGCTGGCCGGTGGTCGAATAGGGCGGATAGATGGTCCAGCCGCCGCCGACGCCGTGGGCGCCGGGCGAGGACGGCATGAACATGGAGATGAACAGCAGGATCGCCGCCGGCGGCAGCAGCCAGAAGGAGATGTTGTTCATGCGCGGGAACGCCATGTCCGGCGCGCCGATCATGATCGGCACCATCCAGTTGGCGAAACCGCCGATCAGCGCCGGCATGACCATGAAGAAGATCATGATCAGGCCGTGACCGGTGGTGAACACGTTGTACATCTGCTTGCCGGCGTCGATCGCGGCGTCGCCCTCGACGCCATAGACCATCGAGGCCAGGCCGTGGAAAATCTGGATGCCCGGCTCGGCCAGTTCCCAACGCATCATCACCGAAAGGAAACCGCCGACAACGCCCATGATGATCGCGAAGATCAGGTAGAGCGTGCCGATATCCTTGTGGTTGGTGGAGAACAGCCAGCGAGCGACGAAACCCTTGGGGGCTCCGTGGTCGTCATGGGCGTCGTGTGCGACAGCGTCCGACATCAAATGGCTCCTGAAAAGTGCTCAGACGTTCAATTCATTCGGCCAGTTCGGCCAGCTTGCGGCGCGCCTCGATGCGGGCGATCAGGGTGCGGTTCGCCTCGCCGAGATCCTGACGCGCCAGCGTCGTCCATTCCTCGAATTCGGCGCGGCTGACGACGCGCACGGCCAGCGGCATGAACGCGTGGTCCTTGCCGCACAGCTCCGAGCACTGGCCGTAGTAGAGGCCCTCCTCGTTGGCGCGGAACCAGGTCTCGTTCAGCCGTCCGGGCACCGCGTCCATCTTCACGCCGAAGGCCGGCACGGCCCAGGAATGAAGCACGTCGGCGGCGGTAACCAGCACGCGCACTGTGGTGTCGACGGGCACGACCAGTTCGTTGTCGACGGCGAGCAGACGCGGATAGATGTCCAGATCCTGCTTCTGCTGCTGTTCGCGATCGATGTCGCGCAGGAGCAACTGGTCGAAGACGATCTCCTCGCCATCGTCGGTCTGGTACTCGTAGCCCCAGTACCACTGATAGCCGGTCGCCTTGACCGTGATCTCGGGCTCGCTCGGCGGCGAATACTGCTTGGTCAGAAGCTGGAACGAGGGAACCGCGAGCAGCAGCAGGATCACGATCGGACCAACCGTCCAGATGATCTCGATGGTCGTGTTGTGGCTGGTGCGCGAGGGCACCGGGTTGCGGCTGGCCCGGTAGCGGATCAGCACCCAGGCGATAAGCCCCAGAACGAGCAGGACGATCGGAACGAGGAAGACGAGCGTGTAGCGCTCGAACCAGATGATCTGCTCCATGACGTCGGTGGCCGCGCGCTGAAAGCCCATCTGCCACTCTTCGGGCTGAGCCGCCATGGCGGCGATCGGCGTTGCGCTGGTTGCGATGGCGGCCGCGCCCAAGCGGCTCAACGTCTTCTTCAACACGTTGTGTCTCCCAAAATTCCCGGCCGGAGCTCTGTGGCCCCCGTGCGATTGGCGACGTAGAACCATATTAGCCTCGCGCCCGCAACTGCGACAGTGGTCTATTCGTGCGGCAATTCAGCGCTTGTGGGGGATCACGCAGCTGGGTCCGGGCGCCGGCCCGGCGAACCAGGCGGTCCGATCGCCCGGCTCGCCATGTTTTCGCCCTCAAGCCGCGTTTGTGATCGCGCCGCGCCATATCATTTGGCGCCCGCCCATCGTAAAACGGGGCCACGTGTTGATTCGCGATCCCGAGCAGGACCTGCCCGTGATGATTTTCCGCTTCATCTCCCGCCGCGCCGGTATCGTTCCGGCCATGTTGCTCACGCTTTCGCTGGCTGCCGCCGCGTTCGTCGCGCCCGCCTCGGCCCAGCAGGACACCGTGCGCGGCGAATATGGCTGGTGGCAGTTGCGCTGTTCGACGCCCGCCGGCGCCACCAACGAGCAGTGCGTGCTGATCCAGAACGTTGTCGCCGACGACCGGCCCGAACTCGGCCTGTCGGTGGTCGCCTTCAAGACGGCCGACCGGACCGCGCAGATCCTGCGCATCCAGGTGCCGCTCGGCGTGCTGCTGCCCAACGGGCTCGGCCTGCACATCGACGGCAACGACATGGGCCGCGCCTATTTCGTGCGCTGCTTCGCCGACGGTTGTTATGCCGAGGTGATCCTCGAGGACCAGCTTCTGGAAAGCCTGAAGGCGGGCAGCGAGGCCACCTTCACCGTGTTCGACACGCCCGAGGAAGGCATCGGCATCCCCGTCGATCTGGCCGGCTTTTCCGAAGGGTTCGAGGCGCTTCCCTGATCCGGACCAAGCCCCGGCCCTCGAAACCGCCGCGCCGACGCCTTATGTCGGGTGCAATATCCCGATTGCGAAAGGCGTACCGATGCAGACCGGCCTACTTTCCCGTTTCGACGTCTCCGAGGATCGCGTGCGCGCGCTCGTCGCCGATGCGCTGGCGAAGTCCGATGACGGCGAACTTTTCGCCGAATATCGCGAAGCCGAGACGCTCGTCTTCGACAATAGTCGGCTGAAGACCGGCTCGTTCAACACCGCCTCGGGCTTCGGGCTGCGCGCGGTCTCGGGCGAGGCGGTGGGCTATGCCGAATCGGACTCGTTCTCCGAAGCGGCGCTCCTGCGCGCATCGAGCGCGATCGGCGCCGTGACGGCCGGCCATTCGGGCACCTATTCGGACGCCCCGCCCCGCACCAACGCCAAGCTCTATGGCGACGGCAACCCGATCGGCGAGCCGAGCTTCGAAGCCAAGGTCAAGCTGCTCGAGAAGATCGACGCCTATCTGCGCGGCAAGGACGACCGGGTGCGGCAGGTGACCGCCTCGCTCGCCGCCTCGTGGCAGATGGTCGAGATCCTGCGCGCCGACGGCCACTTCGCCCAGGACATCAGGCCGCTCGTGCGCGTCAACGTGTCGGTCATCGTCGGCGACGGGGACCGTCAGGAAACCGGCTCGCACGGCATGGGCGGCAGGCAGTCATTCGGCGACTTCATCGCCACCGAGAGCTGGCAGTCGGCGGCCGACGACGCGCTTCGGCAGGCGCTCGTCAATCTGGAGGCCCGTCCCGCGCCCGCCGGCACGTTCGACATCGTGCTCGGCAATGGCTGGCCCGGCGTGATGCTGCACGAGGCGGTCGGTCATGGCCTTGAAGGCGATTTCAACCGCAAGAAGCAGTCGGCGTTCGCCGGGCTGATGGGCGAACAGGTCGCCGCCAAGGGCGTCACCGTGGTCGACGACGGCACGATCGAAGCCCGCCGCGGCTCGCTGACCATCGACGACGAGGGCACGCCTTCGGGCTACAACGTGCTGATCGAGGACGGCAAACTGGTTGGCTACATGCAGGACCGGCAGAACGCGCGGCTGATGGGCATGAAGCCGACCGGCAACGGACGCCGCGAATCCTATGCCCACGTGCCGATGCCGCGCATGACCAACACCTACATGCTTGCAGGCGACAAGACGCCCGAGGAGATCATCGCCTCGGTCGACGACGGCATCTACGCGGTCTCGTTCGGCGGCGGCCAGGTCGACATCACCTCCGGCAAGTTCGTCTTCGCCTGCACCGAGGCCTACAAGATCGAGCGCGGTAAAGTGGCCTACCCGATCAAGGGCGCCATGCTGATCGGCAACGGCCCGGACGCGATGCACCGCGTGTCGATGATCGGCAACGACCTTGCGCTCGACAACGGCATCGGCACCTGCGGCAAGGCCGGTCAGGGCGTGCCGGTGGGCATCGGCCAGCCCCATCTTCGGATGGACAAGATGACGGTCGGCGGAACGGAGGCCGGCTGAAGGCCTGGGCGGCACGGAGCCCGCGGCCTCGTTCAGCCGGCTTCAAACAGCGCCAGAACCTGCTCGCGATACTTCCGGCCAACGGGAACGGTTGCGCCGTCCGTCGTCTCGATGAACAGCTTGCCGTCGGCGCGCGCCAACCGGTTCGCGTGGCGTTTGCGCACCCACCAGGACCGGTGCACGCGCAGCCCATCGAGCGCTGCCAGATCGCGCTCGGCATGGCTGAGCTTCATCAGGACAAGCGCCGAACCCAGCGGCGTCGTCACCTTCACATAATGGTCCTGCGCCTGCACGCAGATGACGTCTTTTCCGATCCGCTGCGGCAGCTTCTCCAGCACGGCCGAGGAAACCGGCGCCCCCTCGCCCGGACCAATCGCGGCCGGTTCGGGATCGTCGCCGCGCGCATAGCGATAGGTAAAGGCGACGATCACCGAGATCACCAGCGCATAAGGCAGCACCTCGATGAATTCGGCCGGAAGGCCGCTGCGGAAGAAGACTGCCTGAACAAGACCGTTATAGGCGGCGATCGGCAACGCCGCGAGCAGTGATCCAAGCAGCAACGCCACCGGGGCAGGCAGGCCGGCCCCCTCGACGGAGACCGTCGTCAGCATCGAGACGAACAATCCGACCGCGAAGCTGCCGATGACGACGAGCGCCCAATAGAACGTTCGCTCGGCGAGCGACATGGTGCCGAAACTGTCGAACGGACCGGCGAGCCCGAGAACGGCGATGATGCCCGCGAGTACGGCCCAGAAGCGGGCGGAGCGAGAAAGCCCGTGCATTTCGCGCAGCGTGAACGCCAACGGCCCGTCGTTCGCGAACTTGTCCATGCCGTTCACGTAGTCGGTCTTGAAGTGCCACGCAACGCGGTGATCAGGGCATGCCGTCAATGCTTGCATGGAGATGGCCATGGACGCGAGAACCAGCCAATGCGGGTCGGCTCCGGCGATCAGCGCCCGGGCAATCGGCAAGCGCATCGGCCGGATCGAGGCGCTGTCCGACCTTTCGCTGGACCTGCACCGGGGCGAGGCGCTCGGCCTCGTCGGCACCAACGGTGCCGGCAAGACGACGGCTCTGGAAATCCTGCAGGGGCTGAGACGGGCCGACACGGGCAAGGCCGACATCTTCGGCGTTCCAGCGGGCTCGATTGCGGCGCGCCGCCACATCGGAGTCACGCCGCAGAACACCGACTTCCCGGAACAGATGTCGCCCCGCGAAGTGCTCACCTTTGCGGCCGCGCACTTCGACCGGCCCCAGAAGGTCAGCGACCTCGTCGCCACGTTCGGCCTTGGACGGCTGATCGATCGACGCATGGGCGGCTTTTCCGGTGGCGAGACGCGACGCCTCGCGCTGGCTCTGGCCTTTGTCGGCAATCCGGCGCTTGTGTTCGCCGACGAACCGACCGCCGGGCTCGATACGGACGGGCAGGAGATGTTCAAGGCCCATGCCCGTGCCTATGTGGAAGCCGGGGGCAGCCTGCTTTTGACCTCGCATCACTGGGACGAGATCGAGCAGGTCTGCGACCGGATCGTGATGATCGATCGTGGCCGGGTGGTCCTCGAGGGCACGCTCGATGACATCCGCCGGCGCGCCGGCCATTGCCGGATCAGCTTCGACCTGCCCGAGGGCGCCACGCCATCGGGCCGCGCCGCCGACGCCCGATACGGCGACGGACGCTGGCAGATCGTGAGCGCCGACAGCGACGGGCTTGTGCGCGAACTGATCGCTACCGAGCCGCGGGTCGCCAACCTGCACGTCATCCCGCTCGACTTGAAGGACACGATCGCGCGGCTGAATCAGGAGGAGACGGAGCGATGACGGTCCTTGCCGCCAATCTCTCATTTGCGTTCAAGCGCCTGATCCGGCTGCCCGGCTTCTGGATTCCGACGATCCTGTTTCCGGCCATGCTCTACGGCTTCTTCGGCATGCGCGCCAGCGAGGGCCCGATCGCGGCTTACGTCCTGGCCTCCTTTGCGGTCTACGGCGTGCTGGGGGTGGCCTTCTTCCAGTTCGGCGTGTCGATCGCCGAGGATCGCAGAAGCGCTTTCGCCCTGTGGCAACGCACCCTGCCCGCCGGTCCGCTCAAGCCCTGGATCGCACAGCTCGTCACCGCCACCGCCTTTGCCATGGCGGCCGTGCTGCTCGTTCTTGCGACCGCACAGGTTCTTGCCGGTGTGAGGCTTGATCCGGACGCGCTCTGGCGGCTGCTCGGCGTCTGCCTCATCGCCGGCGTACCGGCCACCTTCATGGGCACGGCGCTCGGCTACTGGGCCGGCTCCCGGTCGGTCGTGGGCGTTGCCAATCTGGTCTATCTTCCGCTTGCCTATCTGGGCGGGCTTTGGGTACCGCCCGCGTCACTGCCGGCTGCGGTCGAGGCGGTCTCTTTCTTCACGCCAACGCGGCACATGGGCGAACTGGCATGGGCGGCGGTCGGCGATCATCCCTTCCCGCAAGAAAGCGTCATTGCCCTTGCCGCGTTCTCGGCCGGCTTTTTCGCCCTGACATGGCTCGGCCATCGCCGGGACAGGCATGCGCGTTTCGGCTGATCGATCAGCCCGCGGGCCGCTCCATGCCGCGCGCGGCGAATTCCTCCTCGAGGCGTCGTTCCAGATCGACGAGATCCTGCGGCAGCGGCAGGCCCTCGGCCCGCATCTGCTCAAGTTCGGCGTGGATCTGGAAAAGCAGCTCGTGCGCGTCCTGGGGCTGGTTCTCCATCTCGGAGAACAGCATGTTCAGGCGCGTGATCAGTCCGTCGAAGGCCATGTCTTCTTCCCGGGTGGCAATGCCGGCGATCGTGCGCGGCATCGCCCGCCCGGTCGTTGACCGAGGTCAAGCCTGCGGCAGACGGGCGCGCGCCCTCACCGGACCTTGTTGCGGCCCGCGCTCTTGGCTTCGTAGAGCTGCTTGTCGGCGCGCTCGAAGAGCGTCTCGATATTGTCGTCCTCGATCAGCCCCGACACGCCGAACGAGACCGTCACCGAGCCGATCGGCTTGTTGGTCTTGGAGGTGACGAGCCGCGCGCCGGCGATGCCGTCCTTGATGTCCTCGAGCAGCGCGCGGGCCGTCTCGGTGGTGATGTCGGGCAGGATGATGGCGAATTCCTCGCCCCCGTAGCGGCTGACCGTGCCGTGGTCCTTGATCTTGCTGGCGATGTAGGTGCCGACGAACTTGAGGATCTCGTCGCCGATCTGGTGGCCGAACCGGTCGTTGACCTGCTTGAAATGATCGATGTCGGCGATGGCGAAGCTGAGCGGCGCGTCGTTGGCCTGGGCATGCACCACCGCCGAGGCGATGGCGTGCTGGAAGTAGCGCCGGTTGTTCAGGCCCGTCATCGGGTCCTGCATCTCGGCCTTGCGCGACTGGGTGAGCTTGTCCTGCAGGCGGACGATCTCTTCCTGCGTCTCGCGAAGGCTCGCCGAGAGCTGCTGGGTCTGCGCCCTGATCCGCTGGTTCTCGCGGATCATCAGCGCGATGACCATCTCAACCTCGTCGGCGGTCGAGGCCTTGCTGAGCGACTTGGTGGTGCTGTCGATCGCGCCTTCGTAGCGTTCGGTCGTCTGCAGGTAGGAGCGGATGAAGGACTGGACCTCGTCCATCTCCCTTTGCAGGTTCTCGTTGGCCTCGATCTCCGGATCGGGGCCGGCGGGCCCGCCCTCGATGATCTCGCCGTTCAGCGCGGTCATGTCGTAGACGCTCGGCTTGGCGCCGTCGGCGATCAGTGCCTCGATGCGTTCGTTGAGCACCAGGCTCGATCCGGCCGCATAGGTGTACCAGACCTTGAACGTCTCGGGCTCGGGCGGCGTTTCGTGCTGCCTTGCATATTCGAGCGCCTCGGCGGCCAGCGTGTAGGGATCGCTGGGTCGCGGGGATGGACGGCTGGGCGCCGCAGCCTTCTTCGCTGTCACCTGGTTGGACATGATGTGCTTGCCTTCGAACGTGGTCCGAACTCGTGGCGGACTTCCTGTTGCACCCTATGCGACCTTTATGCCCTCCGAGCCGGTCTCGGAGACCATCTGGTCGACCGAACCGATTGCCCAGCGCTTGATCTGTTCCTCGAGTTCGCCGTTGAGCGCGCGAAGCTTTTCCATCTCTTCGGTCATCTTGTCGCGCTCGGCCTTCTGGAACGCCTCGAGCTTTTCCTGAAGAACCTTGTTGTGCTCGCGCACGGCCTGATAGTCGTCGCCGACATGGGTATCGACCTTCTCGATCGCTTCGGCGACGCGCGTGCCCATGCGCTGCTCGAGTTCTTCGAGCTTGGCGTCGAACTGGCGCGCCTCGAAGGCGCGCACCGACGATGCGAGGAAGACGGTGGCGAGGCCGCAGACGACGATAAGCCCGATCGGCACGAAGGCCAGCGCGTGGATCATGTCCACCAAGCCGGCGGGGCCGAGGTTGAGGGCGCCCGCAGCCAGGATGGCGCCCGAAAGGACGGTCAGCGTGGCGCAGGCTGTATGAATGACGACGATAAGGCCACCCGAACCTGACTTCGGCGCCTCCTTGCCATCCTTCTTCTTGCCCTTGCCGGCCATACCGCCCACCTAGCCCTACGATCCCGGGGGCGGGCACCGGTTGGCGCACCACCCGCGGCTTTGGGAACGTCCCTGCGCGGCAGCACACGTCCCGCGTGCCGGACGCTGTGTGGCGCCGGCAGTTGTCCCCGTCGAGCAAACGCTAGGCGGGCGAGCTTAAGGAACCGTAAAACGGCGTCATTTTTCAGTGATGTAGCCGGTGTGAGCGGCTGGAAGACCTGCCGCGTCGAAGCCGGATCGATCAGCCGGCGTCGATCTGGGCGAGCGCCCGGTCGATGCTGTCGCCGAGCCGTTCGAGCTGATTGCGCATGTCGATGAGCTGTTCGCGAAGCGCGGCCTGATCGCCGTTCGCGGCGATTTCGTCGCTCGGGGCGGCGCCCAGCCCGTTGATCAGCCATGTCGGCGAGACGTTGAGGAGCCCGGCGAGCATGAACAGCTTGTTGGACCGCGGCTCGGAGCGATCGGTCTCCCAGTTCTGCAGCGTCGCCGACTTGACACCGAGGCGCCGGGCGAGCTGCGCGGTGGTCAGGCCGGCCGCCTCGCGCGCCGAAACGATGCGGCCGCCCAGCGTGTCATCCATGTCGGCCTGCGTGGCCTCGGCCGCCGCGCCTTGTGCAAATGGGGACATCATGCCGGTAACTCCTTGCTGGGCTATCGCCTTATGTGGCGCTTTGAACGCGCAATACGCGCCCCAATGCGACATGCGCGTGACGGTGACTGACGCAGCGCCATCGGTGCGAGCGGCGCGTCGGCCCGGACGGGCCGGATCGGGAGCGGCCGGTCGGCACGCCTCGCGCGAACGATTTCGCGCAGCCGCATCAGGGGGATTGCATGTCCTTCAATAGTGCGTCTGGCCGGGTCAGTGCAACCGCCGGCCGAAGCGAACGGCGGACAGCGGGTCGCCCACGGGTTGCATTGGCCCTGAAACGGTCTATGTGCGCAGCGCAGTCCAACCCCGGCAGGCTCCATGTCCAGCGCGCGACCCGTCCTGATTTCCGCCCGATCGGTGACCAAGACATACAAGGGTGGATTTGAGGCGCTCAAGGGCGTCGACCTCGACATCCATGACGGCGAGATCATCGCCCTGCTCGGCCCCAACGGCGCAGGAAAGACGACGCTGATCTCGGCGATCTGCGGGATCGTCACGCCCAGTTCGGGAACCGTCACGGTCGCCGGATACGACATCATCGACGATTTCCGGCAGACCCGCTCGATGATCGGTCTGGTGCCGCAGGAACTGACGACCGATGCGTTCGAAACGGTCTGGGCGACGGTCTCGTTCTCGCGCGGGCTGTTCGGCAAGCCGAAGAACCCCGCCCATATCGAAAAGGTGCTCAGGGACCTGTCTCTCTGGGACAAGAAGGACAGCAAGATCATGCAGCTTTCGGGCGGCATGAAGCGGCGCGTGCTGATCGCCAAGGCGCTCGCACACGAGCCGCGCATCCTGTTCCTGGACGAGCCGACGGCCGGCGTCGATGTTGAACTGCGCAAGGACATGTGGGCGGTCGTCGAGGCCCTTCGCGCGCAGGGCGTGACCATCATCCTGACGACGCATTACATCGAAGAGGCCGAGGCGATCGCCGACCGGATCGGCGTCATCAACAAGGGCGAGATCATCGTCGTCGAGGAGAAGGACCGGCTGATGACGAAGCTCGGCCGCAAGTCGCTGCGCCTCGAGCTCAATTCGCCGATCAGCCGGGTGCCGGACCGGCTCGCCGAGTTCGCCGACGCGCTGACGCTGGCCGACGATGGCTGCACGCTGACCTACGAGTATGACACGGCCGCCGAGCGTACCGGCATCACGCGCCTTCTGGCCGGACTCGCCGAGGCGGACATCCGCGTCGCCGACCTATCCACAAGGCAGAGTTCGCTCGAGGACATCTTCGTCGGGCTAGTGAGGGACGACGCATGAACGGCACCGCGATCTGGGCGATCTACACCTACGAGATGGCACGCATGTGGCGCACGCTCGGCCAGAGCGTCGTCTCGCCGGTGCTGTCGACCTCGCTCTATTTCGTCGTGTTCGGCGCGGCGATCGGCCGGCAGATGGGCGAGATCGACGGCGTCTCCTACGGCGCGTTCCTCGTGCCCGGCCTCGTCATGCTGTCGCTTCTGACCCAGAGCGTGTCGAATGCGGCCTTCGGCATCTACTTTCCGAAGTTCACGGGCACGATCTACGAGCTCTTGTCGGCGCCGGTCTCCACGTTCGAGATCTTGTGCGGCTATGTTGGGGCGGCGGCGACCAAATCCCTGATCCTGGGCACGATCATCCTCGCCACGGCGACGCTGTTCGTCGATCTGCAGGTGGCGCACCCGTTCTGGATGCTGTTCTTCCTGGTGCTGACGGCGACCACATTCTCGCTGCTCGGCTTCATCATCGGCATCTGGGCGGAGGGGTTCGAACAGCTCCAGATCGTGCCGCTGCTGGTGATCACGCCGCTGGTGTTCCTGGGCGGCAGCTTCTATTCGATCGAGATGCTGCCCGAGTTCTGGCAGAGGGTGACACTGTTCAATCCGGTTCTTTATCTGGTCAGCGGCTTCCGCTGGAGCTTCTACGAGATATCCGACGTCAACCCGATGATCTCGATCGCCGCGATCATCGTGTTCCTGTCGATCTGCATCACCATCGTGTGGTGGATCTTCAAGACCGGCTATCGCCTCAAGAGCTGATCGGTCCGGCGCTCAAAGCGTGTGCTCGGGATAGCGCTGGCGCATGATCGCGAGATCGTCGGCGACCAGTTCGGCGAGGACGTCAAGGTCGACCGACCTGAGACGACCTAAATAGAGGCACGACGAGGAGTGCTTGTGCCGGCCGAGCCGGGCGAGTTTCCCGGCGTGCTGGCCGACGCCCGCCATCAGGTAGACGACGAGGTTGGCCTTGCGCGGAGAAAATCCGGTCAGGAAGAAGCGGTGGCGGCTGCCGTCGGCGCGGCTGTAGGCGTATTCGCCGTAGCCGATCAGGCTGTCGCCCCACATGTGCGGCTGCGTTCCGGTGACGCGGTTCATGATCGGCAGCAACGCAAGGGCATCCTCGCGCCGGCCGGCATTGTCCACCGATGCGATGAAGGCCTCGACCGACGCGTCGGTCGGCCGTGTCTTCATCTCGCTCACGGGTAGAAGCGCGCCGTCGTCCAGGGCGCACCTTCCCCGTCCCGGGTGAAGACGAAACGGTCGTGCAGGCGGAACTTGCCGTCCTTCCAGAACTCGACATAGGTCGGCGACAGGCGGAAGCCCGACCAGTGCGCCGGGCGCGGTATCTCGCCGATCGCGTACTTGGCGGTATATCGCGCCACTTCCTTTTCGAGCGCGAACTTGCTTTCGAGCGGGCGCGACTGGTGCGACGCCCAGGCTCCGATTCGGCTGCCGCGCGGGCGCGAGGCATAATAGGCATCCGCCTCCTCGTCGCTGACCACGCTGACCGGGCCGCGCACGCGCACCTGCCGCCGCAGCGACTTCCAGTGAAAGCACATGGCGGCCTTCATCGAGCCGAGCAGTTCGGTGCCCTTCTGGCTCTCGAAATTGGTGTAGAAGACGAATCCGCGCTCGTCGAACCCCTTCAGCAGCACCATGCGCACATTGGGCAGGCCGTCCGCATCAACGGTGGCAAGCGACAGCGCGTTCGGATCGTTCGGTTCGCTCCGTTCTGCTTCGGCGAGCCATTGCGCAAACAGTCCGAACGGGTCGACCGCCGCCTCGAGATCACTGTCTGTTAACCGGGCTTGGGCCATGATTCGTCTCGGTACGGGTTTATCGGGGTGCGGCGTTGACCGCCTTGGGTACAGTCAAAGTGAAGTTCGGTGTGCGGGCGCGTGCTGTCAAGCGCGACGCGACGCCGCCGCGCATCCTTGCCTGTTTGGCCGCGATCGTCTCCCTTGGCGGGTGCGCGGTCGGCGGCAACGCGATCGACGACGCGATGACCACCAACGCCATCTCGATGGCCCAGCCCTCGCCGTCCATCGCGGTCGATCCGTTCGCTCCGGGCCGCACCGGCGATGCCGGCCAGACCGACCGGCTGATCGACGAGGACACGATCCGCCTCGCCGTCACCACCGCCGATCTGCGAAAACTTGACGGCGGCGCACTGCCCTGGGCAAGCGCGGCGACCGGATCGTCCGGCACGGTGACCGATATTCGCCAGACCGAAATCGCCGGGCAGACGTGCCGACGCTTTTCGGCGACACGAAACGCCTATGACGGCGTCTTCCTCTACGACGGCGAAGTGTGCCTTGATCCGCGCTCGGGATGGTGGACCCGGTCGCTCGCCCCGCACGGCGCGGACGCCGCGGTCGAATAGGCACGCGGTCCCCAAAGGCTGGAATACGCGCGCGGCCTCACCCATATCCCAAGACAACATGTGACATCTGGAGGGATTGATGCGCGATCCTTATGCGGTGCTCGGCGTCTCCAAGACGGCGAGCGCGGCGGAGATCAAGTCCGCCTTCCGCAAACTGGCGAAGAAATACCATCCGGACGCCAATCCGGACAACGCGAAGGCCAAGGAGCGTTTCGCGGAGGTCTCGCGCGCCTACGAGATCGTCGGCGACGAGGCAAAACGCAAACGCTTTGACCGCGGCGAGATCGACGCCGAGGGCAACGAGCGGTTCCACGGCTACCCGGGCGGTGACGGCTTCACCGGCGCCGACGGGTTCGAGGACCTGTTCGGGGGCCGCGCACGCAGCCAGGCGCGCGCCGGCGGGTTCGACGCCGAGGACATTCTGAAGACAGTGTTCGGCGGCGCCTTCGGCGGGCCCCAGGGCGGCCGCACGAGCCGCACCTTCACCGGCGCCGACATCAACGACATCTTCGGCGATCCCGTCGCGGGCGCCCATCCGGGCGCGCGTCAGGCGCAGCCGACCAAGGGGCGCGACATCGAGGTGACGCTGAACGTGCCCGTGGCCGACGCGATCGTCGCCGGCAAGGTCAAGTTGACCCTCAAGGACGGGCGCACGGTCGCCGTGCAGCTTCCCAAGGGCGTCGAAAATGGCCAGGTGATCCGGCTCAAGGGCCAGGGCGAGACGGGCCCGGCGGGCCATCGCGGCGATGTGCTCGCAAAGGTGCGCATCAGGACCCAGCCGGGCGTCAGGATCGACGGCCGCGACCTCTATCTCGATGCGCCGGTCGATCTGGGCACCGCCGTGACGGGCGGCAAGGCGACCATCGAAACGCCCGAAGGCAGGAAGATCGCGGTCAAGATCGCGCCCTGGACCTCGTCGGGCCAGACCCTTCGCGTGCCCGGCCGCGGCCTTCCGGACAAGGCTGGAAAGCGGGGCGATCTCTACGCCGTCGTGCAGGTCATGCTCGACGAGGCCGACCGGGAGAAGCTCGAAGCGCTCTATGCCAGCCAGAAGGCGGGCACCTGACCGCGCACCGCGACGGCGCCGTTTCGCCTTGAAGCGCTCCCGGCGCTGTGCGATATGCGCCGGCGTTGCAGCGGGCGGATCGGAGTGGCCTCATGAGCATGGGTTCAGGCCTGATGAAGGGCAAGCGCGGGTTGGTGATCGGCCTTGCCAACAACCGGTCCGTGGCCTGGGGCATCGCCAAATCCTGCGCCGCGCACGGTGCCGAACTGGCCGTCACCTATCAGGGCGAATCGCTCAAGCGCCGCGTCGAGCCGCTCGCCGACGAACTGAACGCGCTGGTCGCCGGCCATCTGGACGTCACCGAACCGGCATCGCTGGACGCGGTGTTCGAGCATCTCGAAAAGACCTGGGGGCGGCTCGATTTCCTCGTGCATGCCGTCGCCTTTTCGGACAAGGACGAACTGACGGGCCGTTACGTCGATACCAGCCGCGACAATTTCCTGCGCACGATGGACATATCGGTCTATTCGCTGACCGAACTGGCCCGCCGCGCGGCGCCGCTGATGTCCAATGGCGGCTCGATCCTGACGCTGACCTATTACGGCGCCGAGAAGGTCATGCCGCACTACAACGTGATGGGCGTTGCCAAGGCGGCGCTGGAGGCAAGCGTGCGCTACCTCGCCGTCGATCTGGGCCCGGACAAGGTGCGCGTGAACGCCCTGTCGGCCGGGCCGATCAAGACGCTCGCGGCCTCCGGGATCGGCGACTTCCGCTACATCCTGAAATGGAACGAGTACAATTCGCCGCTGCGCAAGACGGTGACGATCGAGGAGGTGGGCGACGCGGCCCTTTATCTTCTCAGCGACCTGTCCCGATCGGTGACCGGCGAGGTGCACCATGCCGACAGCGGCTATCACGTCGTCGGCATGAAAGCGGTCGACGCTCCCGACATCACCAAGCAGTAGTGCAGGCGCAAACCCAACAAAGCAGGCCTCCGGCCACGCGATGAAACCTGCCCATCCCTTCTACATGATCCGCCACGGCGAGACGGACTGGAATCGCGCGCAGCGTTTTCAGGGCCAGATGGACATTCCCGTCAATGCGCGCGGCCTGCGGCAGGCGGCGGCCTATGCGGACCTGTTGCGTGCCGAGCGCGCCGACTGGGCCGGCTGGCGTTTCGTGGCGAGCCCGCTGTCGCGCACGCGCACGACCATGCAGACGCTGCGCGAGGCGCTGGGTCTTGATGCGCACGCCTACGATGTCGACCGTGACCTGATGGAGGTGACGTTCGGCGACTGGGAAGGGTTCACGCTCGCTGAACTGGAGCCCGATCATCCCGATCTCGTCGCCGCGCGCGCCGCCGACAAGTGGAGCTTCGTCGCCCCGGGCGGCGAAAGCTATGCGATGGCGACCGAACGGGTGCGCGGCTTCCTCGAACGCCTCGCCGCGCCCAGCGTGATCGTCACCCATGGTGGCATCATCCGCGGCACGCGGCACCTGATCGAGGGCATCGACGGCGACAGCGCGGTTCGCGGACACGTGCCGCAGGACAATGTCTACAGGTTCGACGGCGAACGGGCCGGGTGGCTGCGCTGACCGCCCGAAGACATGGTCGCCTTGCATTCGCGTCACCTTTGTCTACAAGCCGCGATGGACCGGGAAACGCTCGATGTCGCACAACACATTCGGCCACCTTTTTCGCGTGACCACCTGGGGCGAAAGCCACGGGGCGGCGCTCGGCTGCGTCGTCGACGGGTGCCCGCCCGGCATCCGCTTCACGGCGGCGGAGATCCAGACCTTCCTTGACCGGCGCAAGCCCGGTCAGTCCAAATACACCACCCAGCGGCGCGAGGCGGACGCGGTGCGCGTGCTTTCGGGCATCATCCCCGACGAGGACGATCCCGACACGCTGATCACCACCGGCACGCCGGTCTCGATGATGATCGAGAACACCGATCAGCGCTCCAAGGACTATTCGGACATCAAGGCGCGCTACCGGCCCGGCCACGCCGATTTCACGTACGATGCGAAATACGGGCTGCGCGATTATCGCGGGGGCGGACGCTCGTCGGCGCGCGAGACGGCGGCGCGCGTTGCCGCCGGCGCACTTGCGCGCAAGGTCGTGCCGGGCCTCGAGGTGCGCGGCGCGCTGGTCGCGATGGGCACCGAGGATATCGACCGGTCGAACTGGGACTGGGAGGAAGTCGGCCGCAACCCGTTCTTTTCGCCCGACGCCGACGCCGTCGACCGTTTCGCCGCCTATCTGGACGCGATCCGCAAGGATGGCTCGTCGGTCGGCGCGATCATCGAGGTGGTCGCGACCGGCGTGCCGGCCGGCCTTGGCGCGCCGATCTACGCAAAGCTCGACCAGGACATCGCCTCGCACCTGATGTCGATCAACGCCGTCAAGGGCGTCGAAATCGGCAACGGGTTCGAGGCGGCGCGGCTGCGCGGCGAGGACAATGCCGACGAGATGCGCATCGGCGACGATGGCCGGCCGGTGTTCCTGTCCAACAAGGCCGGTGGCGTGCTGGGCGGCATCGCGACCGGCAAGCCGGTGGTGGCGCGTTTTGCGGTCAAGCCGACCTCGTCGATCATGACACCGACGAAATCGGTGACGAAGGACGGTGTGGAGGTCGACGTGCAGACGAAGGGCCGACACGATCCGTGCGTGGGCATCCGCGCGGTGCCGATCGGCGAGGCGATGGTCGCCTGCGCGATCGCCGATCATTATCTGCGCCATCGCGGCCAGACGGGACGGGTTTGATGGCCTACGATCAGGCGAAAGTCGTTGAGGCGCTGCGCGCTTTCGAACGCGGCGAGATCGTCGTCGTCATGGACGATGACGGGCGCGAGAACGAAGGCGACCTGATCGTTGCGGCGGTCCACACGACGCCCGAGAAGATGGCCTTCATCGTCCGTCATACGTCCGGCATCGTCTGTGCGCCGATGCCGCCCGACGAAGCCAAGCGGCTGAATCTGCAGCCGATGGTGGCCGAGAACGATGCGCCGCACGCCACCGCGTTCACCATTTCGGTCGACTACAGGCATGGCACGACGACCGGCATTTCCGCCGACGACCGCACGCTGACCGTGCGCAACCTCGCCAACCCCAATGCCGGGGCGGCCGATTTTGTCCGGCCGGGCCACATCTTTCCGCTGGTCGCGCGCGAGGGCGGCGTTCTGATGCGCTCGGGCCATACCGAGGCGGCGGTCGATCTGTGCCGGCTGGCCGGACTGCCGCCGGTCGGCGTGATCTGCGAACTGGTCAACGATGACGGTACCGTCATGCGCGGGCCGCAGGTAACGGGCTTTGCCGAGACGCACGGGCTCCGGCACGTGACGGTCGCGGACCTGATCGCCTATCGCCAGCGCCAGGAGACGCTGATCGAGCGGATCGAGGAGAGCCGCGTCGAGACGGCCGCCGGCCCGGCGACGGCCTATGCCTATCGGCTGCCCTGGGACCCGATGCAGCATCTGGCGATCGTCGCCGGCGACGTGCGCGATGGCGAGAACGTGCCGGTGCGGCTGCATCTTGAAAGCGTCATCGACGATGTGTTCGGCCCTGGCCGGGACCCCGTCGCCATTCTGGAGCGCATGGTCTCCGAGCACGGACGCGGCGTTGTCGTTTATCTGCGCGAGGGCTCGGTGGGCGTCGCCCATCACAGCGCAAGACCGCTCACCGAAGAGCATGCCGAAGCGCGCGAACGCGAGAGCCAGTGGCGTGAGATCGGTCTTGGCGCCCAGATCCTGCGCGATCTGGGCATCGCCTCGATCCGGCTCTATGCGACGCGCGAGCGCCGCTATGTCGGTGTGGAGGGGTTCGGGATCGCCATCGCTTCGACCGAGCGGCTGGAGAGCTGATGAAGCGGCTGCTCTGTGCCCTGCTGGTTCTGGTATCGACCACCGCCGCCGACGCGCAGAGCGTCACCGAGATTGCCACCGAGGGCGCGGTCACCGCGATCGTGCAGACGCCGCGCGGCACCTATGCGGAAACCGAACGCGGCACCGTGCGGCTCGAGCAGGGCGACTGCCCGGGCGGGCTTTGCGCCACGCCCGACGTCATTCGCGGCCTGCCGCAACGCGCGCCGGAAGGCGCCCTGCCCGACGGTTTCGTCGCCACTGCGGCCAGCGGAGACATCCGACGGGCCTGGTACGGCCGGCCGACCGACCGTTACGGCCACGGCGTCCTCGGCGACGCCATCGAGGGCGGCTCGCTCGTCGTCGAGACCACCGACGGGACGCGCGTCGAACTCGTTCTGGACGAGGCGCTGGTCTTCGAGGACATCACCCCGCGCATCGTCGACCTCGACGGCGACGGCTCCAATGAAGTGGTCACGATCCGCGCGTCGCAGACCGGCGGCGCCGCAGTCGCCCTCTACGGCCTGCGCGGAACCGAACTGAGCGAGATCGCCGCGTCCGGCGAGATCGGCCGTCCGAACCGCTGGCTGAACATCGCCGCGATCGTGCCGGCGCAGGTTGCCGGCGAAAGGTCGGATGGAAGCACGATCGTCGGCGTGCGCACGCCGCATATCGGCGGCCGCCTTTTCTTCCTGACCATGGCGACCGACGGCACGGTGCGCGAGCGCAGCGATGTCGCGCGCGGCCTTTCCAACCACGTCGTCGGCTCGCGGAAACTGGGGCTTTCCGCGCTCATGCAGACCGGAGGCGGTACCGAACTCTACATTCCCTCCCAGGATCGCCGGACCCTTCGCGCGGTGTTCGGCGGGGGCGGCGACATCGCCCTGCCCGGAGCCGTCGACAAGGCGATCGTCGCGCTTGGCAACCGTCTGGTAACCGCAACCGAAGATGGCGCGCTCCTGGTCATCGATCCTTAGCCCCTTTTCGCCCAGATGACGGCAGGAGGTTGCCGCCATGCTCTGGGACTTCAGCATTCCGAAAGCCGCCGGGATCGTCGCGCGTACCTGGCCGTTCCTGCTGCTCAGGGTGGCGGTCTACGGGCTGTTCGCCATGGTTTTCCTGGTGATGACCGTTTCAGGCGGCATCATCGGCCACCAGACGTTGCCGCTGCTGTTCGAGACGGTCGCGCCGATGCAGAGCGGCATCTTCGGCGCATTCGGGGGCATGGCGTTCGGCGGGCTCGTGCTGCGCATCCTGCGCGAATATTCGCTCTACATGGTCAAGGCAGCGCATGTCGCGGTGATGGTGCGGCTGTTCGACCATGGGACACTGCCGGCCGGCGCATCGCAGCTCGCCTATGGCTGGGGCCAGGTGCGTGAACGGTTCGCCGAGGCGAGCGTCCTGTTCGCGCTCGACCAGCTCATCAAGGCGGCGCTCGCCGGTATCGGCCAGACGATGCAGCGCATTGGCGGCTTCATGCCGGGCCTGCGCGCGGTGTTCGGCATCGTCCAGGCGATCGCCGATGTCGCCATCGGCTATGTCGACGAGATCGTTCTGGCGCAGAACCTGCGCACGAAAAGCGCCAATCCCTGGAAGGCCTCTGCCGATGCGGTGGTGCTCTATACGCAGAACGGCGGCGCGATGCTGCGCAACGCCGCCTGGCTGACACTCTTCCTTGCGGTGGCGGGCATCGCCGTCTTCGCGGTGGTGGCGGGACCGGTGGCGCTGGCGCTCGGCGGTCTGGAAGGCCCGGTTCAGATGTACGGGCTGATCGGTTCGGCCGTGGTGACGATCTTCGTCCTGCATGTGCTGCTCGAGCCGTTCGCGGTCTGCGCATTAATGAGCGTCTATTTCGCGCGGATCGACGGACAGGCACCCGACCCGCGCTGGGAGGAGCGGCTGAACCGGGCAACGCCCGCCCTTGCCGAACTGCGGGCCAATGGCGAGGACTTCGGGGACGGAGCCGCGCAGCCGGCCTGATCGGCGGTGGAAAAGCAGCCCCCTTGCCATGCACCGCTGGCGTGAACCCGCGCGAATGCCTACCTTGCGGCCATGGTCACCCGCTATTTCGAGCACCCGATCTTCAAGGAGCATGTCACGCCGCCCGGCCACCCCGAGCGGGTCGACCGGCTGCGGGCGCTCGAGGAAGCGCTGACCGCCGACGCGTTCGCCACGCTTGACCGTGTCGAGGCGCCGCGCGCCGACGAAAGCGCCGTGCTGCTCGCCCATCCCGAAAGCTTCCTCGACAAGGTCAAGGCGCAGATTCCCGAAGAGGGGCTCGCGCGGATCGACGCCGACACCGTCGCCGGCCCGAAATCCATGGAAGCGGCACTGCACGGCATCGGCGCGGCAATGGCCGCCGTCGACGGCGTGTTCGATCGCAGCTTCGACAATGCCTTCGTGGCCGCACGGCCGCCCGGCCACCACGCCGAGAAGGAAACGGCGATGGGGTTCTGCCTGTTCAACACGGCCGCCATCGCCGCACGCCATGCACAGCGCACCCACGGCGCCGAACGGGTCGCCATCGTCGACTGGGACGTCCATCACGGCAACGGCACGCAGGACATCTTCTGGGACGATGCGAGCGTGCTCTACTGCTCGACGCACCAGATGCCGCTCTATCCGGGCACGGGCGCCAAGGGCGAGACCGGCGCCCACGGCACGATCTGCAATGCGCCGCTGTCGCCCGGCGATGCGGGCGAGGCGTTCCGCGAGGCGTTCAAATCACGCGTGCTCAACGCGATCGATGCGTTCAGGCCCGACCTGATCGTCATCTCGGCCGGCTTCGATGCCCATCACCGCGATCCCCTCGCCAACCTCAACCTCGTCGAGGACGATTTCGACTGGGCGACGGGCCGGCTGATCGAGGCGGCGGGGCGGCATGCGGACAACCGGCTCGTCAGCGTGCTCGAAGGCGGTTATGACCTGCAGGGCCTGGCCGCCTCGGCCGGCACGCATATCCAGCGCCTGATGTGGGGATGATCATGACCGAGACCGACAAGAACGCCGACGTCAACGAGCTGCCGTTCGAAAAGGCGCTGGCGGCGCTCGAGGAGATCGTCGACCGGCTCGAACGCGGCGATGTGGCGCTCGAGGAGAGCATTGCTATCTACGAACGCGGCGAGGCGCTGCGCGCGCGCTGCGACACGCTGCTCAAGGCGGCCGAACTGAAGATCGAGAAGATCAAGACCGGACGCGACGGCCAGCCGACCGGGACCGAGCCGCTGGGCGAGTGAACGGTACGGCTTGAGTGAACGCAGCGTTGCCGTGCGCATGGATGGCAATCGGCGGCGCAGCGGCTATCTTGCTCGCATCCATTCCGACAAGGCAGGTGCGCCATGAGCTTTTTTCCCGGTCCCGACCCCAAGCCCGGAGACGCGCGCGCCTGCGATGCGCTCGAAGCGGTGATCATTCCCAATGCCAAGGATATCGGCGGGTTCCAGGTGCGGCGCGCCCTGCCCTCGCGCCAGCGCAAGCTGGTCGGCCCGTTCATCTTCTTTGACCGGATGGGGCCGGCGGTGTTCAGGCCGGGCGAGGCGATCGACGTGCGCCCGCACCCGCATATCGGCCTGTCGACGGTGACCTACCTGTTCGACGGCACGATCCGGCATCGCGATTCGCTGGGCACGGAAATGGTGATCGCGCCCGGCGACATCAATCTGATGACGGCGGGACGCGGGATCGTTCATTCCGAGCGCTCGCCGGAGGAACTGCGATCGACGAACCGGCGCATGTCGGGCCTTCAGACCTGGCTCGCCCTGCCCGACGGGCATGAGGAGATCGCGCCGGCGTTCGAGAACACGGCCGCCGACAGTATGGGCGTGATCGACGGCGGCAAGGCGCGGGCCCGCGTGCTGATCGGCTCTTTCCATGGCGTGACCTCGCCGGTCACCCAGTTCGCCGAGACGCTCTATGTCGACGTCTCGCTGGAGGCGGGCGGCGAGATCGAAATCCCGGCCGAAACCGAAGAACGGGCGATCTACATCACAGACGGGGTGATCGACATCCTCGGCGACCGGTTCGGCGAGGACCAGCTTCTGGTGTTCCGGCCGGGCGACCAGATCGTCGTGCGCTCGGAGACCGGCGGACGTTTCATGGTGTTCGGCGGCGCCTCGATCGGCTCGCCGCGCCATATCTGGTGGAACTTCGTCTCCTCGTCGCGCGAGCGCATCGAGCAGGCCAAGCAGGAATGGAAGTCCGGCCGGTTCGACATCGTGCCGGGCGACGAGGAAGAGTTCATTCCGCTGCCGTAGCGGCCGCCAACGACACTGTTTTCCTTGCCTTAACCGTCCCGGTTGAAGGCTTTTTCACCGCGTTCCTTTGCGCCGTTTCAACACGCTGCGGCTATCTGTGTCCCCCGGGTTGGCAAAGGGGCGCACGATGGCGCGGAATGCGGCGACATGGCTGGTGGCGACGATCGCCTGGTTGCTGGTCGGCATGACCGGCGCGGCGATCGGTGCCGAGCTTGACGGCGCGGCCACCGAGCGGCTCGTTGCGCGTCTTGGCGACATGCGTGGCGCGATCAAGCCGGTCACCGACCGGTTCGGCGACCACGACCGGACGGCCACCCACTCGGTTCCGACGGACACGAGCGCGCGCACCGCTCTGTTGCCCGAGCTGGAGCCCATGGCACCGTTCAGCGGGCCGCTGTTCTTGCTGATCGGCGAGCCGGTCGCGCGACCGATGCCGGACCGGCCGGTTCGCATCGTCTATCAGGGCACCGTTCTCGCCGACAATGGCGAACGCTGGTAGCGCTTGCCTTGGCCGGCCGTCTCGGCAATGAGGCGGCATGATCGACAACGACCATGACCGGCGCGACCGGCTCGACCGGCTCCTGGTGGCGCGCGGCGCCTTTCCGACGCGGGCCCGGGCGCGCGATGCGATCCTGCGCGGGGCGGTACGGGTCGACGGCGTCACGGTGACCAAGCCGGGACGGATCTGCGATGCAGGCGCCGACATCGCCATCGACGATCCCGCCTCCGGCTACGTGTCGCGGGCGGCGCTCAAGCTGAAGGTGGCGCTTGATCAGTGGGCCGTGCCGGTGGCCGGGGCGGTCTGCCTCGATATCGGCGCGTCGACCGGCGGGTTCACGCAGGTGCTTGTCGAGAAAGGCGCGGCGAAGGTTCACGCGATCGATGTCGGCCATGGCCAGATGGACGCCGCGCTCCGCGCCGATGCGCGCGTGCATCTGACCGAAGGGCTTAATGCCCGCGACCTGACCGCCGCGCATCTTGGCGGTGATGCGCCGGCCTTGATCGTCAGCGATGTCAGCTTCATCTCGCTCAAGCTCGCCCTGCCCCCGGCGCTCGATCTCGCCGCGCCGGGCGCGCATCTGGTCGCCCTCGTCAAGCCGCAGTTCGAGGTCGGCCGCGACCGGATCGGCAAGGGCGGGCTCGTCTCAGCAGACGACGCGGCGGCCGCCGCCGACGATCTGGGCGCATGGCTCGACGCGCAGTCCGGCTGGAGCCGCCGGGCGCTCGTTCCCTCGCCGATCAGGGGCGGCGACGGCAATGCCGAGTTCCTGCTCTGGGGCATCAAGGATGGATGAGACCTTGACGATCACGGCCATGGGCGCGCAAGGCGACGGGGTCGCCGAACGTCACGGCCAGGCCGTCCATGTGCCCGGCGCGCTGCCCGGCGAGACCGTGCGCGCCGACCTGGACGGTGCCCGCGCGGTCGATGTCGAGGTTCTCACGCCCTCGCCCGAGCGGGTCGTCCCGCCATGCCGGCATTTTGCGGTCTGCGGCGGCTGCAAGCTGCAGCACTGGGCGGACGAGCCCTATCGCGCCTGGAAGCGCCAGAAGGTTGTCGACGCGCTGGCGCGACAGGGTCTGGACATCGCGGTTGACCCGCTCGTGCCGGGCGCACCGTGCAGCCGACGCCGGGCGACGTTCTCGATGCTCCGGCGACCCGAGGGCGTCCTGTTCGGTTTCCAGCAGGCCGGCAGCCATGCCGTCGTGGATATCGCCGAATGCCATGTGGTCGTTCCGGTCCTGATCCGGGCGCGCGGGGCGCTCAAGGCGCTGGGCCGTGCCCTGCTGCCGGTGATGGGCGCGCGCGCCAGGCCGGTGCCGGTCACCGTCACGGTCACCGAAACCGGGCTCGATGTCGCGGTCGGCTCCGGCTTTCGGCTGACCGATGAAGGGCGTCAGGCGGCGATCGGCATCGCCCTCAAGGCCAATCTGGCGCGCCTGGCCGTGCAGGGGGAAGTGCTGGCCGAAACGCGCAAGCCGATCGTCCGCTTCGACGGGATCGCCGTGCCGCTGCCGCCCGGCGGTTTCCTGCAGGCGAGCGCGGCGGCGGAGGCGGCGATGCGCGAACAAGTCATCGCGCACATCTCCGGTGGCAAAGCGATCGCGGACCTTTTTTCCGGCTGCGGGACCTTTGCCCTGCCGCTCTCCCGCCTTGCCGCCGTGCATGCCGTCGAGGCGGACGCATCGGCGCTCACAGCGCTCGATGCGGGCTGGCGCATGGCGACCGGCGAAAGGCTCCGCCAGGTGACGACGGAACGGCGCGACCTGTTCACGCGCCCGGTCACTGCGCGCGAACTGGGCCGGTTCGACGGGCTCGTCTTCGACCCGCCGCGCGCGGGCGCGGAGGCGCAGGCAAGGCAGATCGCCACCTCGTCGGTCGAAAGGGTGGTCGCGGTCTCGTGCGAACCCGCCACGCTGGCGCGCGATCTTCGCATCCTGATGGACGGCGGCTACCGGATCGTTTCGCTCACGCCGTTCGACCAGTTCCTGTGGTCACCGCATGTGGAGGTGGTGGCGCTACTGGAGCGGGCCGGCTGACGACGCCGCTGATTACGAAACCTTGCGCGCCATGAAGGCCATGAACGCGGCGCGGGCCTCGTCCGATTTCAGCCGGTCGGCGAACAGTTCGGCCTCCTCGGCGATGCGGGCTTCCAGCGGGCCGCGATCGCCCTTCAGCAGCCGCTTGGTCAGCGCCAGCGCTTCGGGCGGCTTGGCGGCGAGCCGGTCGGCCGTCGCCATCACCTCGCCCTCGAGCGCCGCCTCGTCCGCGATCTTCCAGATCAGCCCGGCATCGGCCGCCTGACGGGCGGTGAAGTCCTCTCCCAAGGCGAGCAGCGCGAAGGCGCGCTGATGGCCCATCATTGCCGGGGCGAGAAGGCTCGATCCGGCTTCGGCGACCAGACCGAGATCGACGAACGGCGTCTTGAACACCGACCGTTCGGTCGCAAGGGTCAGATCGCAATGCATGTGCAGCGTCGTGCCGATGCCGATGGCGAGACCGTCGACGCCGGAGACCAGCGGCTTTTGCAGTCTCGGCAGCAATCGCAGCAGGTCCAGAACCTCGGTGCCCATCTCGCCGGTGGTCGCAAAGGCGAGGAAATCGGCCAGATCGTTGCCCGAGGTGAAGGCGCCGGGCTGGCCGAGAATGACGTGACAGCGCACCGCATCATCAGTCTCGCCGTCGCCGAGCGCCCTGTTCAGGTCGGCATACATGGCCCGTGTGATGGCGTTCTTCTTGTCGGGGCGATTGAAGCGGGCGATCTGGATCGCGCCTTCGCGCGAAACGAGGATGTGCGCATCGGACGTGTCGGGCTGCGCGCTCATCTCACGCCACCAGCGCTTCGCCGGCCGCCGCAAGGCTTGCCGCGCCCTTTTCGACCCGGTCGCGCAGCGCGCCCGACTGACCGACGAGGTTCTCGGCGTAAAAGCGCGCGATCGAAGCGCGGTCGACGCCGTTGGCCGCGCCGAGCGCGCCCTTGACCAGATAGACCCCGCCGGCGGTCAGGCCGAACAGGTGCTGGTAGGGTGTCGCGCCGGCGAGCACGGCCTGCTTGTCGCCTTCGGCCATCCTGCCGACGAGCCATTCGGTCGCCGCGCGCAGATCGGCCATCGCCGTTTCGAGATAATGGCCGGCCTCGCCGAAACGGGTGTCGTTGGAGGTGCGCAGCGTCGCCAGCACGCCGTCGAGTTCTTCGAGATAGGCCTCGACGCAGGCGCCGTCGGACAGGGGCAGCTTGCGCTGGACCAGATCGATCGCCTGAATGCCGTTGGTGCCCTCGTAGATCTGGGCGATGCGCGCGTCACGCATGAAGACGGCGGCGCCGGCCTCCTCGATATAGCCCATGCCGCCATGGACCTGGACGCCGAGCGAAGCGACCTCGGAGCCGATGTCGGTGGAGAACGCCTTGGCGATCGGGGTCAGCAGGCTGGCGCGCTCATGCCAGAAGCGCTGCTCCTCCTCCGTCCCGGTTCGCGCCATGTCGAGCGCATGGGCGCAGGCATAGCAGATCGCCCGGGCCGCGCCGGTCAGCGCCTTCATGGTCAGGAGGTTGCGCTGGACGTCGGGGTGATGAACGATCGGGCTCATGCCCTCGCCCTCCCAGCCGGGTGCACGCCCCTGGGTGCGTTCGTTGGCATAGGCGACCGCCTTCTGGGTGGCGGCCTCGGCGACGGCGACGCCCTGAATGCCGACGGCGAGCCGGGCGTTGTTCATCATCGTGAACATGCAGGCAAGGCCGCGGTTCTCCTCGCCGACGAGCCAGCCGATCGCGCCGGGCGTGTCGCCATGTTTGCCGTCGCCATAGATCATCGTGCAGGTGGGCGAGGCATGAATCCCCATCTTGTGCTCGAGCCCGTTGCAGAACACGTCGTTGCGGGCACCGGGCGTGCCGTCGTCATTGACCAGGAATTTCGGGACCAGGAACAGCGAGATGCCGCGCGTGCCGGCCGGCGCGTCGGGCAGGCGGGCGAGCACGAGATGGACGATATTGTCCGTCATGTCATGCTCGCCGAATGTGATGTAGATCTTCTGGCCGAACAGGCGATAGGTGCCGTCGCCGACCGGTTCGGCCCGCGTCTTGAGCGCGCCCAGATCCGAGCCGGCCTGCGGTTCGGTCAGGTTCATCGTGCCGGTCCACTCGCCCGAAACGAGCTTTTGGAGGTATGTCGCCCGCAGTTCGTCGGTGGCGTGCTTTTCGAGCGCCTCGACCGCGCCCATAGTCAGCGTGGGGCAAAGGGCGAAGGCGATCGAGCCGGAGTTCCACATTTCCATTGCCGCCATGGCCAGCGACATGGGCAGACCCTGGCCGCCATGGTCCTCAGGTCCCGGAAGCGCGTTCCAGCCGCCTTCGATCCAGTCGCGATAGGCCTGCGCCCAGCCGGCCGGCATGGTCACGTCGCCATCATCGAGCCGGGCTCCCTGCCGGTCACCGGGCAGATGCAGCGGCGCGATCCGGTCGGTGGCGAAGCGTCCCGCCTCCTCCATGATCGCGTCGATCAGGTCCTCGCCAAGATCGCCGGCGCGGCCGGCGGCCATCGCCTCGCCGAGCCCCGAAACGGCCTTGAGGGCATGGGTAATGTCGTCGACTGGTGCGCGATACATGTCTGCCTCCCTGAGAACCGGCGATGCCGGCGCGGTTCCGATCCGCTACATGCTTTTTACGTAAACGTCAATTTCCCGGCTGGCCCGGCGACACCTCCGCGCGTCGGCAGAACGATTGTGCGCCGTCCGGCGGCGCGAGGCAATCGGCCCATTGCACCGGCGGTCGCACCGCTTACATAAACGGTCGATCCTCAAATGGGGCCTGCCGTGACCAACATGCTGACGCGCCTCGTGCCGGCGCGATACCGGAAGTCGACACCGCTCATTCCCGTCGTGCGCCTGCGCGGCATGATCTCGGCCGGCGGGTCGCCGCTGCAGCCGGCCCTGTCGCTGGCGGCTGTCTCGACCGCGCTGGAGCGCGCCTTCTCCATCAAGAGGGCGCCAGCGGTGGCGATCAGCGTGAATTCGCCGGGCGGCTCGCCGGTCCAGTCGCGGCTGATCTACAAGCGCATCCGCGACCTCGCCGAGGAAGAGAAAAAGCCGGTGCTCGTGTTCGCCGAAGACGTTGCCGCCTCCGGCGGCTACATGATCGCGCTCGCCGGCGACGAGATCATCGCCGATCCTTCCTCGATCATCGGCTCGATCGGTGTCATCGCGGCCGGGTTCGGGTTTCACGAGGCGATCGGCAAGATCGGCGTCGAGCGGCGCGTCTATACGGCCGGCCAGAACAAGTCGACGCTCGATCCGTTCCAGCCGGAAAAGGAAGAGGATGTCGAGCACCTCAAGGCGCTGCAGCTCGACGTGCACGAGACGTTCATCGATCTGGTCAAGCAGCGCCGCGACGGCAAGCTCGCCGACGATCCTGACCTGTTCACCGGGCGCTTCTGGGCCGGCGAGAAGGCGAAGGCGCTCGGCCTCATCGACCATGTCGGCGACATGCGCGGCTTCGTGCGCGAGCGGTTCGGCGACAAGGCGCAGCTCAAGCTCGTCACCCTGCCGCGCGGCCTGTTTGGGCGGCGGCCGCAGCCCGGCGTGACGGGGTTCGGCAATGCCGATCCGGGGCTGATCGCCGCGCAGGCCGCTGGCGGGCTCTTGTCGGCCCTCGAGGAACGTGCTCTTTGGAACCGGTACGGGCTGTGAGCCGCCCGACGGAGGTGACAATGCCCCAATTGCTGTTCTTCGCCGCCGTGGCCGTGGTCGGCTATCTGGGCTACCGCGCCTTCGTGCGCGAGGCCGAGAAGGTCTCCGCGCGCGTGCGACGGGCCGAAAAGGAAGCCAGCACCAAGGCCGTCGGCACGCTGGTCAAGGACCCGGTGACGGGCGAATACCGCCCCGCGCGCGAGGACGAATAGTCCCGCAGCCCTACAGCATCTTGCCCGGGTTCATGATCCCGGCCGGGTCGAAGGCCGTCTTGATGCGCCGCATCAGATCGAGCGCGACCGATGATTTCACCTCGGCCAGCTTGTCGCGCTTCATCTGACCGACGCCGTGCTCGGCCGAGATCGATCCGTCCATCTCGGTGACGATTGCGTGCACCGCCGCGGTCACCTCGCCGGTCATCGCCAGAAACCGCTGCCTGTCCCAGCCCTCGGGCTGGCTGACATTGTAGTGCAGATTGCCGTCGCCCATGTGTCCGAACGGGCAAAGACGGGCGGCGGGCACGATGTCGAGCACGGCGCGGTCGGCCTTTTCAAGAAAGCCCGGAATCGAGGACACCGGCACCGAAATGTCGTGCTTGATCGAGCCGCCCTCGGGAATCTGGCTCTCGGACATGGACTCGCGCAAGTGCCAGAGCGCGAGCCGCTGCGCCTCGCTTTCGGCGATCGTGCCGTCGAGGACGAGGCCCTGCTCGAAACCCGCCTCGACCAGCGCGTCGAGTTGGACGCGCGCATCCTCCTCCGACCGGCCCGAGGAAATCTCCATGAGCACATACCAGTCGTGCGGGGCGGCGAGCGGATCGCGCGTGCCGGCAACGTGCCGCAGCGTGAAGGCGATGCCCATCCGCGCCATCAGTTCGAACGCGGTGAGCGACGGGCCCGCCGCAGCGCGGGCGGCGCGGAAAAGAGCGAGCGCGGCTTCGGGCGACGGCACCGCGACGAACGCGGCGGCGCGGCCCCTCGGCTTGGGGAACAGCTTGAGGACGGCGGCGGTGATGACGCCCAGCGTGCCCTCCGCGCCGATGAAAAGGTCGCGCAGATCGTAGCCGGTGTTGTTCTTCTTGAGACGGTTGAGGTCGTCCAGCACCTCGCCGGTCGGCAGGACGACCTCGAGCCCCAGGCACAGATCGCGGGCCACGCCATAGGCGAGCGCGCCGGTGCCGCCGGCGTTGGAGGACAGATTGCCGCCGATCTGGCACGAGCCCTGCGCGCCGAGCGACAGCGGGAACAGCCGGTCCTGCTCGTCGGCGGCCTGCTGGATCGTCTGCAGCACGGCGCCCGCCTCCACGGTGAGCGTGTTGCCGTCGGTGTCGATGTCGCGGATGCGGTCGAGCCGGCTCGTCGACAGCACGATCGCGCGGCCCGTATCGTCGGGGATCTGACCGCCGACGAGGCCCGTATTGCCGCCCTGGGGCACGATCGGCGTTCCGGTTTCGCTGGCAAGTGAGAGGATCGCGGAAACCTCGGCGGTCGAAGCGGGCTTGAGGACCGCGGCCGTCCGGCCGATCCAGTAGCCGCGCCATTCGCGCAGATGCGGGGCGACGTCGGCCTCGGCGACGAGCGCGTTCTTTTCGCCGACGATGGCGATGAACCTGTCGCGCAGCGCCTCGTTCATGACGCGTTGCGCGGCGCGGCCGCCCGGGCGAGCCGATCGTTGATCGCCTCGCCGAGCCCGTCCGAAGGGATCGGCATCACCGCGATGGCCGATGGGCGGGCCGCGTTCAGTTCCGCCATCATGGCGAAGAGGTTGGCGGCCGCTTCGGCCGGATCACCGGCCGGCGAAAGGTTGGCGACGGCGACGGCCCTGTCCGCGCCGTCGATCGCCCCGGGCCCGAAGGCGAGCAGCGCCTCGCCGGCCCGAACGTCGGCCGCGTTCAGCCGCACCGGCATGTCGGGTGCGTAGTGCGAGCGCAGCATGCCGGGTGCGGCGATGCCCGCATCCGCGGCGGCGCGTTCGACCGGCATGCCGGCAACAGCCTCGATCTCGGCGAGCGGGACCCCGCCCGGACGCAGGCAGATCAGCGCGTCGTCCCCGATGCGCACGATCGTCGATTCCAATCCGACGCGGGCCGGCCCGGCATCGACGATCAGGTCGACCCGCTCGCCGAGGCTCTCGGCGACGGCGCGCGCCGTCGTCGGGCTGATCCGGCCCGACCGGTTGGCGCTCGGGGCCGCGAGCGGCCGACCGAGCGCGGCGATCACGTCGCGCGCGATCCCGGCGGGCATGCGAACGGCGACCGTGTCGAGCCCGGCGGTGACCAGCGGATGGATGCGCGCCTCGGCGGCGAGCGGCAGCACCAGCGTCAGCGGGCCGGGCCAGAATGCTTCGGCGAGCCGTTCGGCCAGCGGCGTGAAAAGGCCGATCGTGCGCGCCATGGCGCGTCCGTCGACGTGACAGATCAGCGGATTGAAGCGTGGACGGCCCTTGGCCTCGAAGATCGCCGCGACTGCCTCACCATTGGTCGCGTCGGCGGCGAGGCCATAGACCGTCTCGGTCGGCAGGGCGACGAGCCCGCCGCGCGCCAGGAGCCGCGCCGCGCTGGCAATGCCATCGGCATCGGCGGGCACGATCGGCGCGGAAACGGAGGTGGGCGGCCAGTTCATTAACGCTTCGTTAGCCACGCGGGGCAACACCATCTCAACCACATGCTCATAGTCTGCGGCCGGGTGATACACGAAAACCGGGATCGCGCTCCATGAAAAACCGTCTTTGTGCTCTCGTCGCCGGGACCGTATTGTGCGCCTTCGCGGCCGCTCCGGCCACCGCCGGCTACACCGTCTATGTGGACAGCGCGCTTCCGTCGGTCCTGTTCGTCGAGTTCGACGCGCCGCCGGAAGGCGAAATGCCCGAGGAAACCGCGGCGGCTGCCCCTGCACCGGTCGTCATCACCGGGCCGGGCGCCGATTTCGGCCTTTCCGGGCCGCCCGCCATGTCCGACCAGCGCATGGAGGAAGGCCGCCAGGAAGAAGAGGAGACCCGGTCCGGCGAACTCGATCTGGCGCCGACACCGCAGAACCTCGTCGAGGACGCGGTACGCGAAGAGATTTTCCGCGACATCGAACTGCGCTGAACGACACCGACCCGACGCGATCGCGCCCGGCCAGTTCGCCCGCCGGGCGTTTCCTTATCCGGCGATCTTAGAAAAGTCGGCGAGCTTGCGGGTGACCGCGCGAAGGCCGGCGAGCAGGGCCAGCCGATTGGCGCGCACGGCCGCATCGTCGGCGTTGACCATCACATCATCGAAGAAGGCATCGACCGCCGGCCGCAGCTCGGCGAGCGCGGCGAAGGCGCCCTCGTAATCCTCGCGGGCGACGTGGTCGTCGACATGGCCGCCGACCGCTTCGATCACATGGGCCAGCTCCCTTTCGGCCGGCTCTGACAGAAGCGACCGGTCGACCGGGCCATCGAACGCCCCTGCCCCGTCCTTCTTCTCCTCGGCGGCGAGGATGTTGAGCGCCCGTTCAGTGCCGACGCGCAGGTTCGCGCCGGTCTCGCTGTCGAGCAGCCTCTGCAACGCCTCGACCTTGCGCACGATGATGAGAAGGTCGTCGTTGGCGGCCGTTTCTCCCTCCCCCTCGTGGGGAGGGTGGACCGGCGCGTCAGCGTCGGGCCGGGTGGGGGGAACAGCGCCGGCACCCCCACCCCGCTGCTTCGCTTCGCTCGCAGCGACCCTCCCCTCAAGGGGGAGGGAAACGCCCGCGGCCAGCACCGCGTCGATCAGATCGTGCCGGGCGCCCTGATCGCGCAGCCAAACCTTGAGCCGGTCATGGAAGAAGGAGAGGAGGTCGCCGATTGCATTGCGGCCTGGGCCAACTATGCCCTCCATGTTTTCCTCATGCCGAAAAGCGGCGCGGCGACCGATTGGTTGCAGCCGCAGCCTGATCCCGTTTTCCAGCACGATCCGGATCACGCCCAGCGCCGCACGTCTGAGCGCGTAGGGATCCTTGGAGCCGGTCGGCTTTTCGTCGATCGCCCAGAAACCGGTGAGCGTGTCGAGCTTGTCGGCCAGCGCGACGGCGATCGCGACCGGATCGGTCGGCACCGTGTCGGTCGGGCCGAGCGGCTTGTAGTGATCCTCGATGGCAATGCAGACGGAGGGATGCTCGCCCTGGCGTTCGGCATAGATCGCGCCCATCGCGCCCTGCACCTCGGGAAACTCGCCGACGATCTCGGTGGTCAGGTCGGCCTTCGCCAGATGCGCGGCGCGGCGGGCGAGATGGCGGGAATGCAGGGCCGCACCCTCGCCCTTCGAGGCTTGCCGACCTTCAGCCTCATCCTGAGGTGCGAGCGCAGCGAGCCTCGAAGGGTCAGGGTGAAGGTCGCCGCGCACCTCAGGGTGAGGGTGCTGGCTCACCACCACGTCGACCAGTTCCTCGGCCAGCGCGGCGATGCGGGCCACGCGCTCGCCCTGCGTGCCCAGTTCGGCATGGAAGGTCACGCCGAGATGGTCGAGCTTGGCCATGCGCTGGTCGAGCGGCTTTGCAAGGTCGAGCCCGAACGTCTCGGCCGAAGGCCGGTACTTTTCGAGGTCGGGCAGGTTCGTCTGGTCGGTGCACCAGAAGTGCAGCGCGTCCGACAGGCGCGCGCGCACGACCTTGCCGTTGCCGCGCGCGATCTCGGCGCCGCCATCGCTGGCGGCGATGTTGGCGACGAGGATGAACTTGTTGGTCAGACCCGCCTCGCCCTTCGAGGCGGCCTGCGGCCGCACCACAGGATGAGGCAGGCTCTCTCCCTCACCCTGAGGTGCGAGCGAAGCGAGCCTCGAAGGGTCGCGGCACACGAAGCACTTCTGGTTGGCCTTGATCGTCAGGCGGACCACCTCGTCGGGGATCTCGAGGAACTCCTCCTCGAACTCGCCCATCAGCACCACCGGCCATTCGACAAGCCCGGCCACCTCGTCGAGCAGCGCGTCGTCCTCGACCAGTTCGATGCCGTTGGCGAAGGCAAGGTTCTGCGCGTCGGTGGCGATGATCTGCTTGCGCCGTTCGGCATCGAGGATGACGAAGCGCTTTTCGAGTTCGGCGGCATAGTCGTCGAACCGGCGCACGGCGAAGGCTTCACCCGCATGGAACCGGTGGCCGCGCGTGAGATTGCCGGCGCGCAGCCCGTCAACGGCGAAGTCGATGACGGTCGGCTCCTCGGTCTCGGGGCCGAAGGTGCACAGGATCGACTGCAGCGGCCGCACCCAGCGGAGCGAGCCCGGCTCGGCGGAGGCCGCGCCCCAGCGCATCGATTTGGGCCAGGGAAAATCGCGGATGATCTTCGGCATCGCCTCGGCGATGATCGCCTCGGCGTCGCGGCCCGGCTTACGGATGACGGCGACGTAAAAGTCGCCCTTCTTGGGGTCCGAGCGCACCTCGGCCTCGTCGACCGAGGCCAGTCCCGCCCCGCGCAGGAAGCCGGCGATCGCCTTTTCGGGCGCATCGACGCGCGGACCCTTGCGCTCCTCGGTCTGGTCGGCCGACCGCGCGGTCAGCCCGCGCACGTCCAGCGTCAGCCGGCGCGGCGTCCAGTATTCCCGTGCCCCCTCATAGGTCAGCCCGGCATCGACGAGCGCCCCGGTGACCGCCTCGCGCAGATGGGTGGCGGCGCGGCGCTGCATGCGCGCGGGAATTTCCTCGCAGAACAGTTCGAGCAGAAGATCGGGCATGGGTGAGGCTTTGCGGATCGGTTTGTGTGCGGCGCATTAGCAAGCCGCACCGGCCTTGTCACCAGCCGCCGCCACCACCACCGCCGCCGCCACCGCCGGAGAAGCCGCCGCCACCGGAAAAGCCGGACGAGGAGGATTTCGGCGCGGGCATCGCGGCGGTCATCGAACTGGACAGATCGCCGGCGATCGAACTCATCTGGTCGCCGATCCGGTCGGCGCGGAAGGTATCGCCGCGATACCAGCGCGGTCCGCTGTAGGCGACGGCCGAGGCAACGCCCGCCGCCGCGGCCGTTGCCAGCCATTTCTGGAACGCGCGCGACCAGGGCTTTTCCACACCGAGCGCCACCGCATAGGGCAGCAGCGTCTCGTAGTGCTGCGGCGACATGTCGGGCGAGCCGAGCATGTTCATCCGGTCCTCCTCGGCCACCGACAGATAGCGCTTGAGCCCCTCGACCTCGGCGGACCGCTTCTGGCCCAGTTCGGTCGGCGCGCCCATCAGGAAGAAGAACAGCACGTTGGCCATCACGATCGTCGCCAGCGCGCCCACCAGAAGCGGACGCGTGATGAACGAGCCGAGGTCGGCGGCGAGCGTCACGCCGATATTGCCCGTGACCGCGATGGCGACGAACCCGAAAACGGCGAGCGCGATCCGGCCGGATACGCCGCGGCTGGAGCTGCGCGCGGCCTGCGCGCCAAGAATGGTCAGCACGACACCGACGAAGGCGACCGGGATCAGCGATGCGATCACCGGCTCGGGCAGCCCGCTCATCGCCAGCGCCGCGAAGATGACGATCACGGACAGGACGATGCCGCCGATCACATAGCCGACATTGGCGCGATAGAAGACCGAACGGTGCTCGCCCTCGATCGCGCTGCGGAACCGGTCGGCCATGGTCTTGACCCGTTCGCCATTGTCCCTGTCGATGGTCAGCGCGCCGCCCTCGGCCGAGACGCGTTCGGCCAGCGCCCGCTCGCCGACCGGCAGGCGCGATCCCATCAGCGGCCGGTCGGTGCGCCGCATCGTCATGGTGCCGTCGACATTGTCGAGTTCGAGATAGCCCTTCACGCCGAGATTGAGCGCGGCCGCCGAAAGTGCGGTGAAGCCCTGCCCGCGCAGGCCCCGGTTGGCGATATAGTGGGTCAGCGCCGGCGAGACGTCGTCGGGCAGGTCCCACCGCGGAACGACGATATCGCGCGGCGGATCGCGACCGACGCGGTTCCAGGCCCACAAGAGGAAGCCGAGCACGCCGGCAAGGCCGATGACGGCGATCACTTCGCCGGCGTAGTCGCGAAAGAAGTAGGCGCCGGCGGCCGGCTCGGGCACGACACCCTTGTCGAAGGCGACGCCCACGGTCAGCCCTTCATAGCGGCCGAGCGGGGCGGTGGTCTCGAATTCGGCGACCGAACCGTCGCCGACGACCGCACCGCGCGCGTTGCGTTCGGTGGCGCCGAAGGGTCCGGTGAACCAGATGATATCCTCGATCTGTGCGTCGCCGGGCAGGCGCACGGTGGCTCGGGCGCGCTCGATCGGGAACGCCCAGGCATTGCCCGTCACGTTCCAGAACAGCTCGTCATAGTCCTCAAAGAAGCGGAGTTGCCGGTCGGTGCGGTAGCTGAGCTCATAGGTGTGAACGCCTGGCTCCAGCCACACTTCGGACTGGCCGATATAGGTGCGCGCGACGCGCCCGCTGCGCTCGACGCGGTAGGGCTCGGGCCGACCATTGCGCGTGACACCGGTCACCTCGAAGCCGACCAGCACCTCGCGGCCGTCCGGATCCTCGACCCGCAAAGGGAAGTCGCGAAAGATGCCGCGCCGGATCTGGTTGCCCTCGGCGTTGACGCGGATCGTCTCGGTGACATCGAGCGAGCCGTCGGCGTTGATCGTCACGTCGCTCGCATAAAGAAGGATACGTTCCTGCGCCGCGGCAACGCACACCAGCGACAGCCACAGGACGAGCGCGGCGAACAGGCGCGCGGCGGCACGTCCCGGAGCGAATGGCGCGACGGCCATCTGTCAGTTGCCGAAGGCAACCTGCGGCACGGCGCGGTCGCCCGGGTCTTCAAGCTCGAAATAGTCGGCCTGGACGAAGTTGAACGATTTGGCCACCAGGTTGGAGGGAAAGCTCTCGACCTTGACGTTCAGCTCCCGGGCCGAGCCGTTGTAGTAGCGGCGCGCCATCTGGATTTCGCGCTCGACCGTCTCCAGCGCTTCCTGCAGCTCGGCGAAGTTCTGGTTGGCCTTCAGGTCCGGGTAGCTCTCGGCGACCGCGAACAGCCGGCCGAGCGCCTGGCTCAGCAGCCCCTCGGCAGCCGCGCGGCCGGCGACGTCGTCGGAGGGCACGTTCTGGGCGCGGGTGCGCATTTCGGTGACGCGCTCGAGCGTCTCTTTTTCGTGGCCGGCATAGCCCTTGACCGTCTCGACCAGGTTCGGGATCAGGTCCGCCCGGCGCTTGAGCTGGACGTCGATGCCGCTCCAGGCCTCTTGGACCATCTGCCGCGCCCGCACGAGCGCGTTGTAGATGACGATCGCATAGATAGCGACCGCAACGATGATGATTGCGGTGATGGTGCCGCCGCCGAACATGGCGCGCCTCCCCGGTGGTTCGCCCCGATTTGGAGGGCAAACTAGCCAAAGCCGGCGTCCAAGTCACGCCGCTTGTGCACGACAAACCCCGCCCGGCGAACCGGACGGGGCGTCATGCGGCGGATGCTAGAGGCAATCAGCTCGACGGGAGCATCACCTTGTCGATGACGTGGATGATGCCGTTGTCGGCGCGGATGTCGGCGGAGACCACGTTGGCGCCATCGACGACGACCGCGCCGGTGTGCGCGTCCTTTTCGATCGCCAGGAGGCGGTCGCCGCCGGACTTGATCGTGCGGATGTGAATCTGGCGGCCCGGAAGCTGGTTGGAGGCCAGTTCGCGCGGCAGCACGTGATAGCTGAGGATCGCGGCGAGTTGGTCCTTGTTCTCGGGCTGAAGCAGGCTTTCGACGGTGCCCTCGGGAAGCGCGGCGAACGCGTCGTCGGTGGGCGCGAAGACGGTCAGATTGTCGCCTTCGACCAACGCGCCGGCAAGACCTGCCGCTTCGGCGGCGGCGAGCAGCGTGTTGAAGGTGCCGGCGCCCTGGGCGACCTCGACGATGTTGTCGGCCTGGGCCGGTGCGGCCAGAAGGCCCATGGAAACGGCGGCGCCAATCAGAACCTTGCGCATGGTGTAGTCCTCCGTGTGTGATCGCGACGGCGCGGCGAGCCCGTGCCGATGCGAGCGTTTACGAAGGCGGGTCGGGACGGATGATCGCGGCCCGATCACATCGGTTCACACCTTTGTTGGTGATCCGATCGGGAAATCGGGCGTAGGCGAGGCTCAGCTTGCGCCGCCGGCCCTTGTCTTCAGGAACGCCTCGCCGCACGCCTTGGCCAGATCGCGCACCCGCAAGATGTAGCTCTGACGCTCGGTCACCGAGATCACGCCCCGCGCATCGAGCAGGTTGAAGACGTGGCTGGCCTTGATGGTCTGGTCGTAGGCCGGCAGCACGCATTTGTGCAGGCGATCGTTGGACCCTTCGCCGGGCGCGCCGGCGGCGAGCAGCGCCAGGCACTCCTTTTCGGCGTCCTCGAAATGGCGCATCAGCATGGCGGTGTCGGCATATTCGAAATTGTGCCTCGAATATTCCTGCTCGGCCTGCAGGAACACATCGCCATAGGTGATCCTGTCGTCACCCTCGCCGCCGTTGAAGTTCAGATCGTAGACGTTGTCGACGTTCTGCACGTACATGGCGAGCCGCTCGAGCCCGTAGGTCAGTTCGCCCGAGACCGGCGCGCATTCGATGCCGCAGACCTGCTGGAAGTAGGTGAACTGGGACACTTCCATGCCGTCGCACCAGCACTCCCAGCCGAGGCCCCATGCGCCGAGCGTCGGGCTTTCCCAGTCGTCCTCGACGAAACGGATGTCGTGCAGGAGCGGGTCGATGCCGATCGCCTTGAGCGAACCGAGATAAAGCTCCTGCAGGTCAGGCGGCGATGGCTTCAGCAGCACCTGATACTGGTAGTAGTGCTGCAGCCGGTTGGGGTTCTCGCCATAGCGGCCGTCGGTCGGTCTCCGCGAGGGCTGCACATAGGCCGCCTTCCACGGTTTCGGACCGAGCGAGCGCAGGGTCGTCGCCGGATGGAAGGTGCCGGCGCCGACCTCCATGTCGTAGGGCTGCAGGATCGCGCAGCCCTGGCGGGCCCAGTAGTCGTGCAGGGTCAGGATCAGCCCCTGGAAGGAGCGGGTCGGATGCTGCGCATCGATCGTCGTATGGGCGGTCATGGCATGTCGGGGCAGGGTGCGGAGAAGACGCTGCTGCCCTCGCACGGGCGACCGGAACGGTCAAGCTGTGCCAAATCCTTCCAGCCGGTGAACGACGGTGGGATTCCGCTAACCATCGGACGCGTCGATCTTTTCTTAACCGCGCTTGTTAGCGCTTGCTTGGCCGGGCTGGGCTAGTCTGGCCGCAGTCGAGACGGAGAAACAAGCCGTCCGGCAAACAGGGACCGAGATCGCAAGAGGCCAAAAAAGGCCCGGCGGCTCTCAGGACAAGCAGGTGAGGCGTCAACCATGAGCATGGGTGCACAACCGGCCTGGGCAGGTCACGAGTTTCGGCTCGACCCGGCCCGGCTTCCGCAGGAACTGTCCTACGCGGCGCGCGACGACCGGGACGAAACGACGATCACCGTCAACCGGCGCGGCGCAACGATGAAGCGGACGCTCAAGCAGTCCGGCCTTCCGCTGCATGTCGCCCTTCCCGCGCGCGCCTTCCGGGGCGTCGCGGTCCGGGCCACCGAGACGGGCCCCGAACATGCGCTCGTCACGCTCGAACTGCTGCATGAAGATGCCGAACTGTGCGTGCCGCTGAGCGTCGGCTACGACCTGCCGGGCATCGCCAAGGACTGGCAGGTCTGGTCGGAACTTCTCGGCCTGCCGATGATGATGATCGAGGCGGACGGCGTCGCCCGCACGCTCGAGGAAAGCGCCCGCGGTCTCGTGTCCGATGAACCGCAGCCGCGTCGGCATCATTCGATGTTCGCCGAACGGCGTCCGCGCTTTCTGGCGCGGCGGCGGCTGGGCAATCTGGGCTGCCGGCTGATGGTGCACGGCGAGGAGATCATCGCCCGCGACCCGACGATCTGACGGTCAGGTCGCCAGCATCCAGAGCGAGCCGGCGACGAGGCCGCCGAAGATCAGCCAGCCGACGACCGTGTTGGATTTGAACAGGGCCAGGCACTGGTCCGCGTCGTCGATGTCGAGAACGCGGATCTGGTTGGCCATGTGCAGCCCGGCTGCGATCAGGCCGGTATAGGCGATGATCGGCACCTGCGTGCTGGCGAAACTCGCCGCCAGCAGGATCACCATCCCGCCATAGAGGATCAGGAGCGCCGGCTTGGTCTTGTCGCCGAACAGGCGCGCCGTCGAGCGCACGCCGACGAGCGCGTCGTCCTCCTTGTCCTGATGCGCGTAGATCGTGTCATAGCCGATCGTCCACAGGATGCAGCCGGCATAGAGCAGGAAGGGCGTCACGCCGAGCGAGGCGTGCACGGCGACCCAGCCCATGAAGGCGCCCCAGGAGAAGGCAAGACCCAGGAAGAGCTGCGGCCAGTCGGTGAAGCGCTTGGCGAACGGATAGATTGCCACGACCGCGAGCGAGGCGATGCCGACCCAGATCGCCGTGACGTTGAACTGGATCAGCACCAGGAAGCCGACCAGCGCCTGGGCGACGAGGAACGCCTTGGCCTGAAACGGCGTGACCTGGCCGGAGGGCAGTGGCCGCGAGCGCGTGCGTGCGACCTGATCGTCGATGTTGCGGTCGACCAGATCGTTGTAGGTGCAGCCGGCGCCGCGCATGGCGATCGCGCCGACCAGAAAGAGGGCCATGTGCCACGGATCGGGCAGTTGCGCAGCCACGGGCAGCGTCGCGGTGCCGTGACCGAACGGGGCGAGCGCGGCCGCCCACCAGCACGGCCACAGCAGCAGCCACCAGCCGATCGGCCGGTCCCACCGGGCAAGCTGCGCATAGGGCCAGGCGACGCGCGGCAGGGCGGCATAGACCCAGTGCCCCGACGGCGCGTCGGCAACGCGTCCCTGACGTCCCTTGGACTGAACATCTTCCATTGCCGCCTCGTGGCAACCCTGTGGGCAAAAATCAAGCGCCGTGCGCCGATCTTGACCCGTGCCACAGCGCCGCGTAGCGCCGGGCCACGGCTATCGAGCGGAGACGAACCGACATGCGCGTTCTGTTGATCGGCGGCGGCGGACGCGAGCATGCGCTGGCCTGGAAGCTTGCGACATCGCCGGCGCTCACGGCGCTGATCTGCGCGCCGGGCAATCCGGGCACAGAAGAGATCGCCACCAACGCGGTGATCGACGTGGCCGACCATCGCGCGGTGATCGATTTCTGCCGGCTGCAGTCAGTCGATCTGGTGATAATCGGCCCCGAGGCGCCGCTCGTCGCCGGCCACGGCGATGATCTTCGCGCGGCGGGGATTTCGGTGTTCGGGCCCTCGGCGGCGGCCGCGCAACTTGAGGGCTCGAAGGGCTTCACCAAGGATCTGTGTGCGCGCTTTTCGATCCCGACCGCTGCCTATCAGCGCTTCAACAACGCACCAAAGGCGAAGATGTATGCCCGTGCGCAGGGCGCGCCGATCGTCATCAAGGCGGACGGGCTCGCCGCCGGCAAGGGCGTGACCGTAGCCATGACGACCGAAGAGGCGATGGCGGCGATCGACGATTGCTTCGAGGGCGCTTTCGGCGATGCCGGCGCCGAGTTGGTGATCGAGGAATTCCTCGAGGGCGAGGAAGTCAGCTTCTTCTGCCTGTGCGACGGTAAGACCGCGCTGCCGCTGACCTCGGCGCAGGACCACAAGCGCGTGGGCGACCGTGACACCGGCCCCAACACGGGCGGCATGGGCGCCTATTCGCCCGCGCCGATCTTCGATGAGGCGATGCAGCGCCGCGTGATGGCCGAGATCATCGAGCCAACGCTGGCCGGCATGGCCGAGATGGGCTGTCCGTTCACGGGCGTCCTCTATGCCGGGCTGATGGTGACCGCCGAGGGGCCCAAGCTGATCGAATACAATGTCCGCTTCGGCGACCCCGAATGCCAGGTCCTGATGCCCCGCTTGACCTCCGACCTGCTGCCGCTCCTGAAAGCGGCGGCGGACGGCGATCTGTCGGGGATGGACGCGCAGTGGACCGACAAGGCCGCGCTCACCGTCGTCATGTGCGCGCCCGGCTATCCCGAAAGACCCGAGAAAGGCTCGGTGATCGGCGGTCTCGGCAAGGCCGCGTCGATGGACGCGGTCCTCGTCTTCCATGCCGGCACGGCGCGCAAGGGCGCCGATCTGATCGCCAATGGCGGCCGGGTTCTCAATGTCACGGCCCTGGGAAATTCGGTGCGGGAAGCGCAAGCGCGTGCCTACCAAGCGGTCGCGGCCATCGACTGGCCGGAAGGGTTCTGCCGTTCCGACATCGGCTGGCGCGCGCTCGAACGCGAGGAATGATCACGGTCGCATCCGAAGGTGCGCGCGACCATTGATCAGCGCGTCGGCCTCATCGGTGAAACCGGTGTCCGATCCGGGCGGATGCAGGACGACGGGCGGCAGCATCGCAAGCCGCGCCCGACTGCCCTTGACGCCTTCGACAAGGACCCTGATCGCGGTCGCATCGGGCCGGGGATGGACCGGCCTGAGGGCGAGGCCACCGAACCGGCCCTCCATCGCCCCGAGCATGTCGCCGAGCATCGTGGGTCGGGCGATCAGGCCGAACCGTCCGCCCGGGCGGACGATCGCGGCGGCGGTCCTGATCCAGCCGGCCAGGGTTCCCGCGTCGATCACATGCGCCGCCGCGCGTCCGGCCTTCGGCGTTTGCCGGTCGCGTGCATCGTTGAACGGCGGGTTGGCGATCGCGTGGTCGGCCATGTCGGGCCCAAGTCCGGCCGCCGTCCGGACGCGTCCCGCAAGCGTGACGTCGGCGTCGAGGATCGCCGCGCGCCCGCCGAAGTCCGCATTGTCCCGATGGGCGAGCGTTTCACGGGCGCAAGCGATCATTGCCGGGTCGTTATCGACCAGCGTGGCCGTGGCATCGACGCAGCGGCTCAGGACCGCAAGGCCGGCCGCCCCCGCGCCCGCGCCCAGATCGGCGAGATGGCCCGCAAAGCCGTCCGGCACGGTGGCCGCGAGCAGCATCGCGTCGAGACCGGCGCGATGATGCCCTTCGGCCGGCTGCACGATCATGAAACGGCCGCGGTGGAACGCGTCGATCGTCGTCGGGAACGACCGGTCAGCCGGAGAGCTCATGGCCCAAGCCCGCGTCGCGCATGACTCGCCGCGCCTGCTCGATGCGGTCGCTTTCAACGAGCACGCGGCGCGGAATCGCGCCGATCGAGCCCTCCATGATCGACATCGCCTGATCGGCGATCATTACGCCGATTCCGGCGTCGCGCATCAGGGCCTCGACGAAGGAGAGCGTGACGACGTCGTTGGACCGCATCAGTTCTTTCATCGGCTCTGGTTACGCCCATGACCGCCGCGCGGCAAGCATCCCTGCGACGATCGCGGCATGCCCCGTGCCAATTCGCCGCTTGCCGGCCGGTCGCCCAGTCCATAGGGTGCCGGCCAAAATGGAGGGGTCCCATGGGTGTCGTTGTCTCGCTTGACGAGCAGCCCAGAAACAACGGAATCGACGGTCTGATCGGGCTCGCGCGGCCCGGCATGGAACGGGTGAACCAGCTCATCCTCGACAAGGCCGGCTCGGACGTGAAGATGATCCCCGAGGTCGCCAACCACCTGATCAATTCCGGTGGCAAGCGGCTGCGGCCGATGTTGACGATCGCCAGCGCCGAGATGTTCGGCTACGAGGGCGACGGGCACATCAAGCTGGCCGCCAGCGTCGAGTTCATGCACACCGCGACGCTGCTTCACGACGATGTGGTCGACGAGAGCGACCGACGCCGTTCCAAGCCGACCGCCCGGATGATCTGGGGCAATCAGGCGAGCGTGCTGGTCGGCGACTTCCTGCTCGGCCAGGCCTTCCGTATGATGGTCGATGTCGGCGAAATGGACGCGCTCGACGTGCTTTCGACGGCCTCGGCGATCATCGCCGAAGGCGAGGTGATGCAGCTTTCGGCGGCCAAGAAACTGTCGACCACCGAGGACGACTATCTGGCCGTCATCAAGGCCAAGACCGCCGCACTGTTCCTGGCCGCCTGCGAGGTCGGGCCGATCGTCGCCGGCATGGGTGCCGACGAGCGTGCCGCGCTGCGGTCCTACGGGCTCAATCTCGGCCTTGCCTTCCAGCTCGTGGACGACGTGCTCGACTATGGCGGCAACGCCAACGATCTGGGCAAGAACGTCGGCGACGACTTCCGCGAGGGCAAGATCACCCTGCCGGTCCTTCTGGCCTACCGTCGCGGCTCGGACGAGGAGCGCATCTTCTGGCGCGAGAGCCTCGAGGACGGCGACAATGGCGACGAACGCCTCGAACGGGCGCGCGGCCTGATGTCCCGTCACGGCGCGCTTGCCGACACGATCGGGCGGGCCCGCCATTTCGGCGCGATCGCCCGCGACGCGCTGGCGCCGATGCCGGCCGGCCCGCAGAAGACGGCGCTTCTGGAGGTCGTCGACTTCTGTATCTCGCGGCTGAATTGACCGGCCCGCGCGCCGGCGGTCACGAACCCTTAGCGGTTTTGCCGTAAGCGGCGATTGCCGCAGAGCCACAAAAGCGCCATGCTGGCGGGTGAATCGCTGCCAATGGACCTGATATTGCCCCAAACGACATCCGCGATACGACTTTCCCGCATCCTTGCCGCGGCCGCCCTCGCCGGCACGATGACGATCACCACGCTGCCGAACCCGGCCAGCGCCGCCACCAACGGCTTTCATGCTCCGACCCGCACGTTCGCCGGCGCCTTCCTTGCCGCGAACGCCGCGCGCGACCGCTACGATTTCACGGCGGCGGCGCGCTTCTTCGACGAGGCGTTGCGCTTCGATCCCGGCAACCAGGGCCTGCGCCGCGACCTGATGATCGCGCTCGTCACCGACGGGCAGATCGAGGCGGCCGTGCCGCATGGCGAAGCGCTCAAGGACGATACGGGCGCGGCGCGGCTCGCACGGCTCCTGCTCGGGGTCGATGCGGTCCGCGAAAGCCGCTATCTGGACGCGAACGCGCTGCTGTCGTCGGGCGCCAGCAACGACCTCGAAACGCTCATGTCGGGCATCATGCGCGCCTGGGCGCTGCACGGTTCGGGCGACACGGAAGGCGCGCTGGCGCTGATCGATGCGCTGGACGGGCCGGACTGGTATGCCCTCTTTGCCAGCTATCACGGCGCACTGATCGCCGATGCGGCGGGCATGAACGAGGTTGCCGAGGCGCGCTATGCCGCCGGGGTCGGCGATCAGGCGGGCGGCAGCGCCTCGCCGCTGACCTATTTGCGGCTGGCCGAGGCCAATGCACGGTTCCTTGCGCGCAACGGCAAACTGGCCGAGGCGCGCGCGGCGATCGCGCGGGGGCTCGAGATCGCGCCGAACAATCCCGACATGCTGGCCGTCGCCGAGACGATCGACACGCCGGCGGGCTCGCGCAGCATCATCGCCACGCCACAGCGTGGCGCAGCCGAAATCCTGCTCAATCTGGGTTCGGCCATCAACCGCGACGGCGCCGAGGATTTCGCAGCCCTCTATCTGGAACTGGGCCGCGCCCTCTGGCCGAACAATGCGCAGATCCTGTTCGAACTCGGCGGCATCGCCGAGGCGCTCGGTCAGACGGACAAGGCGATCCGCTACTACGCCGCGGTTCCGTCCGATTCGCCGCTGGCGCACATTTCGGCGCTGCAGCGCGGTCTGGCGCTGTCCGATCTCGACCGGAACGACGAGGCCAAGGCGCAGCTTCGCGCGCTGATCGATGCGGACCCGAACGATTTCAGGGGCTATCTCGCGCTCGGCGGCGTGCATTCGTCGCTGAAGGAATTCGACGAGGCGGCCGACGTCTATGCGGCGGCGATCGAGCAGCTCGACCTCGACGAGCCGCGCTTCTGGCAGGTGCACTACCGCCTCGGCATCGCCTATGAGCGCACCGACCGCTGGCCGGAGGCCGAGCGCGTGTTCAAGCACACGCTGACGCTCGTGCCCGACCAGCCGGACGTGCTGAACTATCTGGGCTATTCGTGGATCGACATGAACATGAACCTCGACGAGGGCATCGACATGATCCGCACCGCGGTCGCCCAGCGCCCCCGGGACGGGTACATCGTCGATTCGCTCGGTTGGGCCTACTACCGGCTGGGCGAGTTCGAAAAGGCGGTAGAGCAGCTCGAGACGGCGACGGAACTGCGCCCGCGGGACATGATCATCAACGATCATCTGGGCGACGCCTACTGGCGGGTCGGACGGCAGCTCGAGGCGACCTATCAATGGTCGCGCGCGCTCGCCATGGAGGGGGAGGAAGAGGATCTGGCGGAGATCCGACAAAAGCTGGCCGATGCCAATGCGGGCCGCGAACCGATGATCGCGACGAGCCGGATCGACAATGGCGCGGCCGAACAGGCCAGCGGCACCGCATCCGGCAATGATGGCTGATCCGTGCGGGCTTCGACCGGCGTTCCGGTGACCACGGGGCCGATCAGCGCCCTTGCGCCGGCGAAGGTCAATCTGTGCCTGCACGTCACGGGCCGCCGTCCCGATGGCTATCACCTTCTGGAAACGCTGGTCGTCTTCGCCGACGAGGCCGCCGCCGACCGGCTGAGCGCCGACCATGCCGGCCGCGACCGCTTCGTGGTGGAAGGGCCGGCAGCCGGTGAACTCGACGATGCCGACGACAATCTGGTCCTTCGGGCGCGCGACTGGCTTCAGACGCGTGTCGATGCGCATTCGCCTGCCGCAATCACGCTAGAAAAGCATCTGCCCGTCGCCTCGGGTCTGGGTGGCGGTTCGGCCGATGCGGGGGCCACGCTGCGTCTTCTGGCGCGCCTGTGGGGCGCCCCCGACGCCATCACGACGCGGGCGCGCGAAGCGATCTGCGCCGAACTGGGCGCCGACATCGCCATGTGCATCGAAAGCCGCGCGCTGATCGCGCGTGGCATCGGCGAGGATCTGACGCTGGTCGACGGTCTGCCGCCGCTGCCGGCGGTTCTGGTCAATCCAGGCGTTCCCCTTGCGACGCCCGCGGTGTTCGGCGCGCTGCGCAACCGCACCAACGCGGCCATGCCGTCGCTGCCGGAAGCGGGCTTCGCCGGCGCCGGCGCGCTCGCGCGGTGGCTTGCGACAAACACCCGCAACGATCTCGAAGAGCCGGCGCGGATGCTGGCGCCGACGATCGACGCGGTGATCGACGCGCTTGCCGAAACGAGGCCGGCGCTGGCCCGCATGTCCGGTTCCGGCGCCACCTGCTTCGCCCTTTACGGGGATATGGACGCCGCGCGGGCTGCGGCCGAGGAACTGTCGGCGGTGCACGACGATTGGTGGGTGCGTCCGGCGCTGCTCAACCCGCAGGCCGAGGTGCCACTGGCAAGCGAGGGCGCGTTCCGTGTCCGGGCTTGACGAAAGCCGCCCCTTCATCGCGCTGAACATCGCCGTCATGACGGTGTCGGACACCCGGACGGCTGACGACGACCGCTCCGGCCGCACGCTGATCGACCGGATCGAGGCGGCTGGTCACGTCGTGGCCGGCTATGCGATCGTACCCGACGAACACGACGCGATCACCGGGCAGGTGCGCGCCTGGGCGGCCGACGACGGCGTCGACGTGGTCATCACCACGGGCGGGACGGGCTTTACCGGACGGGACGTCACGCCGGACGCGCTGGAACCGATGTTCGACAAGCACATGGACGGCTTTTCGCAGGTCTTCCACCGCATCTCGTATGACAAGATCGGCACGTCGACGATCCAGTCGCGGGCCACCGCCGGCCTTGTCGGCACGATGTTCGTGTTCGTGCTGCCCGGCTCGCCGGGCGCCTGCAAGGATGGCTGGGACGGCATCCTGAAATGGCAGCTGGACTACCGCCACATGCCGTGCAACTTCGTCGAGATCATGCCGCGGCTGGACGAGCACCTGAAGCGGGGCAAGGCCGGCTCAGGCTGACGGCGGCCGAACGGCGGCGCGCAGCGTGCGCACGGCGAGCCCGCGCGGCAGGTCGGCGAGGGCCATGCCGGGCCGTGCAAGGGCGGCCGCCTGGGATCGCGAAATCAGCAGCCCCCGGTGGAACGCGCCCGTCGCCCTGCCCGGTGCGAACATGCGCCGCCACCATGGCGCGTCGGGATCGCGCGCGATGGAAAACCGTGCCGCGCCTGCCCCGGCCGGGCTGTTCACATGGGTTTCAACCGCGCCGATCCAGTCGCCGATCGGGCGAGCGCCCGGCTCGAGTATCAGGAGCCACTGACCACGCGCGAGTTCGATGAGGGCGGGCACGTCGGTACCATCGGCATCGATGATCGTGCATCCGGCAATCTCGGCGACGCGGCGCGTGCCGTCCTGCGAAGCGGCATCGATGACGATGACATCGACGATGTTGCCGCTGACGGCATGCGGCACCAGCGCCGGCAGCATGCGGGCCAGCGCATCCTCGTCATTGCGGGTCGGAACCAGCACCGTGAGCATCGCAGTCGCCTATCCCATGTTGCGGCGCAACGCAAAATTCCGCATGAATGTTCTTGTCTTGTTCTCTTTCGTGCGCTAGGAAAATAGTCATCGAAACCGAAGCGAGTCGAAGGGAGCGCGCCATGAAGGCGATCGCCGAAGCCGATCAGTTTGCCGGAAGCCTGGGCGCCGCCGACGGTGCGGCGGCGGCCAACCAGCACATCGACGCGTCGGGCATGCGGGTCGACCGGCGCCGGGTGCGCGGCCGGGCGAGCGCGATCAATCCGGCCGGCCGGTTCGAGGCGCTGGCAACGGTCGAGGTGGACGATGGCTGGCAGAGCCTTGAGGACCTGCCGCCGTTCAAGACCGAGGTGCAGGTGGAACGGGCGCGAACCGTGATCACGCGCAACCAGTCGCCGGACATCTCGTTCGACCGGTCGATCAACCCCTATCGGGGCTGCGAGCATGGCTGCGTCTACTGTTTCGCGCGGCCCACGCACGCCTATGCGGGGCTTTCGGCGGGCGTCGACTTCGAATCTCGCCTGTTCGTGAAGCCCGATGCGGCCAGGCTGCTCGAAAAGGAGATCACGCGCGCGGGCTACGAACCCCGGACCATCGCCATCGGCACCAACACCGATCCCTATCAGCCGATCGAGCGCGAATGGATGGTGATGCGGTCGATCCTGGAAGTGCTCGAACGCCACAATCACCCGGTCGGCATCGTCACCAAGTCGGCGCTCGTGGTGCGCGATGCCGATATCCTGGCGCGCATGGCCGAAAAGGGACTGGCGAAAGTGGCGCTGTCGGTGACGACCACGGACCGCATGCTGGCGCGGACGATGGAGCCCCGCGCCTCGACGCCAACCAGGCGGCTCGAGGCGATCAAGGCGCTGTCGGCCGTCGGCGTGCCGTGTTCGGTGATGGTCGCGCCGATCATCCCGGGGCTTAACGATCATGAGATCGAGAAGATCCTCGACGCCGCCGCCGCTATGGGCGCGACGCAGGCCGGTTACGTGCTGCTGCGGCTTCCGCTCGAGGTTGCACCGGTCTTCAAGGAGTGGCTGCTTCGGCACTATCCGGAGCGCTACCGGCACGTAATGAGCCTGATCCGGTCGATGCGCGGCGGCAAGGACTACGATTCCGAGTGGAGCAAGCGCATGAGCGGCACCGGCCCCTATGCGTGGCAGATCGCCCGACGCATGGAAATGGCCTGCAAGCGCCTGGGACTGTCGGCGCGCGGCAAGCCGCTGCGCACCGACCTGTTCGTCAGGCCGAAACCGGCAGGGGAGCAGCTCGAACTCCTGTAACCCCGCGTCCACGACATTGGCTCCGCCCATCCGGCACAGGCCCGTCCCCCGCCGGCCGGCCCCTGCGGAGCCATGGTCCGCCAAAGCCCGCGGTTTCCTGCCGAACCGCAGCCGCCCGACCTGCCGAACGTGCGGCCCCGGCGGACCCTTGCGGAGAATCGGACGGCATGGGATGTCGAACCCATGGCAACCCGTGTCGCCGATTCTCCGCTTCTCTTCGAACCCGTCCCGGCCATGCCGGACGATGCGCTCGAATGCGCGCTTGTCGACGATGGCTGTCTGTGCGTGGCGGGCGTCGACGAGGCCGGGCGCGGACCGCTGGCCGGGCCGGTGGTCGCCGCCGCCGTCGTGCTCGACCGCGCCGTGCCGATCGCCGGGCTGAACGATTCCAAGGCGCTGACGGCCGGCCGGCGCGAAGCGCTCTTTGATGCGATCATGGGTGCCGGGCGCGCGGTCGGCATCGCCTCATGCTGCGCCGGCACGATCGACCGCTCGGACATCCGCAAGGCCACATTGACCGCGATGCGCGCCTGTCTGGATGCGCTGGCGACCGAGGCCGACGGCGCCCTGTTCGACGGCCGCGATGTGCCCGACGGCATCGTCGGCCATGTCCGTACGCGGTCGGTGATCAAGGGCGATGCCCGCTCGGTGTCGATCGCCGCGGCCTCGATCGTCGCCAAGGTGACGCGCGACCGCATGCTGGCCCGTCTCTGTCAGGCCCATCCCGACTACGGTCTTTCGGCGCACAAGGGATACGGATCCGAGGAGCATCGGGCGGCGATCGTGCGGGCCGGCGGCATCATGCGCGTGCACCGTTTCACCTTCCGGCCGCTCGCCCGGGGCTGACCGTCCGCCAAAGAGAAGGCCGCGCCCGAAAGCGCGGCCCGACACTTCAGCCAGACGAGCTTGCGATCAGTTCATGTGGCTCTTGACCTGGTCGAGCGAGGACTTGAACAGATCGCCGCGCGTCTTGGCCGTCATCTTTTCGCCGATCAGTTTCTCGGCAGCCGCGATCGAGACGTCAACGGCCGACGCGCGCACCGCGTTCACGGCATCGATCTCGGCCTGCGCGATCTTCTGTTCGGCTAGCTGGGTGCGCCGGACGACATATTCCTCGGTCTTTTCCTTGGCCTCGGCGGTGATCTGCTCGGCCTCGCCCCTGGCCGCCTCGACGATCGCCTCGGCTTCCCTTTCGGCTTCCTTGCGCTTGCGCTGGTATTCGGCCAGCAGCTGCTGGGCCTCCTCGCGCAGACGGCGAGCTTCCTCGAGCTCGTTGCGGATCCGGTCGCCGCGCTTGTCGAGCGCGCCGGTGACCATGCCCGGCACCTTGAAGTAGTAGACGATCCCGAAGAACAGGATCAGGCCGACGAGCGCCCAGAAGCTTGAATCGAGCATGTGTGTGATCCCTTCGGTTCGCTTACCGGCGCGCCGTTTCGATGGCCTTGGCCAGTTCGTCCTTGCTCACCTTCGCGCCGACGAGCCGGTCAACGATCTCGCCGGTGGTGTCGCCGGCGATCGTGCCGACCTCGGCCATCGCCTTCTCGCGGATCGAGGCGATCCGCTTTTCGGCTTCGTCGAGCTTTTTGGCCAGATCGGCCTCGACCTTCTGGCGCTCGGCCTCGGCTTCCGCCTTGGCCTTGTCGCGCGCCTTCTGGCCGATCTCGCCGGCCGTCGAGCGGGCCTGCGCGAGTTCCTGCTCGTAGGCGGCATGGGCCTCGTCGGCCTGCCGCTGAAGATCGCGGGCCATGTCGAGGTCGCCGGCGATCCGGTCCTGCCGGGTTTCCAGTATCTCGCCGATGCGCGGCGAGATCACCCGGGCGATGAACCAGTAGAAGATGCCGAAGGTGATCGCCAGCCAGAAGAGCTGCGAAGCGTAGGTGGCGGAATCGAACGGCGGAAAGGCGCCGCTGCCCTCCTGGGCGGCTTCGGTGGTGGCGGCCAATGCGGTGGTCACGAACATGGCAGGTTTCCACGGGCGGTGGGTTCAGGCGCCGCCGATGCGGCGCCCGGACGCGCCGGCGGCGCCGGCGCATCCCGTTGGGTGCGGTCGATCAGACTGCGAAGAGCAGCAGCAGGGCGACCAGCAGCGAGAAGATGCCGAGAGCTTCGGTCACGGCGAAGCCGAAGATCAGGCGGCCGAACTGGCCGTCGGCGGCCGACGGGTTGCGCAGCGCGCCGCCCAGATAGTTGCCGAAGATCTGGCCGAGGCCGATGGCCGCGCCACCCATGCCGAGGCATGCGATACCGGCGCCGATGAACTTTGCTGCTTCCGCTTCCATTGTCGAGCTCCTTTGAACGGTGAATTGGCGGATGGGACTGGGCGGCGGACCGCCGTGTGGGATCAGTGGCTCGGATGCAATGCGTCGTTGAGATACATGCAGGTCAGAACCGCGAAGACGTAGGCCTGGAGGAACGAGACCAGGAATTCGAGTGCCGTCATGGCGATCACCATGATCAGCGGCAGGATCGCCCCGACGATGCCGACCGCGCCGAGCGCGCTCAGCGAGACGACGAAGCCTGCGAACACTTTGAGCGTGATGTGTCCGGCCAGCATGTTGGCGAACAGACGCACCGACAGGCTGATGGGTCGGGACAGGAACGAGATTACCTCGATGGCGACCACCAGCGGCACCAGCACGCCGGGCACGCCCTCGGGCACGAACAGGCCGAGAAACTTGAGCCCGTGCTTCATGAAGCCGTAGATGATCACGGTGCCCATCACCAGCATCGCCAGCGCGAAGGTGACGATGATGTGGCTGGTGACGGTGAAGAAGTAGGGGAACATGCCGAACAGGTTGGCGACCAGCACGAACATGAACAGCGAGAAGACGAACGGGAAGAAACGCATGCCGCCGCTGCCGGCGGCGTCGCGCAGCATCGAGGCGACGAACTCGTAGGACATTTCGGCCATCGACTGCAGCCGGCTGGGCACCAAGCCCCGGTTGGCGCTGCCGAAATAGAGAAAGGCCGATGCCGTGGCGACGGTCGCCACCATGAAGAGCGAGGAATTAGTGAAGGACAGATCGAGCCCGGCAACGTTTTCGAGCGGAACGATCGGGCTGATCTCGAACTGCTTGATCGGGTCGTTCGCCAACGCGCCTGTCTCCGTCCTGTCCGCCACGGCACCGCATGGCGCGGGCCGGACCCTGTTTATCGTTGCGCGGCACGCCGCGTCATGTCGTGTCGTCGTCGCCCGACCGTTTCGCGCGAACGCCCGCTGCGGGTTCTGCGACCACCCCGGCCGCGCGCAGCACGTTCAGCACACCGGCGGCGAAACCGAGCATGAGGAAAACAATCAATCCCCATGGGCTCGTGCCGGCAAACTGGTCGAGCAGGTATCCCAAACCGGCACCCACGAGAATGCCCGCGACGAATTCGCTGGACATCTTGAGCGCCGCGCCGATTCCGGACCCGGCACCATTTTGCCGATCCGAACCTGCCGGAGACCTTCGGCGGTCCCGCTCCGCCAGTGCTTCGTTGAGCACCCGGCGCCGCTGTTCGAGATCGGCATCATGGCCTGAGCGGACTTGCTGCCCGGTCTCTTCGCCGCCGGCCGGAGTGAATGGTGGCTTTGATGCAGCCATGCCTCTGACCGAATTGCGCGAGACGAGCCCCCGGCCCCCTCAAATTTGCGCGCAACATAGTTTCGGCCCGGACATTCGTCAAGGCGGATTGGGCAGCGCAGCACGCGCCGAAATCTGTTTTTATTACAAAGATTTACGCCTTAAAATGCCAAATCGCCGCAGCTACGGCCAAAGGCCGATCCGGGTCAGCTCCAGCCGCCGCCATAGGTGCGGTAGAACACATGCAGTCCGATGCGCGTGAGCCGTTTCATCGACCGCGCCCAGCGCGGATTAACGTAGGTGGCGTGGTAGTGGGTGGACGAGCCGACCTCGTCGAGCCAGATCTTGCCGGCCGTCGTCGCCATGGCGATGTCCTTGGCCTTCTGCCACATGTGCGGCTCGGTGATCCGGTCGCGGATGCCATCGCAGGCAAACGAGAACTGGCAGCGATTGCGCCAGGTGCGGTTCTGATAGACGACGCCGCAGATGGAGCCGGGGAAGGTGGGGTTGCGGACCCGATTGAGAATCACCTGGGCGACCGCGGCCTGGCCGCGGGCGCTTTCACCGCGCGCCTCGAAATAGATGCCCTCGGCGAGGCACTTCTGCTCGCGTGCGGAAAAGACGCGCGCCGGCAGCGGATTGTCGGCCCAGTCATGGTCATCGCGCGGAACGGGCGGGATGAACCGTCCGCGCGACGTCTCGGGCTCCTCGCGCAGAAGGCTTGCGAACGGAGACTGGGTGGCAAAGTCCGGCTCGGGCGGCGCATAAGCCGTCGCGAGGATATCGGGCGTGGTGTTCGTCACCAGGCTGGCGATCATCGCCGGCACCTGCGGTTCGGGCGCGGGCTTGCGCACGTGGAAGGCGCTGGCGATGCGCAGTTCGTTGCCGTCGAGATCCGGCTTGACGAACGCCATCTGGATGCCGTCCTCGATGGTCGGGCGCAGCAGGTTCGACTGCCGCTCGAAGATGGAGCCGGCGGAGAAGTCCTTGGGAGGCGCCGACGGCACCACGGCGGCGATGCGGCCGGCCTTTTCGGCGCGGTTCACGCGTGTCTCGTCGGGCGTTTCGGGCAGCACCGTCTTGCCCGTCATGACCGCGATATCGCCGAGCCCCGTATCGGCGCCGGAGGGCTTGCGGATCGAGCCCGTCACGCCGGCATCGACACCGAATTTCACCTCGGCCGAATGGATCGAGCCAACGCCGGCGCGGCTGACATGCATCAGCCACCGGTCCTCGGACGCGGTGTCGAGCCCGGAGATCAGGCTGGACATGTCCTGAAGGGAGGTCTGGGCGGGATTGGTGACGAGAACGGTAACGGCGAACGCAACAGGCACGAAAATCCGCGTGCCAAAAAGACGCAACAAACGCACAGGGCCAACTCCACAAAGCCAAGGGTCGCAGGGCGAACAGAGCGGCACAATGGAGGATTAACCTTGACGGCCCGTTAAGTGAGCGGTCACGTTTCGTTAACGCGGCCCACGGGCCGGCGAGAACCGGTCAGCGGCGGCGCTTGGCCTTGTGGGCGAACGGGTTGTCCGGCGAGCGCAGCATCAACCGGAGCGGCACGCCCGGCAGTTCGAAATCGTCCCTGAGCGCATTGGTCAGGTAGCGCACATAGGAGGCCGGCAGCGCCTCGGGACGCGAGCAGGACAGCACGAAACCCGGCGGCCGCGTCTTGGCCTGGGTGATGTATTTTAGCTTGATGCGCCGTCCGGACACGGCCGGCGGCGGATGATGCTGGGCGACCGCGTCCAGCCAGCGGTTGAGCCGCGCGGTCGGCACGCGCCGGTTCCACACACGGTGCGTGGCGACGATCTCCTCCATCAGCCGGTCGAGCCCGTAACCGGTCTCGGCGGAGACGGGCACGGCGCGCACGCCCCTGATCTGCGGCAGCAGCCGCGCGGTGCGCTCGTGCAGGTCGGCCAGATGCGCCTGCCGATCCTCGACCAGATCCCACTTGTTGAAGGCGATAACCGGCGCCCTGCCCTCGCGCGCGATCAGATCGACGATCTGCAGATCCTGCTTCTCGAACGGCACGAGCGCGTCGAAGACGATAACGACGACTTCGGCGAACCGGATGGCGCGCAGCGCGTCGCCGACCGACAGCTTTTCGAGCTTTTCCTGAACGCGCGCCTTGCGGCGCATGCCGGCCGTGTCGAACAGGCGTACGCCGCGGCCGCGCCATTGCCAGTCCACGGAGATCGAATCGCGCGTGATGCCCGCTTCGGGCCCGGTCAGAAGCCGGTCCTCGCCGATCAGCGCATTGATCAGCGTCGACTTGCCCGCATTGGGCCGGCCGACGATGGCGATGCGGATCGGCCGGGTCTCGTCATAGCTGTCGGGCGCGTCCTCTTCGGTCTCGCTTATCGCGACATCGGTTTCGGCCTCCTCGCCCTCGACGCCGGCGGTCTCGCCGGCCAGCGCCCGGTCTTCGCCGAGCGCCTCGACGATCGCATCGCGCAGATCGATCAGTCCTTGGCCATGTTCGGCGGAGACCGGCACGGCTTCGCCAAGACCGAGCGCGTAGGCATCGTAAAGGCCGGCCTCGGCACCGCGTGCCTCGGCCTTGTTGGCGACCAGAACCACCGGCCTGCCGGACCGGCGCAGAATGTCGGCGAAGGTGCGATCGTCGGCGGTCAGGCCGTGTTTGGCGTCGACGAGGAACAGGGCAAGATCGGCTTCGGCGAGCGCGATTTCGGTCTGGGCGCGCATGCGGCCGGGCAGCGTGTCGGCGCCGCCTTCCTCGAGGCCGGCCGTGTCGATGACATCGAACTTCAGATCGATCAGCCGCGCTTCGTGACGGCGACGGTCGCGGGTGACGCCGGGCTCGTCATGGACCAGCGCCAGCTTGCGGCCGACCAGACGATTGAACAGGGTCGACTTGCCGACATTGGGCCGGCCGACGATGGCGACGGTGAAGGCCATCGGTCAGCCCTCGGCGACCGCGCCGCTGGCCTGGATCAGTTCGATCATGAGCTGGGCGCGCCCGGCAACGCCCTGGGGAGCGAATTCCTCGCCGAGGATGTCGTTGAAGAGGCGCTGGGCGTCGGCGAGCCGGCCATCCCGGTAGGCGGCCAGGCCCATCGCCTCGCGCGCGGAATGACGCAGCGGATGCTCCGGGCCGGTCAGTTGCTCGGCGCGGGCGGCGACCTCGGTGTAATCGCCATGGTCGACAAGGATGTAGGCGGCGCGCAGGCGGGCAATGTCGCGCAGTGCGTCGGGCACCGAACGGTCCGCGGCGATCGCATCGAAGCTGGCGACGGCGGCATCGGGCTCGCCGCTGCTGGCCTGAACGGTCGCAGAGCGCATCCGCGCGAGCACGGGGTACTGGCCGAAGCCGTCCTCCTCGAGTGCCTCGAGTTCGACCATCGCCGCGTCATAGTTTCCGGCGTTGGCGAGGTTGAGCGCTTCCAGGAACCGGTCACCCGATGCCGAGGCACGGCTCGCCGAATAGCGGTCCCAGGCCAGATAGCCGGCCGTACCGACCACGATCAGCACCGCCGCGCCGATAATGAGGATGCCGAACCGCTCCCACAGGCTCTTGAGCTTGTCGGAGCGTAGCTCTTCTTCTACCTCGCGGAAAAACCCGTCGTCGGACATCACGCCTACCCGGAACAGTCGAAAGTGAGCGCCGCTTTAGCTGCAAACGGCGCGCATTGTAAGTGGTGGCGACCTCAGGCCACCGCAATGGGCGGCACGCCGAACAGCCACAGATGACCCTGCAGGATCAGCCACAGATAGATCAAGGTGCCGACGACGGCGGCGATGCCGTCATACATCGCTTTCGGTTCGCCAAAGACCGGATCACCGCGCCGCTTGACCGCGATGCGGTTCCACACGCCCCATGCCAGGAACGCGCCGAACAGAAGAAGGGACGCCAGATCGCCATTGGCGAGAAGGTGGCCGAACGCCCAGATCTTCACCGCCAGGATCATCGGATGCTTGACCGCGCGCTTCATGTAGCCGGCCGGGAGCTGCGAGGCGACCAGCAGGATCAGCGCCGGCAGCATCAGCAAGAGGTTGATGTGCGCCATGAAGGTTGGCGGCACCCAAAGCACCGGCGCGACCTGCCGCGCCTGGCCGAAACCCCAGACCAGCAGCACCAGGCCGATCAGCGCGACCACCGAGTAGATGCCCTTCCAGGCGCTCTCGCCGCGTTCGGCGATCAGACGATCGCGAAACCCGGGCGCCACCATGCGCACCGAGTGAATGCCCAGAAAAAGCACCAGTCCCAGGATCAGCCAGACCATCTTGCTCCCCGCTTGCCTTGCGCCGCCCGCCGGCGCTTTCTAACCTGCCCCTATGACAGCCGATATCGAAAAGGCCAAGACGCGCCTTGCCGCAGCACGCGCCGAAATCGAGCGTTTCCTGGCGCTCGGCGAGGAAGCGGGCGCGCCGGTCGAACTCGACCAGGTCGCCGTCGGCCGGCTGTCACGCATGGACGCCATGCAGCAGCAGGCGATGGCGCAGGCGGCCGCGCGTGCCCGCCGCCGCGATCTGGTGCGTATCGACATGGCCGAACGACGCATCGCCGAGGGCGAGTACGGGTATTGCGAAGAATGCGGCGAAGAGATCGCCGACAAGCGCCTGGCCATCGATCCGATGGCCGAACGTTGCGTGCGCTGCGCGCGCTGAAGACCCCCGAATTGCCGGGATGGCCGTGCCAGGCGAAACGGATGCGGTCGCACATCTTGATATTGTCAACATCGCGCTTAGCTGTCTTGACATTGTCAACACGAAAGGACGCCAATCATGTCCCAACTCATCGTCCTGACGGGCGCGTCCGGCTTCATCGCCAAGCATATCGTTCTGGCGCTGCTGCGGCAGGGATACCAGGTCCGCGGCACGGTACGCTCTTCGAAACGCGGCGAGGAGGTGCGGGCGGCTGTCCGGCCGCATCTCGATGATCCGGCTGTCGCCGACAGCCATCTGAGCTTTGCCGAACTCGACCTGACGCAGGACCAGGGATGGGCGGAAGCGCTGGAAGGCGCCGACGCGCTGCTGCACACGGCCTCGCCGTTCCCGCTGGTCCAGCCCGAGAACGAGGACGAGGTGATCGGTCCGGCGGTGGACGGCACGCTGCGCGCGCTCAAGGCCGCCAGGGCCGCCGGCGTCGACCGGGTGGTGCTCACCTCGTCGGTCGTCGCGGTCGCCGAGAAGAGCAGGCCAGCCTCGGGCGACGTCTTCACGGAGGATGACTGGAGCGACGTCGACGATCCGCAGATCAACGCCTACGGCAAGTCGAAGACGCTCGCCGAGAAGGCGGCATGGGATTTCGTCGAAGGCGAGGCGCCGGAGATAGCGCTGACGGTCATCAATCCCGGCTTCGTGATCGGCCCGGCGCTTGATGCCAACTACGGCACGTCGCTGCAGGTGATCGAGCGGATCGTGCGGTCGAAGGACCCGATGCTGCCGAACTTCGGCTTCACCTGCGTCGACGTCCGCGACATCGCCGACATGCACGTCAAGGCGCTCTCGGTGCCCGAATCGGCAGGCAAGCGCTTCATCGGCGCGGCCGGCTTCATGTGGTTCCCCGACATGGCCCGGGCGATCGATGCCGGTCTGCCGGAGCGAAAGATCACGACGCGCCGCGCTCCGAACTTCGTCATCCGGATGCTCGGGATGTTCGACAAGGAGATCAAAACAATCGTGCCGCTTCTCGATGTCCGCAAAAAGGTCTCCGGCGAGCGGGCACGGCGGGAACTCGGCATCGAATTTCGCCCGGTCGATCAGGCGGCGGTGGATGCGGCGAAAAGCGTGATCGCGCACAACGGCCTTTGACGGACCAAACAGGCCGGCGCTTGGCGGCGCCGGCCCGTCATCGTTTGCGGACGCGTCAGGCGGCCCAGGCCAGCTTGTAGACATGGATCTCGAAGGTCGGATGCTGTTCGGCACCGATCACGTCGGGCTTGGCGTGCCGGTAGGTCGACCGCCAGTAGGGCTGGATGACCACGCCTTCCTCACGCAGGATCGTCTGGATCTGCGCCATCAGATCGCGCCGTTCGTCCGGGTCGGGCACGGCCATCGCTTCGTTCAGAAGCCGGTCGAACTCGTCGTTGGCAAAGCCCGATTCGTTCCACGCCTCACCGGTGCGATAGGCGAGCGACAGGACCTGCACGCCGAGCGGGCGCTGGGCCCAGTCGGTCACGCTGTAGGGATATTTGGTCCAGTCGTTCCAGAAGGTCGAACCGGGCAGCACCGTGCGTTTGACCTTGATGCCGGCATCGCGCAGCTGCGCCGCCACCGCGTCGGCCGTCGGCTTGCGCCATGAATCGTCGATCGAGATCAGATCGTGCTCGAAGTCGGCCATGCCGGCCTCCTCCATCAGCGCCATCGCCGCTTCGGGGTCGAACTCGGCCGGACCGATATCGGCGTATTCGGGATGAATCGGGCAGACATGATGGTTCTCGGCCACCGTGCCGAGCCCGGCATAACCAAGCTGCAGACAGACCTGATTGTCGACGGCCAGGGCCAGCGCGCGGCGCACGCGGGCATCGGCATAGGGCGTCGCGCCGTCAACCTCGGCCTGCTGGTTCGGCCGCACGACCAGCGTGTTCGCGGTCACCGCTTCGGACTTGGCCCAGCCGAACTGGTCCATGATGGCGACGAAATCGCCGATCGATTCGTAGACCATGTCGACCTCGTCGGACTCGACGGCGGAAACGACGGCGGCCTGCTCGGTGCCGTAATCGACATAGACGATGCGGTCGAGGAAGGCGCCCTCGCCCCACCATTCATGGTCCTCGTTCTTCACCAGTTCGCCGCGATCGCCGACCGCATATTCGCCGGGCAGATAGGGGCCGGTGCCGACCGGATCGGCAAGCGGATCGCCGCCGAAGCCGCGCGGAACGATCTGCGCCGGATAGTCGGACATGCCGGCGATCAGCGTGATGTCCGGGCGCGGCAGGTTGAGCCGCACCGTGTGATCGTCGACCACCTCGATGGCGCCCTCGCGCGCGGTCCCCGTGTCGGGGTCGATCAGCGCATCGAGCCGGGCGGCCATCGAATTGCCCTCGACTTCGCGCTCGCACCAGCGCTCGATGTTGAAGGCGACATCCTCGGCGACGAAATCGTCGCCATTGTTCCATTTCACGCCGCGGCGCAGATTGAGCACATATTCGGTCGCGTCGTCGCTGACCGACCAGTCCTCCAGCAGCATCGGCCGGATCGTGCCGTCGCGGTTGTACTCGACCAGATATTCGAGCCATCCGCGCGTGTAATTCGACATTTGCGGCCAGTCATAGGTGCGCGGGTCCTTGAGCGGGCGCACCTCGGACTGGATGCGCAGCGTCCCGCCCTGCTGCGGCGTCGCCGCGCGGGCCTTGGGCGCCGGCAGTCCGATCATCGCATAGGCGGCGGCGACGCCGACACCGAGCGAGGTCGCGCGGGCAAAGAATTCGCGGCGCGACAGCGTTCCGGCGCGCGCCTCGTCGGCGGCGTTACGGGCGGCCGGATGGATGTATTCGGTGTGCGTTCTTGCGGGTACGCGCATGGATGCATTGCTCCTTCGGGGCAATCGGATGGGTTCGGTTTTCGGATTGATCTGCGCGCCCCGTTCTTCCGCCGGACGCTCTTCAAGCGGGTGTCATTGCGGGCTCTATGGAAGGACATCGCCTTCCGACCCTGACAAAGAGGATCATAAGGCGGGCCCGCCCCAAGTCAAACTTGCGGGCGCCGTTTATCTTTTCCGTGGCGGCGACAAAGGCGGCCGGCCTATTCGGCCGCCTCGGCCTGTGCGACGCGGCTGACGCGCGCGGCGCAATATTTGAACTCGGGGATCTTGCCGAACGGGTCGAGCTGCGGGTTGGTCAGCACGTTCGCCGGGCTCTCGTTGAAGCAGAACGGCATGAAGATCATGCCGTCGGCCACCTCGCGATCGGCGCGCAGCACGGCCTGGATCGTGCCGCGCCGGGTCTCGACGGCGATCATCTGGCCCGGCTTGAAACCGTGCCGGCCGATCTCGCGCGGGTTCATGGCGGCGATGCCCTCGGGCTCGATGTCGTCGAGCACGGTGGCGCGGCGGGTCATCGCGCCGGTGTGCCAGTGTTCGAGCAACCGGCCGGTGGTCAGCACCAGCGGATAGTCCTCGTCGGGCACCTCGTCGGGCGGGCGCAGATCGGCGGGCACCAGCCGGCCGCGTCCGTCGGCGGTCGGGAAGCCGTCCGTGAAGATCACCTCGTTGCCGAAGCCGCCGGGCTCGGAGACCGGATAGGTGACCGAATCCTCGGCGAGCAGACGCTCCCAGGAGATGTGCTTCAGCGACGGCATCACCGAAGCCATTTCGGTGTAGACCGCGCCGACACCGTCATATTGCCAGTCAAGGCCGATCCGGTTGGCAAGTTCCACGATCAATTCCCAGTCCTGGCGCGCCTCGCCGGGCGGGTCGAGCGCCGGACGGCCGATCTGCACCTGTCGGTTGGTGTTGGTGTAGGTGCCCCATTTTTCCGCCTGCGCCGAGGCCGGCAGGACCACATCGGCATGCCAGCAGGTCTCGGTCAGGAAGATGTCCTGCACGACCAGATGATCGAGTTTTGCAAGCGCCGCACGGGCGTGGTGCTGGTCGGGGTCGGACATGGCCGGGTTTTCGCCCATGATGTACATGCCGCTGATGTCCCCGGCATGGATCGCGTCCATGATCTCGACCACCGTGAGGCCGCGCTTCGGATCGAGCGACCTGCCCCAGAAATCCTCCATCGAGGCGCGCACGTCGGCGTTCTCGACGAGCCGGTAGTCCGGATACATCATCGGGATCAGACCGGCATCGGAGGCGCCCTGCACGTTGTTCTGCCCTCGCAGCGGATGAAGGCCGGTGCCGGGGCGGCCGACATGGCCGGTGATCAGCGACAAGGCGATCAGGCCGCGCGAATTGTCGGTGCCGTGCGTGTGCTGGGAGATGCCCATGCCCCAGAAGATGATCGAGCGCTCGGCAGTGGCATAGGTGCGCGCGACGTCGCGGATCGTCTCGGCGGACACGCCGCAGACTTCGGCCATCGCCTCGGGCGAGAAGTCCCTGACCTTTTCGCGCAGCGCGTCGAACCCGTCGACATGGGCCTGGATGTACTGCTCGTCATAGAGTTTCTCGTCGACGATCACATGCAGGACCGCGTTGAGCAGCGCCACATCGGAACCGGGCGTGAACTGGACCGGATGGGAGGCATGGCGCATCAGCTCCTGCCGGCGCGGATCGATGACGATCAGCTTCTTGCCGTCCTTTGCGGCCTGCTTGAAATAGGTCGCCGCGACCGGATGGTTGGTCGCCGGACGCGCGCCGATGACGACGATGCAGTCGGCCTTGAGCGCGTCGGTGAACGGCGCCGAGACCGCTCCCGAGCCGACCCCTTCCAGAAGCGCCGCCACCGACGATGCGTGGCACAGCCGGGTGCAATGGTCGACATTGTTGGTGCCGAAACCCTGCCGGATCAGCTTCTGGAACAGGTAGGCCTCTTCATTGGAGCCCTTGGCCGAGCCGAAGCCGGCGAGCGCGCCGCCGCCGCGTTCGTCGCGGATCTTCGCAATGCCGGATGCGGCGCGTTCCAGCGCCTCCTCCCATGACGCCTCGCGGAAGATGTCGGTCACCTTCATGAAGCGCATGTCGATGTCGCCGGCCTTGGGCGCGTCATCGCGGCGGATCAGCGGTTTGGTCAGCCGCTCGGGGCTCATCACGTAATCATAGCCGAACCGGCCCTTGACGCAGAGCCGGTTCTCGTTGGCGGGGCCGTCGCGGCCGTCGACCTGGACGATGCGGCCGTCCTTGACGTTGATCGTGGTCTGGCAGCCGACGCCGCAGAACGGGCAGACGGAATCGACCGTCCCGTCGAACTCGTGGATGGCGCGGGTGCGGCCGGCCTCGTCCATCAGCGTCTTCTCGTAGAGCGCGCCGGTCGGGCACGCCTGCACGCACTCACCGCAGGTCACGCAGGTCGAAAGCCCCATCGGATCGTGGATGTCGAAGACCGGGACCGCGTGATGGCCGCGCTCGCCCATGCCGATCACGTCGTTGACCTGCACCTCGCGGCAGGCCCGCACGCACAGCCCGCAGGCGATGCAGCTGTCGAGATTGACCGCGATCGCCGGGTTGGTGAGGTCGTGGAGGGGGGCGTGCCCGACCTCGCCCAAGCCTTCGGCCATTTGCCCCTCACCGTCTCCCCTCACGCGGGGAGTTTGCCCCTCACCCGTACCCTCTCCCCGCGTGCGGGGAGAAGGGGACGCGAGCCCCGATGCCGAGGCCTCCCTCTCCCCGCACGCGGGGAGAGGGTAAGGGTGAGGGGTCGTCTGACCGAACTTCGACGGCAATCGCTCCGACCCGCCAATGCCCATCGTCTCGGCCCATTGCCAGAAAGCCGATTGATCGTCCGGACTTTCGGCGCGGGCGGGCATGTCGGCGGCAAGCATTTCGAACACCATGCGGCGCGCCCTATCGGCGCGGTCGGTGTCGGTGCGCACGCTCATGCCTTCGGCGGGCTTGCGGATGCAGGAGGCTGCCAGCGTGCGCTCGCCCTCGATCTCGACCATGCAGGCGCGGCAATTGCCGTCGGGCCGGTAGCCGGGCTTGTCGAGATGGCACAGATGCGGGATGCGCGTGCCTTCGCGCCTGGCGACCGTCCAGATCGTCTCGCCCGGTTCGGCGGTGACGGTCCTGCCGTCGAGCGTGAACGAAACGGTCTTGCTCATGGTGCAAAGGCCTTCCTGATCGCCTCGACATGGTCCAGCGGGTCGGCGGCGCGGTCGAAGCAGACCGAAACGTGTCCGTCGGGCAAAGCGACCACGAGCTGGAGAAAATTGCCATAACCGACGATAACGAATTCGGCGCCGCCGCAGTCGATGTTGCCGCGTTGACGGGCAAGCGTCAGGAGTGTCGGATTGACGAGCAGTTCCTCGTAGCGGTCGCTCTCACCGGAAGATGCTCCGGCAAGGCCTTCCCTTTGCCGGCTTTGCAGCTTCCCGGCCCGATAGATGGCCACATAGCGTATCGCGTTGTTCAGCGCGAAGATGCGCTCGTAGGGGTCGGCGTTCGTGGCAGCAGAGTTCATGGCGCACGCATCTCCCTTACGCCATCAAGCAGCAGGCGTCCGCCGAGGGCGCCGAACGCCAGCCCGAACGCGGCCTCGATCCAGCGGGCGAAACGCTGATAGGCGCGTCCGGCGAAGCCCGACGAGAACAGGAACGCATAGCTTCCATAGACGGCCATCGCCGACAGGGCGGCGAGCGGGCCGAAGACGACCACCTGCCAGGCCGCAAGGCCCGAGCCGAACAGGAACGTGCCCACCGCCGTCCACATCAATGCGGCCTTGGGGTTGGTCAATACCACCAGAAGTCCGCGTCGCCACGCGGCGCCCGCCGACAGGGCCGCGCCGTGCGCGCGGATGCTCGCCTGGCCGCCGCGCCGGGCCGACAGAAGCGCGCGCAGGGCGAGCCAGAGCAGATAGGCGCCACCGGCGATCTTCATCGCGGTCAGCAGCTTCGGATAGATCGCAAGCACCGCGGCAAGACCGAACGCCACCGCGACGGCCCAGATCATCATGCCGGTCGAAACGCCCATGACGGTCATCAGCGCCGCCTTGCGTCCCTGCCCCAGTCCGGCGCTCGCGACGGCCAGAAGATTGGGTCCGGGCGCGGCCTGCGCCAGAACGACCCCGGTCAGCGTGATCAGATAGGCTTCAAGCATTCTCAATCTCCCCAGCAAGCATGGCCATCGCGCCGCCTTCCCAGCGCAGGTAGCTCTTGTGCGTATCAGAACCGCCGAGCCTTTCGTAAAGCGCCTTGGCACGGGAATTGTCACCGTCAACCGTCAGTTCGAGCCGTGTCGCACCAAGCCGGCGCGCCTCGGCTGCACTCCGTCGCATGAGCGCTTCACCAATGCCGCGACCACGTGCATCGGCGGCGACGTAAAGGTCCTTGATGAACATGGACACATTGAGATTGCCCGCCGGGAAAAGAGGCACGAGCGTTGCAAAGCCCAATACACTCTCGCCATCGACGGCCACGAGGACCCGCGTATCGTTGTTGGCCGAGAACCAACGCTCGAGTTTGGGCAGCACACGATCGACCGGCAGAGCATTCGAGCCCTCATAGTGGATGTTCTCCTCGTCCATCACCTTGGCAAGTGACGGCAGATCGGCATCGGTCGCCTGGCGTATCTCCATCGGTCAAAGGTCCTCCCGGAAGTGCGTCAGCAGATGATTGACCGGGTTGGGCGCTGCCTGGCCGAGACCGCAGATCGACGCATCGCGCATCACCTGCTCGAGATCGCGGATGGTGGGTTCGTCCAGAGGACCGTCGCGTTCGAGCAGTTGCACGAGCTTCTCCGTACCGCCCCGGCACGGCGTGCACTGGCCACAGCTCTCATGGGCGAAGAACCGCATCAGGTTCAGCGTCACGTCGCGGATATTGTCCCTGTCCGACAGGATCACGACCGCGTGGCTGCCGACGAACGCGCCGTGCCGGAACAGCGTGTCGCCGAAATCGAGCGGAATGTCGTCCATCGACGCCGGCAGGATGCCGCCAGAGGCGCCGCCGGGCAGATAGGCCTTGAAGGTGTGCCCGTCCGCCATGCCGCCGCAATGGTCCTCGATCAGTTCGCGCACGGTGACGCCGGCCGGGGCCAGCTTGACGCCGGGTTCCTTCACCCGCCCCGAGACGGACCAGGAGCGCGGGCCGGGATGGCCCTCATTGCCCTGAGCGGCGAACCAGTCCGCCCCGTTCTCGACTATGTCCCTGATCCACCACAGCGTCTCGACATTGTGGTTGAGCGTCGGCCGGCCGAACAGGCCGACCTCGGCGATATAGGGCGGGCGATGGCGCGGCAGGCCGCGCTTGCCCTCGATCGATTCGATCATGGCGCTCTCTTCGCCACAGATATAGGCCCCTGCCCCGCGCCGCAGTTCGATGAAGCCCGGCTCGCACAGGCCGGCCTCCTCGAGCGCGGCGATCTCGGTGCGCAGGATTTCAAGGACGGCCGGATATTCGTCGCGCATGTAAAGGTAGATGCGGTCGGCCTCGACGATGTGGGCGGCGACCAGCGCGCCCTCGAGCATGCGGTGCGGATCGGTCTCCAGATAGTGGCGGTCCTTGAACGTGCCCGGCTCGCCCTCGTCGCCATTGATCGTCATCAGGCGCGGGCCGGGATAGGAGCGCACGAACCCCCATTTCTTTCCGGCCGGAAAGCCGGCCCCGCCAAGCCCTTTCAGGCTGGCGCCGGACAGCATCTCGATCAGCGTGTCGGCGCCGACATCACCGGCGCGGACCCGTTCGAGGACCTGATAACCGCCGAATTCGAGGTAGGCGTGCAGGGCGATGTAGTCGGGCACGGCGACGTCGAAGGCGCCGGTCTCGGCCATTTCGACAAGCCCGGCGGCGCTGGCATCATCGACCTCGCGGTTGCCGATACGGGCGGCCGGCGCGGTCGCGCAGCGGCCCATGCAGGGCGCGCGCACCACACGAATGAGCGCGGGGTCGGCGGTCGCTTCGAGTTCGCCGATCAGGGCTTCGGCGCCGGCCAGCATGCAGGAGACTGAATCGCACACGCGCACCGTCAGCGGCGCGGGCTTTGCCTCGCCTTCCCTGACCACATCGAAGTGGTCGTAGAACGAAGCGACCTCGTACACCTCGGCCTGGCTGAGGCGCATCTCCTCGGCGAGCGCGCGCAGATGGCGCGCCTCCAGGCAGCCATAGGTGTCCTGGATACGGTGCAGGTGCTCGATCAGCAGGTCGCGCCGGCGCGGCGCCGCTCCGAGAACCAGGCGCACCTCGTCGAGCGCGACGTCGTCGAGCTGGCGGCCCTTGGGCAGATGCGCCTTGCGGCGGCGGGCGGGTTCGATCTGGTTCATCGGTCTGGTCGGCTCCTGATGCCCGGCACGCTAACGCGGCGCAAACAAGATGACTTTCCTTGAAGCGTCAACCGCGCGTCGTGATCACCATGGCGGCACGGCTCCGATGTCGCATTGCCAGCCCTGTAGGTCGAAGAATTGATCGTGATGGTTGCAGGCCGGGGCGACAGTGTCGGGTCAGGGAGACCCGCATGGACACCTTGATCAGCGAAGCCGTTCCGGAGCCGCCAAAGCGCCTCAAGCGCGGCGGCCGCGCGGGCAACCAGCGGCGCGGCGGTGCTGCGATCCGGCAGATGCCATGGGAAGTCCCCGTCAACAGCGACAGGCCGATCGAACCGCTGCCGCCCGAAGGCGTCGAGGCGATCCATGACGGCACGATGCGCATTCTCGAGGAGGTCGGCGTCGAGTTCCTCAACCGCGAGGCGGTCGAGATCTTCCGCAGCGAGGGCTGCCTGATCGACAGGGAGACGCCCGACAGCGCGCGCGTGCGGTTCGGCCGCGACTTCATCATGGAGAAGATTGCGCTGGCGCCGGGCGCCTTCACGCTGACGCCGCGCAACGAAGCGCGCCGGATCACGATCGGCGGCGACCATATCGTGTTCGGCAACGTCTCCTCTCCGCCAAGCTGCTCGGACCTCGACCGGGGGCGCCGCACCGGCGATCGCGCGGCCTATCAGGACCTCATCAAGCTGACGCAGTATTTCAACTGCCTGCATTTCGCCGGCGGCTATCCGGTCGAGCCGATGGACCTGCATCCCTCGATCCGGCATCTGGACTGCCTCTATGACAAGCTGACGCTGACCGACAAGGTCGTGCACGCCTATTCGCTCGGCTCCGAGCGGGTCGAGGACGTCATGGAGATGGTGCGCATCGCCGGCGGGCTGACCCATGACGAGTTCGACGCCACGCCGCGCATGTACACCAACATCAATTCGACCTCGCCGCTCAAGCATGACTGGCCGATGATCGACGGGCTGATGCGGCTGGCGCGGCGCGGTCAGCCGACCATCGTCACCCCGTTCACGCTGGCCGGCGCGATGAGCCCGATCACGCTGGCCGGCACGGTCGCCCAGTCGCTGGCGGAATCGCTGTGCGCCATCGCGCTGATCCAGACGATCAATCCGGGCTGCCCGTGCGCGATCGGCACGTTCTCGTCCAACGTCGACATGAAGACCGGCGCGCCGGCGTTCGGCACGCCCGACTATATCCGGACGACGCAGATGACCGGGCAGATGGCCCGCCATTACGGCCTGCCGCTGCGCTCGTCGAACACTTGCGTCTCGAACGCCCCCGACAACCAGGCGACCTGGGAGAGCGCCCATTCGCTGTTCGCGGCGATCACCTCGGGCACGAACGTGGTCTATCACGCCGCCGGCTGGCTGGAGGGCGGGCTGTGCGCGTCCTACGAGAAATTCATCATCGACTGCGAGCAGGTCCAGCAGCTCATCGCCTATATGAAGCCGGTGAAATGGGACGCCGACGAGATCGCGCTCGAGGCGATCGCCGAAGTCGGCCAGGGCGGGCATTTCTTCGGCATCCAGCATACGCAGGACCGCTACGAGACCGCCTTCTACGCGCCGTTTCTGTCCGACTGGAGCAATTACGAGAACTGGCGCGATCGCGGCGCGGTTCAGACCGTCGAGCGGGCCAACCGGATCTGGAAGCAGATTCTCGCCGAATTCGAGCCGCCACCGATGGACGCGGCGATCCGCGAGGAACTGGAGGACTTCGTCGCCCGCCGCAAACAGGAAGGCGGCGCGCCGACGGACTTTTGAGATGACGTGCGAACGGTCAGTTCAGCCAGCCCAGCGCATTGGCGACAAGCACGGCGCCGAAGACCATGCCGACCGTGCCGACCATCATCGTGAAGGCGACCGCGTAGATCGCGCCGGTATCCGGCTTCGTCGCCAGAACGGCATCGATGCGCATCAGATCCTTGTCGATCCCGGTCAGGCGTTCGTCGACGTGTTCGAAGCGCTTGTCGACCTGCTCGAAACGCCTGTCCACCTGTTCGAAGCGCGCCTCCATGCGGGCGCTCATCGCCTCGATCATCGACTTCAGGCTCTGAAACTGATCCTCGGTCATCGACGCCATTCCTCTTTCGGAATGGAATATATCGTGAACAAATGCGCCTGACAAGGAAGTCATCATGAAAACATCCACGCGTGTCGTCGTCATCGGAGGCGGGGTCGTCGGCTGCTCGGTGCTCTATCATCTGGCCAAGGCCGGCTGGACCGACATCATGCTGATCGAGCGCTCGGAACTGACATCGGGCTCGTCCTGGCACGCGGCGGGCGGCTTTCACACGCTCAACGGCGACCCGAACGTCGCCAAGCTGCAGGCCTACACGGTCGGGCTCTATGACGAACTCGAAAAGGTCTCCGGCCAGTCCTGCGGGCTGCACCTGACCGGCGGCGTGATGCTGGCCGAGAGCCCCGAGCGGATGGATTTCCTGCGCACGCTGCACGCCAAGGGGCGCCATCTTGGCATGCAGACCGAACTGATCACCCCGTCCGAGGCCAAGGCGATGTTCCCGCTGATGGACGAGAGCCAGTTCGTCGGCGCGCTGTGGGACCCGGTCGAGGGCCATCTCGATCCTTCGGGCACGACGCACGCCTATGCGCGGGCCGCACGGAACCTTGGCGCCGAGATCGTCCTGCGCAATCCGGTCAGGGAGCTGACGCAGGACGTCGACGGCACGTGGAACGTGATCACCGAGCAGGGCACGGTGCGCGCCGAGCATGTGGTCAATGCGGGCGGTCTTTGGGCGCGCGAGGTGGGCCGCATGGTCGGGCTCGAACTGCCGCTGCTCGCCATGGAGCACATGTATCTTCTGACCGAAGACATGCCCGAGGTGCTTGAATTCAACGAGCGCTACGGCCGCGAACTGATCCATGCGGTCGATTTTGCCGGCGAGATCTACACGCGCCAGGAACGCAACGGCATGCTGCTGGGCACCTACGAGCAGGCCTGCCGGCCCTGGTCGCCGGTGAACACGCCATGGGATTTCGGCCACGAGCTGCTGGCGCCGGACCTTGATCGTATCGCGCCGTCGCTGGAGATCGGCTTTGCGCATTTCCCGCCGTTCGAGAAGGCCGGCATCAAGCAGATCATAAACGGGCCCTTCACGTTCGCGCCCGACGGCAATCCGCTGGTCGGGCCGGTGCGGGGCCTGACCAATTACTGGTCGGCCTGCGCGGTGATGGCCGGCTTCAGCCAGGGCGGCGGCGTCGGGCTGACGCTCGCCAACTGGATGGTGCATGGCGATCCGGGCGCCGACGTTTGGGGCATGGACGTCGCCCGCTTCGGCGACTGGGCCACCCTGCGCTACACCAACGCCAAGGTGCGCGAGAACTATTCGCGCCGCTTCCGGATCCGCTATCCCAACGAGGAACTGCCCGCCGCCCGGCCGCACCAGACCACGCCGATCTACGATATCCAGGTCGCCCAGAACCATGCCGTCATGGGCGATTCATGGGCGCTTGAAACGCCGCTATGGTACGCGCCATCGGCCGAGGAGGCGCACGATGTCGTCAGCTTCCACCGGTCGAACGATTTCGATCACGTCGCCGCCGAGGTGAAGAACGTCCGCGACAATGTCGGCATCACGGAGGTGTCGAACTTCGCCAAATACGAGGTTACCGGCGAAGGCGCCGAGGCCTTCCTGTCGCACCTGATGACCAACACCATGCCGAAGACCGGGCGCATGGTGCTGACCCCGATGCTGAACGAGTTCGGCAAGCTGATCGGCGACTTCACCATCGCCAAGCTGGGCGAGAACCGCTTCATGATCTGGGGTTCGTCGGCGGCGCAGGTCTATCACATGCGCTGGTTTGAAAAGCACCTGCCAGGGGACGGCTCGGTCGCCGTGCGGCGCTTCGGCATGACGCTGATGGGCCTTTCTATCGCCGGACCCAACAGCCGCGCCGTCCTGCAGAAACTCACCGACACCGATGTGTCGAACGAGGCTTTCCGCTTCATGGACAGCCGCGAGATCGACGTGCAGGGCTCGCCCTGCATCGTCAGCCGCATCTCCTACACGGGCGATCTGGGCTATGAATTGTGGTGCGAGCCGGCCTATCTGCGCAAGCTCTACACCGACATCAAGCAGGCCGGCGCCGAGTTCGGTATCCGCGACTTCGGCATGCGGGCACTTCTGTCGATGCGGCTCGAGAAGAACTTCCCGACCTGGGGCCACGAACTGCGGCCGATCTACGGCCCGTTCGAGGGGTCGATGGACCGGTTCGTCAAGCTGTCCAAGAACGATTTCATCGGCCGCGAGGCCGCCGCCCGCGAAAAGGAGCAGGGGCCGAAGCTGCGCCGCGTGTCGTTCATGATCGATGCCGACACGGCCGACGTGATGCATGACGAGCCGATCTGGGCGAAGGTCGGCGAAACCGACTACGGCACGGTCGCGCCACCGCACGAGGTCGGTCCGCGCCGCTTCAACGGTTCGGGCGAGACGATCGAGCCGCCCGGCATGGCGACGATCACCGATGGCGACTGGCGCGTCGTCGGCTGGGTGACATCGGGCGGCTTTGCGCACGGCGTCGGCAAGTCGATGGCGCAGGGCTATGTGCCCGCTCCGCTCTCCGAGCATGGGGATACTGGACTGTTCGAGATCGAGGTTCTGGGCGTGCGCCGTCCGGCGGTGATCGCGGTCGAACCGCCCTTCGATCCGGAAGGCAAGCGCATGCGCGGGGTCGCCTGACGCCGACGCGGTCGCACAGTCGTCCACTCCCCCGCCGCGTCCGGAAACGCGGCGGATCATCTTTGACAAGCCGGAGGGGATCGGGCATCGGACGGGTCACGCTCCCGCATCGCCCGTGCGATCCGAGTTTCCACATTTTGCGTAGACGGAACAACGGTGTGGGTCACATGGCTGACACACGAATCTGATTCAGCGATGTCAAACGAGCTTTGGTGGGACTGACCATGAACGAGCCGCAGCGGTTCCGGACGCTGTTTCTGTCCGACATCCATCTTGGAACACGCGGCTGTCAGGCCGAAATGCTCATCGATTTCCTGCGCGAGCACGATGCCGACCGGATCTATCTGGTCGGGGACATCTTCGACGGCTGGCGCCTGAAGAAGGGTTGGTACTGGCCGCAGACCCACAACGACGTCGTCCAGAAGCTTCTTCGCAAGGCGCGCAAGGGCACCGAGATCATCTACATTCCCGGCAATCATGACGAGGTGATGCGCTCCTATCTGGGTTCGCACTTCGGCGGGATCGACGTTCGGGACCGCGACATCCACGAGACGGCCGACGGCACGCGGTATCTCGTCATCCATGGCGACCAGTTCGACATGGTGGTGCGCAACGCCAAGTGGCTCGCCCATATCGGCGACTGGGCCTACACGGCGGCGCTGTGGTTCAACGGCTGGTTCAACCGCGTCAAGCGCCTGTGGGGTGGCCAGTACTGGTCGCTGTCCAGATGGCTCAAGCTGAAGGTCAAGCAGGCGGTCAACTTCATCGGCGCGTTCGAGGAGGCGCTCGCCGCCGAAGCCCGACGCAGCCGGGTGGACGGCGTCATCTGCGGGCATATCCACCACGCCGCCATCAAGTCGCAGGCGGGCATCCGCTACGTGAACACGGGCGACTGGGTGGAAAGCTGCACGGCGATCGCGGAGACCGAAACGGGCGAGATGGTGCTGATCGACTGGGTCGAGATCGCCCGCGCCCGCCGCCGGGCGAAGCTCATCGATCTGCGGGCGGCCAAGGCCGGCAAGCCTGCAAAAGTCAAGCCGCGCGCTGCCTGACCCGCCGGGCCGGGGCCACCGGCCCTCATCGACACGCGCAATCCAGAGGAACCCGACCAAGATGGGCTCGCCTTCCGCAAACCCAACCGTCCGCACCCAGCTCGGGGGCGCCGTCCAGCAGAACAGCGCGCTGAGCGTAACCGGGCTGCTCGAGCGGCTCTTCGCGCACACCTTCACCGGGCTCGTCTACGCGCAGATCTGGGAAGACCCGGTGGTCGACATGGAGGCGCTCGAGATCGGTCCGGACGATGCGATCGTCGCCATCGCCTCGGGCGGCTGCAACGTGATGAGCTATCTGACCGCCGGGCCGGCCTCGGTGGAGGCGGTCGATCTGTCTCCCGCCCATATCGCGCTCAACCGGCTCAAATATGCGGCGCCGGTGCACCTGCCGGACCACGAGGCGTTCTTCCGGATGTTCGGCCGGGCCGATGTGCAAGGCAATGCCGACCTGTTCGACCGCCATCTGGCGCCGCATCTCGACGTCGCCACCGTCGATTACTGGAACGGCCGCATGGGGGTGACGGGCCGGCGCATCGCCATGTTCGAAAGGGGCTTCTACCGCTACGGCGCGCTCGGCCTGTTCATTTCCTGGGCCCACCGGATCGCCCGGCTGAACGGGGTCGACCTGACCGGGTTCGTGCGCTGCCGCGATCTCGACGAGCAGAAGCGCTTCTTCGAAGACAAGGTGAGGCCGGCCATCGACAGCCGTGTCATCCGCTGGATCACGCTCAACCGCGCCTCGCTGTTCGGCCTCGGTATTCCGCCCCAGCAGTATGAGGCGCTGGCAAGCGCGGCCGACGGCGACATGCACGCCGTGCTGACCGAGCGGACGCGCGCGCTGATGTGCGATTTCCCTGTCAGGGACAATTACTTCGCATGGGCCGCCTTCAACCGCGGCTATGACCCTTCCGGAGAAGGGCCGCTGCCGCCGTACCTGCAGCGGGAGAACTTCGAGACGGTGCGCGCCAATGCGCACAAGGCCTCGATCCGGAACAGGACTCTGACCGACTTCCTGAGCGACGCGCCCGCCGCGTCGAAGGATTGCTATGTGCTGCTCGACGCGCAGGACTGGATGACGGACGCCCAGCTCAACGATCTGTGGACGCAGATCACCCGCACCGCCCGCCCCGGCGCGCGGGTCATCTTCCGCACCGCCGGCATCGAGACGATCCTGCCCGGCCGGGTTTCGGACAGCCTGCTCGGCCGCTGGGACTATCATGCCGAGCGTTCGGCCGACCTGCACCGCAAGGACCGCTCGGCGATCTATGGCGGATTCCACCTCTACACGCTGAGGGATTGATCGGTGACGGACACGGACACCGCCAGCCACTCCCGGCTGATGGATGCGGTCTACCGCAACCAGCGCCACATCTATGATCTGACGCGCAAATACTATCTGCTCGGCCGCGACCACATGATCGGCGAACTCGGCGTTCCGGCCGGCGGCACGGTGCTCGAAGTGGCGTGCGGCACCGGCCGCAATCTGGCGCTGGCTGCGCGCCACTATACTCATGCCCGGCTCTACGGGTTCGACATCTCGGCCCAGATGCTCAAGTCGGCGCAGACGACCATTGCGCGCAAGGGCCTTCAGGACCGGGTTACGCTCGCCGAGGGCGATGCGACCGATTTCGATCCCGAAACGCTGTTCGGCGTCAAAAGCTTCGACCGCGTCTTCATCTCCTATTCGGTATCGATGATCCCGGTCTGGAAGGAAGCGATCGCCCACGCGATGGAGGTGGTGGCGCCGGGGGGCGAACTGCATGTTGTCGATTTCGGTCAGCAGGACGGATTGCCGGGCTGGTTCGGAAAGGCGCTGCATGGCTGGCTCGCCAAGTTCCACGTCGCCCCGCGCGCCGATCTCGGAGCGGTCATGGCCCAGGTCGCCGCCGCGCACGGGGCGCAGGCGCATTTCAGATCGCTCTACCGGGACTATGCGCGCTACGGCCGGATCGTCCGGTCCTCTACGGCTTCGTCCTGATCGCAGGATCGCGATTGCAATGACATAAAGACTTCTTTATGTGGTTATGCGATTTCCCGCGTGACCGGAGCCGTCCATGACCGCCGACAATCCACTCGCCGCCCTGATCGCCGAAAAGGGCGTGCTGCTCGCCGATGGCGCCACCGGTACGAACCTGTTCGCGATGGGTCTTGAATCGGGTGACGCGCCGGAGTTGTGGAACATCGAGGCGCCCGAGAAGATCGTGGCGCTGCATCAGGGTTTCGTCGACGCCGGCTCCGATATCATCCTGACCAATTCGTTCGGCGGCACGCGCCACCGGCTCAAGCTGCACCATGCGCAGGACCGGGTGCACGAACTCAACAGGGCGGCCGCCGAAATCGCCCGCAAGGTGGCCGACGTCGCCCCGCGCAAGGTGATCGTCGCCGGTTCGGTCGGCCCGACCGGTGAACTGCTGGTTCCGCTCGGCAAGCTTACCTACGACGACGCGGTCGATGCGTTCCGCGAGCAGGTCGCCGGATTGAAGGCGGGCGGCGCGGACGTGATCTGGATCGAGACCATGTCGGCGCCCGACGAGATGCGCGCCGCCGCCGAAGCGGCCGGCGCCGAGGGCATGGCCTATACCTGCACCGCCTCGTTCGACACGGCCGGCAAGTCGATGATGGGGCTGCATCCGAAGAACATCGCGCACGTGTTCGACCCGGTTTCGAGGAAGCCGGCAGCGGTCGGCGCAAATTGCGGGGTCGGCGCCTCTGACATCCTGTCCTCGCTGATCGACATGCGCGAAGGCGCCCCGGACGCGACGATCATCGTCAAGGGCAATTGCGGCATCCCGGAGTTCCAGGGCGAGAACATCGTCTATTCGGGCACGCCCGAACTGATGGCCGACTATGTGCGGCTTGCGATCGATGGCGGCGCGCAGATCATCGGCGGCTGCTGCGGCACCTCGTTCGAACATCTGAAGGCGATGCGCACGGCGCTGGACGAACACCGGAAGAACGGCGCCTTGACGCGCGAGATCATCGTCGAGCGGATCGGACCGCTGGTCAACAGCCCGGCGGCCGACGGCGAAGCGGCGCCCAAGCGCGAGCGGCGCGGCCGCCGGCGGGGGTGACGGCAGGGCCGACGTCTGGCTCACGAGTGTAGCCCCCACCCCTCACCCCTCCCCCATAGATGTGGGAGGGGGACTTCGATCATCAGCTTCACCTGCCAAGCCGGCACCTGGCACCGCAATCGGAAGCAAGATGCGATGTTCACGTCCTCCCTCCCACGCTTGCTTGGGAGGGATGAAGGGTGGGGGTAAGAATCGCGATAGCCACGTGCTTTCGCGCGCAAGCCTCTACTCCTTACCCATTAATGGGATGGGATCTGAGCACCGGGCCCGGTCACTGTCTGTCGAGCCAGGCTCGAACCAGCCCGTAGCGCCGCAAGTGTGAGAGCCGCCGCGCCAGCCGCAACAGCTCGAAGCCCGCCTACACCCCGCTGCCCACCGTCTCGACATCGGCTTCGCCGCCGCCGGCGCCGTGGATCTCGAGCCATTCGCGATCGATGTCCGGCAGATCCTTGTCGTCGATCGCCGCCTCGAACGACTGCAGCCGCTTGTAGATCGACAGAAGCTCGACGATCGTCGTCCAGGAATTGACCAGATACTGGAACGAGTTCGACACTTGGTTGAAGGCGGTCAGGATCTGCTGGAGGATGCCGAAGGTGAAGCCCACCGACGCACCGACGACGATCGTCGGGATCAGCAGGATATAGACGAAGATGTTGTCCGCCTGAAGGTAGGCGAAGCGGAACACGTTGAAATACATGTATTCCAGATAGAGCCGGAAATAGTTGCGCCGGACATCGCCGAACAGGTCGCGGACGGTCGGCGGCTGGGCCCGCTCGGCGCGGTCCTCGCCATAGACCAGTTCCTTCCGGTAGGCCGCCTCGACGCGCTGGTTCTTGAACTCAAGACCCGGCAGGCGGATGCCGGCCAGCGCCAGCATGCCGGTCCCGAACAGGGACCAGACGATCGCCGCGGTGAACAGCGGCGCGGGGATCTCGCCGACGATCGGCAGTTCGGTCACATACTGCGAAAGGGTCCACAGGACCGGCAAGAACGCGATCAGCGTCATCACCGCGTCGACGGCGGAAACGCCCAGGCCCTCCATGATTCCGGCAAAGCGCATCGTGTCTTCCTGCACGCGCTGGGAGGCGCCCTCGATGTGCCGGACCTGCTTCCAGCGGGCCATGTAGTAGTCGTTCATCGCGGTGCGCCAGCGGAAGATCCAGTGACTGACATAGAAGCGGAAGACGACGATGACCGCGATGAACAGGAAGGCGAGTTGCGCGAAGATCAGGATCAGGCCGAACAGGTCGGCCGCCGTGACCGTCGAGCCCTCGGTCAGCGCCTCCTGGACGCCGTCGAAGAACGGCCGGCGCCAGTTGTTGATGGCGACCGAGACCTGCACGTTGAAATAGGTCACGAACAGGATCAGGGCCGAGCCGAGGATCGACCACATCTCCCAGGGATGGTGCGCGCGCCGGTGCCAATAGGCCGCAAACAGGGCGACGGCGATCCCGTAATAGACGTAAAACCAGAGAAACTCGGGCGTCAGGAAATGGCCGAGGCCGATGACAGGTTCCTCGCCTTCGGCGGTGATGCCGAGACCGATCGAGGCGCCGAGCCGGCCAAGGCCGGCGTACCAGCCGATCATGACGATCGCGGTCCAGGCCAGGGCGGAAAGGAAAAAGGGCTTGGGCTGGGGGAAGAAGGATTTGAACACCGGCGGTCCTCTTGCGGACGGTCAACGGAAAAGTGTTTGTGAGGGTTGTAGGCCAATTGACGTTGAAAAACAGGGCCAGCGATCAATCCGGGCTCAATTCGTCGTGTGCTCAACATCAAAGCAGGCTAAGCAGACGCCCGCACCAACCGCCGCAAGAGAGACACCATGACCGACCCCGCGCTCACGGCCACCGGCCTTTATGCCGGCCTGTGCATGCTGATCATGTTCTGGCTCGCAAACGCCATCGGCACGCTGCGACGCGCCCACATGATCGCCGTCGGCGATGGCGGCAACAAGCACCTGGCGAAGATCATGCGCGGACAGGCCAACGCCGCCGAGAACATGCCGCTGTTCCTGATCATGCTGGCGATCGGCGCGTTGACGGTCGTGCCCCTCGTCGCCGTGCACGGGCTCGGACTGGCGTTCGTGATCGGCCGGGCCCTGCACGCCTGGCACTTCATCCAGAAGCGGGCGCCACTGTGGCAGCGCTTCGTCGGCTTCGGCATCGCCGCGCTGGCGACGTTCGGCCTGGCGCTGTGGCTGATCGGTGCGGGGCTCTGGTCGCTCATCTCCTGAGCGCCCTGCCCTATTGTCCTTCCGGCAGTTTCGGCACGCTGGTCTCGTCGACCAGAACGCAGGCCGCTTTCTGTCCCGTCGGGGCGGTGCGCAGGTCGGGCTGGGCCTTGCGGCAGGCGTCGTGCACGTGCGGACAGCGGCTGGAGAACACGCATCCGGGCGGCGGATCAAGCGGCGATGGCGGATCGCCGATCAGCGGATGGCTCTGGCGCTGGCGCGCGATGACCGGGTCGGGAATGGGCGCGGCGGCCAGCAGCGCCTGCGTGTAGGGATGGGCGGGATTGTCGAACACGGCATCCTCGTCGCCGATCTCGACCACCTGGCCCAGATAGAGCACGAGGATACGGTCCGAAATCAGCCGGACGATCGACAGATCGTGGCTGATGAACAGATAGGCGAGGTTGAATTCCTCCTGCAGCCGCTTGAGCAGCGTGACGATCTGCGCCTGGATCGACACGTCGAGCGCCGAGACGGGCTCGTCGCAGACCACGAGCCTTGGCCGCGTGACGATGGCGCGGGCGATGCCGATGCGCTGCGCCTGGCCGCCGGAGAACTCGTGCGGAAAGCGGTTGATCATCTCGGGGGCAAGGCCGACCGCGTCCATGGTCTCGACCACGCGCGCGGTGCGCTCGGCACGGCTCAGACCCTTTTCGAAGACGGTCAGCGGCTCGGCGATGATCTGGCCGACGGTCATGCGCGGATCGAGCGAGGCGATCGGGTCCTGGAAGATGATCTGCATGTCGCGGCGCGCAAGGCGCATCTGCTCGTCGGTCAGCTCGGTCAGCGACCGGCCCTGCCAGAGGATGCGGCCTTCGGTCGGCTCGATCAGGCGCATGATGGAACGGCCGAGCGTCGACTTGCCGCAACCGCTCTCGCCGACGATGCCCAGCGTCTCGCCGGGCTCCAGCGTCAGGTCGACATGGTTGACCGCACGCAGCCGCGCCGGACGCGCGAACAGGCCCTGCGAGACCTCGAATTCGGTGACGAGCCCCTGAACGTCGAGCAGAGGGCCGTCCCGGGTCTCGCCCGATGGGCTTGGCGCTTCATTCATCGGCCAGCGCCTCCTGCTTGCGCGGCGCGTTCAGCGGCTTGATGCAGGCCGCCGTGCGGTTCCGTCCGACATCGGCCAGCGGCGGCACGGCCGCCTGACAGGCGTCCTCGGCATAGGCGCAGCGCGGATGAAAGCTGCAGCCGGCGGGCAGATCGACGAGGCTCGGCGGCCGGCCGGCGATCGGCCTGATCTCGCTCTCGGCGCGGTCGACGCGCGGAATGGAATGCAGCAGCGCCTCCGCATAGGGATGGGCGGGCCGTGCGAAGAGGTCGTCCACCGGCGCATTCTCGACAATGCGGCCGCCATACATGACCGCGACCCGGTCGGCGAGCCCCGCGACGACGCCAAGATCGTGGCTGATGATCACCAGCGTCGTGCCCATCTGGGTGACCAGTTCCTGGAACAGTTCGAGGATCTGCGCCTGGATCGTCACGTCGAGCGCGGTGGTCGGCTCGTCGGCGATCAGCACCTTGGGCTCGGCCAGCAGCGCCATGGCGATAACGACGCGCTGGCGCATGCCGCCCGAAAGTTCGTGCGGGTAGAGCCGGAAGCGCTTGGCCGGGTCGGGAATGCCGACCCGCTCGAGCATGGCGATGGCGCGTTTTTCGGCCGCGGCCCGGCCCATGCCGAAATGCACCTCGAGCGGCTCGGTGAGCTGGCGCGAGATGCGCAACGTCGCGTTCAGCGCGGTCATCGGGTCCTGAAAGACCATCGACATCTCGCGGCCCCTGATCCGGTCAAGCTGGCGCGAGGACATCTCGAGCAGGTTGCGGCCGCCGAACTCGGCGCGGCCGGTGACGCGCGCATTGTGGGCCAGAAGCCCCATCACGCCGAGCCAGCACTGGCTCTTGCCCGACCCGCTCTCGCCGACCACGGCGAGCTTTTCACCCTGCTGCAGCGTCAGGTTCATCTCCGTGACCGCCTTGACCATGCCGTCGGGCGTGTCGAAGCGCACGGAGTAGTCGGTCAGTGTGAGCTGTGCCGTCACGGGGTCAGCGGTCCTTGGGATCGAAGGCGTCGCGCAGGCCGTCGCCGATGAACAACAGGCTCAGAAGCAGCGCGACGAGGAAGATGGAGGGGAACAGGAGCAGCCAGGGCATCACCTCCATGACGTCGGCGCCCTCGGAGATGAGCGTGCCCAGCGAGGTAAGCGGCTCCTGCACGCCAAAGCCCAGATAGGACAGGAAGCTCTCGGTGACGATGATCTCGGGCACGGTCAGCGCCGCGTAGATGATCACCGGGCCGGTGAGGTTGGGGATGATGTGGCGGGTGATGATCCTGAAGGCGGGCTGGCCCGACGCACGCGCCGCCTCGACGAATTCGCGCTCCTTCAGCGCGATCGTCTGACCCCGCACGATGCGCGCCATCGTCAGCCACTCGATCATGCCGATGGCCGCGAACAGCAGATAGACGTTGCGCCCGAACATCACCATGAGCAGGATGACGAACAGGATGTAGGGAAGCGCGTACATGATGTCGACGAAGCGCATCATGGCCTGGTCGACGCGTCCGCCCATATAGCCGGCCACCGCGCCATAGAGCACGCCGATGATCATCGACACGGCGGTTGCGACCAGCGCCACCAGAAGCGACACGCGGGTGCCGTAGAGCGTGCGCGCCAGAAGGTCGCGGCCGTTCTGGTCGGTGCCGAAATAGTGGCCCGTGTCGAACGAGGGCGGCGCGCGGAAGGCGTTCCAGTCGGGCGTCTCGTAGTCGTAGGGCACCAGATAGGGGCCGATCAGCGCGGCGATGACGATGAAGGCGAGCAGGAACAGCGAGGCGACGGCCGCGTGGTTCTTGCGCAGTCGGCGCATCGCATCCTGGGTCAGCGAGCGGCCCTTGGGCGCCCTTGCGACATGGTTGGCAAGATCGTCGACGGCGTTCTCGCGCAGCGCGGAATAAAGGATCATCGGGTCCGGACCTTGGGATCGAGCCAGGCATAGGCGATGTCGACGAGCAGGTTCAGGACAACGATCAGCACCATGTAGAAGATCACGGTGCCCAGAACCATGCCGTAGTCGCGGTTCAGCGCGGCATTGATGAAGAAGCGGCCGATGCCGGGAATGCCGAAGATCTGCTCGACGACCAGCGAGCCCGTCAAAAGGTAGCCGGCCGCCGGGCCGAGATAGCTGACGACCGGCATCAGCGCCGGCCGGATCGCGTGACGGGTGATCATCAGGCGCGGACCGATGCCCTTGGCGCGCGCGGTGCGGATGAAGTTGGCGTTGAGGATCTCGATCATCGAGCCGCGCATCAGCCGCGAGATGCGCGCGGCATGGCTCCAGGCGAGCACGACGACGGGAAGGACCAGATACTCCCACGAGCCGTCGCCCCAGCCGCCGACCGGCAGCCAGTCCAGTTCGACGCCGAAGATGAGTTGCAGGATCGGCGCGATCAGAAAGTTGGGCAGGATCAGCCCGATCAGGATGATCGCGGCGGACAGATAGTCCGGCAGGCGGTTCTGATAGAGCGCGCCGAGGACGCCGGAGATCACGCCGACCACGATGGCGACGACGAAGGCCAGTCCGCCGACGATCATCGTATAGGGAAGGCCGATGGCGATCTGCTCGGCGACCGAGAAGTCCTCGTTGATGAAGGACGGGCCGAGATCGCCGCGCAGCACGTTGCCGACATAGATGAGATATTGCTGGATCAGCGGCTTGTCGAGATTGTAGTGCGCGGCGAGGTTTTCGAGGATCGCCGGCGGCAGCGGGCGCTCACCGTCGAAGGGCCCGCCGGGCGCCAGCCTCAGGATGAAGAAGCACGCCGTGACGGCGATGAACAGAACCGGGACCATCGTCGCGAGGCGACGCAGGACATAGCCGAGCATGGCGACACTCCGGAGGTATCCGGCGGCCGCGCGGGCCGCCGGACAGGGTCACACGTTTCGTCCTACTCGTTGATCGACATCCAGCGGGTGCGGTGGATGTCGAACACATTGTCCTCGAACCCCTCGATGTAGGGTTTCACGACGTTGCGCGAGATATAATAGTAGATCGGGATGGAGGCGGACTGGTCGAGCGCGATCTGCTCGGCTTCCTTCATGACCGCCGCGCGCTCTTCCAGATCGGTGATGGTCGCCTGCTCGTCCAGCAGCGCGTCATAGTCCTCGTTCGACCAGCGGCCGTAGTTGAACGGAACGCCGGTTTCCAGAAGCTGCAGGAAGTTGAAGGCGTCGTTGTAGTCGGCGAGCCAGCCGGCGCGCGCCACATCGAGGATGCCCTTGGTCAGCTCGTCATAGTGCACCTTGGTCTCGGTGTTGTAGAGTTCGACCTCGATGCCGAGCGGCTTCCACATGGCGGCGACGGCGACGGCGATGCGCTTGTGGTTCTCGTTGGTGTTGTAGCGCAACTGGAGCGACAGCGGGTTGTCCTCGTTGAAGCCGGCTTCCTCGAGCAGCCGCTTGGCTTCCTCGACCTTGGCGCCATAGTCCATGTCGGCCCAGTCGACGCGCGCCGGATCGCCGTAATTGGCCATGCCCGGCGGAACCCAGGAATAGGCCGGCAGTTCGCCGGTGCCCAGGATCTGCGGACCGATCACCTCGCGGTTGATCGACATCGACAGCGCCTTGCGCACGTTGGGATCGGTGAACGGCTCCTGCTGCGTGTTGACCGCGTAGTAGTAAAGGCCCGCGAACGGCGCGACTCGCGCCTCGCCCGGCAGGTTCTCCTGCATCCACTGATACTGGTCGGTCGGGAACTCGGTCAGGATGTCGAACTCGCCGGCACGGTAGCGTTTCAGCGCGGCCGATTCATCTTCCAGCGTGAAAAACTTCACGCCTTCGATCGCCAGGTTTCCGGCGTCGTAATAGTTCTCGTTGATCTCGGTGAGAACGTGCGAGCCGGGCACCCATTCGGTGGGCTTGTAGGGCCCGTTGACGACGATGTTCTCGACGCGCACCCACTCGTCGCCATTGGCTTCCACCGCGTGCTGCGGGATCGGATAGGCGGTGTAGTGGGTCAGGGCGCTGAGCAGGTAGGGCGTCGGGTTCTCCAGCGTGATCTCGAGCGTCCGGTCGTCGAGCGCCTTGACGCCGAGGCTGTCGAGCGCCTCGTTCTCGCCGGTGTTGATCGCCTCGGCATTCTTGATCGTGTACTGCAGATAGGCGTAGTCGGCGGCCGTTGCGGGGTCCATCAGGCGCTGGAACGCGAAGACGAAATCGTCCGCCGTCACCGGCTCGCCGTCGGACCAGACCGCGTCCTCGCGCAGCGTGAAGGTGTAGACCAGCCCGTCGTCGGAGATTTCCCAGCTCTCGGCCATGCCGGGGATCGGCTCGGCATTGACGTCCTCGGTGACGAGCCCCTCGAAGATGTCGCCGACGACGCGGTTCTCCCAGTCGCCGGAGACCTTGTGCGGATCGAGCGAGGTGACGTCGCCGCCATTGTGCATGTTCAGAACGCGCGCGTCGGCGGGCGCGGCCATAAGCAGCGCGATCGCCGTGGCCGCTGCCGCGGCCGTGAGGTTCCTGTTGAGCAGCATGGATGATGCCTTTCCCAAAACGGGTTTTCGGGTGGCGACCCGAAGCGGGCCGCGATGGTGGACGTCCGGGCGATGGCCGCGGCGACCGATTGGCGCGAGTAAAGGCCCGCTTTCGAGCGCGGTCAACCGCAAGGAATTACCCTTCTCTACTTGGGTACCATTCGCCTTCGATCATCGATGCGGGGCGCGCTGCTTTGCGCGATCTGGGCACAGGCGGGCGCCGGGTCTGCGAAATGCGGCCAGGGCGCCCAGCGGCCACTTCGCAAACCCCTGCTCCCGCTCGACTGTTCGGATACGATCGATGGTGCGATCAGAACCGCGATCGAACGGCATCGCCCCGTCATCCTATCTCGCAGAACGAGAAACGCGGGCGCTGAAGACCTCGATCGACGACGCGAGCGTGCGCTCGATCCTTGTCGAGCCTTGGGCCGACGGGGAACGTCGGCACCCTCACAGCGGCAGCGACGTCGTGTACTTCATTTCCTCGAGAATGACCGTGCTCTGAATCTCCTGGACGCCCGGCAGCATGACCAGCTTCTCACGCAGAAGCGTCTGGAAATGGTCCATGTCGCGCACCACCACGCGGACGTTGAAGTCGAACTCGCCCAGCATGAGCTGGATCACCTGCACTTCGGGAATCAGCATTGCCGCTTCCTGAAACACGTTCAGAGCCTGGCGGCCATGCTCCGTCAGCTTGATCCGGACCAGGACGATCACGTCGAAGCCGAGCTTCTTTCGGTCGAGCTGGACGACCTTGCCGCAGATGATGCCCTCTTCCGTCAACCGGCTGATGCGCCGCGAACAGGGCGATTGTGACAGCCCGACCCGCTCGGCGATCTCCGAAACGGTCAAGGATCCATCCTCCTGCATCACGCGCAGAATCCGGCGATCCGTATCATCAATGGCAGACATGTTTCATGCTCAATCCGGTAAAAACCTGCTGATTGTATGTCAAAAAAATACCCAGAACAAGATAATCAGACAAGAATTTGCTCAAGCTCGGACATAGTATGCGTCCGACGAGCGGGAGGGCAAAATGTCAGCATGCATCACCGGGTGGGCACACACACGGTTCGGCAGGTCGGAGGCGGTCGACGCCGAAGCGCTGATCGCCGAGGTTGCCGGACCGGCCATTGCGGATGCCGGCCTGGAGCCGGCTGACATCGACGCGGTCTTCGTCGGCGCCTTCAACAATGGCTTCGGGCGGCAGGATTTTCTGGGCGCGCTGGTCGCGCTGGCCGTTCCGGAATTGCGCCACGTGCCCGCCATGCGCGTGGAAAACGCCTGCGCCACCGGCTCGGCCGCCATTCATGCCGGCCTGCGCGCGCTGGAAAGCAGGTCGGCGCGGCACGTTCTCGTCGTCGGTGTCGAGAAGATGACGGCGACCCCGACCTCGGAGGTCGGCGAAATCCTGCTCGGCGCCTCGTACCACAAGCAGGAAGCGGACGTCGAAGGCGGGTTTGCCGGCGTCTTTGCCGGGATCGCCCGTGCCTACTTCCAGAAACATGGCGACAAGACCGACAGCCTGGCGCGGATCGCGGCCAAGAACCATCACAATGGCGCGAAGAACCCCTATGCGCACATGCGCAAGGCGCTGGATTACGAGTTCTGCCGGCAGGTGTCCGACAAGAACCCGCTCGTCGCCGACCCGCTCAGGCGCAGCGATTGCTCGCTGATTTCGGACGGCGCCGCCGCGGTCGTTCTGACCGACACCGAAACGGCACTGCGCACGGCCAGGAAGGCGGTCCATTTCCGCGCAGCCGAACAGGTCAACGACTATCTTCCGTTGAGCCTGAGGACGGCAACCGCCTTCGAGGGCGCGGCACGCGCATGGTCAGCGGCGCGCAGCGCCGCGGGCGTCACGAACGACGATCTGTCGTTCGTCGAGACCCACGACTGTTTCACCATCGCCGAACTGATCGAATATGAGGCGATGGGCCTGGCCGAGCCGGGTGACGGAGCCCGTGTCATCGACGAGGGCATTTCGACACGAGACGGGCGCTTGCCGGTCAACCCGTCCGGCGGCCTCAAGTCCAAGGGCCATCCGATCGGTGCGACCGGCGTGTCGCAGCATGTCATGGCAGCGATGCAGCTTTGCGGCGATGCCGGCGAGATGCAGCTCGACGCGCCCGAACTGGCCGGTGTCTTCAACATGGGCGGTGCGGCGGTCGCCAACTACGTCTCCATCCTCGAGCGTCTTCGCTAGGGCGCCGGCCATGCAGCGTATCTCAAACAGGGTGATGAACCTGGGCGACCTGCTCACCGAGGCCGCCCGCCGATACCCGACGGGCCAGGCGATCGTCAGCGGAGATCGCGTCTGGACATGGGCCGAGATGAACGCTCGTGTCGACGGCGCGGCGAACTCACTGTGCAAGCTCGGCATCGGGCGCGGTGACAAGGTGCTCGTGCACGCGCGCAACTCGAACGAGATGTTCGCGACGATGTTCGCCATCTTCAAGATCGGCGCCGTATGGGTGCCCACGAACTACCGCGTGGTGCCCGATGACGTGGCCCATATCGCCAAGACCACGGACGCCTCGGCCGTCATCTACGACGAGGCCTTTGCCGAGCACGCCGATGCGGCGCTCGCGGCCGGCGCCAGGCTGGCGATCTGCATCGGCAAACCGCGGCCGGGCGAATACCGCTATGGCGATCTGGTCCGCGCGGGTCACGGCAACAGGTTCCGGGCGGCACCCGTCGAGCGTGACGACCCCTGCTGGTTCTTTCTGACCTCGGGCACGACGGGAAGCCCGAAGGCGGGCGTTCTGACCCACGGCCAGATGGCATTCGTGATCAACAACCACCTCGCCGATCTGATGCCGGGCATGACCGAAACGGACCGTTCGCTGGTGGTTGCACCGCTCTCGCATGGCGCCGGAATCCATCAGCTCGTTCAGGTGGCGCGCTGTGTCGGAACGGTCCTTTCCGATCCCGGCAGTCTCGATCCGGCTGCCGTCTTCGCGCTGATCGAGAAGCACCGGATATCCAACATCTTCACCGTGCCAAGCATCCTCTCCGCGTTGGCCGAGCACGAGGCAGCCGACCGGTTCGACCACACCAGCCTGCGCCATGTCATCTATGCGGGCGCGCCGATGCTGCGGGCGCATCAGAAACAGGCACTGCGCAAGCTGGGCCCCTGTCTCGTCCAGTATTTCGGACTGGGCGAGGTGACCGGCAACATCACGGTCCTACCGCCGCACATGCACGCAATCGAAGATTGTCCGGAGGCGCGGATCGGGACCTGCGGCTTCACACGGACATGCATGCAGATCGCGATCCAGGATGCGGAAGGACGCAGTCTCGGCCCGTTCGAAACCGGCGAGATATGCGTCATCGGTCCGGCCGTGTTCAGCGGCTACTACAACGACGAAGCGGCCAATGCCGCCGCCTTCCGGAACGGGTGGTTCCGCACCGGCGATGTCGGCCATTTCGATGACGAAGGCTTCCTTTACATCACCGGGCGCCAGTCGGACATGTTCATCTCGGGCGGCTCGAATATTCATCCGCTCGAAATCGAGGAGAAGCTGGCCGCCCATCCCGAAGTCTGCGAGGTCAGCGTCGTCGGGATTCCGGACAACAAATGGGGCGAGATCGGCGTGGCGGCGATCGTGCTGCGCAGCCCGGATGCCCCGCTACCCGACCTGAAGTCCCACCTGTCCGGCAAGATCGCATCCTACAAGATCCCGAAACGGTTCGAGCGCTTCGAGCAGCTGCCGCGGTCGGGCTACGGAAAGGTTACCAAGAACCTCGTCAGGCAGGCGATCCTCGAGCGGCTGCAGGCCGGGGACGATCTGGCGGAGGAGGCGCAATGATCGCCGATATCGCCACGCGCTTTGAGCCGCGCTCCATGCGCCACCCCGGTCCTGCGGCAGCGTCGCGGCTCGTGACCGCCAGCGAGCCTTCGGCCCGGGCGGCCCTTGTCGTGCTGCCCACGGGAGTCGACCTCCTGTCCGGTCTGGTCGATGCCGCTGGCGAGGCGCCTGCCGCCGTCTTCACGCTTCTGTCGGGCGAGCTTTCCCGGTGCGTGCACTGCCTTGCCGCGCCCGATGTTACCGGGCGGACCGTTGCGACCTATACGGACTGGCTGTGCTTTGCCGATGCCACCGTGCTCGGCGGCTCGGCGACGATCGGATGGTCCGTCGACGGCGCGCGGATGGTTCACAGCCATGCGTGGTTCGCACTGCCGGCGAGCGGCACACTTGGAGGCGGGCATCTCGACCCGGCTCGCTGCATCGTCGGCCGCGAGGGGCTGCGCCTGCGCGCGACCTTCTTCGAGCAGATCGACGTGCACCAGTCGCCCGACCTGGAAACCAACCATGCCGTGTTCGCGCCGGCCGCCATCGGGGAGCCGGCGTGATGGGGGAATTGGTACACGCGGAGGCGGGTTCGGTCGGGCGCGTTGTCTATGGCCGCGTGAGGCCGAACGAAGACCTGGTCACGGCCATCGAAACGATCTGCGACGAGGCCGGCGTTCTCAACGGCTTCATCCGTGGCAGCCTTGGCAGCCTGACAGACGCCTGCGTGGATTGCGGCGACGGGTCGGAGACCGTGGTCTACGGCCCGGCCGTCGAAGTGGTCGGCCTTGCGGGTGAGGTACGGACGGCCGCCGGCGGAAAACCGGTGGCCGTCCTGCACGGCATGATCGCAGGACCTGACGGCCGCATCGGCGGCGGCCGGTTCATGCGCGGCAAGAACCTCGTCTGCGTGACGTTCGAACTGGCCATCGAGGAATGGGTCGTTTCGGAGACGCCCGAGAATGCTGCGGAGCCGAGACCGTGACCGGCCCGTTCGCCGACACGGTGTGCTTCGTCACGGGCGCCGCCTCAGGCATTGGCCGCGCCTGTGCCGCATGGCTCATTGAGCGGGACGCGCAGGTCGCACTGCTCGACCGCGACGAGGCGGCTCTTGGCTCGCTTCGCGACGAGCGCTGGTGGCGGCCGGACCGGGCGATGGCGGCCTGTGTCGACATATGCGACGGCGAGGCACTCGATGCGGCCTTCAGGGCCGCCTTGCGACAACTCGGCGGGCGGCCGGGCGGCCTGATCAATGCGGCCGGCATCGCGCGAAACCGCCACTTCCTCGACACGACCGACGAACTGATGCGCACCATGTTCGAGGTCAATGTCATGGGCACCTTCATGGCCTCACGCCGGTTCGTGGACGCCCATCAAAGCGCCAACGGCGGGCCTGCGGCCATCGTCAATATCGGTTCGGTCTCCGGCCTGACCGGCAATTCGGGGCGTTGCGCCTACGGCGCCTCCAAGGGCGCCGTTCACCAGCTCACCCGCACCATGGCGACCGAACTGGCTCCGTTGGGCATTCGCGTGAACGCCGTCGCGCCGGGCCCCGTCGACACACCGATGGTGCGGGGCGTCACCGCGTCGCCGGGAGCCAGGGAGGCCTGGATCGCCCGCATGCCGATCGGACGATACGCCTCGCCCGAGGAAATCGCCGACGTGATCGGCTTTCTCGTTTCGCCGTCATCCGGTTTCGTTTGCGGGCAGGTGCTCGCGGCCGACGGCGGATTCCTTTCGGCCGGTGTCATTGCCACCGAAAGAGCATTCCACAAAAGGGAGGAATACCATGAAGGCATCTAACAACTCCGTCGCGGTCGTGGCGATCGGCGCTGCTCTGTTCGCTTCGGCGACGGCGCATGCGCAGACGCTGGAAATGACCAGCGTCTATCCGGGCACGTTTCCGATCATCGGTGAGATCGGCCAGGAGATCGGCAAGCGCATGGAGCTGATCAGCGGCGGTGAACTGTCGCTCAACTTCAACGAGCCCGGCGCGCTGGTGCCGGCCCCCGAGGCATGGGACGCGGTCTCCACCGGCGCGGTCGACGCCGCCTGGTATTCGCCGGGCTTCGCGCAGGGCATCATCCCGTCGGCGGCCATGTTCACCTCGGTGCCGTTCGGACCGGAGGCGCCGGAATACCTGGCCTGGTACTACCATGGCGGCGGTCAGGAGATCTGGGACGAGATCTCGGCCGGCCACAACATCAAGCCGATCCTGTGCTCGACGATCCCGCCGGAAGCGTCGGGCTGGTTCCGCGAGCCCATCGAAACGCTCGATGACCTGAAGGGCAAGAAGATGCGCTTCTTCGGCCTTGGCGCGCGCGTGATGGAGAAGCTGGGCGTCTCGGCACAGACCCTGCCGGTCGGCGACACGGTGCCGGCGCTCGAACTGGGCACGATCGATGCGGCGGAAATCTCGATGCCCGCGCTCGATCTCGCGCTGGGCATGAACAATTATGCCGGCCACTACTACTTCCCGGGCTGGCATCAACAGACCTCGCTGTTCTCCCTGCTGATCAATCTCGATGTCTGGAACGATCTGGGCGAACGCAATCAGGCGATCGTCAACGAGGTGTGCCGTTCGGCTGTCGCCGAGTCCATCGCATGGGGCGAAGCGATCCAGTTCGATGCCCTGGCACAGCTTCAGGAACAGGGCGTGACGCTGCACACCTGGTCGCCGGAAATCCTCGAGGCAATGCAGACGGCGTGGCTTGAGGTGGTCGATGAGTTGACCGAAGACGCCGACTTCGCACGGACCTGGGCGTCCTACACCGAATTCCGCGACAATTACGAGATCTGGCGCGAACTGGGCTATCTGCGCTGATCGGCGGCCGAACCGAAGCTCGCCCACCCTGACCACAAGGCCGGGGTGGGCCCCAGCGACCGGACGGACTCATGCTGCAATCAATTGCACACATATGCGCGGCTCTCCCGCGGGCGGGCCACTTCGCTGGCGGCTGGCTGTTGTTCTGCCTCGCCTTCGTCATCGGCTACGACGTCGTCGGCCGGAAGTTCTTCAACACCGGGTCGACCATGCTGCAGGAGTTGCAATGGCACCTGCACGGCGCGGCCATGCTGCTTGGCTTCGGCGCAACCTACCTCAAGGACGCGCATGTGCGCGTCGATCTTCTGCGCGGGAGCTTTCCGCCAAGGGCCAAGATCTGGCTCGAGGTGCTCGGGATCGTGTTGTTCCTGATCCCCTATCTGGGCTTCCTGTTTCACTTCTCGATCGACTATGCGCTGCGCGCCTGGGCGACCGGCGAGGGGTCGGTCGGCGGTGGCGGCCTGCCAAATCGCTGGATCATCAAGTCGTTCCTTGCGATCGGCTTCGCACTCGTCATCCTGTCGGCCCTGTCGATCCTGGCGCGCTGCATCGATGCGCTCAGAACCGGCGGCAAAGCGCCCGACACCCCGTTCTTTCCAGACCCGTAGTGGCCGCCGGCCCCGTTTGAGGACTTTGGCATGTTCGCTGAATGGCTCCCCATCATCATGTTTGTCAGCCTTGCGCTGTTCATCTTCTCGGGCTTGCCGGTCGCGGTCGTCCTGGGTGGCGTGTCGCTGGTCTTTGCCGGAATCGGACTGGCGATGGGCGAGATCCGGTTCGTTCACCTGCCCTTGCTGATCAACCGGATATTCAGCGGCATCGTCGCCAACCCGGTCATGGTCGCGGTGCCGATGTTCGTCGTCATGGGCACGCTCCTGGAAAAGAGCGGGATCGGCGAGGATCTGCTCGAAGGTCTGCAGACCCTGATGCGCAGGGTGCCCGGAGGTCTCGCCTTGTCGGTGACGCTGATGGGGACCATCCTCGCCGCCTCGACCGGGATCATCGGCGCCTCGATCGCCATGCTGACCCTGCTGGCCCTGCCGATGATGCTGCGCAACAATTATGCGCCATCGCTGGCGACGGGAACGATCGCCGCATCGGGAACGCTCGGGATTCTTATCCCGCCCTCGATCATGCTGGTGATCATGGGCGACCTGCTGACGATCTCGGTCGGCAAGCTGTTCATGGCCGCGCTCGTTCCGGGTCTGATCCTGTCGGGGCTCTATCTGGTCTACATCGTTGCGATCAGCTTCATGCGGCCGAAACTTGCGCCCCGCGCATCGACGCCACTGACGGCTGACGAGAAACGGGCGCTTGCCGGCAAGCTGGCCTCCGGGTTCATACCGCCCGCATTGCTGATCGGCCTGGTGCTCGGCTCGATCCTTGGCGGCTGGGCAACACCGACCGAGGCAGCAGGGGTCGGGGCGCTCGGAGCGCTCGCCCTGGCCGTCTTCCGCCGTCGACTGACCCTGCCCGGCCTCAACCATGTTCTCGGCCGCTCGCTGACGACCGTCTCGATGATCTTCTTCATCTTCGTCGGCGCGACCGCATTCAGCTATCTGTTCCGGCGCTTTGGTGGCGAGGAACTCGTCCTGTCGCTGGTCGACACGGGCGTTCTCGGGCCGTGGAGCATCCTTGCCATCCTGATGCTGATGGTCTTCGTGATGGGCTTCTTCTTCGACTGGATCGAGATCACACTGATCGTGTTGCCGATCTTCGCGCCGATCGTCCAGCTGCTCGATTTCGGCGATCACGTCGCATCCGTCGACGCCGTCTACTGGTTCGCCATCCTCGTCGCGATCAATCTGCAGACGAGCTTTCTGACGCCACCCTTCGGCTTCGCGCTGTTCTACACCAAGGGGACGGCGCGCGATCTGGTCACGATCGGCGATATCTATCGCGGCATCATCCCGTTCGTCGTGCTGCAACTGGTCGCGCTCGCGCTGGTGCTGGAGTTTCCGAACCTGGCGCTGTGGTTGCCGAACCAGCTCTTCAACTGACGCACAAGGCGCCGCCCCGCAGGCGGCGCCCGCAAGATCGGCGCTGACGGCTCAGACGTGGATCGTCTTGCCACCGATTGCGAAGCAGGCTTCCTGAAGCCCCTCGCCAAGCGTGGGGTGCGCATGGATGACGCCGGCAATGTCGTCCACTACGGCGCCCATCTCGATGGCGATCGCGAACGCCGTCGACAGTTCGGAAATGTCGCGCCCGACCGCCTGCAAGCCGAGGATGCGGCCGGTACAGCGCTCGGCGACGGCCCGCACGAAGCCCGAGGCCGCCTCCATGGTCATCGCGCGCCCGCTGGCCGCGAGCGGGAACTGGCCGACGGATACATCGAAGCCCTGCTTGGCCGCTTCATCCGGAAGCAGCCCGCAGGTCACGATCTCGGGATCGGTGAAGCACACCGCCGGTATGCAGGTCCTGTCCCAGCGAGACCGGCGACCGGCGACGACCTCGGCGACAAGCTCGCCCTGCGCCATCGCCTTGTGGGCCAGCATCGGGTCACCGGTGATGTCGCCGATCGCGTAAACGCCGCGCATGGACGTTGCGCAGCGGTCGTCGACTGCGATGAAGCCGTCCTGCGTCAACGTCAGCGCCAGCCCCTCGATGCCAGCCTCGCGAATGCGCGGCGTGCGGCCGGTCGTCACGAGGATCCGGTCCGCATCGATGTCGCTTGGGCCATCGTCGGCGTGCTGGACGCAAAGCCCCTTGTCCGAGAGCTCCAGCGCTTTGGTTCGTGTCAGCACGGTCACCCCGAGACGTTCGAGGCTCTGTTCGACCGGGCGGGTGAGCGCTGCGTCGTATTGCGGCAGTATGCGCTGTTCCGCCTCGATGACCGTGACGCGTGAACCGAGCTTCGCATACGCCGTTCCAAGTTCGAGGCCGATATAGCCGCCCCCGACGACCGCCAGCGCGGTGGGCGGTTCGGCCAACGAGAGCGCTTCGGTTGAGCTGATCACCTTGCCGCCAAAGGGCAGAAAGGGCAGTTCCGCCGGCGCCGATCCCGTGGCGAGCACCAGCGCATCGGTCCGGATCGTTTCTTCGCCGCCATCCCGGAAGACCCGCACGGTCTTGCCGTCAAGGACCTCGCCGCGTCCGCGAATGTGGCGCACGCCGGCCTTCTTGAACAGGCCCTCGACGCCGCCGTTCAGGCGCCGGACGATCGCGTCTTTCCACCCGACCGTCGCGCCCAGGTCGATGGTTGGCGCCGCCGCCTTGATTCCAAGGGCGGATTGGTCCGATGCATGGGTGATCTTGTGGAACTCGTTGGCCGCGTGAATGAGCGCCTTGGAGGGTATGCAACCGACATTCAGGCACGTTCCGCCCGGCGCCATTTCATCGACGATGACGGTGTCGATGCCCATTTGCCCGGCCCGGATCGCGCAGACATAACCGCCCGGCCCCGCACCCAACACCAGCAGGCTGCACTTGCCGACGCTCATTGGTCCGCCTCCAGGAACAGGAGCGCCGGCGTCTCCAGATGCGTCTTGAGCGTGCGGACGAACATTGCGGCATCCCAGCCATCGATCACGCGGTGGTCGAACGAGCAGGACAGGTTCATCATCATGCGCGGCCGAAACGCCGCGCCGTCCCAGATCGGCCGCATCGCCATCTTGTTCACACCGACGATCGCAACCTCGGGGTGGTTGATGATCGGCGTCGTCGCGATCGCGCCGAGCGGGCCAAGCGAGGTGATCGTGATCGTCGATCCGGTCAGTTCGTCGCGCGTCGCCTTGCCGTCGCGCGTCGCGGTCGCCAGCCGGTCGATCTCCGCGGCGAGATCCCACAGGTTCCGCGCCTCGGCATGGTTGATGACGGGCACGGCGAGGCCTGCTTCGGTCTGGGTGGCGATCCCGATGTGGACTGCGGCATGCTCCTCGATCTCGCCGGCCTCATCGTCGAAGTGGGCATTCATGCCCGGATGGGATTGGATGCCACGCACGAGCGCGGTCGCGATAAACGGAAGCACGGTCAGCTTGCCGCGCTTTTGCGCGTGTCGGCCGTTGAGCCCCGACCGCAGCGCTTCGAGCTCGGTAACATCGACCTCCTCGACGATCGTGATATGCGGAATGCGGCTCTTGGACAGCGCCATCTTCTCGGCGATGCGGCGGCGCATGCCGACGACCTTGCGGGTCGTCGTGCCCTTGGCAGCTGGGCGTCCGCTTCCGGCACGCGGACGCCCAGCGCCGGCGATGAAGGCATCGAGATCGTCCTGGCCGATCCGGCCGGCAGGTCCGGAGCCCGTAACCTGCCGCAGGTCGACACCCGCTTCGCGCGCCCGTCTTCGGACCGCCGGCGAGGCGAGAGGCTTGCGTTGGGCCACGGATGTCCGCTGGAGGGACTCCTCGGGTTCTGGCGAGGAACTGTCGGGCCGGGCCGTTGGCGGCGACGGATCGGACGGCATGGCCGGAACCGTTTCGGCAACGGTCCGGGGTTCTGCGGCGGCCGCTTCATCGGAAACCACACCATCCCCGGCCGAAGCGTCGTTGCCTTGCCCATCGACGTCGAGCTGGATGAATTTCGAGCCGATGGCGAGGGTGTCGCCCGGTTGGCCGGCGAGCCAGACGACGCGACCGGTCACCGTGGACGGGACCTCGACGGCGGCCTTGTCCGTCATCACCGTGCCGAGCACGTCGTCCTCGCGGACCGTGTCGCCGATGGCGACGTTCCACTCGACGAGTTCAGCTTCTGCGATTCCTTCGCCCACGTCGGGCAGGACGATGGTGTAGACGCCCATGATCAGGCCTCCATGACGGCGCGAAACGCGGCGGCGACCCGATCGGGACCGGGAAAGTAGGCCCATTCCTGCGCATGCGGATAGGGCGTATCCCACCCGCACACGCGTGTGACCGGCGCCTCGAGCGCGTAGAAGCAGAGTTCCTGGACAACGGCGCTCAGCTCCGCGCCAAAGCCCGAGGTTCGCGTCGCTTCATGGATGATCACGCACCGGCCTGTCCTGGCGACCGACGCCTCGATCGCACCCATGTCGAGCGGCAGAAGCGTCCGCAGATCTATGATCTCGGCATCGATGCCGGTTTCATGGGCGGCCGCTTCGGCGACATAGACCATGGTGCCATAGGTCAGGACGGTCAGGTCGGAGCCGGGCCGGTAAATGGCGGCCTTGCCGAGTGGTGTGGTGAAGTGGCCGTCATCGACCTCGCCGAGCGGATGCTTCTTCCAGGCGGCGATCGGGCGGTCGTAATGGCCGTCGAACGGACCGTTGTAGAGGCGCTTGGGTTCAAGAACGATCACCGGATCGGGATCCTCGATCGCCGCCGTCAACAGGCCCTTCGCGTCGCGCGGATTGGAGGGAATGACGACCTTCAGGCCCGAGACATGCGTGAGAAGCGCTTCGGGGCTCTGGCTGTGCGTCTGGCCGCCGAAGATGCCGCCGCCGGTGGGCATGCGGATGACAAGCGGACAGGTGAAATCTCCATTGGAACGGTGGCGGATGCGGGCCGCCTCGCTGACGATCTGGTCGTAGGCGGGGTACATGTAGTCGGCGAACTGGATCTCGACGACGGGCTTGAAGCCATAGGCTGCCATCCCGATCGCCGCGCCGACGATGCCGCTCTCGTTGATCGGCGCATCAAAGCAGCGGTGGCTGCCGTACTTCTTCTGCAGCCCGGCCGTGCAACGGAAGACCCCGCCGAAATAGCCGACGTCCTCGCCGAAAACGACGACGCTGGCGTCCCGCTCCATGGCCACGTCATGGGCGTTCTGGATGGCCTCGATCATCGTCATCCGGGCCATGTCAGTACCCCGCCTCCTGGCGCTGCCGCTGCAGGTGGTCAGGCATCTCGGCATAAACGCCCTCGAACATGCTGCGCGGCGACGGCGCGGGCCCCGAGATCATGGTGCCCGACGCCTCGGCCGCCTTCTGTGCAGCCTTGACCTCATCGAGGATTTCCGCGTCGGCCTGGATGTGACGCTCGTCCGACCAGATGCCCAGCGTGACAAGATGCTCCTTGAGCCTTGCGACCGGGTCACCCAGCGGCCAAGCATCGAATTCGTGCTTGATCCGGTAGGCGCCGGGATCGTCGGAGGTCGAATGGGCGCCGGCGCGATAGGTCACATGCTCGATCAGGGTTGGCCCATGGCCGGCCCTGGCGCGTGCGGCCGCCCATCTGGCGACGGCGTGAACGGCAAGAAAATCGTTGCCGTCGACGCGTATTGCCGGAATGCCGAAGCCGTGCCCGCGCGCCGCGAACGTGCCGGCATTGCCCCGCGCCATGCCCTGGAAGGTGGAGATCGCCCACTGATTGTTGACAACGTTGAGCACCACGGGCGCCTTGTAGGTCGACGCGAACACCATGGCCGCATGGAAGTCGCTTTCGGAGGTCGACCCGTCGCCGATCCAGCCCGCCGCAATGCGCGTGTCGCCCGAGATCGCCGACGCCATCGCCCAGCCCACGGCCTGGATGAACTGGGTGCCCAGATTGCCCGAGATTGTGAAGAAGCCGTGGTCCTTTGACGAATAGAAGATCGGCAGCTGCCGGCCCTCGAGCGGATCGCGGGCGTTGGAGAAGATCTGGTTCATCATCGTCTCGAGCGGGTAGCCGCCGGCGATCAGAAGCCCCGCCTGCCGATAGGTCGGGAAGTTCATGTCTCCGTCTTCGAGCGCCCGGCGAAAGGCGCAGGCGACCGCTTCCTCGCCCAGGTGCTGCGCGTAGAAGCTCGTCTTGCCCTGACGCTGCGCCTTGAGCATGCGGTCATCGAAATGCCGCAGCGTCATCATGTCCCGGAGCCCGGCCTTCAGTTCGTCCTCGGTCAGTGAGCCTGCCCAGGGACCGACCGCTTCGCCCTTTCGATTGAGCACGCGCACGATCGAGAAGGCCATGTCGCGCATGTTCTCGGGCGCCTCGTCGATAGCCGGCCGGCGGATCGCCCCGGCTTTGGGCACTTCGAAGTCCGAGAAATCGGGCTCGCCACCGGGGCGGCAAGCCGGTTCGGGCACGTACAGGCTGAGGGGAAGATCGGTCATCGCGTTTCTAGCTCGGCTGCATCCTGATGGCACCGTCGACGCGCACGATCTCGCCGTTCATCATCGTTGTTTCGACAAGCGCGGCGGCCATCCGGGCGAACTCCTCGGGCTGGCCGAGACGCCGCGGGAACGGCACGCTTTGGGCCAGCGCCTCCTGAACCTGGGTCGAAAAGGCCGAGACCATCGGCGTCGCGAAAATGCCCGGTGCAAGCGTGACGACCCTGATGCCAAGCCCGGCGAGATCGCGGGCCATCGGCAGCGTCATCGCCGCCACACCACCCTTGGAAGCTGCGTAGGCGATCTGGCCGATCTGCCCCTCATAGGCCGCGACGGAGGCCGTGTTGATGATGATCCCGCGCTCGCCATCATCGTTGACGGGCTCGAGCGCGCTCATCCCGGTGGCGCTGAGTGTCGCCACATTGAACGTCCCGACCAGATTGACCGCGACAACCTTGGCGAACAGAGCCGGATCGTGCGCGCCGCTGCGCGAGACCGTTCGCGCGGCCGGTGCGATGCCGGCACAATTGACGCAAATCCGTTCCTGACCATTCCTGTCGCGCAAGGTCGACAGCGCAGCGTTCACGCTGTCCCAGTCGGACACGTCGGCCGCCGCGAACGCCGCGTCCAGCTCTTCGGCGCGTTTCTGACCGGCGACCTCGTCGCGATCCAGAAAGCCGACCGGCGCGCCGAGCCCGGCGAAATGTCTCACGACGGCGGCCCCCAGACCGGACGCTCCACCGGCCACGACGACGGGCGTGTTTGCCCCGATGTCCATCCCTACCCTCCTGCGCTGCTGCGGCGCCGTGTCAGTTTCCGGTAAAGACCGGCGGCCGCTTTTCGACGAACGCCGTCATGCCCTCGCGTTGATCGCTCGTGGCAAACAGGGAATGGAACACGCGCCGCTCGAACAGCGTGCCTTCCGACAGCGAGACCTCGTCGGCCCTGTTGACGGCATCGCGGGCCAGAAGCGTCGCCGGTTTCGAATAGCCAGCGATGGTCTGCGCCGCCTGCAAGGCCGTCTCGACGACGGCATCGTCCTCGACGAGGCGCGCGACCAGACCGGCGGCGAGCGCTTCGTCGGCCTCCATCGTCCGCCCGGTGAGGATCAGGTCCATCGCCAGCGCGCGCCCGACCAGCCGGGGCAGCCGCTGCGTGCCGCCCATGCCCGGCATGACACCGAGCTTGATCTCCGGCAGGCCGAACCTTGCCGACCGGCCGGCAATGGCAAAGTCGCACATCAGCATCAGTTCGCAGCCGCCGCCGAGCGCATAGCCGTTGACGGCGGCGATGCGCGGCGTGCGCAGCCGGGCAAACGTCTCCCACTCGGCGAAATAGTCCTGTCGCGCCATCGCCTGATAGGACTTGTCCTGCATCTCCTTGATGTCCGCGCCGGCGGCGAATGCCTTTTCGCTGCCGGTGATGACGATACACCCCAGCGACGGGTCCTTGTCGGCCGGCACCAGAAGCGCATTGAGTTCGGCAATCGTGTCCGCGCTGAGTGCGTTGAGCTGCCCGGGTCGGTTGAGAGTGATCAGGAGCACGCGGTCGCGCCGCTCCGAAATGATTGAGGGTTCGCTCATGAGGACCTCTTCAAGGCTGCGATATGCTTGAGGATGGCGGAAAAATCCTTGCCCGCGCCCGTGCCCTCCACGAACGCGCGATAGAGATCGGTCGCCCTGGCGCCCAGTGGGGTCGCCGTTCCGGAGGCCTCGGCCGCCTTCTGGCTGAGGTCGAGATCCTTGTGCATCAGTTCGGCGGCAAAGCCCGGCCGGTAATCGTTGTCGGCGGGCGAGAGGGGACCGATGCCCGGCATCGGGCAATAGGTGTTGACCGACCAGCACTGGCCCGATGAGGTCGAAACGACGTCGAAGAAGGCTTGCCGGTCGAGCCCGAGACTGTCGGCCAGCGCAATCGCTTCGCAGGTGCCGGCCATGGTGATGCCGAGCAGCATGTTGTTGCAGATCTTGGCCGCCTGCCCGGAACCGGACGGTCCGCAGGCGATGGCGCGCTGGCCCATCACGTCGAAGAGCGCTGCCGCCCGTTCAAACGCCGCATGCGACCCGCCGACCATGAATGTCAGCGTGCCGGCCTGCGCCCCGGCGACGCCGCCGGACACCGGAGCATCGAGCGCCAGATGGCCCGCCTGTTCGGCCTGGCGTGCCACCGCGACGGAACTGTCAACGTCGGCTGTGGTGCAGTCGACAAACAGGCTTCCGGCCGGCGCCGCCGGAACGATCTGCGCATAGACACTGCGCAGAATGTCGCCGTTGGGGAGCATGGTGATGATCGCCTCGGCATCGGCAACGGCGTCGGTGGCCGAAGACGCAAGGGCGATGCCGTCAACAGAGGTGAGCTGGGCATCGAAGCCGGTCACGTCATGCCCGGCGGCGACAAGGTTGCGCGCCATCGGCGCGCCCATGTTACCCAGTCCGATGAATGCGATCCTCATGGGCGTTTCTCCAGATACGCGAAGTCGCCGCCGGGTGCCTTCTCGCCGAACTCGGCCAGAAGCGTGTCCGGCACATCGTCCGGAGTCCGGTAGCGCCACTGCGGATCGCGGTCCTTGTCGATGACGGCGGCACGGATGCCTTCGAGCAGTTCGGCATGTTCTGTGGCACGCGCTGTGAACCGGAATTCGTCCCGGAGCGCGGCGACGACCGAGCCGTGCCGGCGGGCCTTGCGGATCGTCAAAAGGGCAACTTGCTGCGACAACACCGAGCCTGCACGCAGAAGACGTTGCACCTCCGCGCCCCAACCATTGTCCAGCGCCCGCGACGCCTCCAGGATCAGTTCGATCGTGTCGAGGCCGAACACGGCATTGATCGAGGCCCTTTCGCCGGCGATGGCCGCTGGGCCGGGCTCTGTCACAAACTGCCGTGCCGATCCCGGATCGCCACTTTGAAGCAAGGCCGCGCGCAGATCGTCCATCGCGCCGGCCGGAACGATCTGATCGGCCAGACCGCAATACACCATTTCGGCAGCATCGAGCCGGCGCCCTGTCAGGCCCAGAAACTCGCCGAAGTGCCCCGGCGTGCGACCGAGCAGGAGCGACGCGCCGACATCCGGGATCAGGCCGATCGCGCATTCGGGCATGGCGAACCTCACCGTGTCGGTGACGATGCGGTGCGAACCATGCAGCGACACGCCAACGCCGCCGCCCATGACGATGCCGTGCACCAAGGCCACGAACGGCTTCGGGAAGTGCGCGATCTGCGCGTTCATCCGGTATTCGGCGCGCCAGAATGCGCGGCCGAATTCATGATCGCCGGCGAGGGCGCGTTCATACAGCACATTGATGTCGCCGCCGGCGCAAAAGGCGCGCTCGCCCGCCGCATCGACCAGCACCATCGCGATGTCGCGGTCGCGCGCCCATTCGGACAGCGCGTTCGAAATGGCGTCGATCATGGCCGGCGACAGCGCGTTGAGGACTTGCGGCCGGTTCAGTGTGATGTGGCCGACGCGGCCCTGCCGCCGGATCAGGACTTCGGGGTCGTCGGTCATCGGCTTCCACGCTCCCGCAGAAGCGACCGTGCCGTGATGACGCGCATGATCTCGTTGGTGCCTTCGAGGATCTGGTGGACGCGCAGGTCGCGTACGATCTTCTCGATGCCGTAATCCTCCAGATAGCCATAGCCGCCCAGGAGCTGCAAAGCATCGTTGGCGACCCGAAAGGCGGTGTCGGTGACGAACCGTTTGGCCATGGCGCAGTGGACCGTCGCGTCATGGCTCCCGGTGTCGAGCTTCCAGGCGGCCTGCCGCAGAAAGACCCGCGCGGCCTGCAGTTCGGTTTCCATATCGGCGAGGCGGAACTGCAGGCCCTGGAACTGGTCGATGGTCCGCCCGAACGCCTGACGCTCGCCGACATAGTCCAGCGCCATGCGCAAGGCGCCCTGCGCACCACCGAGCGCGCAGGCTGCAATGTTCAGCCGCCCGCCATCGAGGCCCGCCATGGCAATGGCAAAGCCTTCGCCTTCGGCGCCCAGAAGGTGGCTCGCATCGACCGCGCAATCGTCAAGCTGCACCTGCGCCGTCGGCTGGGCGCGCCAGCCCATCTTGCGCTCGGCCGCACCGAAGCTCAGGCCCTCGGTGCCATCAGGTACGACGATCGCCGAAATGCCGCGCGCGCCTTCCTCGCCCGTGCGGCACATGACGATGTAGAGGTCTGAATACCCGCCGCCCGAGATGAAGGCCTTGGTGCCGTTCAGCACATAAGAGCCGCCGGTGTTGGTCGCCTTTGTGCGCAGCGCCGCCGCATCAGACCCCGACCCGGGCTCGGTCAGGCAATAGGAGGCGATCGCCTCCATGGTCACCATGCGCTCGAGCCACGCGTCCCGAAATGCGTCTGTGGCGTGGTGCGCGATCATGTGCGCGCACATGTTGTGGATCGAGATGAAAGCGGCCACGGACGGGCAGGCGGCGGAGAGCGCTTCGAACACGAGTGTCGCATCAAGGCGCGACAGGCCCGAGCCACCCATCTGTTCGGGCACATAAAGGGCGCCGAAGCCAAGCGCGCCGGCGCTCCGAAGCAGCTCTCGCGGGATCGTACCCGCCCGTTCCCAGGTTTGGGCATGCGGCGCGATCTGTTCCTGACCGAAGTCGAAAGCGGTGTCGAAGAGCATCTGCTGCCCCTCGGATAGCGCGAAGTCCAAACTGCTGCTCCCGTTTCGCAACCCCGCGGGGCCTCCCATGAGGAAAGGTTAGCTCAGTCCGTGTAGAAAGTGCTCCTTTATCGCTTGCCAAATTCGCGATTTCGCAGAATTATCTTCTCCATCGACTGGAAGAAGCATGAGAATCAACTGTGTCCAAACCGATTGACGAAATCGATCGCCGCATTCTGAAGGCGCTGGTCGCGAACGGACGTCTGACCAATGCCGAACTGGCCAAGGCCGTCGGCCTGTCGGCGAGCCCGTGCTGGCAGCGCGTCAAGCGGCTGGAGGAGAAAGGTGTGATCTCCGGCTACACGGCGGTCCTCAATCACGAGGCGCTGGGCGTCGGCGAGACGGTCATGGTGGAAGTGTCGCTCGATCAGCACGAAACCGGCGTGCTCGAGGCGTTCGGCAAGGCAATGGCCGATTTTCCCGAGGTGCTCGAGGTTCACCTGATGGCGGGCGATCACGACTTCCATGTGAAGATCGTCGCCGACGGAACACGCGGCGTCGAGGAGTTCCTGCGCGAGCGTCTTTTCAAGATCGCCGGTCTGCGGCATTCCAAGTCGAGCTTCTCGCTGCGCTGTCTCAAACGCGTCAGTTCCTACGTGCCCGGCTGAAGGCGCGCCACGGTGGCAGCGTGCGCGTCAGAAGCAGCTTCTGGCATCGCGCACCGCTTCGTCCAGGAAGTCGACGACGGCGCGCACCCGGCGGCTTGCATGATGGCTTTCGTGCCAGACGGCCCAGTAGCTGCGCGTCAGAACGATCTCCGGCAGGACCTGGACAAGGGCCGGATCGTCCTCGGCCATGAAACGGTGCAGAATGCCGATTCCGGCGCCGGCACGCGCGACTTCGTACTGGCCGGTGGCGCCGGACACCTCGATCCGCGATTGCCATTTCACAGGCAGGTCGACGGCGAAATCCAGCTGCGGGGCGAAGATCAGGTCGTCGACATAGCCGATCAGCGTATGGTTGCGCAGATCGTCGCGGGTGCGGGGCGTCGACATCCGGTCCAGGTAGTCTGCGGACGCATAAAGGCCCAGAGTGTAGTCGGTCAGCTTCTTGGCGCGCAGCCTTCCCTTGGACGGCCGGCCCACCGTTACGGCGACGTCGGCTTCGCGCCGTGACAGGGAGAAGTTGCGCGCAGCCGGGACGATCTGAACGGTCAGCTGCGGGTGTCGGGCGGCAAACGTTCCGATGCGTCCGGCAAGGAAGGCCACACCGAACCCGTCCGGTGCGCCGATCCGCACGGTTCCGGTCAGCGGCGTGTCGGGACCGGCAAGCCCTGCCCTGATCCGCAACGCTTCGGCCTCCATCCGCTCGGCGTTCTTCAGAAGTCGCGATCCGGCCTCGGTCAGCGCGCTACCGCTGGTCGAGCGTTCGAACAGGCGCGTGCCCAGATCGGCTTCGAGCGCCGATATGCGGCGGTTGAGCGTCGACTGGCTGACGCCCATCCGCCGGGCGGCGCCGAGGATCTGGCCGGCCCGGGCCGCAGCCAGGAAATGGCGGAGATCGTCCCAGTTCATCTGATATCCGAATTCCGATAACAGTTCGCCTTCATTATCCATATTTTCGAATGGCATGAAATGATAGCCCGCCGGCCAACCAGGATGGAGGAGCCAGGCGATGACGGTAATTGGCCATTTCGTTGACGGATCAATGCGTGACGGCGCGTCCGGACGCACTTTGCCGGTTTTCAATCCGGCTGTAGGGGCGTCCGACACGTCGGTCGCGCTGGCCGACAAAGTGGAGGTGGATGGCGCCGTGGCTGCCGCGCGGCAGGCGTGGCCGGAGTGGTCAAAGACGCCGCCGTTGCGCCGCGCCCGCATTCTCGACCGGTTCAAGACGCTGCTATGGGAGCGCGCCGACGAGCTTGCCGAGACGATTTCGGCCGAGCACGGCAAGACCCATGCGGACGCGCTCGGCGAGGTGACGCGCGGCATCGAAGTGGTCGAGTTCGCCGTCGGTGCGCCGCACCTGCTCAAGGGCGAGTTCTCCGAGAATGTCGGCTCGGACGTCGACAGCCACAGCATCCGCCAGTCGCTAGGTGTGTGCGCCGGTATCACACCGTTCAACTTCCCGGCCATGGTGCCCTTGTGGATGTTCCCGGTCGCGCTGGCCTGCGGCAACACCTTCGTCCTCAAGCCTTCCGAGCGGGTGCCATCGCCGGCGCTGAAGCTGGCCGCGTGGCTCGCCGAATGCGGCCTTCCGGACGGCGTCTTCAATGTCGTTCAGGGCGACAGGCGGGCCGTCGACGCGCTGCTTAACCATCCAGATGTTCGCACGGTGAGCTTCGTGGGCTCGACCGCGGTGGCCGAATCCATCCACCGCACGGCCATGGCCAACGGCAAGCGCGTTCAGGCGCTCGGCGGCGCCAAGAACCATGCCGTCATCATGCCGGACGCGGACATGGACATGGCCGCCGACGCGTTGATGGGCGCAGCCTTCGGGTCGGCTGGCGAACGGTGCATGGCGATCTCGGTTGCCGTTCCGGTCACCGATGCCGTCGCCGACGCGCTGATCGAACGTCTGGTGCCGAAGATTAAGGCGCTGAAGATCGGCCCGGCCAGCGACCCGTCCTCCGAGATGGGACCGTTGATCACCGGCGCGCATCTGGACCGGGTCCGAGGCTATGTCGGGCGCGGTGAGCAGGAGGGCGCCAGGCTCGTCGTCGATGGCCGCGATTTCCGCCAGGACAGGCAGGGCTACGAGAACGGCTTTTTCATGGGCGCGACGCTTCTCGATCACATCACACCGGACATGGATGTGTGGAAGGACGAGATCTTCGGCCCGGTCCTGTCGGTCGTTCGACGCCGGTCCTATGACGAGGCCGTCGAGTTGATCCATCGTCACAGCTACGCGAACGGCACGGCCGTCTTCACGTCCAACGGCGATACGGCGCGCCGGTTCAGCCAGGACATCGAAGTCGGCATGGTCGGCGTCAACGTTCCGATCCCGGTGCCGATGGCGTTCCATTCCTTTGGCGGGTGGAAGGCGTCCAACTTCGGCGATCACAACATGCACGGCATGGAAGGCATACGCTTCTACACCCGCATGAAGACCACGACGACGCGCTGGCCAACCAGCGCCGCCAACGATGTGCAGTTCGCCATCCCGACACTCGGGTGACACAATCGCAGGACGGCTGGTAAAAGGCGTGATGTCAAAGTCCGTCGTGCTTCGCGGCTATCGGTTCAGCGTTTACCACCGCATCGCGCGCGTCGTCCTGTTCGAGAAGGATGTCGACTACGAGGTCGAGGACGTGAACCCCTTCGATGCGGGCCTGCCCGCCTCGTTTCTCCAAAGACATCCATTCGGGCGCGTGCCTGTTCTCAGCCACGGTGCGTACGACATCTACGAGACGGTCGCCATCGCCCGCTACATCGACGCGGCTTTCCCTGGGCCCGAACTCACACCGACGGCAGCCCCCTCGCTTGGGCGCATGATGCAGGTGATCTCGATCGTCGACAGCTACGCCTATCGTCCGCTGATACGTCAGGTGTTCGAGCACGCGATATTCCGACCGGCGGCCGGGGAGAAAGCCAACGAAGCCGAGATCGCAGCGGGCCTGAAAGCCTCCTCGATCGTACTCGATGCCCTGGATCGACTGGCCGCAGAAGGGTTGGTGCTTAACGGAACCACGTTCACTCTCGCGGACTGTCACCTTGCCCCGATGATCGCCTACTTCGCCATGGCGCCGGAAGGTGCCGATGCCTTGCGCAGCCGTTCGGCGCTTTCCGACTGGTGGTCATCGGTTGCCGCCCGGCCAAGCCTTGTTGCGACCGAGCCCGGACTGCCGGAGCATTGATGGCCGCCGGGAACGACCATTGCCACCTGCATGGGCGGGACGGGCCGCCGTGCAGTGCCGTTTGGCGCCCGGAGCCGCCGCTTCCTCTACCCCTCACTCCCACTCAATCGATCTTTGCTAATATAACGCATTGAAATCTTTGAATAACTTTTGGCCGCTCGGGCGAAGATCCAGCAGCAGGCCCGTCAAAAAGCTATCCTGTTGTCTTCACGCTTGAAATTGGAATGAGAAAAATTTCGCGGCTCCGCCATCTATCGCCGTCGATTGACCGAATCTGGCACTCCATAATGCACAATGCCAATATCTCGTGCACACTGACAAGTACCGTCAGCTTTCAGTCGCCCATCTGGCTTCCCAGCATTGTCGAGAACTCAAAATCGAAGCTGGCTTCGTTACTGATAGCGCTCGACATGAACTCGTTGCATGACAGAATCTCGAAATATCGCTTTTTGGGGCTCTTCCGTTCGGAGAATGAGAGACCTTGAAAGACGATCGGGACAACGGGCTCATCGTTGCTGAGGTCGGCCTTGTGAAGCAGGCCGTAGCTCAAGCCTAAGGAATCCATGATCTCTCCGTTGAGAGAGCGGATCGATCCGAAGTGGCGATGCCACATGAGGCTTTTCGCGTCGCCGTCGAGATACGTATTGATCAACGCCTTCCAATCAGGGCAATGGCCGTTCCAATCGACCACTCCCGCGAACACCTCCTCATGGTCCGCAAAGCTGAGCCTCGCTGTAAAGATGGGAACGTATTTTGGGGTGCCGGACGGAATCCAAACTAACGTCTTCAGAATATCGTCGTTTGAGAAGGCCTTCAGCTCTAGCGACGCTGCGCCCCTGTGCTGCGCATGGGCCACAATGTTGTGCACGGCAGCACGCCAAACCGGGTTGTAGAAGAACACCTCATCACCGGCAGCCAGCAGGGCATCGACCTCAGGCTTGGACGCCAGAGATGCAACAATGTCGGCGTAGTGAGTGGAGCCGCCCTGCATGCCGCGCAGTTCGGCCAACAGGTCGCGATCTGACAAATTAGCCTCATCGAACAGGCCAACCCGAACGACCTCAACTTCTTTTGCGACATCCTCGGAGAGCCAATGCTGAGCCTTCTCCGGGTGGGAAATCTGCATCTCCTCCGCGTCCATCAACTTGTAGAACGAGTCTTCCTCGCTGCTGCCGTCCCACGCTTTGTCGGCCAGCTCACCTAGGATGTCGCTGGGCTCGGACATATCCTCAAGCCAAGCGTTGAAATCCTCCAAATCGTCGCCGGAGAAACGGCGGTTAATGATCTCCCGATAAAACTCTGCGCTCTCCTCCTGTTGAGCAAAATAGACGAGGTGCGAGATGCCCTCGCTGTCATCCGCTAGGGTGATGACGGCAAAGATGAAATTGCGCAGGCCGATTTCCTCCATGCGCTGAGCACCGGCTTTCGCGCCGGCGCGCGCCTTCCCTAGATCATCGTATTCCCAGATGAAGCGTCGTCGCGAGAAGGATCGCTCTGCCTGCTTTGGTAAGGGTTCGATCCATTCGATGCGCTCGGGAAGCCTGTCCGCTCCTAGGACGATTCGTCCGCCTTTCAGGTCGTAGCGGGTGACGTGATAGAATTCTGAGAAAGGCGTCAGCAGCTCGTGCCATTCGACTGAGAGCACGATCAGCCGATACTCAGTGGACTTAATCAGCGATTTTGCGCGCACCAAGGCTGCGTATTTCACGAGCTCTTGTACGGCTTCTCGCGCGGTCGCGTTCGATTTCTTGATTTCGATAATGACGATGCGACCTTTCTGGTCGCGTGCAAGAATGTCGACGAAGCCGGTGGCTCCATCGTCATTCGGAAGGTGCTGTTCCTTCTTCTGCAGCACCAACCCTGGCTCGATCATGTCGAGGTTCTGGGCGAGGAAATCTCGAATTTCCGCTTCAGTCTTGGTCGTCTTCATGGCCGAACTAGAACGCTGGTGTTCTGACACAACATTGATCGGGACGAGCAGTTAGAGTCACCCCTACTCCCACTCGATGGTGCCGGGTGGTTTCGAGGTCACGTCGTAGACGACACGGTTGATGCCGCGGACCTCGTTGATGATGCGCGTGGCCGCCTCGCCCAGAAAGCCCATGTCGAAGGGATAGAAGTCGGCGGTCATGCCGTCGACCGAGGTCACCGCGCGCAGCGCGCAGACATATTCGTAGGTGCGGCCATCGCCCATCACGCCGACCGTCTGCACCGGCAACAGCACCGCGAAGGCCTGCCAGATCGCGTCGTAAAGGCCGGCCTTCCTGATCTCGTCGAGATAGATCGCATCGGCCTGGCGCAGGATGTCGAGCCGGTCGCGCGTCACCGCGCCCGGGCAGCGCAGGGCAAGGCCGGGCCCGGGGAACGGATGACGGCCGATGAAGCTGTCGGGCAGGCCCAGCTCGCGCCCCAGTTCGCGCACCTCGTCCTTGAACAGTTCGCGCAGCGGCTCGACCAGCTTCATGTCCATGCGTTCGGGCAGGCCGCCGACATTGTGGTGGCTCTTGATCGTCACCGACGGGCCGCCGGTGAACGAGACGCTCTCGATCACGTCGGGATAGAGCGTGCCCTGGGCGAGGAAGTCGGCGCCGCCGAGCTTTTTCGCCTCGGCCTCGAACACGTCGATGAACAGCTTGCCGATCGTCTTGCGCTTGAGCTCGGGGTCGGAAACGCCGTCGAGCGCGTCGAGGAAGGTGTCGGAGGCGTCGGCATGGACGAGCGGGATGTTGTAGTGCTGGCGGAACATCTCGGCGACCTCGGCCGCCTCGTTCAGCCGCATCAGCCCGTGATCGACCAGGATGCAGGTGAGCTGGTCGCCGATCGCCTCGTGGATCAGCAAGGCGGCGACCGAGGAATCGACGCCGCCCGAAAGCCCGCAGATGACCTTGCCGTCGCCGACCTGCTCGCGGATGGCGGCGATCGCCTGGTCCTTGTAGGCGGCCATCGTCCAGTCGCCCTTCAGCCCGGCGATCCTGTGCACGAAATTGGCGATCAGCCGGGCGCCGTCGGGCGTGTGCACGACCTCGGGATGGAACTGGACGCCATAATAGCGGCGGGTCTCGTCGGCGATGGCGGCGAAGGGCGCGTTCGGCGAGGTGCCGATCACCGCAAAGCCCTCGGGCAGCGCGGTCACCCGGTCGCCATGGCTCATCCAGACCTGATGCCTTTCGCCCTCGGACCAGACCCCTTCAAACAGCGGGCTCTGGCGTTCGACGCTGACGAAGGCGCGGCCGAACTCGCGATGATGGCCGCCCTCCACCGCGCCGCCGAGCTGGGCGCACATGGTCTGCTGGCCGTAGCAGATGCCGAGCACGGGTACGCCTGCCTCGAAGATCGCCTGCGGGGCGCGCGGCGAGCCGATGTCGACGGTCGAGGCCGGCCCGCCCGACAGGATCACGGCCTTCGGCGCAAGGCGCGCAAACCCCTCGTCCGCCGACTGGAACGGCACGATCTCGGAATAGACGCCGGCCTCACGCACGCGCCGGGCGATGAGCTGGGTCACCTGGCTGCCGAAGTCGACGATCAGCACGGTTTCGGGATGGGATGTCTCGGTCATTTGGATCCGGGGTTTCGGGCGACGATGTCCGCCTCGGTCAAGGTTCTGGTCTGCTGGGCGAAGGCGTAGAAGTCCGGCTTGTGGTCGATATAGAGCTGCAGCGCGAACTGAAGCCCCTTCAGATCGTCGAAGAGCCCGGCGGCCATTCCGTACTCGTCCGAGCCGAGCATGTGATAGAAGAGCGTGCTGCCGCATCTGTCACAAAAGCCCCGCTCGGCCCAGTCCGAGGATCGGAAACGGCGGACATGCCGGTCGCTCTCGAAGCGCACGTTGCGGCAGTGGACGGCCATGAACGGACCGGAGGCCCAGCGCCGGCACATGCCACAATGGCAGGCGGCGATGTGCGGTTTCCGGGGTTCGGCGGCGAACCGGACCGAGCCGCAAAGACATCGGCCGGTTCGCATGGTCTCCGCCATTTTGAAGCTCCGTGCCGTTGACGCCGATATGTCCGCGCTTACGCCAGCACGGCCCCCGACGCAATCGACAAGCCGGCCGGGGCCCGAGCTACCCACGCATTGCGGCGGCCGGCCGATATTTTTGCCACGGCCGAGGGAACGGCGAAGGCGAACCGACCGTTTGCCAGACAAGCCGGACGCCAAGGTCCGGCGCGCCCCAGACAAAAGGAGACTACCATGTCTGTTACCGATCTTTCGGACCTTTTCGAACACACGCTCAAGGACATTTATTTCGCCGAGCGGCACATCCACAAGAGCCTGCCCAAGATGGTCGAGAAGGCCAACAGCGACAAGCTCAAGGAACTGTTCCAGACGCACCGCGAGGAGACCGCCAACCACATCACGCGGCTCGAGCGCGTCTTCGGCACGATCGACAAGAAGCCGGCCGGCGAGGAATGCCCGGCGATCGAAGGCATCGTCCAGGAAGCCGAGGAACTGATGGGCGAGATCGACGACGCCGAGACGCTGGACGCGGCCCTGACGGCCGCCGCCCAGGCCGTGGAACACTACGAGATCACGCGCTACGGCACGCTGATCACCTGGGCCAAGCTTCTGGGCAACGACGAGGCCGTCAAGCTGCTTGGCGACACGCTCGCCGAGGAGAAGAGCGCCGACGGCAAGCTCACCGACATCGCCGAGGATCGCCTCAACAAGAAGGCGGCCTGACGCGGCGGCGCGGACCACTCAAGCCGCGATACGAAACGAGAAACCCCGGCCCGGTGCCGGGGTTTTTCATGCGGTCAGTTCAGCCACCAGATGGCGGCGTTCAGCAGCGCGGCGAAGCTGATCCAGGCAAGATAGGGCGCCATCAGCCAGGCACTCGCCCTGTCGTCATCGCGCACCGAAAGGCGCATGAAGAGAACGGTCAGAACGATCATGACGGCGATGATCAGCAGCGCATAGCCCGGACGCTGCATGCCGAAAAATGCCGGGGACCAGAGGAAGTTGACGGCAAGCTGGGCGAACCAGACCTGCATTGTCAGGCCGCGATAGTTCCGCATCCAGGTGCGCCAGCCGGCGATCGCCACGAGCACGTAGAGCACCGTCCAGACAGGGCCGAAGACCCAGGCCGGCGGATTGAAGAACGGCTTCTGCAGGTCGGCGTACCATTGTCCCGGTGGCGTCGCCACGCCGATCAGTGTGCCTCCGCCCCAGGCGAGCACGATGAAGGCGGCGAGCACGAGCCAACGCCGCAAGCTGCTCTTCCTTTCGTCGGTGCGGCGGTGCTGTCCGCCGGTCAGATCGTCAAGCGTGTTGTCCTTGCCCATGGCCGGCCACTCCATCGTTCATCGAGATATCGGTAACAGGATCAACGGAGGCAAGTGGCGCCGGTTCCGGTCAGCCGGTCTCGCGCTGCATGACCGCGAAGAAAAAGCCGTCCGTGCCGGTCGAACGCGGCGTCAGCGTGATGCAGTTCAGATCAGCCGACCAGGGTTGCGGCTTGTTGAAGCCGTAAAGGTCCTGCCAGACCTCGCCGGCCGAAAGCAGCGACCAGCCCGGATGCCGGTCGCCGAAGGCATAGATTTGAGCTTCGTTTTCCTCGGCGAAGACCGAACAGGTGATGTAGCACAGATAGCCGCCGGGCCGGACGAAGCGCACCGCATCGTCGAGAATGGCGGCCTGCTCGGCGCAGCGCTGTTCGAGTTGCTGCTGCGTCAGGCGCCACTTCGCATCGGGATGGCGGCGCCAGGTTCCCGAGCCGCTGCACGGCGCGTCGACCACGACCCTGTCGAAACGACCCTCGAGCGGCGCGAGGTCGTCGTCGGCCGCATGCACCTGCACGTTGCGCGTGCCGGCGCGCCTGAGACGGTCGAAGATGGGCGCCAGACGCTGCTTGTCGGCATCGAACGCGTGCACCTGGCCCTTGTTCTCCATCGCCGCGGCGAGCGCGAGCGTCTTGCCGCCCGCGCCTGCGCAGAAGTCGAACACCTGTTCGCCGGGCTGCGCGAAAACAAGGTCGGCGACGATCTGGCTACCTTCGTCCTGCACCTCGAACCAGCCCTTCTGAAAGGCCGGTTCGGCCTGCACGTTCGGCAGGCGGCCCTCGCGGCGGGGCGCCTTGATGCGCACGCCGTGTCTTGCGATCGTCGTCGGTTTCGCGCCCGACTTCGACAGCGCCTTGAGCACCTTGTCGCGGCTTGCGGCCAGCGTGTTGACGCGCAGGTCGAGCGGCGGCCGCTCGGCGAACGCCTTGGCCTCCTCGACCCATTCCTCGCCGAAACCCTCGGCAAGAAGGTCGCCGCACCAGGGCGGCACGTCGGCCTCGATATGCGGGTCGGCAAAGGTCAGATCGCGCGCGCCGGCTGCTTCGAGTTGTGCCAGCGGGACGGCGGGGGCGAACTTGTCGTCGGTGAACGCTTCGGCGATCTTCTCGGTGCTCATCGCCCACGAAAAGGCGAGGACGCCGAGCGCCAGGGCGACCGGACCGTCCTCGTCCATGCGGAAGGCAAGAGATGCGCGGCGGCGCAGCGCGTCATAGACGATATTTCCGATCGCGGCGCGGTCGCCCGAGCCTGCGAAACGGTGCGTCTTGCCCCAGTCGGCCAGCGCGACCGAAGCCGGTCTCCTGTTGTCTTCGATGTCGGCGAGCACTTCGATCGCCGCCGCCACCCGTCCGCCAAGGCGCATGGTTTTCGCTTCCGCTTCGTTCGCGTCGGCGCCGCATTAGCCGAACGGCGGTCCGGGCGAAAGGGCCTGCCCGGCCGGCCCGCGTCCGGGAACCGGACAGGGCTGATTGGCATTGCGCCGAAATTGGCTTAATCTGTTGGCGGGGCGTGTCTTTCGGGCCGAGCAGAACGGGCGGAAAGGACATGGGTTTCTACGGCCGACAACTCGATCGCTTCCTTGGCCGGAACATCCGATCGGCGCATCTGCAAGTGCGCTTCCCCGACGGTCACACCAGAGATTATGGCACTTCGTCCGGGCCCGCACTGTCGGTGGGGCTGACGGACGAGCGGTGGATCGGCCGTATCCTGCGCAATCCCGACCTGAGGTTCGGCGAAGCCTACATGGAAGGGGCGCTGGTGCCGGAGGACGCCGGCATCTACCCCCTGCTCGATCTGCTATGGCGGGACCTTTACGGCACGGGCGAGCGGCCGGTCGCCGGAACATCGCCGATGCGCAGGCTCCGCCGCGCACTCAAGCGGGCGCACCCGCCGGCGCGCGCCCGCCGGAACGTCGCCCATCACTATGATCTGGGCAACGATCTGTACCGGCTCTTTCTCGACGAGAACATGCAGTATTCGTGCGCCTATTTCGCCGAGCCCGGCATGTCGCTCGACGAGGCGCAAACGGCCAAGATGCGCCACATCGCCCGCAAGCTTTTCATCGAGCCGGGCCAGCGCGTGCTCGATATCGGATCGGGCTGGGGCGGGCTCGCCGTCGATCTCGCCCGCCACGCCGATGCCGAGGTATTCGGCGTGACGCTGTCGACAGAGCAGTTCGCCTCGGCCCGCGAACGGGCCGCCGAAGCGGGCCTTGGCGACAGGGCCCGGTTCGAACTGACCGACTACCGCAGCCTCGATGAGACATTCGACAGGATCGTTTCGGTCGGCATGCTCGAACATGTCGGCATCAACGGCTATGGCGAATTCTTCGCGCAGGTGCGCCGGCTTCTGGCCGAGGACGGCGTCGCGCTGATCCACACGATCGGCCGCACGGGACCGCCGGCGACCACCAATCCGTTCATCGACAAGTACATCTTTCCGGGCGGCTATATTCCGGCGCTATCCGAACTCGTCCCGCACATCGAGGCGCAGGGGCTTTACCTGCTCGACGCCGAGATCCTGCGGCTGCACTACGCCGACACGCTGCGCGCCTGGCGCGAACGGTTCCTGGCCAATGCCGACCGGGCGGCCGAACTCCATGACGAGCGCTTCGTGCGCATGTGGGACTTCTATCTCGCCTCGAGCGAACTGTCGTTCCGCTACGGCGAGCACGTGGTCTTCCAATTGCAGCTCGCACGGCGCCAGGACGCGGTGCCGGTGGTGCGCGACTACCTCTATTCGCACGACCGCCGCACCGACTTCGCCGCCGGCGCATCGCCGAAGCGCCGGCCGATGCGGGCCAAGTCCGCCCATGCCCACACGAAGAAGGGGGCAAAGCCTGCCTCGCGCCGCTCGGGCAGCGGCAAGGCGTCCGCTTAGGCCGTTCTTAAGCGCTTGCCCGATAGGCTGGACCGGTTTGCAGCGGTCCGGTGAGCCATGTCCGACACGACGAGCCAGATTTCAGGCGCAGCGCCGGCGGCGGGCGGAGACGTGCGGCCCGCTGCGATCGCGCTGAGCGTTCGCACGTTCGGCCTGCTGCTCGCGACGGCGATGGTGTGCCTTGTCGCGCCGAACCTTCTGAACGATCCGGACACGCTCTGGCACATCCGCATCGGCCAGGACATCAGGGCAACCGGCGCGTTTCCTGTCGCCGACAGCTATTCGCACACCTTTGACGGCGCACCATGGATCGCCAAGCAGTGGCTTTCGGGTGTCGTCCTGTCGCTGGCGCATGATCTGGGCGGCTGGGCCGGCATCGTCGCGATCACGATCGCGGCGGTCATCGCGTCGTTTGCCCTCGTGCACGGCCAGCTCGCGCGCCATCTGGCGCCGCTGCCGGCCCTTGCGGTCGCGCTGTGGGCGTTCGGCATGTCGAGCAGCGTCTTCGTCGCCCGGCCGCACATGCTGGCGCTGCCTTTCGCCATCTGGTTCGTCATCCACGTGTGGAACGCAGCCGACGACCGGCGCGCCCCGGACCTGCTTGCGCTCGGCGCGATGATGCTGTGGGCCAACCTGCACGGCAGCTTCACGCTCGGTTTTCTCGCTGCCGGCGCGGCGTTCGTTCATTTCGCCGCCCGCGACGATCTGCTGGCCCGGCCTGGCACTTGGTCGCTCGCCGCGCTCCGGCGCCACCGCCCATTGCACGGCTGGATCGTCTTCGGCGCCTTGTGCCCCGTCGCGGCGATGGTCCATCCGTACGGCTGGCAGGCGATCGCGTCGACATTCGTCATGGTCGACAATGCCGCGCTGGCCCACATCGCCGAATGGCAGCCGCTCGATTTCGGCGCCGACCCGCTTGCCGCGTTCAGCCTGATCGCGATCATCGTCGCGTTCCTCGCCACGCCGCTGCGCGCGCCGCTGGCCAAGGCCGTGTTCGTCGGGCTGATGCTCTACATGTTCGTCACGCATGCGCGCTTTGCGCCGTTCTTCTACCTGCTGACCGAGTCGCTTCTGGCGCGTGAAATCGCCCGCTGCCTGCCCGGTATGGCGCGCCGCGCATGGGAGCGTCGTGGCGATTTCGACGGGCTGCAACGCCTTGCCGGGCGCAGGTCACGCACGGTCTGCACGGCGATGGCGGCGCTCGGTCTCGTGCTGATTGCCTCGGCCCTGACGACGGACCGGCTGCAGCCGCCCGGCACGGTCTATCCCGCCAGTGCCATCGCGGCGGCGCGCGCGGCCGGTCTCGAAGGCAATGTCATGAACAGCTACGATTTCGGCGGCGCGCTGATCCGCGCGGGCATCCCGACCTTCATCGACGGCCGCGCCGACCGCCTTTTCGACAATGGCGCGTTCATCGCCGAGACCATCGCCATGGCCGGCAAGCCCGAGGAAATCGAACCGCTGCTCGACGCGCACGAAATCGGTTGGACGTTACTCAAGCCCGCCGACCCGAACCTTGCCGTGATGGACGGGCTCGACGGCTGGACGCGGCTTCACGTGGACGCCGACGCCGTCATCCATGTGCGGACGCCATCAGGAGCGTCGACGATGCGGGCTTCCGAAGAACAGCAAATGTCAATAGACTAGTTATCGGACGATTCTTCGCCCGCCGCGCAGTGAAAAAGCCTCTCATCATGTCTTTCTCAGCCAGGACGCGGCATCGGTTGGATTTGACGTCATTTGTGGTAATCTTCATCGGTCATCTCCTATACGTGCTCCGATGATCTCATTGGATTTGCCCCGTTGGATTAAGTCTTTCCGCCTCGGTCTCGTCGCGCTGTTCACGGCATGGATTGCCGGACCGGCCGGGGCGGCCGCCTATGTTGCCAGCCCCGCTCACGGTCCCCAGCAGTTTGCGGCGTTCCCCGCGACGCCCTACCGGGAGCTGGAGCCCGATGTCCGGGAGCGCTATTGGGACGCCGAACAGGCCGACGGTTGCGGACGACGGATCGACGTTCTGATCGACGCTTATGTCGAGAAATATCCGCGTTTCGCGCATTTCCGGAACGACCCGGCATGGCGGCAGGCATGGCTTCGCGGTGTCGGGCTTTCGACCTACATCGTCGAAGTCAGATGCCATTTCGCCGATCCGCTGCTCACACGGATGGTACGGGCGCCGCTGCATTGGCTTGACCTTCACAGCGGCCTGCCGGTCTGGTGCGGACGATGGTCGAGCCGGGAGGCGGACCCCGAGCTCAGGGAGCTCATCGCCGAGATGATCCCGCTTGCAATGCGCCATGAAATGCCGGGCCTTGTCGACCGGTTCATCGCCGCGACGCGGCAGCACCGAACCATCGGCATCGATGCGTTCGTCGCGCTCAACCCGGACGTCGCACTCTACCTCGTCGAGCGCCGCAAGCGACAGGTGGATGCCGGCCTGCCTTTGCCGTCGTTCACGTTCGAGGACGCCGAAACGAGCGACGGTCTCTATCTTGACAGCCTGCCGCCCAAACGCCGTGCGGCGGTGATGGCGGCGGTCGAAACAGGTGATTACCGGTCGGTCCTTGAGACGACGGCTGCGTGCGAGCCCCGCGAGGACTTCCTGAAATCCGTCGGTGCCGGCGAGAGGTAACCGTGAACGCGGACGGGTAGACGGTCCGCCCGCCCCTCACCCTCCCCCCGGATAGTCCGAGCTTTCGCGGCCATGCGCCGTCATCCCTGGGCCTGACCCAGGGATCCATTCCGTTGTGCCCGCGACCAGTGATGAGATCGACGACACGGCGCGTTCTGATGCCGAAGCGTCCAGCGGGTACTTCACGGAATGGATCCTCGGCTCATGGCCGAGGATGACGAAGGAGGGGAAGGCCGGGCACTTTGTCAGGGAACGGCACGGCCGCCGCGAAGATGCCCCTCACCCGCCGCCCGGATAGTTCGGGCTTTCGCGGGTGATCTGCACGCCGTGGGCGTGGCTTTCGCGCAGGCCCGAATTGGTGATGCGCACGAAATGCGCCTTTTCGTGCAGTTCGGCCAGATCGCGCGCGCCGACATAGCCCATCGCCGCGCGCAGGCCGCCGGCGAGCTGGTGCAGGACGCCGGCGACGGGTCCCTTGTAGGGCACCTGGCCCTCGATGCCCTCGGGCACCAGCTTGAGCGTGTCGCGCACCTCGGCCTGGAAGTAGCGGTCGGCCGAGCCGCGCGCCATCGCGCCGACCGACCCCATGCCGCGATAGGCCTTGTAGGAACGGCCCTGGTGCAGATAGACCTCGCCGGGGCTCTCGTCGGTGCCGGCCAGAACCGAGCCGACCATGGCCGCGTCGGCGCCCGCCGCCAGGGCCTTGGCGAGATCGCCCGACAGCTTGATGCCGCCATCGGCGATCACCGGCACGCCGTGCTTGTGCGCCACTTCGGCCGCGCCCATCACGGCGGCAAGCTGCGGCATGCCGACACCGGCGACCATGCGCGTGGTGCAGATCGAGCCCGGCCCGATCCCGACCTTGACCGCATCGGCGCCCGCATCGATCAGCGCCTTCGTGCCGTCGGCGGTGGCGACGTTGCCGGCGATGATGCGCACGGCGTTCGAGCGCTTCTTGACCGCGCCGACCGCCTCGAGCACCCGCGCGGAGTGGCCGTGCGCGGTGTCGACCACGATCACGTCGACGCCGGCGTCCATCAGCCGTTCGGCGCGTTCGAGCGCGTCCGCGCCGACGCTGACCGCGGCACCGGTGCGCAGCCGCCCCTGGGCGTCCTTGGCCGCGTGCGGGTTGAGCTGGGCCTTTTCCATGTCCTTGACGGTGATCAGGCCGACGCAGAAACCGCGCCCGTCGACGACGAGCAGCTTTTCGATCCGGTGCTGATGCAGCAGCCGCTTGGCTTCTTCCTGATCGACGCTCTCGCGGACGGTCACGAGGCCTTCGCGCGTCATCAGTTCGTGGACCTTCTGGTCCGGGTCGGAGGCAAAGCGCACGTCGCGATTGGTCAGGATGCCGACCAGCCGGCCGGGCCGCTGGCTGCCGATGCCGCCATCCTCGACGACCGGAATGCCGGAAATGCGATGGGCCCGCATCAGCGCCTTGGCGTCGGCGAGCGTCGCGTCCGGGCCGATCACCACCGGGTTGACCACCATGCCGCTTTCGAACTTCTTGACCTGGCGGACCTCCTCGGCCTGCTCCTCGGGATTGAGGTTGCGGTGGATGATGCCGAGGCCCCCGGCCTGCGCCATGGCGATGGCGAGGCGCGATTCGGTCACCGTGTCCATCGCCGCCGACAGGATCGGCAGCGACAGTTCGATGTCGCGTGCGATCGTCGTGCCGATCCGTGTCTCGGCCGGCAGCACCTCGGACGCGGCGGGCTGCAGCAGCACGTCGTCGAAGGTCAGGGCATAGGGCCCGCTTGCCGTTTCAATGATCTTTGCCATCGCGAAAATCCCGCCTGTCGGGGCGCGAGGTGCCGCGCCGCCCGGTCACGTTGGCAGTGGCCCGTATCACGGCCCGCACGATCGCAAAAGGCCCATCGCACCGATTGACACGGGTTTCATCACGATATAACTAGAAATCTAGTTCTATAGGAGATTGTGATGGACATCGAACAGGCCGCCCAAGGGTTCGCGGCGATCGGCTCGGAACCGCGCCTCGAAGTGCTGCTTCTGCTCGTCAAGGCGGGTCCGGAGGGTCTGACCGTCGGCGACATTCAGGCGCGAACCGCCATGGCCGCCTCGACGCTCGCCCACCATCTGCGCTTTCTGGCTTCGGCCGAGCTGATCGAGCAGGAGCGCCGGGGCCGCTCGGTCTTCAACCGCGCCCGGTTCGATCATCTCGAACGGCTGGGCGGCTATCTGCTCGAAGAATGCTGCGCCGACAGCGCCTCCGATCGGGAGGACGCCGCATGAGCACCGTCGAGACCGGAAGCGCGCAGGCAACGCCGGAGCGCACGACCAATCCGCTTGCCGTGCTGGCGACGCCATGGGCGATCGTCATCGCCGTTCCGCTGATCATCTCGTTCCTCGACCCTTCCCGGTTCGACGCGATCGTCGGCTTTGCCGCGGCCGCGTTCCTGGGCACCCTGCCCTACATCGCGTTCGCGGTGATCCTGATCGCCTGGCTCAAGGCGGCCGGTGCCGAAGCGGCCATCGGCCGGGCCTTCGAGGGCCGCGAGACCCGCGCCATCGTGCTGGCCGCGCTGTTCGGCGGGCTGGCCCCGTTCTGCTCGTGCGAGGTGATCCCGTTCATCGCCGGGCTGCTGGCGGTGGGCGCGCCGCTGTCGGCGATCATGGCGTTCTGGCTCGCCTCGCCGCTGATCGACCCGCCGACGCTGCTGATCACCGCAGCCGCGCTTGGCTGGCCGTTCGCGATCGGCAAGGCGGTCGCCGCGGTCGGCCTCGGGCTGGCGGGCGGGTTCATCGTCAAGGCGCTGACGGCGGGCGGTCTGTTCACGTCGGTCTCGCGCGGAACCGTGCGCAAGGGCTGCGGCTGCGGTCCCTCGCCGTTCGATGGCCGTCCCGTCTGGCGGTTCTGGGCCGAAGGGCATCGCACCGACATTTTCAGCGCCGAACTGCGCGCCAACGCCGCCTTCCTCGCCCAGTGGCTGGCGCTGGCCTACGTGCTCGAAGCGCTGCTGGTGACCTACGTCCCCGCCTCGCTGATCGCCGGCCTCGTCGGCGGCGAGGGGCTCGGCCCGATCGTCGTCTCGGCGCTGGTCGGCATGCCCGCCTACCTCAATTCCTATGTCGCACCCCCGTTGCTGGCGGGCCTGACCGAACAGGGCATGAGCGACGGCGCGGCGATGGCGTTCCTGATCGCCGGCGCGGTCAGTTCGATCCCCGCCATGGCCGCGGTCTGGTCGCTGGTGCGCGCGCCGGTGTTCGCGACCTATCTGGCGCTCGGCGTCACCGGCGCGATCGTCTCGGGCGTGCTGTTTCAGATGGTGGTGTGAGGCGGTGGTGGCCGTCAGGTTGCGGCCCTTAGCGGACATTAAACGCCAGTTCAGCGGGGTTGCTCCGAGCCCTCGTTGCAAGTTCGACTCGCTGCAGCGAACGGCCGCTCCCGCTACCAACCGGAAAAGTGCCAGGACGACGTCGGTTTGTAGCTTGGGGTTCTGTCCGAGATAACCTTCTGGCGTTGCGGCTGCATGGGAAGTGGGTCAGGCCCGAACGTCCTTCTGCGCATAGGTTGTGGCAAAGGGTTTTGGCCGCGTCCGATCAATGCCCGGTGTGCTATCGGTTATAGAGACGAGATTCCGGTTCGCTCCTGCAGCGCTGTGATCATCTTTTTTCGGCGCGCCCTAACGAAGGCCGTTAAGCTCTTCCTCAGGTCTTCGCGGTCGATTAGCGCAGACTCTAGCGTCTCATCATCCACATCAGCCAAGTAGATGGCGGGCTTAGAATCCGTCTTGCTGCGATTCACATGCTGAGGCAGGAACCAAAGGTTCCCGATGTCGTCGATCAGCGGGTCATCGCCGTGCCTCGAGCGTGGAAATATGTGATCTGTCTCCGCGACGTTGCGCGCGTAGAGTGTCTTTCCGTCCGTTTTGCCCTGCACCAAGGCCAGCGCCAGAGGAACGTGGTTTCCAAACAGTTGGTTGTCTGCTCCCTCAATACGAGTCTTTGCCTTCACGTAGCGCGCTACACGGTCATAGGGGAAATGCGCGGGGTTGCCCCCGAGAGCGTCGCGAATAAGGCCGCCAGGGCGGCTGTCCGAGTGTTTTGTCAGCACCCCGGAGAACGCGATCAAGTAAATTGTGCGGCGCAGGTCCATCTTATCGGCGTTCGCGACGATCGGCTTCTCTTTTGCAGCGAGGTAGTGAACTACGGGCACCAAAGTATTCAGACCATTGAGTAACTTCACTGACCCAATCCGACACTCTTCCTGGGTAAAGTCGATGGCTGAGCCTATTGCGGCCGTAGTCTTGTCATAAGCCGCCTTTACCTTCTCAACGTTCTTCGCCTTACGCAGCAGGGCGATATCGAGCCGCGTGCCCAAGTCCGCCACAGAGAAGATGCAGCGGATCACAAAGTCCGAGTCGATCTGAATGCTGCTCTTCGAATTCACATCATTGATAAACTCCGGCAGTGCTTCGGTCGCGTCCGGCCAGTGGAGGCGTAACATCGACAAGATAAGGTCCGACCTTGTCAGGTTAATGCCCTGCGTGTTGATCCGCATGAAGATCTCGAGGATGTCGAACACGGTCTTGCGGGGTGGTGTCGATTGAGGAAGTCCGCTGTCGATCACCTGCTCTTGGAGCAATCCACCACTTTCGGTCATCACGTTCACAGGCCTCTGCAGGTTGTCACCAACTCGGTCTTCGTCCTCTTCACTGAGATCAAAATCCTTTGTCAGCTTACGGCGTAGCTTGCTGCCGGGAGCGGATGGCCCGGAAAAGTCTGTCAATGCAACGTAATGCGATGGCGCCGCCTCCTCGTCATCATCTTCGAGAGCTTCGGCATTCCGCGCCTTCGCCTCGTCTGGCGTCATGAACCGGAACGAATACTTCTCCTCGCTCGCGTCGTCCGAACTGCGCCCGCTAAGAACATCGAAGTGCAGCTTTCGTCCGTCGAGAGAGCCGCGCAGTGCGATGTAGAGTGAGGTCAGGCGTTGTTGCCCATCGAGAACCAACTGCACCGTATCCCCGTCGTGGACCTTGTAGGCCACTTTTGCTCCGCGGCGATGATCCGCCACGAAGGTCCGGTACTGGATCGCTTCCGTCGTATCCCATAGCAGCACAACACCGATAGGGTAGCCCCGAAACAGGGAATCAAAGAGCTTTTCGATCCTGTCCTCATTCCATACGAAGTCCCTCTGGATTGCTGGAAGCACGATGCGCCCCTTCTCGATGCCATCGAGCAACGTGGATACAGACATGAAGACACCTCTAAGCTTCAGAATGAATAAGAATACCTTGGAACACGATCGGTGACGTGGGACAACCGCGACGGCATAAGAAACCCTACAACATCTCTCAGGAACAAGCGTCTTAGACTGAATTCATACGATTCTGTAACCCGCGAGAACGACCGCTTGTGTACTCACTACGAGCTGATGTTCGTTGGAGGTCCGCTTCCGCAGAGCCGTCATCAGCACTCGTCGCAGCGAATGGCCGCTTTGGCCAGTATCTCATAGATGGTCTCGCCAGCGCAGCGAATGACAGCTTCCCGCCCGTTACGGACGCCCGACCAATGGCCACTCCGTCCGCAGCACCGGCAGCAGACGCCGGGCCTCACCCCCTGCCCTTGAAGCCCTTGGCCAACAAATAGAGCTCCACGGACTCGGCGCGGCTGGCGTCGGGCTTGACGTGGATGACCTTGGCGAAATGGTTCTTGAGCCGGTCGAGCAGCGCCTTTTCGGTGCCGCCCTGGAAGGTCTTGGCGAGGAAATGGCCGCCCGGCTCCAGTACCTCGATGGCGAACTCGGCGGCCACCTCGACCAGATGCATGGTGCGCATGTGGTCGGTCTGGCGGTGGCCGACGGTCGGCGCGGCCATGTCGGACAGAACCACGTCCGGCGCGCCGCCGAGCGCCTCGATCAGCCGGCCCGGCGCGTCGTCGTCCAGAAAATCCATCTCCAGCACGGTGACGCCCGGGACCGGGTCCATGCCCAGATAGTCGATCGCCGCCACCAGCGGCTCTTCGGGCGTCGAGCCGGTCCGCTCCACCGCCACCTGGCACCAGCCGCCGGGCGCCGCGCCCAGATCGATCACGCGCGCGCCACGGGTCAGGATGGCGTGCTTGTCGTCGATTTCGCTGAGTTTGTAGGCCGCGCGCGAGCGCATGCCCTCGCGCTTGGCGCGCTGCACGTACGGATCGTTGAGCTGCCGCTCGATCCAGCGGCGCGAGGACGGCTTGAGCTTCTGCTTGCGCCGCACATGCTGGTTGATCGACCGGCCGCCGGGCCGGGCCGGCTTGCGCGCCATCCTAGCGCCCTCCGGATTTGGGGGCGGACTGGCCGCGCGCCCGGCCGCGCCGGTAGCGGCTGCGGCGCCAGACCCCGTCGGCGGCCATCATCTCGGTCAGAAGGCCCTCGCGCAGGCCGCGATCGGCGACGCGCAGCCGCCGCGCCGGCCAGACGTTGCGGATCGCCTGCAGGATCGCGCAGCCCGCCAGCACCAGATCGGCCCGGTCGCGGCCGATGCACGGGTTGGCCACCCGCTCGTCGAACGACCAGGACAGGAGCTGGTCGTTGATCCGGTCGACCTCGTGGTCGGCCATCCACAGCCCGTCGACGCGCCGCCGGTCGTAGCGCTTCAGGCCCAGATGAATGCCGGCGAGCGTCGTCACCGTGCCCGACGTGCCGATCAGGTGGAACGCATCGTCGCGGCCGCCGCCGGACCGGCGATGGCGCGCGGCGAAATCGGCCAGCAGGTCCTCGGCGTGGGCGACCATCGCGGCAAAGCTCTCCGGATCGACATGGGTGCCGCCGAACCGCTCGGCGAGCGTGACGACGCCGATCGGCAGCGAGGTCCAGCCGACGATGTTGTCGGACAGGTTGCGGCCGCCGCCCCGGTCCAGATCGATCACCGCGATCTCGGACGATCCGCCGCCGATATCGAACAGCACCGTCGAGCGCGCCGTCCGGTCGACCAGCGAGCCGCAGCCCGCGACGGCGAGGCGCGCCTCGGTTTCCCGGTCGACGACTTCCAGCTTGAGCCCGGTCTCGCGATAGACGCGCTCGAGGAAGGCCGCGCCGTTGTCGGCCGACCGGCAGGCCTCGGTGGCGATCAGCCGGGTGCGTTCGACCGGCCGGGCGATCAGCTTGTCGCGGCACACCGCCAGCGCCTCGACCGCGCGGTCCATGGCCGCATCGGACAGGCGCCCGCTCGCGCCGAGCCCCTCGCCAAGGCGCACGATCCGCGAGAACGCATCGACCACGCGGAACGCGCCGGGCCTGGCCGGCACGGCGACGAGGAGCCGGCAATTGTTGGTGCCCAGATCGAGCGCAGCATAGGCCTGGGATGGCCGCGTCCGGTTGGCGAGGGCGGGGGCCTGCGGCGGCGCCGAAGGCGCGGGCGCGCGCTCGGCGGGCCCGGCATCGGTGTCGGCCGGCAGGCCGGCCTCGTTCCGGGCGGGGCCAACGACCGTACCGCGCGGCTTGCGCCGGCGTCCCTTGCGCTGCGGTGCGGGCTTGTCGGTGGGTGGGGCATCGGCGCTCGTCGACCGGCGACGGCGGCGACGGCCGCGCTTGGAAGGCCGCTTGGCGAAGGGTCCCGCATCGCTTCCGGCACCGCCCGAGGCGCCATCGGCGTGGGCCCCATCCGTTCGGCTTCCATCGGGCTCACGGGCGTCTTCGCCGCGGGAAATCCGGTCGTCAGTCGGGCGCGCGGCCTCGCCGGTCGGCGCAGGCTTATGCCGATCGCTGTCCGTCAGACCCTGGTCGCCCCGTCCCGAGCGTGGTCCGCCCTCGTCGCGGGCCGACGGGCCCGCCGGAGACACGAGCGTGTCCGGTCCAGGCATCGTCACATCTTCTTTCCCGCGCAGCGCAGCCCGATGGGCGCAGCACGCGCGCTATCTGCAGTTGCCCGAAGCGTAACAGCGGTGTCACATTTCGCAAAGGCAAAAAGCGCCGCCCCGATTGCATCGCGCGGCCAGAGGCCATATATGGACGGTCGCGGGCCGGACCGCCGCCCGGTTCGGCCGGCCTGCTGGGGAATAGGTTAACGGTAGACCCGCGGACTCTGACTCCGTTAGTCCTGGTTCGAATCCAGGTTCCCCAGCCATCCCCCTCTCCCAATACTCCGTCTCCCGTGGAGCGCTGATAGATCGGCTTGCCTGCCCTGCGGCTTCCGCAAAACGCGTTCTGAACCCATTAGAATGCCGCTTGCCCGCGAGTGATAGAATAAGGTCGATCGCCCCATCGACAGCCAGTGCATGCATCGGCTCGCGATGCTAGCTGTCGACCTTCAGCACCTGAATGAACGCTTCCTGGGGAATCTCGACGCGGCCGAACTGGCGCATCTTCTTCTTCCCCTCCTTCTGCTTCTCGAGAAGCTTGCGTTTTCGCGTGACATCGCCGCCATAGCACTTGGCGGTCACGTCCTTGCGCATCGCCGAGATCGTCTCGCGAGCGATCACCTTGCCGCCGATCGCCGCCTGGATCGGGATCCTGAACATGTGGCGCGGGATCAGGTCCTTGAGCTTTTCGCACATGACGCGGCCGCGCTTTTCGGCAGCGGACCGATGCACCAGCATGGACAGCGCGTCGACCGGCTCCTCGTTGACCAGGATGCTCATCTTGACGAGATCGCCCTCGCGGTAGCCCTCGATCTGATAGTCGAAGCTGGCATAGCCCTTGGAGATCGACTTGAGCCGGTCGTAGAAGTCGAACACCACCTCGTTGAGCGGCAGTTCATAGGTGACCATCGCGCGGCTGCCGCCATAAGCAAGGTCGGTCTGGATGCCCCGCCGCTCCTGGCAAAGCTGCAGGATGGCGCCGAGATAGTCGTCCGGCGTCATGATCGTCGCCTTGATCCACGGTTCCTCGATCGTGGCGATCTTGACCACGTCGGGCATGTCGGCGGGATTGTGCAGTTCGGTCTCGCTGCCATCGGTGAGCGTCATGCGGTAGACGACCGAGGGCGCGGTGGCGATCAGGTCGAGGTCGAATTCGCGCGCCAGCCGCTCCTGGATGATTTCGAGGTGCAGAAGGCCCAGAAAGCCGCAGCGGAAGCCGAAGCCGAGCGCCGCGGACGTCTCCATCTCGTAGGAGAAGCTGGCATCGTTGAGCCTGAGCTTGCCGATCGCGGCGCGCAGATCCTCGAAATCGGCCGCATCGACCGGGAACAGGCCGCAGAACACCACCGGCTGGGCCGGCTTGAAGCCGGGCAGCATCTTTTCGGTCGGCCGCTTGTCCTCGGTGATGGTGTCGCCGACGCGCGTGTCGGCGACTTCCTTGATCGAGGCGGTGAAGACGCCGATCTCACCGGGGCCGAGTTCGGGAATGACGACCAGCTTGGGCGTCAGCGCGGCGACCCGGTCGACCTGGTATTTGGCGCCGGTGCCCATCATGCGGATGGTCTGGCCCTTCTTCATCTGGCCGTCGACTATGCGCACGAGGACAACCACGCCCAGATAGGCATCGTACCACGAGTCGACCAGCAGCGCCTTGAGCGGCGCGTCGCGCTCGCCCTCGGCCGGCGGCGGCAGATGCCTGACGATCGCCTCGAGCACCTGGTCGACGCCCTGCCCGGTCTTGGCGGAAATCTCGATGGCGTCGGACGCGTCGAGCCCGATCACCTCCTCGACCTGCGCCTTGACGCGTTCGACGTCGGCGGCCGGCAGGTCGACCTTGTTGAGGACGGTGACGATCTCATGGTCGTTGTCGATCGCCTGGTAGACGTTGGCGAGCGTCTGCGCCTCCACCCCCTGGCTGGCATCGACCACCAGCAGCGATCCCTCGCAGGCGGCGAGCGACCGGGAAACCTCGTAGGCGAAGTCGACATGGCCGGGCGTATCGATCAGGTTGAGCACATAGTGCTCGCCGTCGGCCGCATCATATTCGAGCCGCACGGTGTTGGCCTTGATGGTGATGCCACGCTCGCGCTCGATGTCCATCGCATCGAGGATCTGCTCCTTCATCTCGCGCTCCTCGAGCGACCCGGTCATCTGGATGAGCCGGTCGGCGAGCGTCGACTTGCCGTGGTCGATATGGGCGACGATGGAGAAGTTGCGGATGTGGCTGCGCGGGGTCTGTGTCATGGCGCCGATATAGGGGCGAAACCGATGGCGGGAAAGCGCGAAGTGCGGCGGCGTGCGGTGAAGATCACCCCTTCATCGCCACCGGTTCGGCGGGGGCGGCGGCCTCGGCCTCGCGCTCGGGCGCCGGCCGATGCCAGGTCAGCCGCGTGTAGTCGAAGCCGAAGCGCAGGGTCGGCTTGACGATCTCGAAATAGGGCGAGGCGTCGAAGTCGCGCGGCGTATAGAGCGAATGATGGCGGATATGCAGGATCTCGCGGCGCGAATAGTCCGAGACCGCGCGGGCCCGGCCCGGCGCCCGGGTGATTTCGGGCAGGATGGGATAGCGGATATGCTGGAAGGCCTCGGCGATCAGCGTCGAGCAGATCGCGCGGGTCGGATCACCCGAGCCGAACTGGATCAGCCGGCGGCGCCAGCGCACCGGCACCGGCGGGGTCGGCAGAAAATAGCGCAGCATGTCGACGATGTTCTTGTTGTCGTATTTCAGGCCGATCTTGCCGACCATGAAATCGACCACGGCCTGCCGGTCGGAGGGTGTCAGCCCCCCCGGGCGGCAGATGCGGGTGTTGTAGGTGGCGTATTTCTCCAGCGGCTCGGCGGTGCAGCCGGTGCCAAGATTGACCTCGACCAGCCGCTTGCGGTGGCCGTTGGCGTCTTCCTCGTCGAGCGCATCGCCGACATAGAGCGCCGAATGGCTCCATGTGGACTGGGTGAGATATTTGATGGCGGCAGAGATCTGCCGGTTGCCTTCGACAAGCAGGACATCGCCCGGTTCGAGCGCGCGGTAGAGCGTGGCGGGGTCGGACGGCGTATAGGGCTGATAGCCGGACGATTCGGCTTCCAGCCTGCCGGCCAGCCAGCGGCCCAGTCGATCCAGTATCGTGTCGCGCTGCTCGGTCATCGTGTCCCCGGCGGCATGGTCCCGCCCGCATTGTAGACGTGGGGCAGTGAAAGACCGATTAAACAGCGCGTGAGGCGTCCGTCAGGCGGCCAGCCGGCAAAGCGCGGCGACGGCGGCGCGCAGCCGTTTGGGCTTGTCGGCCAGCATCGGTTCGGCCAGCGCGACCGCCTCGGACCGGAGCCGCTCCGATGTCAGGCCGATGGCGTGCGAAAGGCTGGCGCGGGGGCCCTTGTCTCCGACCTGATCGGGTTCGTCATCGGCGAGAGCGGCGAGAACGGCCAGATCGTGGTCGTCGCCCAGAAGGTCGGCGATCGTCTTGGCCTGGCGTGCGCGCAGGCGCATCGAGCCCGGCCAGGCGTGGCGCAGCAGTCGGCAGTGCATGGCGTGGTACTTCATGCGCTTGCGCGCCTCGTGCCACTGCTCGGGATCGCCGGACTTCCGCGCCTTGCCGAGCGCCTTGCGCCCGCGCTTGTAGGTCTTTGTCATGCCGTCGGCGAGGCACGCGGCCGCCTCGTCGGGATCGAGCTTGAGGTCGAGCGCGCCGGCCGCCTCCATCGTCGCCTCGCAGGCGGCGACGGCATCGGCCATCGCGTCGTCGAGGCCGCCGCCCTGCTCGGCGATGGCGTTGCGCCGTTCGACGAGGCGGGCGCGCACATGATCGAGATCGTCGACGACGCCCTCGTGGGCCGGATCGTCGCGAAGCCGGTCGATCGTCTCGACCAACGCGGCCGCATCGCGGATCACCGACAGGTTCCGCGCGGCGTCGCGCAGGCGTGCGTTCTCGGCATCGTAGAAGTCGCCGGCGCAGGGGCGCACGAGGCGATAGAGCCCGCGCAGCTTCTTGAAGCGCTTGCGCGCCTCGTGGATCGCCTCGTCGCGATCGGCGATCCCGCCGAGCAGCGCATGGCGCGCCTTGCCCGCCTGGTCGGCGGCGATCAGCGCCACCTGCCGGTCGAGCGGGGCGTCCAGTTCGATGTGATAGGTCATGGCTGGTCCTTGCCTTTGGGCGGCAAACGCACCGGCGCTCCCTTGGTTGCCAGTTCAGCGTTCGACCAGCGCGGGTCCCCGGTGAGCTCCTTGCCCAGCCAGTCGGCGTCAGGCACGGGCTCGTTCTCATCGGTCAGTTCGAGTTCGGCGGTCACCAGCCCGTCGAGCGGGCCGTGATAGACATCGATCTCCCAGGCGCGATCTCCGCCTGCGTCGTGCAGGTGACGCGTCTTGTCGACGAGACGGCCCTCGCATGCGGCCAGCAGGTGCTCGCCGTCGCCGATCGGGATCTCGTATTCGTACTCGTCGCGCGTGAGCCCCTGACCGAGCTTGATCGTCAATTGTGCCTTGTCTCCATCCTTCACGCGGACGCGAAGCGAGGGCGAGCCTTCGGTCAGATAGCCCTGCCGCAACCGACCCACGGGTCTGGCGCCGGGACGCCAACCGTCCGAAACGACGAGGAACTTGCGTTCGATCTCCCTGGCCATCAGACGAAATTCGTTTGCCCGGCAGCCGGCGTCAAGCGGCGCATTGTCGCCTTGCCCGCGCGGCGCGAGTCGACTATTTTAGAATTATTCTAATTTATGTGGGAAACAGTCATGATTTCGCGCTTTTTCAGCGGTGGGCGCCGGGACTTTTCGTCCCTTTCGGAGCAGGAGGTTCTGGCCCTCGCCATCTCCTCGGAAGAAGACGATGCGCGCATCTATCTGGCCTATGCCGACGGGCTGCGCGAGGAGTATCCGCAATCGGCCAGGGTCTTCGAGGGCATGGCGGAAGAGGAGAACGAGCATCGGGCCCGGCTGATCGCGCTGCACAAGAAGCGCTTCGGCGACCGCATTCCGCTGATCCGGCGCGAGCATGTGCGCGGCTATTACGAGCGCAAGCCGGACTGGCTGGTGCGTCCGCTCGGGCTCGAGAAGGTTCGCGCCCAGGCGGCGGCGATGGAGGCGCAGGCGCATCGTTTCTATCTGAAGGCGGCGCAGCAGGCGCAGGACGCCGACACGCGTGCCCTGCTGGGCGAGTTGGCGCTCGCCGAAAGCGGCCACGAGCGGACGGCCGAGGCACTTGCGGCCGAGCACCTGACCGAGGAGGCGCGCGCCGAGGAGGAGCACACCGAGCGGCGGCAGTTCATCCTGACCTACGTCCAGCCGGGCCTTGCCGGACTGATGGACGGATCGGTGTCGACGCTGGCGCCGATCTTCGCGACGGCTTTTGCCACCCAGGATACGTGGACGACGTTCCTGGTCGGGCTTGCCGCCTCGATCGGCGCGGGCATCTCGATGGGCTTCACCGAGGTCGCCTCGGACGACGGCGTCATCTCCGGGCGCGGCTCGCCGATCAAGCGGGGGCTGGCGACCGGGATCATGACCACCGTGGGCGGCCTCGGCCATGCCCTGCCCTATCTGATCCCGCACTTCTGGACCGCGACCACCGTGGCGATCATCGTCGTGTTCATCGAACTGTGGGCGATCACGTGGATCCAGAACCGCTATATGGAAACGCCGTGGAACCGGGCGATCTTCCAGGTGGTGCTGGGCGGCGCACTGGTGTTTGCGGCGGGCATGCTGATCGGCAACGCCTAGACCTTCGGCCGGTCGGCCGGCCAAAGGTTAAACCGGCATTAACCATGTCGCGCGATGATGCTTGCATTGCGTTATTCGCCGGCCCCTGAGGCATCGATTCGGCCCGCTCGTTCACGCCGAATTCATCTGTGGCGCGCTAGTCTCGGACCCACATGAAGCGGCAGGGGCGCCGCGCATACGGGACAGGAACAATGCGTGCCATTCATCATCAGATCCGGTCGATCCGTGAATTCATCTGGCCGAGCTACCAGCCCGAGCGTCACTATATGCGCGGGCCGGGCCCGGCCTGCGCGCGGCGCGGCGGCATCAATCTGGTCGACGCCGGATAGGCCGGTCGCCTCCAGCGGCATCCGGGCCGTCCGGTCGGAAAGCTATTTCACGGAGCCGACCACGACGCGGTCGGGCATCTCGATCGACACCCAGAGGCCGGCATGGCGCTCGGACTGGCGCTTGAGGTAGGTGTATTCGGTGTCGGTCCAGAGGCGCACGTCGGTGCGCAGATTGTCGAGCACGAAGTCGCCCCTGTCAGTGCGCACGGTCAGGACGGCATGACCTTCGCCATCGGGCTTGCGCACCACGGTGATCAGCAGGCCGGATGGCGGCAGCCCCTTGTTGATGAGCATCTGCCGCTTGAGCAGCACATAGTCCTCGCAGTCACCGGCCGCGTCCGGATAGGTCCAGACTTCCTCGCGCCCGTAGATCTCCAGGTCGCTGCGCGGCTCGATCACCATGTTGACGGACGAATTGACATCGAGAATGTCGGCCCAGACGCCACGGTCGATGGCGATGGGCTCGTAGCTGCCGCGCTTGGGCATGCACTGGTCGCGATAGGTCCGGCAGAACTCGTAGTGGCCGATCGGCTGGGAGGTCAGCCCGCCAGTCTTCATCGCCCCGGCCATGGCCGGTCCGGCGACGACACCCGTCGCCGCGGCCGTCACGGCCGCAAGCATCACTGATACGCGCACGCGCCCCACTCCCTTTGTCCGTCCCCGGCGGGGTCTCACCGGTTAACGAAAAGTTAATCACGCGTGGCGATGGCGCACAATGGCACGGCGTTCACGTCTGCGGGACGTGGTTAACGGCGGTCAAGACCTGTGGATGACGGCGCGGAAAGCGTCTTTCAAGGGCCCCAGAGGGCCGGATCCCGCCACGGTTCGGGCACGGCGAGCCTGCCGCGCGGCGTTTGGCCGTAGCCGGCGAGGTCCAACGACTGCCACGCGGCACGCCATTCGTCCGGGATCGGACAGGGCGTCGCGACGCCTGGTTCCGGGCGGAAGCCGAAGCGACCGTAGTAGGCCGGATCGCCGAGCACGAAGACGTGCTCGCAGGCGGCGTCGCGCAATCGGTCGAGGCCGGCGCGCACCAGCGCAGCGCCGAGCCCCTTGCGCTGCCGGACCGGATCGATGCCGAGCGGGCCGAGCAGCGCCACCTTGCGCCCATGAAGATCGCATCGGGTAAAAAGAACGTGGCCGACCACATTGTCGCCCGCCACGGCCACGAGCGAAACGGTCGCGTCGGTCATGTCCAGCAATTGCCGCACGAGCGGAAGCAGATCCTCGTCGGGAAACACGAGCGGATAGAGCGCCTCGATCGCCTGACGATCCTCCGGCGTGCCGGCCCGGACGAGGACATCCGGGCTCATCGCGACAGGCCGGGTGCGATCGTCGCCGGACGGATCACGCGACGGCACGGATCCGGCTGCGGCTGGTCACGCGCGACTGCGCGCGCATGAAATTGAGCATGCGCGGAGCGACCTCGGTGCGGAAGCGCGAGCCGTTGAACACGCCGTAATGGCCGACGCGCGGCTGCTCGTAATGCACCTTCATGTTGTCGGCAATGCCGGTGCAGAGCGCGTGCGCGGCCCTTGTCTGGCCACGGCCGGTGATGTCGTCGTTCTCGCCTTCCACCGTGAACAGGGCGACGCGGCTGATCGCGCCCGGATCGACCGGCTCGCCGCGATGGGTCATCGTGCCCTTGGGCAGGGAATGCTCGATGAAGACCGTTTCGACCGTCTGCAGATAGAACTCGGCGGTCAGGTCCATCACGGCGAGATATTCGTCGTAGAACTCGCGGTGCTTTTCGGCCGAATCGCCGTCGTCGCGCACCAGGTGCATGAAGAAGTCCTTCTGCGCGATCATGTGCCGGTCCATGTTCATCGACATGAAGCCGGTGAGTTGCAGAAAGCCCGGATAGACCGGCCGGCCGAACCCGGGGTTCGGAAACGGCACGTGCATGATGACGTTGTCGCGGAACCAGTCGAGATCCTTCTCTTCCGCCAGTTCGTTGACGGCGGTGGGGTTGATGCGCGTGTCGATCGGCCCGCCCATCAGCGTCATGGTGGTGGGCGCGTTGGGGCTGTTGTGCTGCTCCATGACCGATACCGCCGCGAGCACCGGCACCGAAGGCTGACAGACGCCGACGATGTGCACGTCCGGCCCCAGGAAGTTCAGCATCTCGATGAGGTAGTCGATGTAGTCGTCGAGGTCGAAGTGGCCTTCGGAGACCGGCACGTTGCGCGCGTCGACCCAGTCGGTGATGTAGACCTCGGCCTCGGGCAGGAACCGCTCGACGGTGCCGCGCAGCAGCGTCGCATAGTGGCCCGACATCGGTGCGACGAGCAGGACGCGCGGGTCGGACGGCCGCGGCCGGGCGAGATCGCGCTGGAAGTGAATCAGGTTGCAGAACGGCTTCGACCAGACCACGTTCTCGACCACCGGGACCGGTTTGGCGTCGATCGTGGTTTCGTGCAGTTCGAAGGAGGGCTTGCCATAGCGGCGCGTGGTGCGCTCGAACACTTCGGCCCAAGCGGCAACGGTGCGCCCGAAGCGGGTGTGGGACACCGGGTTCAGCGGGTTCTGGTAGAACAGCTTGGTCGCATCGGCCACGGCGCGCCAAGGCTGCACGGCAGCATGGTTGAGCTCATAGAGATGGTAGAACATGTGCCGTCCCCTTCCTTGCGGTCCCTCCGGCGGCGTTCGAGGCGCCTCGCCGGTCCGGCGCGCTTGTTGTGCAAGGCAACATAAATCGATTGGCAGGCTAGCACCAGCTTCGCGGCTGCAAAATGGTGCTATTGTCTAGGGTGGTCCCCCGCCGGTTGCGCCAAACCTTGCTGCCAGTATCGGTATGGAGGGCTTAACGCCGCGTTAACCATAAAGCCCGCCGGCTCAGCCCTCGTGCCCGGCGACCACGACGATCTCGCCGTCGGATATCTCCTGGCGAATGGCGCGGGCCTTTGCATAGGTCGGCGAATTGTAGCAGGCGAGCGCGGCCTCGTAGGTCGGAAACTCGATGATCACGTTGCGTGGCCGGGGTTCTCCCTCGGAAGCGCCGATTTCGCCTCCGCGAACCAGAAATGTCGCGCCATACTCCTGATAGGCAGGTGTCGCGGCGGCGACATAGTCCTTGTATCGGTCGGCATCATGCACGGTCACGCGCGCGACCCAGTATCCTTTCGGCATCGGCTTTCCCCGTTTGGCTCCCTCGCAGCGAGGACTACAGCACGGCGGCGCGGAATGCGAGAGCGCAAGAGCCCGGTCGGGCGTCACGCCGGCGAAAGCCACGGCCGGCCCAGGGTGCATCGGCGTGACGCGCTGTGGTCGGGCGGACATGAGAAAGGGGCGCGGCATGGCCGCGCCCCTTTCCGAGAGCGAATACGCTCGAAGCCTTACTGGTCGATGACGCTCAGGCAGCGGTTGCGCACACGCGTGCTGGTCACGGTGTCGTCTCCCGCATAGGCCTCGCAGATGCGCTTGGCTTCTGCGCGCATGTCGTCATCGGCCTCCGAGTAACGCATGGCGAAATCGTCGAATTCGCGAACCATGCCTTCGTCATCGGCGAAGATGCCTATCGCGTCATCGCTCATTTCCATGTCGTCCATCATCGGCCACGGTTCCGGGTCGAGGGCGGTCGACTGAGCAAAGGCTGCGCCCATCATCAGGGCACTTGCGGCGATCGTTGTGGCAAAGGTCTTAATCATAAGTTCCTCTTCTTTTCACTCGTGTCTCAAGGCACGGCATAGACCGTGAACCTGCCCAACGAACGCGGCCCGGTCGACGAGGTTCCAAGAAAGAGAGAGCGAGAAGCCGGTGGCAGGCGCCTCTGCGGTCACGATGCCGTGAACGCGCCCGCGATGTCGGCAACGATCGCGGCCGCGGCGGCCTGCGGATCGGATGCGGCGTTGACGGGCCGGCCGACGACGAGATGGCTGGCGCCGGCGGCAATCGCATCGGCCGGCGTGACCACGCGCTTCTGATCGCCGGTATCGGCGCCGGCGGGGCGGATGCCGGGCGTGACGACGGCCATGTCCTGGCCGATCACGTCGCGGACCGCCTCGGCTTCGGCCGCCGAGCAGACGATGCCGCCCATGCCCGCCTCGCGCGCCTGTCGCGCCCGCTTCAGCACCAAGGCATCGGCGCTGTCGTGATAGCCGGCGTCGGACAGGTCGAGGTCGTCCATCGAGGTCAGCACGGTCACACCCAGCAGCGTCAGCGCCGAGCCCCGCGCGGCTTCGGCCGCAGCCGCCATCGCCTTGGGGTAGGCGTGCACGGTCAGCATGTCGACGCCCATGGCCGCGACGCTCTCGACGCCCTTGGCGACCGTGTTGTCGATGTCGAGAAGCTTCATGTCGAGGAACACCGACTTGCCGGCGGCCTTCAGTTCACGGGCAAGATCGAGGCCGCCGGCGAACGCGAGCTGGTAACCGACCTTGTAGAAGCCGACCGTGTCGCCGAGCGTGGAAATCAGGCGTTCGGCATCGGCGACCGACGGCAGGTCCAGCGCGACGATGAGCCGGTCGCGGGGGGCGGGCCCGGTCATGCGCGACCCCTTCCCTCGACAAGATGGTCGAGCAGCGACCGGCAGGTCTTCTCAAGAAGGGTTCGCTGCCGTTCGTCCGTTGGCAGACCGTCTTCACCGAACGCGGTGGCGGCACGGGAAATGCCCGCCTGTTCGGTGACGATCTGCGCGCCGACATTCATCAGCACCGAGCGCAGATGATAAAGCCCGCGAATGCCGCCGAGCGCCCCGTTGGAGGCCGCGCCAAGCGCCACGGTCAGCCCGGAATAGGCCTTGATGTCCTTTGGCGCCAGGCTGACCCAGTCGAGCGCGTTCTTGACGAGCGGCGGGATCGACGAATTGTATTCCGGCGAGGCGATGAACAAGCCGTCATGGGCCGCGAACTGCCGCGCCAGCTTGATCGCGTTGTCCGGCACCCCCTTGTCCTTCTTCAGGTCCTCGTCGACCAGCGGCAGCGGATAGTCGCCCAGCGAGATCATCGTCGTTTCGGCGCCCATCTCGGCGAGGACCTTGTTGGCCGCCTGTGCGAGCGAGACGTTGTAGGAACCGGTCCGCACGGAGCCGGGCATGATGAGGATCTTGGCGGGCATGATGGCCTGACGGTTGGTTGCGGCTGGGATGGTGCGGCGCAATAAATCCCAATCCGGGCCTGCGATCAATCCGGGCGGGTATAGAGCCAGACGCTCGCGGGCGGCAGATTGCGCATCACGCGCGCGCTGCGCTGCCAGCGAATGCCGGCATCGTCGGGCTCGAGCGGCGCCTTGGAAGAATAAGTGATCTGCACGAGCGGTCGGCCGGCGGGCACCCGGTCGAGCGCGCCGGACACGAGCGCGTTGCTGCGTTTCGCGCCGAAGCTGAGCAGCGGAATCCCGGAAATGACGCAATCGAACAATGGCACGTCATGGCCGTTCAGGGTCGCGTCGAGGTCGAAGGCATCACCATTGATGACGTTGACGCCCGGAAAGGCCTTCTCGAGATGGGCGCACAGTTCGGCCGAATGCTCGATGGCGTAAAGGTTCTCGGGCGGAACGCCGCGATCGAGGATCGCGCGGGTGATCGGGCCCGTGCCAGGCCCCAGTTCAAGCACCGGCAGGCCTGAGTCGGGGTCGATCGGACGGGCCATCTCGATTGCCGTCTGGCGCGAGGTCGGGGTGACCGCCGAAACATGGCGCGGCGAGCGCACCATGGCGGCAAGGAACCTCAGCCGGTCGGCGAGCTCGCCGCCTCGGCCACCGGAGGTGTCATCGCGATCGTCCTTGCGTCGCGGGTCGAGGTCGGGGTCAATCGCCAAGGTCGAAGAAATCCTTCATGCGGTTGAAGAACCCGGTCGATTGCGGACTGTTTTCCTTGGCCGAGATGTCCTCGAACTCGGCCAGCAATTCACGCTGGCGCTTGGACAGGTTCTGCGGCGTCTCGACGGCGATCTGGATGTAGAGGTCGCCCATCGTGGCCTGGCGCATGACCGGCATGCCCTTGCCCCGCAGCCGGAACTGCTTGCCCGACTGGGTGCCCTCGGGAACCTTCACACGCGTCTGCGTGCCGTCGAGCGTGCCCACCTCGAACTGCCCCCGAGGGCGGCCGTGGTCATCGAGATCGGCACCTTGCAATAGAGGTCGGCGCCGTCGCGCTGGAAGAACTCGTGCGGGGTCACAGAAATGAAGATGTAGAGGTCGCCGGCCGGTCCGGCCCGGAAGCCGGCCTCGCCCTCGCCGGCCAGGCGTATGCGGGTGCCGTCCTCGATGCCTGCGGGAATGTTGACCGACAGCGACCGTTCCTGCGTCACCCGGCCCTGGCCGTGACAGGTCTCGCACGGGTCCGTGATCTGCTCGCCGCGCCCGTTGCAGGCCGGGCATGTGCGCTCGATCGAGAAGAAGCCCTGCGCGGCGCGGACGCGGCCGGCCCCATGGCAGGTCGAACAGGTGGTCGGGCTGGTGCCCGGCTTGGCGCCGGAACCCGAGCAGGTCTCGCAGGTGGCCGAGGTGGGAACCCGGATCTGGGCGGTCTTGCCGGCGAAGGCCTCTTCCAGCGTGATCTCGAGATTGTAGCGCAGGTCGGCGCCGCGTTCGCGGCCGCCGGGACCGCGCCGTGCCCGGGCGCCTCCCATCATCTCGCCGAAGATGTCCTCGAAAATGTCGGCGAAGCCTGCCGCGCCCGCGCCGCCAAAGCCGCCGGCACCGCCCATGCCGCCATTTTCGAAGGCGGCGTGTCCGAAGCGGTCATAGGCGGCGCGCTTTTGCGGGTCCTTGAGCGTTTCGTAGGCCTCGGCGGCTTCCTTGAACCGCTGCTCGGCGGTCGCGTCGCCCGGATTGCGGTCGGGGTGGTACTTCATCGCCAGCTTGCGATAGGCGCTCTTGAGCGCCTTCTCGTCGGCATCGCGGGATACGCCCAATGTCTCGTAGAAATCGGCCTTCATATTTGTCCAGTTCACATGCGCGCATACCAATGCGGGCGCTCGAACGAACGAATGCACCCTTTCGTGCGATGCAGATAGTCGGTGCCGGAAAGAAATTCCACCCGCGCGCACCAATGATTGTGGGCAAGCCCCCTTACGCCGGGCTGACCGTGGCGGTGCGGACGATGCCGCGCCGCTGGCCCAGCGCCATGATGGCGCGCGCGGCGGGGTTCTCGATCAGGCGCAGGGACAGCGCGGCGACGAGCACGGTGGCGACCATCGGCACTATGGCGAACGCATAGATCCAGTTGGTCTGCGGCGCGCCGATGACGAGCTTCCAGACGCCGGAGAAGAAGACGGTCTCCATCACCGGGTGCCACATGTAGACGCCATAGGAGAGGGCCGCGACCGGCGCGAGCACGGCCATCGGTCCGCCCGGGCTCGGCGTTTCGCGCTCGGCGACGGCCATGAAGACCACCGCCCCGCCGATCAGGGCGAGCGCGGCATAGGTGCCCCAGCCGGCGAACATCGAGGCGAGCGAAAGCCCCAGCAGCAGCCAGCCGGCCGGGCGCGACCCCATCGAGGCCGGCATGCGCCGGGCGATGCGGTAGAGGATCGCGCCGAAGGTGAAGTCGGCGAAAATGCGCCAGGCGCCCCAGCTTTTGGCATCGTACCAGGTCTGCGAATACTCCACGGCGTCGCGGCTGGCCCACTCAAGCCCGGCCAGCGTCACCGCCAGAACGAGGATCAGCCCGGCAAGGCCCATGCGCAGACCGGCGAAGGCCAGGACGGGCAGGAACAGATAGGCGAACCATTCGCCCGAGAGCGACCAGGAGACATAGTTGAATGTGAGCTGGTCGTGCACGCCCCAGGCCTGGAGCAGCAGCAGATTGGTCCAGAGCTGGCCCATGTCGTAGCGATCGTGCAGTCCCCCCGCCTCGATCAGCCCGGCATGGCCGGCCAGACCGACCGCCACGAAGAAGCCGAGCGTGACTATGTGGAGAGGATAGAGCCGCGACAGCCGGCGCAACAGGAAAAACGCATAATCGGGGCGGGTGGAGACACGATGCCCGTAGCGCTCGTAGACGAGAAAGCCCGACAGCACGAAGAACATGTCGAGGAGCGGGTTCATGTGCTCGAACCATCGCGTCAGCGCATCGGCATGGGGCGCGGCGAACGAGAAATGGTAGCTCATGACGAGCATCGCCGCCATCAGCCTCCAGACCGCGAAGGTCCTGTATTCGGGATATCGCGTCGCCGTTCCTGCACCCATGCAGGCGGTATAGCCGGGAGAATTCCGGAAATCGTTGTGAAGTTCAACCCAAGGTTAACTGCCGCAACCCGGCCTCTACCGCGGCGCCACGGCAAAGGCGATGGCCCGCCGCAAGTCGTCGAGACCCTTTCCCTTGTCGGCCGACGTGGCGATCACGCCGGGAAAGGCGGCGGGGCGTCGCGCGGTCTTCTGCGCGGTTTCCGCCGCGAGCCGTGCGATCGCGGGCGGCTTGATCTTGTCGGTCTTGGTCAGGACGATCTGGTAGGAGACCGCGGCGCGGTCGAGCAGGTCGAGCACTTCGGCGTCGTTGGTCTTGATGCCGTGGCGCGCGTCGATCAGCACGAAGACGCGTTTGAGGGTGGTGCGGCCGCGCAGATAATCGAAGACCAGTTCGGTCCAGCGGTCCACCGTCTCCTTGGGGGCCTTGGCGAAGCCGTAGCCGGGCATGTCGACGAACGCCAGGGGCGGCAGGTCGTCGAGCGCGCCGGAAAACCCGTCGGGCACGAAGAAGTTGAGCTCCTGCGTGCGGCCAGGCGTGTTCGATGTTCGCGCCAGCCCGTTCTTGCCGGTCAGAGCGTTGATCAGCGAGGACTTACCGACATTGGAGCGGCCCGCGAAGGCGATTTCGGGCGGCCCTTCGGGCGGCAGATGTCGCATGGCCGGCACGCCGCGCACGAAGCTCCAGGCGCCCGTCGCCTTCAGAGCGGCCCAGACGGGGGAGGTTTCATCGACGGGGAGTTCTGCCGGTTCGGTCATGGCCCGTTTATCGGCGATGGCGCCGGGCGCTTCAAGCGCGTTCGGCGCGGTGCGGATCGCCGTCGCGAAACGGCCCCGCCACAGGAGACCATGGCGGGGCCTGTCGTCCGGACGCCGCCTAAACCGGGCGGGGCGGCGCCACGTTCGTGTCCCGCTTACCGGGGAACAAGAACGCTGTCGACGACATGGATGACGCCGTTCGACTGGTCGACGTCGGCGATTGTCACCTCGGCCGCATCACCGCTTTCGTCGATGATGTAGAGCTTGCCGCCGGCGAGGTCGGCGGTGATCGCGTCGCCGCTGACCGTCTGCATGTTGTAGCGGCCGCCATTGGCCCGGGTGCGTTCCATCAGTTCGGCACCGGACAGATCGCCCGCCACCACATGCGCGGTCAGAACCTTGGTGAGCTGGTCCTTGTTCTCGTCCATCAGCAGCGTCTCGACGGTGCCGTCCGGCAGCTTGTCGAAGGCCGCGTTGGTCGGCGCGAAGACGGTGAACGGGCCCTCGCCCTGCAGCGTCTCGACGAGACCGGCGGCGTTGACGGCCGCGACGAGCGTGGTGTGGTCGGCCGAATTCACCGCGTTCTCGATGATGTTGCGTTCGGCGAGCATGGGCGCGCCGCCGACCATCGGGTTGTCGCCCTCGGCCATGGCCATGTCATCGGAACCCATGTCATCGGAACCCATGTCATCGGAGCCCATGCCGTCCGATTCCATGCTCCCCTGCATGCCCTCGGCGGACGCGGCCGGTGTCATCACCGCATCGATGACATGGATGACGCCGTTGGACTGTTTGACGTCGGCGATCGTCACGGTCGCCATCGTGCCGTTCTCGTCCTCAAGCATGATGGTGTCACCCTCATAGGTGGCCGTGAGGGTGCACGAGCCGAGCGTGGGCACCGGATGGGCTCCGCCATCATCGTCGACCATGCCGACGATCGCGCCGGACATGGCCTCCGCTCCGACGACGTGGCACTTGAGAACATCGGCGAGCTGGTCACGGTTCTCTTCCATCAGCAGCGTCTCGACGGTGCCGTCCGGCAGCTTGTCGAAGGCGGCATTGGTCGGCGCGAAGACGGTGAACGGGCCCTCGCCCTGCAGCGTCTCGACGAGCCCGGCAGCCTTGACGGCGGCGACGAGCGTGGTGTGGTCGGCCGAGTTGACCGCGTTCTCGACGATGTTGCGTTCGGCGAGCATCGCCGCGCCGCCGACCATCGGGTTGTCCTGGGCCGTGGCGATTCCGGCCATGGCGAAGATGGCAGCGCCCGACATGAGCAGTTTCTTGGTCATGAATTTCATTGCGAGGTCCTCCTGTGTTTGCCTCGTTCGAAGACACGGAAGGGCCGCAGGAAAAGTTTCACCCGGCTGCAAATCGTTTGGCACGACGACGCGCGGCCGGGCCGGCGGACAGGTGCCCGCCGGCCTCACCAACGCGCCGCTTCCGGTTCAGCGGGGCCGTGCGGCGAGCGCTTCGAGCGCTTCGAGATCGCCGGCCCGGATCGGACCGAGCGCCTCACCGATCCGCTCGACGGGCCAGTCCCACCATGCAAGGCGCACCAGGCGCGCGATGTCCGCGTCGGAAAAGCGCATGCGCACGGTGCGGGCCGGGTTGCCGGCGACGATCGCATAGGGCGGCACATCGGAGGCGACCACCGACCGCGCCGCCACGATGGCGCCGTCGCCGATCGTCACGCCGGGCATGATCATGGCCTCGCGACCGATCCACACATCGTTGCCGACGACCGTGTCGCCGCGGATCGCGGCCGCCCAGGAGGCCGGGTCGAACCCTGCCTCCCAGCCATGGCCGAAGATATTGAACGGGAACGTCGAGAGCCCGTCCATCGCATGGTTCGCGCCGTTCATGATGAAGGTGACGCCGGTCGCCAGCGCACAGAACCGGCCGATCACCAGGCGGTCGCCGACGAACGGGAAATGATAGAGCACGCAGCGCTCGGCGAAATGCTCGGGGCCGTCCGGGTCGTCGTAATAGGTGAACTCGCCGATCTCGATCAGCGGATCGTCGACCAGCGGCTTGAGGAGGCCGACGCGGTTCTGGCCGGCCATGGGAAACGGGTTGAGAGGATCGGGTCCGGTGTTGCGGGCATGCATGATTGAGCTCCGAAGGGCGTTGATCTGTCGGTGAAGACCCACCCCTGCCGACGGCGCGGCGTGGCGGATCGGAGCTCAATTGTTCATCGCATGCGGTCCTTCAGTTCGTATCAGCCATCGGCCCCGGGCTATTCGGCCGGCTTGTCGGCCTTGCCGCCGCCGAACAGGTTCCTGAGATTGTCCCACAGTTCGATCTTGGCGCCGTTGCGCTTCATGATCACGCCCTGCTGGATGATCGACAGGAAGTTGTTCCACGCCCAGTAGATGACCAGACCCGCCGGGAACGTCGCCAGCATGAAGGTGAAGACCACCGGCATCCACTTGAAGATCATCGCCGTTGTCGGATCGGGCGGCGGCGGGTTCATCTGCATCTGGACGAACATGGTCACACCCATGATCAGCGGCCAGACGCCGAGCATCAGGAACGCGCCGAACAGCGGCACGGCGGACGGATCGTAGGGCAGAAGACCGAACAGGTTGAAGATCGAGGTCGGATCGGGCGCCGACAGGTCCCGGATCCAGCCGAAGAAGGGCGCATGGCGCATCTCGATGGTCACGTACAGCACCTTGTAGAGCGCGAAGAAGACCGGAATCTGGATCAGCACGGGCCAGCAGCCGGCGATCGGATTGATCTTCTCCTTCTTGTACAGCTCCATCATCGCCTTCTGCATCTTCTCGCGATCATCGCCGTAGCGTTCCTTGATCTCCTGCATCTTGGGCTGGACCACCTTCATGCGGGCCATGGAGGCGTAGGACTTGTTGGCGAGCGGGAAGAAGACGAGCTTGATCAGCACGGTCGCGATCAGGATCGCGACGCCGAAATTGCCGAACACCGAGTTCAGCCAGTAGAGCAGGTGGAACAGCGGCTTGGTGATGAAGTGGAACCAGCCCCAGTCGATCATCAGCTCGAACTGGCGGATGTCGCGATCGGCCTCGTAGGCGTCGATGATGCGGGTCTTCTTGGCGCCGGCGAAGAACAGGTTCTCGACGGTCGCCGACTGTCCGGCATTGATCGTCACCGCGTCCGACAGGAAGTCGGCCTGATAGCGCGACGAACCGTCGGTGAAGAAGGAATAGCGCGGCTGGTAGGTCGTGTTGCGGGGCACGATCGCCGTGGCCCAGTACTTGTCGGTGATGCCGAGCCAGCCGTCGCTCGATTTGCCCGGAACGACCTGGCCGTCATCGCGCATCTCGCCGAAGGTCAGTTCGGTCAGCCCCTCCTCGCCGGTAACGCCGATCATGCCCTCGTGCAGGATGAAGATCGGCGGCGTGGCCGGAATGGTGTAGCGGGTCGTGCGCCCGTAGTTCTGCAGCGCCACCGCGCCGGTGCCGGCGTTGGCGATCTCGTCAGTAATCGAGAACATGTAATTGTCGTCGACCGCGATCCGACGGGTGAAATCGAGGCCGTTCGGCGCCGAATAGGTCAGCGTGACCGGCGAATCGGGCGTCAGCACCGCGTTGCCGTCGACCTGCCATTCGGCGGTCGGACCCGGCGCGCCGTCGATGCCGGTATAGCCGAACTCGGCGAAATAGGGATCGGGCCCGGTCACCGGCGACAGCAGATCGACGATCGGCGAATCCTCGTCGACCTCGACGTGATAGTTCTTCAGCGAAAGGTCGTCGAAGCGCGCGCCGGTCAGGTTGATCGAGCCGGTCAGCGTCGGCGTTTCGATCGGTACGCGCCGCTCGGCCGCTGCAACCGCCGTGTCGCGGTCGGCCGCGCCGGCGCCAGCCGCACCGGCTTCGGGCGCGGAGCCCGAAACTGTCGCCTGCGGGATGTCGCCTTCGGCACCGGAGGTGGCCGGTGCGGCGGTGTCCTCGGCCGCCTCGGGCGCCTGCACCTCGATCTGGGCCTGCTGCTCGATCTGCGCCTGGCGCTCGGCCTCGATCTGCGGATTGACGTAGAAGATCTGCCACAGCGTCAGGATCAGCACCGACAGGGCGATCGTCAGGAACAGGTTGCGGTTGTTGTTATCCATGGCTCCGCTTCGGGCTCGGTTGCCCTCGGTGTCCGGGTGTCTGTTCGGGGCCGGTGCGCGCCGCCCTGCCGTGGGCACGCGCAATCACCTGACGCAAATCCTCGCATAATGCGCTGAACGGGGCAGTCAACACATCAGGCTTGGAAATGATCACATAGTCATGAAGGGGGCGCATGTCACGCGCGGCAGCCAGCCGCACCGCCTCGCGCAGACGCCGCTTGGCGCGGTTGCGCACGACCGCGCCGCCGATCTTTCTTGTCACGGTGAAACCGACGCGTGGCGTCTCGCCCGCCTCACCCGGATCCCGGCGCCGCATCTCGAGCCGCACGGTTCGTCCATTGATCCGCGTCCCGTTGCGCGCGGCAAGGAACTCGGCCCGCTTGCGCATCATCGCATAGGGCCTGGTGCCGCTCGACACGGCCGGTCAGCCCGCGCCGGGCCGACGCGGACGTCAGGCCGACAGCTTCTTGCGACCGCGCGCGCGACGGCGGGCCAGAACCTTGCGGCCGCCTGCGGTCGCCATGCGGGCGCGGAAGCCGTGCCGACGCTTGCGAACCAGGCGCGAGGGTTGATAGGTGCGTTTGGTCATGGGATCACCCGCCGCTCCGGGCGGCCTTCTCGTTCGTGCATGTCTGGGCCATTGGGCAGCGGCGCGACAACGGCAAGCCGTCGCCGGACGCGGCTGTCCGAACGTTGGCCGGCTTATGGGCGAACGGGCCGGCAAAGTCAATCATCGCCCGGCGACCGGGGGCCAACAGGCGGTTCACCGGCGCGTGAGCTTTGCGGCGATGACCATCACGGATTGTGGTGTCACCCCGATGTGAGTTGTTCTTGAATGCCGCGACCGTCATCTCAAGCGCATCCCTTTACGCCGCAGGCCGGCCCGGACGCCGCCGCTTACCCGCATTGGAAACGCCCGCGATGACTGATACATCGACCACGACCATGACAAAGGACGCCGAGATGCCCCGCAACGGCGGCCTCGCAGCAAAAGCCAGGCGGTTCGCGCCGCTGATCGTCATCGCGGCGGGGCTGACCTTCGCCTATCTGATGGGATGGCAGCGGTTCTTCACGCTGGAGTTTCTGGCCGAAAGCCGCGACAGCCTGACCGCATTCGTCGATGCGAACTTCTGGCTGTCGACGCTCGGCTTCACCGCGCTCTATGCCGTCGCGGTCGCCTTCTCGTTTCCGGCCGCATCGATCCTGACGATCTTCGCCGGGTTCCTGTTCGGCTGGCTGACCGCGACGGTCGTGGTCGCCGTCGGCGCGACGGCCGGGGCGACGGCGATCTTCATGGTGGCCCGTTCGGCGTTCGGCGAAAGCCTGCGCGACCGGGTCGGACGCGGGCGCGTCAAGAAGCTCGCCGAGGGGTTCGAGGAGGACGCGTTCAGCTACCTTCTGGTGCTGCGCATCGCGCCGATCTTTCCGTTCTTCATCATGAACGTCGCGCCGGCGCTGTTCAACGTACCGGTACGCACCTACGTCATCGCCACCTTTTTTGGCATCCTCCCCGGCGTCATCGCCTATTCCTGGCTCGGCCAGGGCATCGGCTCGGTGCTGGACGCGGCCGAGGCGGCGGGCACCAGCGCGACGGTCGGTGATCTGATCACCACCGAGATCACGCTGGCCTTCGTCGCGCTCGCCATCGTCGCCGCCGTGCCGGTCGCGATCAAGAAATGGCGCCGGCGCAACGCCGCCCCGGAGAGCTGAGGCACCACCGGCCGGACCACGCAAACAAAAAGCCAAGGAACGAGGGGACGACATCACCATGAGCGAGGTCTTGAAGCCGGACATCTGCGTCATCGGGGCGGGCTCGGGCGGCCTGACGGTCGCCGCCGCGGCCGCCGCGTTCGGCGTGTCGGTGGTGCTGATCGAGGCCGGCAAGATGGGCGGAGACTGCCTCAATTATGGCTGCGTTCCTTCCAAGGCGATGATCGCCGCCGCCAAGACCGCGCAGACCATGCGCCACGCCGACCGGTTCGGCATCAAGTCGGTCGAGCCGGAGGTCAATTTCGGCCGCGTGCACGACCATGTGCATGACGTGATCGCCTCGATCGCGCCCAACGATTCGGTGGAGCGCTTCACCGCGCTCGGGGTGAAGGTGATCCAGGCGCGCGGCGCGTTCACCGACAGGAACACCGTCGTCGCCGGCGACCATACGATCAAGGCGCGCCGTTTCGTCATCGCCACCGGCAGCCGCGCCTTCGTGCCGCCGATCGCGGGCCTCGACCAGGTGCCCTACCTGACCAACGAGACGCTGTTCGACCAGACGCGGCGTCCCGGCCACCTGATCGTCATCGGCGGCGGGCCGATCGGCATGGAAATGGCGCAGGCGCACCGGCGGCTCGGCTCGAACGTCACCGTCATCGAGGCGATGAAGGCGATGGGCAAGGACGATCCCGAACTGGCCGCCATCGTGCTCGACAAGGTGAGCGCCGACGGCGTCGACATTCGCGAGGAAACCAAGGTCGTCTCGGTCGAGCCCAAGGGCAAGTCGGGCGTGCGCGTGACGGTCGAAAAGGACGGCGCGCAATCGCATGTCGACGGCACGCACATTCTGGTTGCGACCGGCCGGGCCGCCAATGTCGACGGCCTGGGCCTCGATGAAGCCGGCATCGATCACGACAAGAAGGGCATCAGGGTCGACAGGGCGCTGCGTACGTCGAACCGCCGGGTCTACGCCATCGGCGATGTCGCCGGCGGGCTGCAGTTCACCCATGTCGCCGGCTATCATGCGGGGCTCGTCGTCCAGTCGATCCTGTTCCGCGTGCCCGGCAAGGAACGGCGCGATCTCGTGCCCTGGGCCACCTATACAGACCCCGAACTGGCCCATGTCGGCATGACCGAGGACGAGGCGCGCAAGGCCAGGGGCGACATCACGATCCTTCGCTGGCCCTATGCGGAGAACGACCGGGCCCAGACCGAGCGCAAGACCGACGGGCTGGTCAAGATGGTCACCGACCGCAGGGGGCGGATCCTAGGCGCCAGCATCGTCGGCGCCAATGCGGGCGAGATGATCAACCTGTTCTCGCTGGCGATCTCGAAGAAGATGAAGGCGTCCGACCTGCGCGGGTTCATCGCGCCCTACCCGACCATGACCGAAATCGCCAAGCGCGCCGGCACCAGCTTTTCTGCCCCGATGACCCGCAAACCCGCCGTGCGCCGGCTGATCGGCTTCCTGCGCCGGTTCGGCTGAGATGGCGGCGGATGGCCGTATTGACCATCTTCGCCCCGCGCCGTGGCGGATCGGCGCGCAACGCTCTATCTTGACCACATGAACGAGACGGCCGGACACGACAGACCCGACCCACGCCCGCCGGCCGCAGCGCGGCCCCGGCGGCGGCTTTCGGCCAAGCTGCTGCTGCTCACCATCCTGTTCGTGATGATCGCCGAGGTGCTCATCTTCGTGCCCTCGGTCGCCAATTTCCGCATCACCTGGCTCGAACAGCGGCTGAACACGGCCGCCGCGGCCAGCGTGCTGATCACGGCCGAAGCGACCGCGGACCTGCCGCAACAGGTGCAGAACGACGTGCTGATGGCGATCGGCGCCAAGACGATCGCGCTGCGCATGGAGGGCCGCTCGCACCTGCTCGTGGTCAGCGAGATGCCGGACGAGGTCGACCAGCACGTCGACGTCGCCGACTTCTCGCCGTTCGGCGCGATCCGCGACGCGTTCGCCACGCTGTTCTTCGGCGGCGACAAGTCGCTGCGCGTGACCGGACCGATCGGCGACAGCGACGGCCGGATCGAACTCGTGATGAGCGACGACTATCTGCGCACGGCGATGCTGATCTACGCGCGCAACATCGCGATTCTGTCGATCATCATTGCGCTGATCAGCGCCACGCTGGTCTTCCTCGCCATCAACCGGATCATGATCAGGCCGATCGAGCGGATGACCCGGTCGATGCTGCGCTTTGCCGAGAACCCGTCCGACGCCGATGCGGTGATCGTGCCCGAGGCGCGATCGGACGAGCTGGGTCTTGCCGAGCGCGAACTGGCGAGCATGCAGGCGCAGCTTCAGTCGACCCTGCGCAGCCAGAAACGGCTGGCCGATCTCGGGCTCGCCGTCTCCAAGATCAATCACGACATGCGCAACATCCTCGCTTCGGCGCAACTGCTCGGCGACCGGCTGACCGAGACCGACGATCCGGCCGTGCAGCGCTTCGCGCCCAAGCTGATCCGCGCGCTCGACCGTGCCGCCAACTACACCTCGGACGTCCTGTCCTACGGCAAGGCCCAGGAGAAGGCGCCGGTGCGCCGGCGGGTGCGGCTGGCGCGCATTGTCGCCGACGTCGAGGATCTGCTTGGCCTCGAGCCCGACGGCGGCGTGCAGTTCGCGACCGACGTGCCGGACGATCTTGAGGTCGATGCCGATCCCGAACAGCTGTTCCGTGTCCTGATGAACCTTGTGCGCAACGCGGTCGAGGCGCTGCGCGGCGACGACGATCCGGCGACCGTCAAGCGCGTGTCGATCTCGGCCGGCCGGATGGGCGCGACGACGATCATCTCGGTCGAGGACACGGGGCCGGGCCTTCCCGCGCAGGCGCGCGAGCATCTGTTCGCCCCGTTCTCCGGATCGGGCCGCAGGGGCGGCACGGGGCTTGGGCTCGCGATCGCGCACGAACTGGTTAGCGCCCATGGCGGCACGCTGGAACTGCGCGAGGACCGCGCCGTCGGAACCCGTTTCGAGATCCGACTGCCGGACGCTTCGCCCGACACCGTCCGGCCGGGCACGCCGCGCCGTCCCGAACTGCGCGTCGCCGCGAGCGACGGCAAGGCCGCCGATCGCCGCTGAGCGGCCGAGGGCGCGGGGGATCTTTCGGACGAGCCGGCCCATTGCCGCGCGTTGCGTTCGACCACGCGATCCGACCCGTCACGTCGCCGGCTTCGAGGTACGCTTGGCAAGCCGTTGCGGCGTCCCCATCTGACGGTCACGGCACGCCAAAAATCGCCTTGACGGCGCTTGCAATTTGCGGCGGCACGGACTACCAAGCCGCCTTGCCGGCCCCGAGGGTTGCCGGCGCAAAGCACCCGTAGCTCAGCTGGATAGAGCACCAGACTACGAATCTGGGGGTCGGGAGTTCGAATCTTCCCGGGTGCGCCATTCCCCCATGCATTGCAGACGCTGTGCCGGATTGACCGGCGCTTGGGACTTTCATCCCGTCCGCGCTTGATCAGCCCTGCTGCGTCAGTTCCCGGTCGGCGTCGGCGATCCGGCCGCCGTGCCGTTCGAGCAAGGCCAGCGCCTGGGCGCGCGTTGCGCCGCGCGCGACGAGGATCGCTTGCCTGACGTCGAATTCGCAGGCCGCGAGCGCTTCGCGGGCGCGGGCCTCGTCGCAGCCGACGATATCGCGCACGATCGCGACCGCGCGGCCCTGCAGCTTGCGGTTGGTCACGCGCATGTCGATCATCCGGCCGCGATAGACCTTGCCCAGCCGCACCATGAGCGCGGTCGAGAAGATGTTGAGCGCGATCTTCTGGCTGGTGCCGGCGGCAAGCCGGGTCGAGCCGGCCAGCGCTTCGGCACCGGTCTCGAGCAGAACCGGGCAGCGCGCCTCGGCAAGCACCGGCGTGCCGGCATTGTTGGCCATGCCGATCGTCAGCGCGCCGGCCCTGTTTCCGGCCTCCAGGGCAGCCAGCACGAACGGCGTCGTGCCGCTGGCGGCGAGGCCGACGACGACATCGCCGGCGCCGAGCCGCAGTTCGTCGAGCGCACGCGTGGCCGAGGCGCCGTCATCCTCGGCCCCCTCCTGCGCCTCGACGATGCTGGCCGAACCGCCGGCGACCAGAATGTGCAGCCGCGCCTCGGGCCAGTTGAACGTGGGATTGAGTTCGACCCCGTCGAGCAGCGCGACCCGGCCGGAAGTGCCGGCGCCGCAATAGATCAGCCGCGAGCCCGGCTCCTGCAGCGCCTCGGCGGCGGCGACGGTGGCGCCGATCAGGGCCGGCCGGGCGCGCTTGACCGCGCCGATGGCCTTGGCCTGGCTGCCGAGCAGGGTCGCAAAAAGCGCCCCGTCGTCGAGCGTGTCGAGATACGGCGCGTCGTGCTCCAGCGTTTCGGTCCCCGGACGGTCGGCACCCTCGGCGGTTCCGGTCACGATCAGCGCTCCTTGTAATACCAAAACATGACCAATTTGCCATGCGTCGGCGATGATTTGTACCGCGCGACCATTGGATTTCAAGCCACAATCGGCGATCACCAGCAGAAAGCGTGCTCCGCCACCGGCGAGACGGTTTGAAGTGGACAATGATTGGATTTATCCGATAATGGACACCGGCGGTCGTCACAAAGCGGGGTCGTGTTGGACAAGCTGATCATCAGGGGCGGTCAACCGTTCGCCGGCTCCATGCAGGTGGCCGGCGCCAAGAACGCCGCCCTGCCGATCCTCGCCGCCGCCATGCTCGGTGACGGGCAGGTGCGCCTTTCCAACGTGCCCGACGTCACAGATGTCCGCTCCATGCTCGGCCTTCTCGCCCTATGCGGCATCGAGACGCCGGCCCCGGTGCATGGCCGGCTGGCCTTTTCCACCGACCGGCTGCGTCCCGCCGATGCGCCCTACGACATCATGCGCCGCATGCGCGCCTCGTTCCTGGTCCTTGCACCGCTTCTGGTGCGGTTCGGCCGGGCCCGCATCTCGCGGCCGGGCGGCTGCGCGATCGGAACACGTCCGGTCGATCTGCATCTGAAGGCGCTCGAGACGCTGGGCGCCGAGGTCGACTTTGCCGGCGGCGTCTATGACGTGCGCGCGCCGGACGGGCTCAGGGGCGCGCGCATCGTGCTGCCGATCGCCTCGGTCGGGGCGACCCACACGGCGATGATGGCGGCGGCCGGCGCGCGCGGCGCCACCGAGATCGTCAATGCCGCGCGCGAACCCGAAGTCGCCGATCTGGCCGCCTTCCTGACCGCGATGGGCGCGCGGGTGGAGGGCGCGGGCACCTACAAGGTACAGATCGAAGGCGCCGAAAGCTGGAACGATGTCTCCCACACGATCGTGCCCGACCGGATCGAGGCGGCGAGCTATCTGATCGCCGCGGCGATGACCGGCGGTGAACTGGAGATCATCGGCGGGCGCCTCGAACATCTGGGCGCGGCCTGCGACATCCTCGAACAGGCCGGCATCGTCATATACCCCTCCGATCGCGGACTGATCGCCCGGCGCGGGGGCGCGCTCAGGAGCGTCGACGTGACGACCGAACCCTTCCCCGGCTTTCCGACCGATCTTCAAGCGCAGTTCATGGCGCTGATGTGCCTGGCCGAGGGCGTCTCGACGATCCGCGAACGGGTGTTCGAACAGCGCTTCATGCATGTGCCCGAACTGCAGCGCATGGGCGCGCAGATCCGCCAGGATGGCGCGACGGCGATCGTCACAGGCGTCGGCGAACTGCACGGCGCCGAGGTCATGGCCACCGACCTGCGCGCTTCCATGTCACTGGTCCTTGCCGGCCTGGTCGCGCGCGGTGAGACGATCGTGCACCGGGTCTATCATCTCGACCGGGGATTCGAGGACATCGAAGGCAAGCTGCGCCGCTGCGGCGCGGTGATCGAGCGGGTCGCCGAATGACGATGGCGGCGGGCGATGGCGGGGCGCTGTTCATGGCGGTCGACGGCGGCGGCACCGGCTGCCGGGCCCGTCTCGAGACGGCGGACGGGAAGGTTCTGGGCGGTGGTCTCGCCGGCCCGGCGGCGACCCGGATCGGCATCGACGCGTCGTGGGCGGCGATTTCGACCGCGTTCGGCAATGCGCTCGCCGAGGCCGGGATCGCCCGCGATGCGGCCGGCCACATCCGTGCCGGCATCGGCGTTGCTGGCCTCTCGCGGCAGGGCGCGCGCGAAGCGCTCGAGGCCAGGGCGCACCCGTTCGCTTCGGTGCGGTTCGCAAGCGACGGCGAGATCGCCTGCCTTGGCGCCCATGGCGGCCGGGACGGCGCGATCGTCATCGTCGGCACCGGCAGCTGCGGTCTGGCGCGCCTTGCCGGCGAAACGATCAAGATCGGCGGCTACGGCTTTCCGATCTCGGACGAGGGAAGCGGCGCCTATCTGGGCCTGCGCGTGGTGCGCGCGGCTATGATGGCCCATGACGGGCGGATCGCCAGAACCGCGCTTCTGGGCGAGATCATGGGGCGGTTCGACGACGATCCGGGCCAGGCGGTGCAGTGGATGGACCGCGCGACGGCGACCGACTACGCGGCCTTCGCCCCGATCGTGGTGCGGCATGCCGACGAGGGCGATCCGGCCGCGCGCCGGATCATGCAGGATGCGGCTGCCGCGATCGAGACGATCGGGCGGACGCTGTTCGAACGGGGGGCGGAACGGCTGTCGCTGATCGGCGGACTGGCGAGCGTGATCGAGAGCTGGCTGGCGCCGGACCTGCGCCGGCGACTGAGCCCGCAACTCGGTGACAGTCTCGATGGCGCGGCGATTCTCGCCGGACGACCCGCGACGGTGGAATGATGCGGCGGGGCGGCGACAGCATCATCGCACATGGATGCGGCGCCGCGCCGGCCGCGCGAAGCTCGACAAGAGGTGGCATGTTTTGAGGGCACAACCGATCTCACTCGACAAGATATTCCAGGATCAAAGTCCGATCGACGAGAACAATCCGACGCCGCGCTACATCCAGCTCGCCAACCGCATCCGCGAGCTGATCCGGGAGGGAAGCTGGAAGGCGGGCGAGGCACTGCCGTCCGAGCGCAGCATCGTCGAGGCGACCAGCCTGTCACGGGTGACGATCCGCAAGGCGCTCGAACTTCTCGTCAAGGAGGGCCTGCTTCAGCAGCGGCACGGCTCGGGCACCTATGTCAGCGAGGAAAGCGATCGCATCGAACAGTCGCTGGGCACGCTGACCGGCTTCAGCGAGGACATGCACTCGCTCGGGCACGTGCCGAGCGCCCGCTGGATCGAACGGTCGATCGGCAACCCCTCGATGGAGGAAACGATGATGCTCGGCCTGTCGCCGGGCGAACAAGTCGCCCGCCTCCACCGGCTGCGGCTGGCCGACGGCGAGCCCCTTGCCGTCGAGATGGCGGTGGTTCCGGCCAGCATCCTGCCCGATGTCGAGCGGATGCGGGAATCGCTCTACAAGACGCTGGAAGCCAAGAACGTCCTGCCCGAAAAGGCGCTGCAGCGCATGCATGCCTGCCGGCTTCCGGCGTTCGAGGCGCAACTGCTCGAATGCGAGGAAGGCGAGCCCGCGCTCTACATCGAGCGCCTGTCCCGGCTGGAAAGCGGTCGCGCGATCGAGTTCACCCGGTCCTATTATCGCGGCGACCGCTATGACTTCCTCGCCGAACTGACGCTGCCGGGCGCGCACGCCAGGACAATGAAAGGAGAGACATGATGGCAAGCCTGATGCACCGCGAGACACGGCAGATCCCCTCGCTGGTCGCCGCGCAGCTTCGCGACCATTCGGCCACCTATCACGACGCCGCGCGCCAGATGGCCGATTTCGATCCCGCGCTGGTGGTCACCATGGCGCGGGGCTCGTCGGACAACGCGGCGCTCTACTTCAAATACCTGTTCGAACTGATCGCGGGCATTCCGGTCGCATCGGTCGGCCCGTCGGTCGCCTCGGTCTATGGCCGGTCGATGCGGCTCGACCGCGCCGCATGCCTTTCCATCTCCCAGTCGGGACGAAGCCCCGACCTCGTCGCGTTCCAGACCATGGCGCGCGCGCAGAAGGCGCTCAACCTTGCCCTCGTCAACACGCTCGACAGTCCGCTTGCCGAGGGCGCCCAGTGCCTGCTTCCAGTCGCATCGGGCGAGGAAAAGGCGGTGGCCGCGACCAAGTCGTTCGTGCTGTCGCTGACCGCGCTCGCGGCGCTGACCGGCCATTTCGCCGGCGAAGACCGCCTGCTGTCCGCGCTGGATGCCCTGCCCGCCGCGCTTGACGAGGCCCTTGGCTGCGACTGGCAACCGCTGGTCGAAGCGCTCGAACCGGGGCAGTCGCTCTATGTGATCGGCCGTGGCCCTGGACTGGCGATCGCCCAGGAGGCGGCACTGAAGTTCAAGGAAGCCTGCGAGGTGCATGCCGAGAGCTACAGTTCCGCCGAGGTGCTGCACGGCCCAATCCAGCTTGCCGCGGGCGGGCTTGCCGCGCTTGTCTTCCTGACCCGCGACGCGGCGCGCCAGGGGCTGATCGATGCCGTGGCGCGCATGGCCGACACGGGCATGAGGGTCTTCGTCGCCGATCCCGCCGCCGAACGGCCGGTCGACCGTCCCGGCATCACCTACCTGCCCTGCGCGCCGGCGCCCGATGCGATGCTCGACGGCATCAGCCAGATCGCGACGTTCTACGTCTTCGCGGAACGCTATGCGGGGCATCTCGACCTCGATCCGGACCAGCCGAAACTGCTCCGCAAGGTCACCGAGACGGTATGAGTTCGGCCACCGTCTTCAGGGCACGCACGATCTTCGACGGCTGGGTCGTCCACCGCGACCGCCAGCTCGTCGTCGAGAACGGCATCGTCACGGGCCTGGCGCATCTCGACGACGCGCCCGCCGGCGCGCGGATCGTCGACACGCAGGCCGAACTTCTGTCGCCGGGCTTTGTCGACTGGCAGGTCAATGGCGGCGGCGGGGTGCTGTTCAACGACGATCCGAGCCCCGAAGGCCTCGAGCGGATCGCCGATGCGCACCGGCCCTACGGCACCACCGCATTGGTGCCCACGGTCATCACCGACGAGGTGGTGGTCACGCGCGCGGCCGCCGATGCCGCAGCGGCGGCGATCGCACGCGGCAGCCGGGGCATCATCGGCATCCATTTCGAGGGACCGCACATCTCCGTCGCCCGCAAGGGCGTGCACGCGCCCCGGTTCATCCGGCCGATGGAGGACGCCGATCGCGCCATGCTGTGCCGGGGCGGTCTTGGCCGCGTTGTTGCGACGATCGCGCCGGAGAACGCCACGCCGGAGGACGTCGCCGCGCTCGACGATGCCGGGGTGATCGTCAGCCTTGGCCACACCGCCGCCGACCACGATGCGGCCCGGCGCTATTTCGCGGCCGGCGCGCGGGCGGTGACGCACCTGTTCAACGCGATGGAGCCGCTGCACCACCGCGAGCCGGGCCTGATCGGTGCGGCGCTCGAGAACCCGTCGGTCCATATCGGCCTGATCGCGGACGGCCACCACGTCCACCCAGCGGTCCTGTCGATGGTCTTTGCGAACGGACCGCGCGACAGGCTGTCCCTCGTCACCGACGCCATGTCGTCGGTCGGCGACCGGTCGGACAGTTTCACGCTGAACGGCCGCACGGTGAAGCGCGCCAACGGGCGGCTGACGCTCGAGGACGGCACGCTTGCGGGCTCCGATCTGGACATGATCTCGGCGATCCGCCTGTGCGTGCAGGCCTGCGGCGTCGCTCCGGTCGACGCGCTGCGGATGGCGACATCGGCCCCGGCGCGCATGCTCGGGCTCACGGCGCACGGCACGTTCAGCCGGGGCGCGCGGGCGGACATCGTCGCGCTCGGCGCGGACCTGCGGATCGAGGCGATGTTTCTCGCCGGTATGCCCTGCATGTGAGGACGCGGCCGCGCCGAAAGCCGTTGGCGCCGATCTGTCAGGCCGGTTCGGTCACCGCCCGGTCATCGGCGAAATGGCATGCGCATGTCCGCGCGTCGAACCGGTCGTCCTCCAGCCGGCGCAGCGCGGGTGCCTCGGTCTCACAGTGCGGCTGCTTCCAGTAGCAGCGCGGGTGGAACAGGCACCCTTGCGGCCGGTGCGCGATGTTGGGGACATCGCCGGTCAGCACGATCCGCTCGGCGACGGCGGCCTGCGCCAGCTCCCTTCCGGGAATACGCGGGACCGCCGACAAAAGCGCACGCGTATAGGGATGGCGCGGTGTCTCGAAGATCGCCTGCGCGGGCCCGTATTCGACGAGCCGGCCGAAATACATCACGCCGATCCTGTCGCTGACGTGGCGTACCACCGACAGGTCATGGCTGATGAAGATGATCGAGAGGCCGAGTTCCCGCCGCAGGTCGGCAAGAAGGTTGATTATCTGGGACTGAATGGAGACATCGAGCGCGGAGACGGCCTCATCGGCGACGATGATCCGCGGGTTGATCGCCAGGGCGCGGGCGATGGCGATGCGCTGGCGCTGGCCGCCCGAGAACTGATGCGGCAGCCGGTCGGCCGCGCTCTGCGGCAGGCCAACCAGATCGAGGAGTTCGGCGATGCGCGCCCGGCGGTTCGCGATGCCGTGCACGACGAGCGGCTCGCCGACGATGGTGCCGACGGTATGGCGCGGGTTGAGCGATCCGAACGGGTCCTGGAAGACCATCTGGATGTCGCGCCGCGCCTGCTTGAGTTCGCGCCTGCCGATCTTGGCGATGTCGCGGCCGTCATAGACGATCTGGCCGCTGGTCGGATCGTCAAGGCGCATGATGGTGCGGCCGAGCGTGCTCTTGCCGCAGCCCGATTCGCCAACGATGCCGAGGATCTCGCCCTCGTCGAGATCGAACGAGATGCCGTCGAGCGCCAGCACCTTGCCGCCACCGCCTGCGGGGTAGTGCTTGACCAGATCGCGGACCGACAAAAGCGCGCTCATGACGCGGGGTTCCAGCAATAGCCGACATGGGCGCCGCGGCGCACTTCCGGCGGCGGCCGGCTGGCACAGACATCGAGCGCGTGGTCGCAGCGGCCGGCGAAGGCGCAGCCGGCCGGCCGGTCACCCGGCGGCGGCACGGCGCCCGGGATCGCCGGTAGGCGCGCGCCGGGCGGATTGGCGGCGGGAATGGTGCCGACCAGCGCCTCGGTGTAGCGGTGGATCGGCGCGCCGAACAGTTCGTCCACCGGGCCCTCCTCGGCGACGCGCCCGGCATACATGACGATCGCGCGGTCGCAGGTCTCGGCGACGACGCCGAGGTCGTGGGTGACCATCACGCAGGCCATCCCGAAGCGCCGCCGCATCTCGGCGATGAGGTCGAGGATCTGCGCCTGAATCGTCACGTCGAGCGCGGTCGTCGGCTCGTCGGCGATCAGAAGGGCCGGCTCGCAGGCGAGCGCGATCGCGATCATCACGCGCTGGCGCTGTCCACCCGAAAGCTGGAACGGATAGCGGTCCAGTTGCGCGTCCTCGCTCGGCAGGCCGACCAGTCCCAGCAGCCGCTTGATCTCGGCCCTGCGGCTCGCTGCTGGCATGCGCCGGTGGATCTGCAGCGCCTCGCCGATCTGCGCGCCGATCGTCATGATCGGATTGAGCGAGGTCATCGGCTCCTGGAAGATCATGGCGATGCGGTTGCCGCGGATGCGGTTGAGTTCGTCCTCGCCAAGGTCGGCGATGTCCCTGCCCTCGAACAGGATCCGGCCGCCGGTGACACGGACGGCATGTTTGGGCAGGAGGCCGAGCACCGACAGCGCCGTGATCGTCTTGCCGCAGCCCGACTCGCCGAGCAATCCGAGCATCTCGCCGCGCCCGACGCTGAGGCTGATGCCCTCGACCAGCTCGGCCGAACGGGTCGACAGGCGAAGCCCCTCGATCGCCAGCAATGGCGCGGTCTCGGACTGCTCGTTTGAACTCTGCTTCACGAATTCGTACGCTCCGGGACTGGCCTCGTCAGGGGGGAATTTCGCCACGCCCAACCGCCAATTCGTACTTTACTGGTTATATTGACAACGGTCAGGACATGGGAAATGGTATTGAGGTGGACTAGGTCATCAGCTTGGCTGCGGATTGTCAACACGCGTGTCACCGGCGAAACGATTTTTGGGAGAACGTCATAACATGAAATGCCTTCGCACCTTCACTCTGGCCTGCGGCGTTTCCGTGGCCGGCATGCTGGCCGTTCCGGCCATGGCGGCGACGCTGGACATCGCCGTCGAGCAGTCGCCCTCCGGTCTCGATCCGCACATCGTCACCGCCTTCTCGTCGTTCCAGATCATCGACGGCACTGTCTATGAGGGGCTGACCGCGCTCGATGCCGGGCTCAACATCGTGCCCGGCCTCGCAACGGACTGGCAGATTTCCGAGGACAAGAAGACCTACACCTTCACCCTGCGCGAGGGCGTGCAGTTCCACGGCGGCGGGACGATGACGTCGGCCGATGTGGCCGCGAGCCTCAACCGGGTGCTCGCCGAGACGACCGGTTCGCCGCTGGCCAGCCGCCTTGCGGCCGTCGAAAGCATCGAGACGCCGGACGAGCAGACGGTCGTGCTGAATCTCTCGGCGCCCTCGGCGCCGCTTCTTTCCTCGCTGACCTCGATCGCCATCGTGCCGGCGAAGTACGAAGGCGACACGGAATCGCTGCAGCGCGCGCCGGACGGCACCGGTCCGTTCACCTTCGTGTCCTGGCAGCCGGACGTCGCCATCACGCTCGAGGCCAATGCCGACTACTGGCAGGAGGGCAAGCCGGAACTCGACGGCGTCGTCTTCAACATCGTGCCGGAAGCGGCCACGCGCCAGGTCGGCCTGACGTCGGGCCAGTACCAGATGCTTCCCAACATCGACGGCGTCACCGCGCAGCAGTTCCAGGGTCGGCCCGGCGTCAAGCTGCAGGACACGCTTGAACTGGCCTATTCGCTGATCGGCATCAACGTCACGCGGCCGCCCTTCGACAACGAAAAGGTGCGCGAGGCGATCAACTACGCGATCAACCGCGACGACATCGTCGCCGCCGCCCTGTTCGGCGCGGGCGTTCCGGGCGGACCGCTGTCGCCGGCGCTGACCAACTATGCGACCCCGGTCAGCGAGTTTCCGTGCTTCAGCACATCGGCCGACACCGCCCGGCAGCTCATCGAGGAAGCGGGCGTGGAAACGCCGATCGAGGCGACGCTGCTGGTCCTGCCGCGGGATTCCACGCGCGGCATCGCGCAGGTGGTGCAGCAGCAGCTCGCGGCGGTCGGCATCGAGGTGACGCTGGACATTCCCGAGATCGGCAAGTTCGTGCAGGACTGGCGCAATTCGGACTTCGACATGTTCGTCTCGCTGAACTCGGGCACGATCGAGCCGGACGACTATTTCTACCGCACGTTCCGCAGCGGCGGCTCGACCAACGTGTTCCAGTATTCGAACGAGGATCTGGACGCGCTGCTCGATGCGGGACGCCAGGAGACCGACACCGAACAGCGCCAGCAGATCTACGCCGACGTGCAGGAGGAACTGGCGTGCGACGGACCGGTCGCGTTCCTGTCCTACGGCCAGCTCTACACCGCGATGCGCGAGAACGTGGAGGGCTATACCATCAGCCCGAACCGGTCGATGCGGTCGCTGGCCGACACCTCCATCGCCGAATAGGATGGAAACTCGCGACGGGCGGGACACCAACGGCGTCCCGCCCGTCAACCCGTCAAGACACCCGACCGGGTGAAGGCAAACGATGGTCCTTCTCAGACGCCTTCGCGGACGCCTGATCGATCTGGCGATCGTCATGTTCGGCGTGTCGATCCTGGTCTTCGGCTTCATCCGCATGATCCCCGGCGACGCGGTGGCGATCATGCTTGGCGCCAACGCCGAGGTGACCGAAGAGCGCATCGACGCCATCCGCAACCGGCTCGGCCTCGACCTGCCCATCCATGAACAATATCTCGACTGGCTGTCGAAGGTTCTGCGCGGCGATTTCGGCGTGTCGATCTGGACCGGCAAGCCGGTGATCGAGGAGATCGGCAACCATGTCTGGCCGACCCTGCAGCTGACCTTTCTGGCGCTGCTGACCGCCATCGTGCTGGCCATACCGCTCGGCATCCTGATGGCGCGCATTCGCGGCCGGCGCGGCGAGGCTTTCGTTCAGGCCGGCTCGGTGATCGGCCTGACCGTGCCGCCCTTCTGGCTGGGGATCATCATGATCCTGTTGCTGTCGACGCTGGCGCCGAGCCTTCAGATGCTCGGTTACGTGCCGTTCTCCGAGGACCCGATCGGCAACATCCAGCGCCTGCTTCTGCCGGCCTTCGCGCTGAGCCTGCCGATCATGGCCAATCTGGCGCGGCTGTTGCGCTCGACGCTGCTCGAGGCGCTGCAGCAGGACTATATCCGCACCGCCCGCGCCAAGGGTGTGCCGGCCCGGCGGATCCTCTATCGGCATGCGCTGCGCAATGCCATCATCCCGTTCGTCACCAGCGTCGGCATCATGGCGGGCTATCTGCTCGGCGGCGCCATCGTGATCGAGCAGGTGTTCGCCATTCCGGGCCTCGGGCGCCTGATCCTTGGCGCGATCGCCGAGCGCAACTACCCGCTGCTGCAGGCCGCGATCCTGCTGGTCACCTGCTGCTTCGTGCTCGTCAACTTCCTTGTCGACGTCATCTACACGGTCATCGATCCGAGGATCAGCGAATGAGCGCCGGCACCGCCGAAAAGCCCGCCGAGCCGGAACGGCAGCCCGGGCGCGCGCGCCGGTTCGCCCTGCCCGAGCCGAGCCTTTACAATCTGTCGCTCGGCATGATCGCCATCATCGCCTTCGTCGCCGTCGCCGCCCCCTGGATCGCGCCGTACGGGCCGCTCGAGCAGGATATCCTGGCGCGACTGCAGGGACCGTCGGCGGCGCATTGGCTGGGGACCGACCAGCTCGGTCGTGACCTGCTCTCCCGGATCATGCACGGGCTGCGCGCATCGCTGGCGATTTCGGCGGGTGCGGTCGCCGTCGCGCTGCTCTTCGGCAGCATTCTGGGCCTTCTGGCCGCCTACTACCGGGGCTGGACCGACCGCATCATCATGCGGCTGATGGACGTCCTGTTCGCGTTTCCGGTCATGCTGCTGGCCATCGGCGTGATCGCGCTGCTCGGTCCCGGTAGCTTCCCGACGGCGGCGGCGATCGCGATCGTCTACACGCCCATCTTCGCGCGCCTGCTGCGCGCGCCGGCGCTGGTCATCGCCTCGAGCGACTATGTCCTCAATGCGCGGTCGATCGGCGCGTCGGATCTGCGCATCATCGTCTTCCACATCCTGCCTAATCTGGCGAGCGTGATCCTGGTGCAGGTCAGCCTGCTCCTGTCGTCGGCGATCCTGGTGGAGGCGTCGCTGTCGTTTCTGGGTCTTGGCACGCAGCCGCCGCTGCCCTCGCTCGGCATGATGCTGTCGGAGGGACGGAACTTCCTGTTCCTGGCGCCCTGGGCGGCGATCTTTTCGGGGCTCGCCATCCTGATCGTCGCCTTCGCGCTGAACCTGTTCGGCGACGCGCTGCGTGACAATCTCGATCCGAGGCTGCGGCAGAGCTGAGCCCGGGCGCGAACGATCGGTTCCCGGTGCTTCACGCGGCGGCGTGACGCGCGATCCGGCCGCCGGTCTGAGGCTCGCTGACGCCCGTGGTCAGCGGATAGCTGTACGGCATCGCCCGCATCGCCCGGATGGCGAGAAACGCAAAGCACTCGGCCTCCACGGCGTCGCCGCGCAGACCGACATCCTCGGCCGGGATGATCCGGGCACCGGTGCGTCGTGCCAGTTCGCGCATCATGGTGGGGTTCTTGCGTCCGCCCCCGCACACAACGATCCGCTCGGGCCGTTGCGGCAGCAGGTCGAGCGCCCGACCGACCGCCCCGGCGGTGAAGGCGGTGAGCGTCGCCGCGCCGTCCTCCAGCCCGAGCCCGTCGGCCATCGAGGCGGAGAAGTCGAACCGGTCGAGAGATTTCGGGAACGCCGCCGACAGGTACGGATGCCGCAGCATCTCGGCCAGGCGCGCCTCGTCGACGGTTCCTCGCGCCGCGATGGCGCCGTCGACATCCATGTCGGCGCCCGAGTGCGCGTTGACCCAGTCGTTCACGGGCGCATTGGCGGGGCCGGTATCGAAGGCCATCAGCCGGTCGCCGTCATACCAGCTTATGTTGGCGACGCCGCCGAGATTGAGGATCACGGTGTCGGGGCCGGCGCCGATCTTCTCGAGCATGGCCTTGTGGTAGATCGCCGACAATGGCGCGCCCTGCCCGCCCGCGTCCATGTCGGCGGTGCGGAAATCGTAGACGACGTCGGTGCCGATGATCTCGGCCATCATCGCGCCGTCGCCCAACTGGCGGGTGTGGCCGCGGTGGCCGTTCTGCGGGGCGGCGTGCAGGACCGTCTGGCCGTGAAAGCCGACGGCGGCGATATCGGATGCCGAAAAGCCGTGCTTGTCGAGAAAGCGGTTGACCGCTTCGGACTGAGCCTTGGTCAGCGCGATCTCGGCCTCGCGGAAGATGTCGGGATCGGGGCCCGTGAAGCGCCATTGCTTCGCGGCCTCGAACGCCTTTCGCAGCAGCGGCCTGATCTCGCTCGGATAGGGCGCCAGTTCCCAGGGGCCGAAATCCTCGATCGTCTCGCCATCGGTGCGGATCATCGCGATGTCGATGAAACCGTCGAGTACGGTTCCGGTCATCAGACCGATGGCCCAGGCAGGCTGCATGGCGAGTGTCTCCTTGGTCGGGTTACGAACGTGACGCGGCGGAACGATCGGCCCGGGCCCCGCCCCTTGCGGGTGTGGCGTTGTCTCGCGCTGCGCGGCCCGTCCGATATGCCCGGCACTCCACCACAGATCGCGGGAGGGAACAATACCTTTATAATACCAAAATGCGACCTCCCGCTGGTGCGCGCGAGGTCGATCGGGACCCCGCGCTAACGGGCAACGCCGGACCTGCCGGCGGCCGCGTCGCGATCGGCCCTGGCAATCGCGAACTGCGTGAAGAACGGGCCGATGATCTCGAAGATGATCGTGCTGGCGATGGTGATCGCCAGGATCTGGGGCGCATATTGCGGCAGGCGTTCGCTCGCCACCAGCGCCATGCCGATCGCAACGCCGGCCTGCGGCATCAGCGCAAGTCCGGTCAGCGCCCCTTCGCGCGGGGGCAGACCGGCGAGCGCGCCGCCGGCGAGACCGCCGATCATCCGGGCGACGATGCGCAGCCCGACATAGGCAAGGCCGATCCCGCCGATCTGTTCGAGCATGGACACGTTGAGCGACGCGCCGGCCATGACGAAGAACAGCAGCAGGAACGGCCATTCGATGCGCTCGATCTCATGGAAGGGCTGGTCGTGGTGGCGGGCGAGATTGACGACGACCGCGCCGCAGACCATGCCCGTCAGCAGGAAGGAGACCTCGAAATAGAGCGCCAGGCCGGCACAAAGGAAGACGACGCCGAGCGCTTCGAGCAGCGTCGGTTCGCCCTTCTTGAGCCGGCCGGTCAGGTAGCTCGCCGGCAAGCCGATGGCGGCGCCGAGCACGATCGCGCCGCCGACCTCGATGGCGCCATGGGCGAGCGTGCCGGCGCCCGCGCCCGACAGCATGCCGGCGGCGGCCATCGTGCCGGCGAGCGTCAGCGCACCGCTGAAGGCCAGAAGGCCCCAGGCATCGTCGATGGCCACGATCCCCAGAATGTTCCGGGCGAACCGGCCGGTGCTGCCGGACTGGCGGATCACGTCGAGCGTTGCGGCCGGCGCGGTCGCAGACGAGATGCCCCCCAGAAGGATGGCCAATGCGGCCGGCACGCCCACAAGATAGAGCCCGCCGGCGACCAGCGCGACGGAGACGATGACGACGGTCAACGAGACGACGAGGATTTCGCGTCCCTGGGCGCGCAGGGTTTCCGGCTTGAGCGAGCCGCCCAGAAGGAAGGCGACCATGGTCAGGGCGGCATCGGCGTAGATGCCATCGGCGGTGGCCAGCGGCGCCGGCAGCATGTTGAGCACGGGTGGACCGAGCAGCGCACCGAGCAGGATCAGCAGGGTGACGCGCGGTATGTGTACGATGCGTCCGACCGCATCGAGCGCCAAGCCTGCAAGGAACAGGATGCCGAGCGCGACGAGCAGCGTGCCTTGTTCCATGGTGGTGATGTCCGCCCGCCGGTGCCGCTACGGCCGAACCAGACCGGTCATGTCGATATCGACGCTTTCGGACAGGCTTTCGAGGCTGTCATGGAGCAGTTGCAGCGCATATTGCGGATGATGAGCCCATGCGCCCTTGTCCTTGGCGACCACCTGATAGTTGTAGGCGGCCCTGACGAGGCGCGGCGTCCAGCTCTGGTAGCGGTTGGGATAGATCGCTTCGTCCGCGCCGATCGCGCCATCGTCGTTTCCATCGGCGAAGAAGTAGGGATAGCTGTCCGGGTGATAGCCGATCGGCGTGCCGGCGATCTCGCGGCCGTACGCCCTTATCGCGTCGTGGAGACGGGCGTGCAGTCCGGCGATCTCGTCGGCGATGCCGCCGGCGGTGTTGCCGTCGCCGTCGAAGTCGGCGTGCCGGGTGCGGATCGCGCTGATCTCGGTGACGCCCTGGTGACAGGCAAGGCACCCTTCGGTCGCGACCTCGGTCGTGTGCGGTTCGTGGCAGGCAACGCAACTGTTGGCGCTCGGCACATGGGTAAAGCGACCCGCATAGCTGCGGCCCTCATACTGAAAGCCGCCCCGAACCTCGGCGCCGTGCATCACGGCCGCTGCGATACCGTAATGGACATTGATGAAGGACAGATCGTCCGAGACCGCGTCGGGATCGAGGCCTTCGGTCGCCGAGACGACCGTGTCGGTCGAGGCCAGACCCTGGTGGCACACGGTACACGTTGCCGACGTGCCGAGGCCGGTCACGGTCACGCCGGAGGGAAACGGGGTCGCATCGAGCGTTTCGGCTTCGGAGACGTGGCACGAGGCGCACCCGATGACCGTGTTGATGGTGGCCGGATGATCGACGGCGAGCGGCGCGCTGCCGTCGGCTCCGAGCCAGTCGAGAAAGCCGGTCTCTGAATGGCAGGCGGCGCATCGCGGCGGGATCTCGCCATCCTCGTTCCAGTGGGTGAAGGACGGGGAGCGATAGTCCGCATGCGGGCCCGACAACCAGGCCTCGGCGAAGTCCGACAGGCTTTCGAGGGCCTCGGCGCCGGACGGTTCGGTTCCGTCCTCCTGCGCGGCAAGGGGTGCAGTGCCGGCAAATACGGCCACGAGGAGCAAGAGCAGCAGGCGGGCTATGCGCATGACGTTTCCCATCGCAAAGGTTCGCGCGCGCTCGTCTCGGCAGGGTCGCGTGGCCGGAACTGCGCCATTTTTCTATGGACGCGACGGGATCGCCGCGCATTGACTCCGATCAACGACATCCGGCGCCAGGCAACTCTATCACCATGCCGGCGCCGATAAACTCACGGGGAGGCGACATGCCGGGGTCAGAGACGTCCTCGCAATCGGAGGGCTCGGGGCTGCGCCTGTCCGCTACTGCGGTTGCGGTGCTGTATCCGGTGGTGTGCCTTGCGCCTTTGGTGCTGGCGATGATGCGCGATGTGGCGCCGTCGGCGCCGTGGGAAATCCTTGCCGCCGGGCTCGGGCTTGTCGGTCTCGCCGTCATCGCCGTTCAGTTCGTCACGTCCGGCCGCTTCGAGATCGTATCGGGGCGGCTCGGCATCGACAGGGTTATGGCGTTCCACAAGACCGCGGCCTGGTGGGCATTGCTGGCGCTCCTGTTGCACCCCGTCGCCTATACCGTCCCGACCTTTCTAGCCGACCCCGAACTCGGCCGCGAACGGCTGGTGGCCTATCTGACGCTGCCGCACTATCGGACCGGCGTCATCGCGCTCGCCGCGCTCGCGCTGCTGGTCGTCGGATCGGCGTTCCGGAACCGGCTGCGGCTGCGCTACGAGATCTGGCGCGCCGCGCACATCATCCTGGCGATCGTTGCGCTCGGCGGCGGCCTTCACCACGCCTTTGCCGTGGGCCGGTTCAGCGCGACCGGACCCGTCAGCATCTATTGGTGGATCGTCGGCGCGGCCGTCTGTGCCGTGGTCCTGGTGCTCTACGGTGTGCGCTGGGCGCGGCTGCACCTGCGGCCATGGCGGCTCGCCTCGGTCACCAAACTTGCCGACAGGCTCTGGGAACTCGACATCGAGCCCGCGCCGGGCACACCGCCGCTGCGCTACCATGCCGGCCAGTTCGTATGGATGACCGAGGGCGCGCGGCGCTTTCCGCTGTTCGACCATCCGTTCTCGATTGCTGGCAGCCCGGCGCGCCCTGGGGTGAGCCTGATCATCAAGGAAGCGGGTGACTTCACCAACGGCATCGGCACGCTCGAGCCCGGCACGCCGATCGGCATCGACGGGCCGTTCGGCCATTTCACGCTCGAGGCACATAACAGCGACGGGTTGCTGCTGATTGCCGGCGGCGTCGGCATCGCACCCATCATCGGCATTCTGCGCGACCTCGTCGCGCGGGGCCATGAAGGGCCTGTGCGCCTCGCCTATGCGGCCGGAGCGCCGGACAATTTCGTCTGCCTGCCCGAAATCGCGGCGGCCGGAAAGACGCTCGATCTGCGCACGCTTCTGCTCAGCGAGGCGGCGTCTCCCGACTGGCACGGAGAGACCGGCCTGCTCGACCGGGACAGGCTGGTGACGATGCTGGGCGGGCTCGAGCCGGCGCGCACCGTGGCGCTGATGTGCGGACCGGGACCGATGGTGACGGTCGTCTCCGATACGCTGATCGATCTGGGCATGCCGATGGACCGCGTGATCTACGAGCGCTTCGACTATTCGGAAGGGGCCTCGCGGCTTGACCGACGGATGCGCCGGCGTTTCCTGATGCTCGGCGCGGTTCTGCTGGCCGGCCTTGGCGGCTTCGTTGCGCTGACAGCCTGAGCGCCCTGCCGGTGCCCATGCCGGTTTGAACCAATCGCGCCGCCGCACATTGAAATGACATTCAGGGGCGCTCTCGATGTCATTTTCCGCATTTTCATTGCCGGTTCTGCTTGCGATCTTCACGGTGGCCGGCCTGATCGTGCTGGCCTGCGGCATACGCATGACGGGTCTTGCCGACCGGATCGCCGACAGGACCGGGCTCGGCGAAGCGTTGATCGGCGGCGTGCTGCTCGGCGCGGCGACCTCCTTGTCGGGAACTGTCGTCTCGATCACCTCGGCGCTCGACGGGCGGGCATCACTGGCCTTCTCCAATGGCGTCGGCGGCATCGCGGCGCAGACCGCGTTCCTCGCGCTGGCCGACATGATCTACCGCCGCGCCAATCTCGAACATGCCGCTGCCGAACTGGCGAACGTCTTTCAGGGCGCACTGCTGATCCTGCTGCTGGCGATCCCCGTTCTGGCCTACACCGGACCGGACGTGACCATTCTTGCGATCCATCCGGCCTCGATCGCGCTGATCGCCGTCTATCTGGCCGGTGTCGTCGCCTCCAAGCGGGTGCGCGACGATCCGATGTGGAAGCCGGTCGGCACACGGCTCACGCAGCAGGACGAACCCGACGAGGATCCACAGGACGCGCGCGGCAACGCCGGCCTGTTCGCGGTGTTCGGCGCGCTCCTGCTGCTGATGGGCGCTGCCGGATGGACAATCGCGCAGGTGGCCAGCGAACTGGTCGACCGGTTCGAGCTGTCGGCCTCGCTGGTCGGCGCGCTGATGACGGCGGTCGTCACGTCTCTGCCCGAACTCGTCACCACGCTTGCCGCCGTCAGGCGCGGTGCGCTGCAACTGGCGGTCGGCGGCATCATCGGCGGCAACACGTTCGACACGCTCTTCCTGACCCTGTCGGATTTCGGCTACCGTGAGGGATCGCTCTATCACGCGCTCGGTCCGGACGATTTCTTCTGGCTGGCGACGGGCCTTGTCATGACCGCGATCCTGCTGCTCGGCCTGATCGTGCGCGAACGGCGCGGCCCGGGCGGCATCGGCTTCGAGAGCGCCGGCATCGTGCTTGTCTATCTGGGAGCAATCGCCGTGCAGTCGTTTTGGTGAGAAGAAAGAATACGCCGACAGAGCCGCCCTGGTTCCCCCGCCGTGCAGTCGTTTTGGTGAGAAGAAAGAATACGCCGACAGAGCCGCCCTGGTTCCCCAGTATTTGCCGATTTTTTTGTCGCACCCACGGCAACGTTTCGCGATTTGGCACGTTCATTTGCCAGCCGGGCCGAGTGCCCGCACGAACAAAGGAGACGTGAACAAATGAAACGCTTGCTTGCAACGACAGCGCTTGTCGCCGTCATGGCGATGCCGGCCATGGCCGACAACCACACCATGAACACAGCCGACGCCGAGCAGACCTCCGCCGCGCAATATGCCAGCGGCGACATGACCATCCGCGTGACGGACCTGATGAACCGCGCGGTGTTCATGCCCGAAGGCGGCGCCGAGGAATCGATGTTCGAGACGCCCTATACGGATGCGCCGAACAGCTGGGAAAACATCGCCGACGTTGAAGACGTCCTGATCACGCCGGAAGGCGAAATCACCGCCGTTGTGATCGATGCGGGCGGCTTCCTCGGCATCGGCGAGAAGCGGACCCGCGTCTCGCTCGACAATCTGCGCTTCGTCCCGGACGACGATGACGAAGGCGAATATTTCGTCGTCTTCACCGGCGACCGTCAGCTGCTGGAAGACAGCGAAGAGTATATGAGCGGCGACCAGACCGCCGAAGCCACCGACAGCGAAGGTGGCGAGGAACTGTCGACGCGCGAAGTCTATGCCGAGGCGCAGGACGATATGGCGACCGGTGAAGGTTCCGACGACCAGATGATGGCCGAAGGTGAAGGCACCGCCGCTGAAGGTGAAGCCGCGACCGATGACCAGATGATGGCCGAAGGCGAAGGCGAAATGACACGACCCGAGCGCGACACGCTCGACCCGGTCGATGTCGCCTCGCTGACCGCCGAAGACCTCGAAGACGCCCGCGTCTATGCCGGTGACTCCAACTGGGTTGGCGAGATCGGCGATCTGGTGCTCGACGAGAACGGCAACATCACCCATGTCGTCGTCGACTTTGGCGGCTTCCTGGGTATCGGCGAAAAGCCGGTGGCGCTTGACTTCGACCAGGTCGACATTCGCCGTGGCGGCGAAGGCCTGGGTGGCGCGACGGCCGTCTATGTCGATGCGACCGAGGAAGAACTGGAAAGCATGGAACGCTGGGACGGCTAACGCCGCCACGTGATCCTGCAACACTTGGAAAGGGGGCCGACCGGCCCCCTTTTTTTTGCGCGTTTTGTTGTCGCTGCTGTCTACGATCTTCCCGCCGCCGCTCCGAACATCGCCTCGTTCTGGCCTTCGATGATGCGGCGGAGCACGTCCGGTGCCTCGAACATCGGCAGATGGCCCACATGTGAGACGACGGCCGTCGCGTTCGGCAGCGAGCGCACGATATCCATCTGCTTGTCGAGGCTGACGACGGGATCGTCCTGGCACACCAGCACCGTGGCCGGCGTCTTGATGCCGGCCAGTTCCTCGCGCACCGAGGTTTGCTGCAGCCACAACACGGCGCGCCGCAACGCTTCGGGATCGCTGCGCCGCAGATCGGCCAGCATTGCGCGTTCGGCGCGCGAGGGCGGCTGCACCGGCTGGTCGGAGTGACCGGGCGGCGGCGGCTTGGCGGTCGCCAGACCGGCATTGTACCAGTCGGCCGATTGCAGCCAGAGCCGGTGCAGGCGCTCGAACAGCGGACGCCCGACAAGCGGCAGCGTGACCGTGCGGGCCATGAGGCTGGCGGCGACCGCCGAGGGGCCGTCGCCGAACGTGCCCAGCAACGTCAGGTGACCGACGCGGTCGGGATAGAGCGCGGCGAACTTGAGCGCGGCGACCGATCCCGCAGAATGCGCAACGATGTGGACGGGCCCGGTGGCAGCATCTTCCAGCCAGTCGCGGTAGGCTTGAAGGAACCGCAGATCATCGAAGGCGCGGCCTGCCGCCTCGGCATCGATTGCCCACGGAAAATGGCCGGGCAGCGGCAGGGCAGCCGCCTCGTCGGCAAGGTTCCCCGAGACGACGGATTTCCACATGGAGGTCGATGCGAGAACGCCGTGAATGAACACGGTTCGCACCGGCTTCGTCGACAGCGGATTGAAACGGACGGCAGGCACGGCGGTCGCGTCGCCGACCGTCGGCAACTGGCCGCCGAAGACCGGGCCGGGGTCGGGCGCGCCGGGACCATCGGGCGTCCCGACGGCCGTCGACGGCGCATCGGCACCACCCTGCCCCGCACGCCCAAGGCCTTCCGGTTCGTCGCTGCGCGCCATGCGGCAACTCCCGCCTCTTCTCTCCGCCGCCACATTACGGCGGGCGGCCGGCTGTGCCAATGATGCCTTCGGGTCAGGTCTTCAGAGCGTTCCGTGATGAGATTGAACGTTCTAGCTGATAAGCGTGGCGATGGCCCAGCCGACGCCGCCGACCGGCACCAGGGCGACCAGCGCAAACAGACCGTCCCGGGTCAGCATGGACAGGGACAGCAGCACGACGGCCGCACCGAGCAGCGACGAGGAAAACGGCACCAGTTCGAGGAACGGCATCATCGCGCCGAACAGGGTGCAGGCCAGCGGCGGCAGGAAACGGAAGGGCCTGTGAAAGAGGAACCGCAACCGTGGCCGCGTGTGCCGGTCGACGCGCTGGGCCCATGGGCGGATCTTGCGCATCGCGGCGGCAAGCCGGTCTCCGGCGACATGGCGGCGCGAGACCCATTGCGGCAACCAGATATGGTCGCGTCCGACAAGCCACTGGCTGGCGATCAGAAAGATCAATATGCCGCTGAACGCGGAGAAGGCGGGAATACCGCTCAAGGGTGTGACCACGGCGATCGCGGGCACCAGCAACAGCGGCGCGAAGCTGGCATGGCCGAAAGCGTCGAGCACGTCGGCGACGGCCACCTGATCGCGTCGCGTCTCGCGCAGCGTCCGGTCGACGATCTGGGTCAGCGACCGCAGCTCGTCACCATCGTCCTGCCCGGCCCGGTCCTCCTCCTGCGACATGGACACTCGCCCGACTTCACCGCTCATTTTCCGGTTGGCCCTCGGGCCCGACGAAGACCGGATCCGGCAGATCGGACACGCGCTGATAGATGGCGACACGGGTTCGACCGAACGCCTGACGGTCGCCCTGCTCGAGCGCCGTGCGCTGTTCGCGCAGCAGCTCGAGGATCTCGGTGGAGAGCTGCTCGGCCTCGCCATAGAGCGTTGCCTGGTCGCCCGAGCGATCGGAGGCGAGCCGCTTAAGCGTCGCGTTGAGCTGCTCAGCATATTCGATCGCATCGCCCGTCAGCTTGATCGCCTCCTCGGTGCGCCCGAACTTGCGCTGCGCCATCGCCAGAAGGATGCTGTCGAGTTGCGCGCCGGCAGTCATGGTCAGGGCCGCGTAGGACGCCTGGCCGCCCGTCCCGGTCTGGGCGGCGGCCGTAACGGGGAGGCATGCGAGGCTCGTCGCCAGCATGGTCGCCGTGATGATTCGCAACATGGTTCGCTCCGATTGTCGGTCTGAGTGGTCAATCGTCAAGCGCGACGCGCTCCAATTGGTTCCATGCGGGGATACCCGCTCGATCGGTCACCGGCTCCTTTCCGGAAAGGAACGATCGGCCGTCGCCGGCGTTGATTGGCCGTCACACTTCAGAAAGGAGCGCACGCAATGAACTGGGACCAAGTCAAAGGCAAATGGACCGAGCTTCAGGGTCAGGCCCGTCAGCAATGGGGCCAGTTGACCGACGACGATATCGCCGAGGCCCGCGGTGACCGCGAGGAACTGGCCGGCAAGGTCCGCCAGCGCTATGGCAAGTCGAAGGAAGAGGCCGAACGCGAAGTCGACGAATGGGCCGCCCGCCTCTGAGCGCCATTGTGCCCGTCACAGAGAAGGGTCGTCCGGCAGCGGACGACCCTGTTATGTCGGGCGGCTAGACGAGGCGAACGACGAGCAGGACCAGAATGAGAACCGCCAGCGCACCAAGACCGATACGCCACCACATGCCCGGCCCCCAGGTCGGCGGCGTCACCGATTGCAGATCGGCCAGATCGCCCGCCTGCTCGGGAACGCCGCGCTTGCGCGCCTCGATATCGTGGTAACGGTCCACATCGTCGCGTTGTTCGGGGTCGGTCATAATGCGCCTTTCTTGTCGTCCTATGGTGGATCGATAACGGCCTCGGATGGGCCCGGGTTCCGGCCTGACGAGCTGGTTCCGAGGCGTTTCACGAGGCGCGCCTGACCGGAAGGAGAGAACGATGAATGCCAAAGCCAGTCAGACGGACAAGCCGGTCAAGGCCGATGTGGGCGACGAGACCGATGTCGCGCAGACCGCGCTCGTGATCACGCCGCGCGACGTGCGCGCGGTGATGGTTTCGGCGACCCCCGCATCGGAGAAACTGGCCGAGCTGGAAGCGATGAAGCGGGAGGTCGACGCGCGCATGCGGGCCGATCCCGACCACGACCTCGAGCCGATCGCCAAGGAAATCGACGAGGCAATCAAGCGCCTCGGCAGCCAGCAGCCGCAGTCCTGATGCCCGCCCGGGCGCCCGGAACCAGAGCGCCTCTGCGGCGTTATGAACCGAATGCGAACGCAAATGAGAGGTCCATGAGTACCGATCCCTTCGAATATCGGACCGATCCGCCCCTCGGGCTGAACTGGCAGTCGCTTGATCGCATCAGCCAACGCCTGAAGGCCACCTATGAAGAGGTGGCCCGCGAGCCCGTGCCGGATCGCTTCGCCGAACTGCTCGAGCAGCTTGAACAGGTCGAAACCCAGTCGGCCACAAATGGGGGCGCCTCGTCGATCGATGGCATGCCGTCCTCCAACAGGGAACACCGTCAATGACAGAACGCGCAGAGTTCAAGGCGGATCTTCTGCAATCCATTCCCAGCCTGCGGGCATTTGCGATGTCGCTGGCCGGCAACGCCGATCGCGCCGACGATCTGGTGCAGGAAACGCTGGTCAAGGCGTGGCACAAGCAGAGCACCTTCATGCCCGGCACCAACATCCGCGCCTGGCTGTTCACCATCCTGCGCAACGAGTTCTATTCGCAGATGCGCAAGAAGGGCCGCGAGGTGTCCGACGCCGACGGCGCGCTCACCGAAGGGCTGGCAACGCATCCCGAACAGTCGGGCATGCTCGATCTGGAAGACATGAAGAAGGCCTTGCAGCTCCTGCCGGACGATCAGCGCGAAGCGATCATTCTGGTCGGCGCCTCGGGCATGAGCTACGAGGAAGCGGCGGCCGTGTGCGGCTGCGCGGTCGGCACGGTCAAGAGCCGTGTCTCGCGCGCCCGCAACAAGCTCGCCGAGATCCTCAAGGTCGACGACAGCAGCGATTATGGCCCGGATTCGGTGTCGATCCACGTGCTGGCCCAACCGGCGGTCGGCTGAACGCCGCCCAATGGCGACCGGAGTTGACCATGAGCGGGACGACGAGCCTGACATCGATCGTCGACGACCTCAGCGAGGCCAATGACGGACAGACGATGAGCGTCGGCGAGATCGTCGACGCGTTCGGGCATCGCGGGTTCGGCGCGCTGCTCGGCGTGCCCGCCCTGATCTCGATCTCGCCGCTCGGCGCCATTCCCGGTGCATCGCTGATCATCGCCGTCCTGCTCGTCCTCGTCGGCGCGCAACTTGTCGCCGGCCGCAAGAACCCCTGGCTGCCCGGCTTTCTGCGCAACCGGACCGTGTCCGCCGACCGCGTCGACCGCGGAACGGCCTTCATGCGGCGCTGGTCGGAGCGCATCGACCGCTGGCTTCACCGCCGGCTGGAAGTGTTCGTGTCGGGCCCGGCCAACCAGCTGATGGCGGCGGCGTCGGTGCTGCTGGCGCTGTCGTTTCTTCCCGTCGTCCTCATTCCCTGGGCGGTCGTCATGCCCAGCCTGATCATTCTGCTGTTCGCCGTGGCGATCATCGCCCGCGACGGGCTCAGCGCGCTTGTCGGCTGGGTGCTGTGCCCGTTGTGGCTCTGGCTGTTCTGGCGCTTCACCATGATCGCCGCCTGAGACCCGAAACAGACACGGAGGCAAGCCATGCCCGGTAAAGACCACGGACCCCAGATCAAGAACGACGACGCCTATGACGAACTGCGCGACAAGGGCATGTCGAAGGAAAAGGCGGCCCGGATCGCCAACGCGCAGGCCAACCAGAGCCAGAACCCGTCAAAGAAGGGCGGCAAGGCCGATGCCTATGAGGAATGGACGCGCGACGAGCTCTACGAGCGCGCCCAGGAGATCGGCATCGAGGGCCGGTCCGACATGTCGAAGGATGATCTGATCACGGCCCTGCGCAACCACTGATTTTGTTGCGCACGATCAGGAACGATCTGGTGAACGGTGCGTTAAGGCGATGATCCGCTGGATCGCCGTCCGGCTCCGTCCCACGCTTCGGACGGTAGGAGAGAGGCCTTACCTCCCCCAAGCCCCCCGCTAAGGCCTCTCTCCCACTTTTTCTGGAGCAGGACATGCCCGACAGCGTCAATCCGGCCACGGCGGAAACCCGCAAGGCCTTCACCCGTCATGACGACACCGCCGTGCGCCACGCCATCGACAATGGCGCGCGCGCCTTCGGCGACTGGCGGGGTCGCCCGATCGGGGAGCGCGCCAAGCTGATGCACGCCGCCGCCGATCTTCTCGACGCGCGCCGCGAGACGCTGGCGCGCCTTGCCACCGAGGAAATGGGCAAGCGCATCGCAGAGGCGCGCTCGGAAGTCGAAAAATGCGCCTGGGTATGCCGCTACTATGCCGACAATGCCGAGGACTTCCTCGCCGACAGCCCGCGCGAGTCGAGCGCTTCACGGGCCTTCGTGCGGTATCGGCCGCTTGGCATCGTGCTGGCGGTCATGCCGTGGAACTTCCCCTACTGGCAGGTCTTCAGGTTCGCCGCGCCGACGCTGATGGCCGGCAATGTCGGCCTGCTCAAGCATGCCAGCAATGTGCCGCAATGCGCCCAGGCGATCGAGGAATTGTTCCTGGACGCCGACTTTCCGCAAGGCGTCTTCGCCTCGCTACTGATCGGTTCGGACCAGGTCGAGGCGATCATCGAGGACGACCGCGTCAAGGCGGTGACCCTGACCGGCAGCGAGGGCGCCGGCCGGGCCGTCGCGGCGACGGCCGGCGACAGGATCAAGCCCAGCTTGCTCGAACTCGGCGGCTCCGACCCGTTTATCGTCATGCCCAGCGCCGACATCGAGGCGGCCGTCGAGACGGCGGTGAAGGCCCGTATGATCAACAACGGTCAGTCGTGCATCGCGGCCAAGCGCTTCATCGTCCACGCCGACATTCACGACCGGTTCGCCGAGGCGATGGCCAAGCGGTTCGGCGACCTGGCGATCGGCGATCCGATGGACGAGGACACCGAACTTGGTCCGCTTTCGAGCGCCGATGCGCTCGACACGCTGACCGAGCAGGTCGACGCGCTGGCGAGGTCCGGCGCGACGATCATGCTCGGTGGCAAGCCCGTGCAGCGGCAGGGCTACTTCTTTGCCCCGACGATCGTCACGGACGTTCCGGGGGACGCGCCCGGCCGTTACGAGGAACTGTTCGGCCCGGTCGCCATGCTGCACCGGGTCGGCGATATCGACGAGGCGATCGCGATCGCCAACGAGACGCCGTTCGGTCTTGGAAGTTCGGTATGGAGCCGCGACGAGGCCGAGATCGACAGGTTCATCGACGAGGTCGAAGCGGGGTCGGTGTTCGTCAACCAGATGGTCGCGTCCGATCCGCGCCTGCCGTTCGGGGGCGTGAAGAATTCCGGCTATGGCCGCGAGCTGTCGCGCGAGGGGATCCTCGCCTTCGTCAACGCCAAGACGGTGTCGGTCGCCTGACGGCGATCGTCACCCCAATCCCTTTAGTAGAACTCCGTCGAGGCGATGGTCAGCGTGTAGAGCACGCCGTCGGTGCTGAACGACAGCGTCCCCGTGCCGTTGACGGCGGCGGGGACGACCCGTTCGAGCATCGTCCGCCCGAAACTGCGCTCGCTCGCCGGCGGGACCGCCAATTCCTCCGGCGTTGTTTCCTTCCAGGTCAGACGCGCGGTGGGCGAATGGCCCGCCTCCTCGACGATCGTGCAATCGATGACGATGCGCCCCTGCGGCTGGATCAGCGCGCCGTGCACGAGCGCGTTGGTGACCAGTTCGTGCAACGCCAGTCCGACATGCAGGGCGGCCGAGGGCGTGAAGTTAGGGTTCGAGCCGGTGACCTCGATGCGGGCGCCGCCGAGCTGGACGACCTTGAAGACCTGCTGGTCGACGAGGTCGCGAAAGCCGGCGCCGGTCCAGTTGCGTTCGGTGATGACGTCCTGGGACTTGGCGAGCGACTGTACCCGGCCGGTGAACGATCGCAGGAACCCGTCGGTGGTTCTCGCCGAGCGCGCGGTCTGCGCCGACAGGCTCAGCACCATGGCGAGCATGTTCTTGGACCGGTGCGCGACCTCGCGCAGCAGGCTCTTGAGCGTGCGTTCGCGCTGCATCTCCAGCGTGATGTCGAGCGAGGCGCACAGATAGCCGCGCAGCGCGCCATCGGCGCCGCGCATTGCCTGGACCGTCACCTTGAGCCGGCATTCGGAGCCGTCCGCCACGACCTTTTCGAGCGGGGTCAGTTCGACCGTCTGCTTGGCCTCGTCCTCGAGCGCCTGCTTCTTGACGTTGGCAAGGCGCTCGGTGCTTTCGGGCGTGAACACTTCGGCATCGGTAAGGCCCACCAGATTGTCGCTCGCCCAGATCGACTGCTGGTTCTCGATCCACACGAACCGGTCGTCGGCATCCTGAAAGAAGACGGTGACCGGCGATCCCTCCAATGCCGTCGAAAGCATGTCGAGATCGGGCCGGTCGAACGCCGCTATCGGTTCAAGCGAGGCCATTGGCTGCGCCAAGCCGTGTCACTCCATTGGTACTCGCATCGGGGTCCGCCGACGTAGGGGCCGGCCTTGAGTGGATGTCCGCCGATGCCTTGACGCCGCGCAAGGTCAGGCGGCCTTTTCCGCCCCCTGCTCGAAGAACAGGGCCTGGCTGATCAGCGCGGCCACCGTCTGCGGCTGGAAGGGTTTGGTGACCAGATAGGCCGGTTCGGGCCGTTCCCCGGTCAGAAGACGTTCGGGGAAGGCGGTGATGAAGACGACCGGCACGCTCATCGACTGGAGGATCTCGTTGACCGCCTCAAGTCCGGAGCTGCCGTCGGCAAGCTGGATGTCGGCCAGAACGATGCCGGGACGTTCCTTGCGGCACAGGCCGATCGCCTCCTCGTGCGTGCGCGCGATGCCGGTCACCCGGTGGCCGAGATCCTCGACCATCGCCTCGATGTCCATGGCGATCAGCGGCTCGTCCTCGATGATCAGGACGCTGGTCGCGACCTGGCTGGCGATGTCCTTGGACGCCTGATCGATCAGCGTGTCGACCTCGCCGGCCGGAACGCCGAGAATCTCGCCCGCTTCCTCGCGGCTGAAGCCCTCGACCGAGGTGAGCAGGAACGCCTGGCGCGGCAACGGCGCGATCGCCTGAAGATTGCGCTCGGCCGGCTGCAGGACGCCGCCACCGGGTTCATCGGCCTTCAGATTGACGTCGAGCGACGACCAGAGCGCGAGAAAAGCCTGATAAAGGCCGACCTTGGGATTGTCCTGAGCGGGAAATATGCTTGTATCGGCGACGAGCGCCTCGAGCAGGGCCGTCACATAGCGGTCGCCGGCGCGTTGCGAACCTGTCAGGGCACGGGCAAATCGGCGCAAGAGCGGAATATGCGGGGCAATTTGCGAGGCAAGCGGCATTTGGTTTCCCTCCGGAACACAACATAGATTCAAGCGTTCAACGACTGTTGCGCGATTGGGTTCCCCTGCCCGGAACTTTTTTGCGGCGGCTGCGTTGAACAGCGATCGGGACAGGGCCAGACGTGATGACATCGAAGACTGACAAGAAAACAAACCCGGCGCAAGGGAGCCGCGTGGACGAGGATGTCGTCCGCAAGATCGGCGAACGGCTGCGCCAGACCTATGACGAGACCGCCAGCGAGGCGGTGCCGGACCGGTTCACCGCCCTGCTCGAGGAACTCGAGCGCAGCGAAAAGGCCAGCGGTTCGAAATGAACGGGCCGCCGGGCGGGCGATCAGGACCTTATGCGCTGAAGGGCGGCCATGAGCGCGCGCCTGATGTCCTCGTCACCGAAAGGCTTCTTGAGCAGCGCCGCCGCCGATTCCAGAAGGCCGTCTCCGGCCGGCTCGCTGTCGGTGGTCATGACGATCAGCACCGCCTCGGTCTCCACGACCAGATCCACGATGGCATGCAAATGCTGGTTCGCGGTGCGCTCGTCGACGATGGCGATGTTGGCCGTGAAATCGCTGCCGGGGACGAAGCGCAGCGCTTCCTGCCGCCGCAGGATCGCCACGTCGCTGGCGCCCATCTCGAGCGCGACCTGTTCGATGCTGACCGCGATCAGCAGTTCGTCCTCGATGATCAGAACGTTGAAAGTGGCAGGCAACGCAGTCCCCAGTTCTTATTCGTGCGCCGCACCGCTCATACGAAAGTCTCAAAAGGGGATCATTTAACTTTGACATACCCGATCGACGGGCCATCGGCGCGATGAACAAGCGCCCGGACACGACACCGCCATCGAAGACACGCGCCATCCCGTGCGAGGAGTGCCCGCTGCGTGCGAGCGGCTTCTTCCGCGAGTTCACCGACAACGAGGTGAGCTACGTTTCGGGCTTCAAGCGCGGCGAACTGTTCGCCGAGGCCCGCTCGACCCTGTTTGTGGAAGGCGCCAACAGCCCGCACCTCTACACGGTGATTTCGGGATGGGGCTTCCGCTACAAGATGCTCGAGGACGGCCGGCGGCAGATCCTGAATTACGTCATGCCGGGGGATTTCGTCGGCCTGCAGGGCTCGCTGCTGGCCGAGATGCAGCATTCGGTCGAATGCCTGTCGGACATGCATCTGTGCCTGTTCGAACGCGACCGGCTGACGGAACTGTACCGGAAGTTTCCGGCGCTCGCCTACGACATCACATGGCTCGCCGCGCGCGAGGAGCAGATCCTCGACGAGCATCTGCTCAGCATCGGCCGGCGGTCGGCGCTCGAGCGGTCGGCCTATCTGCTGGCCTATCTGCAGGAGCGCGCCAAGGGCGTCGGCCTGTTCGGCAAGAAGCCACTGATCGCGCCACTGACCCAGCAGCACGTGGCCGACACGCTCGGCCTGTCGCTTGTCCACACCAACAAGACCCTCAAGAAGCTGCAGAAGCTCGGCGTCATCGGCTGGCGCGAATCGGGCTTTTCGATCACCGACCTCGACCAGCTCTGCGAGATCGCCGGCTGGGACGGCCTGCCCGACGAAAAGCGCCCGTTCATCTGAACGCATCTGCCCTCCGGGCAAGCAACGGGACGCCACGCGCGAAAAAGCGCACCCGGCGCGCTGCGCCGGATGCGCTCAGTTTCGCTCAAAACCGCGTCGAACGTCCTACTGGACGCCCGACGTCCATTCGGGCCGCACCTTCTTGCCGTCGCCGGGGTCGGCCTGGCTCTGGCTCTTCTTGACGGCCTCGATGGCGCGTTCGATCGATTGAAGGTCCATCTTCTCGCCGCCTTCCATGCCCTCGGATTCGGCACGCTGGAGCGCGATGGCGTCGGTCTTCATCTTCTGAAGACGCTCCAGCTTCTGCTGGTCGCTCCACTCGTCATGGGCTGCGATCTCCTCGGGCGTGTAGTCCTTTTCGACACCGAGCGCCTGGTTGATGATGCCGGGGCTGCGATTGGTCGACATGACGAACTCCTTTCGCTTGGACGCGGTCGGTCAGACCGCGTGGCTGCTCTTGCCCTTCGGTCCGAAGATCAGCCAGATGATGAGACCGACGACGGGCACGACGATGATCAGAACCGTCCAGAGCACCTTGGCGCCCGTCGAGGCGGTCGATTGAAAGATGCTGTAGATCGCCCAGACCATGGCGATCAGCAGCAGCAGGCCCAGAAGGCCTCCGACTTCAACACCCATCGTCTTACTCCGTAGCCAGTGCGCGCAGCATCCAGACGACCTGCTCGTGGTAGGTCAGCCGGGCCGTCAACATGTCGTGCGTGACCAGATCGCGGTGCTCTTCGGCCATCTCGGCGGCTTCGCGCATCTTGCGGATCGCCGCCTCGTGGTCGGCGATCAGGTCGGCGATCATGTCGTGGGCGGACTTGGCCGACGCGGCCGTCGAAACGACGGCTTCGCCGGGACCGGCCGAATCGGCGATCGGAGCCTTGTGGCCCAGTGCGCGGATGCGCTCGGCAATCTCGTCGGCGGCCTCGAACAGGTTCTGGTACTGCTCTTCGGTCATCTCGTGGACGGCGTGAAACAGCGGTCCGACAACGTTCCAGTGATAGATGTGCGTCTTGATCACGAGGTAGTAGGTGTCGGTCAGCACCGCCGACAACGCCTCGGCGATCTTGCGACGCGATTCGTCATCGATCCCCGTCGACGGGTTCTCGGCGGTCAGTTCCGGTTTCAGAACGGCCTGGCTCATCAAGGATCTCCCAGTCAGTTGGTTTCGGTTTGCTCGGGGACGGGCTCGACGCCGGGCGCGCCGATATTGTCGGTTGCCGTGTCGTCATCGATGATTTCCATGAACACGGCGCCCACAACGGCGAGCGCCAGACCGGCAAGCAGAATGATCAGGACGCGCCTTCCGCGACGGCCCTGCCGTGCCTGGTCGGTTCTCACTTCGGTGGTCATCTTGCCTCCTTGCTCCGTCCTATATCGGGGCCTCAACGCGTCAGCGCGCGTTCGGTTCCGGCCGGCGGCGAACGCTCTAGACGAGCTGTTCGGGCAGGAAGATGTGCCGCTTGGCGAAGCGCCTCGTGCGTTCGAGCGGGAACGGAACGACCCCCGCCTTCGCCGGGGCGCTGCCGGCCGCCCGGCGTTCGGCGGCCTGTTCGTGCCAGACCGCGAGTGCCCCGGCGGGGTCGTCGTTCGGATCGAGCGTCATGGCCACATCGCCCAGATGGCTGCGCCAGAGGTCGGTACGCAGGGCGGCGGCGAAGCGGGCATCGTCGACGGCGATGCCGGCCTCGATGTCCCATTGCATCGATCTGGCGTTCAGGTTGGCCGAGGAGACGATCGCGCTGCGGTCGTCGGCGACGGCGAGCTTGGAATGGACGTAGACCATCGCCTTGCCGTGCAGCGCGTCGCGTTCGTGCTGTTCGGACCGGGTGCGGTCGTTGGTCAGCGAGAACGCGCCGAAGCGGTCCGGGAACTGGCTGCTGAGCCGGTTGAGGGCGCGCATCTGCAGCCATTCCCCGTACCGATGCACGCCGCTCTTCTTGCCGTCATAGGCGACCACATCGGGCGCGCCCGGCAGCAGCATGATCACGTGAAGGCCCTGGTTCCGGGCCATCGCCGCGGCCAGGGCATCGCGAATGATCGAGGACCGGAAGAACTGCGTCTCGAGGTAGAGCAGCCGGCGGGCCGACCCGATCAGGTCGACGTGAACCCTTTCCAGGGAGCATTGGCGGGGCGAGGGGCCGAAGCGCAGCGGGCTGCGCCCCATGACGGGGCGGGTGACCGCAATCCGCAGCCCGTTCCGGTCTGGCAGCGCAGGCGGCCCGGTTTCGCCCTTCGAGCCCGGGTCGGGCTCGACGAACTTGATCGGGCTTTCGGGGTGCTGCCGGCGGTAGGCATCGGCATGCGAGGCTCCGTCGCGCCGCACGGCCTTCCAGCACGTGTCGAAATGGGCCTGAAGATCGGCCGCCGGGTCGCCTTCGAACGAAACGCTGACATCGTGCCAGGTCTGGTCCGCCTTGCGCCGGTGACCGGGATCGTCGTAGCGGCGTTCGTCGATATCGAGCCCGCCGAGCACGGCGCGCCGGCCGTCCGCGACCAGGAACTTCTGGTGCATGGTCTGGGTGAAATTGGGCCGGGGCGGCCACCAGGCAATGGTCGCATCGCCGGGAAGATCGGGTCTGAGACCGGGCGGCAGCGGCCGTCCCTCCTCGGCGAACTGGCGCCGGGTCGATCGCATCATGGCGCGCACCTTGGGCCAGATCGCCGCACGCAGCACGAAGCCCGCCTGCCCGCCGGGATGGGCGACCAGCATTTCGAGCCGGCCGCGCGCCGACGCATCGAGATCGGCCAGCGCCTCGCCGAACAGGCCGATACGCTCCCAGACGCTGGCATGCATGTCCGGGGCGCCGACCGGGTCGAAATCGTTGAGCAGGATGCGGATGTGGACGCCGCGCGATAGCGCGTCCGCCAGAAGCCCGCCCCAGTCGACGATGCCTGACCGGTGCGCCTGCCGCGAGCGCATCTTGGTGCGCGGCGAGAAGATGTGCAGGCCGCAGCACAGTCGCTCCGTCGCCGACAGGACGAGCGCTTCCATCTCCGGAAACGCCTCCTCGGCGGTAATGAAATGACGTAGTGATTCGTTATTCTGCGCCACGGCGGGCCATCTTTCGCGTCGCGATCAGCTTTGGTACGGTAATGATCGCAGGACAGTTCCGGAATTTCTGCAAATGCTGGCGATCACGCCAACGCAATGAGGCGGAGTCGCACACATGGGTCGTTCGATACCATATCCCGAGACGATCCGACCCGGCGAGGCCGACTGGCGCGCCGAGGCCGGCGAAGACATGATCGATGCGCCGAACGGGGCCCCGTTCGGCGACATGACCATCCAGGCGCGGCACGCGCTGGCGCTGAGATACGCCAAGGTGGCGACGTGGGCGTGGGACGTGGCGTCCGACCGGGTCGACGCCGATCCGGGCCTCAACGCCCTTTTCGGCCTGCCCCCGGCGATACCGATGACCAGCAAGATGCTGCTCGAGCAGATCCACACCGACGACCGGATCCGGACAGCCGAGGCGCTCGCCCGATCGGTGGCGACGGGCGAACCGTTCGACCAGCGCTTCCGGGTCGTCGACCGTGACGGTCACATCAGGTGGCTGCGCGGGATCGGCGAAGTGCATGCGACCGCCGCCAATGGCGACGCCGAGACGGTGATCGGCGTCAACATGGATGTGTCCGACCTCGTCAACGGCGAGGAACGGCTCATCGCCGTCGTCGGCGAGATGCGCCACCGGATCAAGAATTCGCTCGCCATGGTGAGCGCGCTCGTGACCGCGACCGCGCGCGAGGCGGACGATATCGACGATTATGCCGACAAGCTGCGCGGACGCATCGACGCCCTCGCCGGGGCGCAACGGACGATCGGAACGACCGGCGACACGACGCTGGTCAATCTGCGCGATGCCGTCGAGGGAGCGCTGGCGCCGTTTCTTGCGACGCGCGACTGGCAGCGGCGCATCGAGATCGCGATCGAGGACGTCCCGATCGCTCCGTCGCTGGGTCAGGCGGTGGCGCTTGCGATCCATGAACTGGCGACCAACGCCATCAAATATGGCGCGCTGATCTACCAGGACGGATCGATCCGCGTTTCCAACCGGATCGGAGAGGAAGGCCGGCATCTGGACGTGCTCTGGGACGAACGGCACGACGGCGAGCAGATCGCCGTCGCCTCGCAGAGTTCGGGCTTCGGCACCCGGCTGATCGACCGGCTCATCCGCTCGGAGCGGGGCACCATCGAACGCAACGCGACCGATGGCGCCTACCGGGTCGAGTTGAGCTTTCCCATCCGGACGCCGCACTAGGATCGGCGACCTAGCCGCCGGTGCCGCCGGCGAGCTGGATCGCCTCGTCCTTCGGCTCGACGATAAGCCGGCCGTCGGCGGCGAAGTACCACAGATAGTCGGGGCGCGCGCTCGCCTGGGTGGCGCTCAGGCCGACGCAGGCGCCGATGGCGGTCGGAAAGCCGGTCACGTCGCGCGCGGCGTCAGGGATCGCCTCCTCGCACGCGGCGCGTGTCTCGAATTGCTGGGTGGATGTGTCGACGGGTCGGCAGACATCCAGATTATGGCCGCAACCCATAATGAACATGGCAAAGACGATCGGTTCCATAATGATTTCCTTTCGCCTTACAAATGCCGGATCGGGCGCGACGGTTCCCGAACGGAATGCTGCCGGCCCTCGGGAACCAAAGCGGGGTCAGCGCGTTGAAGGGCGGAATATCGCGCCTCATCCGGGGGCGCACACGCACGCGTTACCTCGGTAGGAAGAACCCCGGCGCCCATGATCGCATTCGACAGCCTGTTGTTTCGAACGCTGGCGGCGCTCGCGCTGATTTTCGCGGTGGTGGCGGCGCTTGTCCTCGCCCGGGCCGTGTTCGTGCCCATCTTCATCGCGCTCTTTCTGGCGATCGTGCTGCATCTGCCGCTCGCCGCGATGCAGAAGGCCGGCGTACCGCGGCTTCTGTCGGCGCTGATCCTCACCCTTACGGTTGCGAGCGCGATCGCCGCGCTGATCTATTTCCTGTCCGGTCCCACCGAGCGGATGATCGAGAACTATCCCGACATGGTGCGGCAGCTTCGCCACAAGATCTTCACGCTGCAGCTTTCGCTCGAGGAGGCCCAGGAGGTGGGCAAGGCGATCTCCGACGTGGGCGAGGAAGTCAGCCGGGCGCTTGAGGACGAAAATGTCGAGGAAGTGGTCGTGCGCGAGCCGAACTTCCTCGTTCGCGCCGCCTCCAACTTCGCATCGTCGCTGACCACGATCGTCATCACCGTGACCATCGCCGGCTTCATCCTCGCCATGCGGCGGCCGTTCCTGACCATCGCGACGATCCCGCACGGCACGATGGGCGGCAAGCTCCATGCCGCACGCGTGTGGAAGGCCGTCGAGGCGCAGGTCAGCCACTATCTGCTGGTGACGACGCTTATCAACATAGCGCTTGGCGTGATCGTCGGCATCATCCTGTGGCAGCTCGGTGTTCCGATGCCGATCTTCTGGGGCGCCGTGGTGGCCTTTCTCAACTATATGCCCTTTGTCGGGCCGGCGATCGGCGTCGGCCTGCTTCTGGCCGTCTCGATCGTCCAGTTCGACACGCTCTGGCAGGTGCTCGCGCCGGCGGCGGCCTACATGGCCGTGAACTTCCTCGAAGCCAATTTCGTGACCCCGAACCTTGTCGGCCGGCGCACCAACATCGCGCCGCTGGCGATCATCCTGTCCCTGCTCATCTGGGGCTGGATGTGGGGCTTTGCAGGCCTGTTCATCTCGGTGCCGATGCTCGTCGTGCTCAAGGCGACGGCCGAGAAGACGAGCAGCCTTGCGGCGCTGCACCGCATGCTCAGCCCGAGGGCCCGGCACTGAGGCCAGGAACCCGATACCCCCCGACCGCATTTGACGCTTGAAAGGAGACAGACATGTCAGCAGCTTCCGAGAAGACGACGACCGGCGCCAAGACGCGCAACAGCACTTCGCGCAGCAAGAACGACGATCTCGCCGCGGAAATCGAGGCGCTGCGCGCCGATGTCGGTGCCGTGACCGAACGGCTGAGCAAGATCGCAACGGTCGGCGCCAAGACCGCGCGTACCCATCGGGACGATGCGGCCCTGACGGTCCGCGAGAAGTCCGACGCGCTGATCGACGATCTGACGACGCAGCTCGAGGACATCGAGCGGCGCGCAGGCAAGGCGGTGCGTCGCAACCCGCTGCAGACCCTCGCTCTCGCCGCGGGCGCCGGCTTCCTGACGGCGATCCTGCTGCGCCGCTGAGATGCTGACACCGCTTACGGCATTCGCCCAGCTGACCGCCACCGACCTGCAGAGCCGCAAACGGCGGCTCGTGATGGCGGCGGTGCTGTACGGGATCGGCGGGATCTGCCTTCTGTTCGCGCTCGGCTTCGGCGCCACCGCGCTGACGCTGGCGATCGCGCAGACCTATGATCTCCTGATCGCACTGGTGATCACGGCCAGCCTGTTCCTGGCGCTGGCCGCGATCGCGCTTATCATCAATGCCGTCCTGCAGGCGCGCGCCAAGCGAAGAATCCGTCGCAACTCGGCGGTTCGCAGCGCCGCCATCGCGACGGCGCTGGTCAGCCTGCGCCGATCGGGAACCGCGGCATTGCCGCTCGCGGCGCTGGTCGGCGGTGCTTTCCTGGCCCGACAGATTTTCGGCGAAGGTGACGAAGACCGCGATGAAGAGGCGTAACCGACCACAGAGCGTTGTGCCCCAAAGCCGTGCTCCGGCGGCCGCGCGCCGCCGGGACGCCAAGGCCTTAATTTTGCCACTTCCCTTGCGGCAGATTCTCTGCAATCTGGGGGCGTGACATAGCTGACGGGGGAACCGCCCATGGCCGTCATCGAGTCTTCGTTTCGTGCATTGCCGGATATCGATCGGCGACTGCTGGATGCTGCGGACCGGACCGATATCGGTCTCTGGGTCCTCGAAAAACGCGGCCCGACACTGAACCTATCGGAAGCCGCGCTTAACCTGCACGGCCTGCCTTCTGCGGCGCCACGCATCGCGCTCAAATCGTTCTGCACGGCCATCCATTCCGACGATCGCGAGGCGGTCGAGGCCGCGCTCGGAAACGGCCTGCGGTCCGGCACGCCATTTTCCTTGCGCTACCGGACCGGAGGCGGCGACGCCCCGTCCGAATGGGTCGAGCTGACGAGCGCCGGTCACCCGGATGAAGGCGCCGGCGCAGCCTGCCATGGAAGCTGCCGGCGCATCACCGATCGGGTGAGAACAGAAGGTGATCTGCGCCGCCGCATCGCCCAGCACAAGGGTGTCGAGGAACTGGGCACCTTCGCGCTCAGGCAGGACGATCTGCAGGAGGTGATGGACCGGGCTGTGGCGATTGCGGCCGACATCTTCGATGTTCCCCTGACCAAGATCCTGCAATTTGAAGGCGCCGCCGACGCACTGACGCTGAAGGCCGGTGTCGGCTGGGCGGAAGGCCTCGTCGGCAAGGCGCGCGTGGGTGTCGAGATGGAGTCGCAGGCCGGCTACACGCTCGCCAGCGACCATCCGATCATCGTCGACGACCTCAGGACGGAAACCCGGTTTGACGGGCCGCCGCTTCTGCACGAGCACGGCGTGCGCAGCGGCATGAGCGTGATCATCGCCGGCGTGGGCACCCGCCCGTTCGGCGTATTCGGCATTCACGCCAACGACGTGCGGGTGTTCGACGAACTCGACGTCGAGACGCTGACCGCGCTGGCCAACATCGTCGCCAACAGCGCCCGCCAGGCCGAGGCCCGCGAGCAGAACAAGCTGCTGATGAGCGAGATGGCGCACCGGGCCGGCAATCTGCTGCAACTGGTCAGCGCCATCGCCAACCAGACCTTCGGGGCGATGGCCGATCCCAAGTCGGCGCAGGAGGCGTTCCGCGAGCGCCTTGCCGCCCTGTCGCGTGCCAACGACCTGATCACCCGCAGCGGCTGGTCGCCGACGCGGCTGCACGACATCGTCGGTCAGACCCTGCAGACGTTCTCCAGCCGCGTCGACGTTTCCGGCCGCGACATCCTTCTGCCGCCGGAATTGTGCTTCGACATGGGCCTCGTGCTGCACGAACTGGCGACCAATTCGGCCAAGTACGGCACGCTCGCAGGCGATACGGGCACGGTCGAACTGCGATGGTCGCTGGGCCAGCCGAAGGACGGGAAACGCGCCTTCATGCTGGAATGGCGCGACGGACATCCCTCCGATTCCAGTCAGGGGACCGGGCGCGGGTTCGGCAGCCGCCTCAAGCGGGCGCTGATCGAGCAGAAATGGGGGGGCGCGATCACCGTGGAGACGGGTCGCGGCTACACGTTCCGCTGCGAGATACCGGTTCCGTCCTGACCGCCGGCGTTGATTGCGACAACCGCCCGGAACATCCGGGCGTGGGCGCGCGTTCCTGATCCGAAACGTTCAGATGCGAACGGAGGAACGCCATGCGCACCCGCACACTCATGACCGGCATGATCGCCCTGCCGCTCAACGCCGTCCTTTTCGGCGTGGCCCTCACGACGGTTCTGGCCATCCCGGCGCTCGAGCCCTGGCGGGAGGTCATCCTGCCCGTCGTAATCGTCACGGCGGCAGCACTTACAATTCCGCTGTCATGGAAGCTGGCACCGCGGCTCCGCGTGCGCAGCGCCTACTACCCGCGCCTGTTCCGGAAACCGCACGACAGGAAATCGAAAGGGAACCGAGGCGCATCGGGCGCGTAATCTGAACGGGAGCCGTTCAGCCAGATGCAGCAAGACACACGTCAATCCGCCGACGCGGCGAACGCGTCCACGCCGGAGCCGAAGCAGGCGCCCGGCGCGCGCGTTCCGACCGCGCTCGACTGGCGGGCGTGGCTGTCGGCCGCGCGCAACACCATCGGACAGGCCCTTGCGCTCGACACGAGCCTTCGATGCGCCGGCGTCGCCTTTTTCGGCTTTCTTTCCCTTTTTCCCGCGCTCAGTGCGGCGGTCTCGCTGTTCGGGCTCGTGGCCGACCCCACCGCCATCGCGGTGGGCGACCTGCCGCTGACCGACGCACTGCCCGAGGACATGACCGTCGTCATCACCGAACAGGTGATCGCCTTCTCCGAACGCGAGACCAAGCTCGGGATCGGCCTCGGCGTCAGCCTGCTCATCGCGTTGTGGACCGGGTCGCGCGGCATGAACGCGCTGGTCTTCGCGATCACGCGGGCACACAAGGAAAGCGACGAGCGCGGCTTCCTGGCGGGCATCGTGACCTCGCTGCTGGCAACGGTCAGCGCCTTTGTCACGCTCGCCATCATCCTGACCGCCGTGACGGTTCTGCCGACGATCGCGATGATCTGGCCTTTCCCGCAATCGCGCGAGGACGCCATCCTGTGGCTTCGCTGGCCGGTCGTCGCGGCCGTGCTCTGGGTGGCCGTCGTGCTGCTCTACCGTCACGCGCCCCACCGGCGCTCGCCGCGAACCCGATGGGTCTTTCCGGGCGCTGCCCTGGCGACGCTTCTGTGGCTTCTGGGCTCGGCCGCCCTTTCGTTCTTCATCGAGAATTTCGGCCGGTACGACGCGACCTTCGGATCGATCGCCGCGGCCGCCATCCTCATGCTGTGGCTCTACTTTTCGGCGATCGTGCTGGTTTCGGGCGCGACGCTCAATGCCGAGCTTGAATGGCGCACGCGCCGCGACACGACGGTCGGACCCGACCGGCCGATGGGCGAACGCAGGGCGTATGTGGCCGACACCGTGGCCGACGATGTCGTCGTGCCGATGAAACGGCCGTCGCGCGACGGCCGCGAAACCAACGACAGGCAAAGGAGTGTCAAGCCATGAGCAAGACCGACAACAAGCCGGGCAAGCTTCATCGCAGCGATCTGGCGTCCGACGAGATGGGCGACAACAAGCTGCAGGGCGACGACCAGGAAAAGGTTCGCAACCAGCGCAAGGCCGTGCCCGAGGTCAAGCAGGAGCCCGACGACGTGATCGAAAGCTTCGAGAAGCTCGACAAGGAAGAACGCGCCAAGCGCGATCTCGGCAAGGGCAACGCCTGACCCGGGGCACCGGACCGCATCAGAACCAGGGAGAACCGCATGGAACATCGTCTGGCGATACGGGCGATCACGCCGCTGGCGCACAATGTCTACCAATATGATCTGGAAAAGCCCGAAGGCTTCGACTTCGAACCCGGTCAGGCGACCGAGGTGGCCATCGCCAAGGAAGGCTGGGAGAAGGAGAAGCGGCCCTTCACCTTCACCTCCCTGCCCGGCTGGGAGCGCCTCCAGTTCACGATCAAGAGCTATCCCGACCATGACGGGGTGACCGAACAGCTCGCGCACCTTCTGGTCGGGGACGAACTGATCATCGAGGAGCCGTGGGGCACGATCCAGTACAAGGGCAAGGGCACGTTCATCGCCGGCGGCGCCGGCATGACGCCCTTCATCGCGATCCTGCGCGATCTGGAACGCAAGGGCGACCTGCCCGGTCACCGGCTGTTCTTCGCTAACAGCACCGAACGCGACATCTTCTGCGCCAACGAACTGGATTCGATGGCGGGGCTCGACGTGGTGCACATACTCAGTGACGAACAGAAAGCGCCCTACGAGCACGGTCGCATCGACAAGGACTTCCTGCGCGACCGGATCGACGATTTCGACCAGAAGTTCTACGTGTGCGGCCCGCCCGAAATGGTCGACGACATCAACGACGCACTCAAGGAACTGGGCGCCGACACGGACGGGCTGGTCTTCGAGGAATAGAGGCCAGTTCCGTTCAGTCGTGCAGGCTGGACGCGCGGTTGCCACCTTCCCCGTCCGGCCCGACGATTTCGTCGCGCACCTGGGCCCAGGCGAGAAAGGCGAATATGGCCGTGCCGCCGACGATGTTGCCGATCAGCACCGGCAGGAAGAAGCCCGCCAACGCCTCCCACGGGCCGATCGAGGCCTGAACCGCCAGATAGGCCATTTCGACCGAGCCGGCGATGATGTGGGTGAAGCCGGCGGCGCCGATCAGCCAGGTGAACAGCAGGATCACCCAGAAGCTCGAAGCGCCCGATTGCGGCAGCATCCACACCAGCGCGGCGATCAGGATGCCGGCGGGAATGCCGCGCGCCAGTTGCTCGCCGGCCGGCATCGCCATGGCCTTGACCGAGATCTCCCGCACCTCGGCGGCCAGTTCGGGCGGCATCATGTTGCCGTAGGCGAGCGCGGTGGCCGCGATGAAGCAGCCGATCACGTTCGCGACCAGCACGATCAGCCATAGCCGCGTCAGACGCCGCAGGCAGTCGAACGTGCGCTGCGCGACCACCGGCAGGACGGTGACGATCGTGTTTTCGGTAAAGAGCTGCATTCGCCCCAGAATGACGAGCAGGAAGCCGAAGCTGTAGCCGAAATTCTCGACGAGCGGACGCCAGTCCGTTTCGGGCAGATAGGTGCGGAACACGCCCTTGCCGATCACCGAAAAGCTGATCAGCACGCCGGCGGCGATGCCCGACCAGAACAGCGACCGGAACGGCCGGTCGAGTTCCTCCTCGCCGTCGTAGCGGATGACTTCGTGGATGAGCCGTGGCGACAGCTTGGCTGCCTGCTCGACGGATTTGTGACGCGCGTCCTCGACGACGTCGCGCACTTCGGCGTCCTGACCTTCTGGCGGCCGTTCCTGCACTGTCATTGAGCCTGAACGCGCGACCGGCCGGTCGGTTCCGGCGACGCGAAGCCCGTCCGCGCCGATGCAACCGGCGGCGATGACCGCGCGTTGCGGTGCCGATGCATGCGCGACTGCGCGAACCCGCCGCGAAAGGAAATGTCATGAACCGCGACGACCTCATCCCGTCCTCGTTGAAGGCCGACGGATCGCTGAGCGAACTGGCGACCCTGCAGGTGCGCCACGTCGACGCCGCCAACGGCATGAAGACCGGCCTCGACCGCGCCAAGCCGGAAGTCGCGCCGATCCTGGCGGAACTCGTCGAGATGCACGATACGATGGCCGATCAGTCCGCCCGCATTCTCGCCGACCATGGCGGCGAGCCCGATCCCGACGGAAGCTGGATGTCCTGGGTCCACGAGGGCGTGATGGCCGCGCGCGGCCTGTTCGACGGTGTCGACAAGGACGCCCTGCCCGGCCTCATCGACGGCGAAAAGCGGGTGCTCGAGCAGGCCCGCAAGGTGCTTGCGCAGGACCTGTGGTCGGATTCCGAGCGATCGACGCTGATCGGTCAGCGCGACAGGCTCGAGGCGGCGATCGCACGGCTCAGGCATGGCGCTTGAACCGGGGCGAAGTCGGGCGTTCGCATGCGGATTTGCCATTGATATCACGCCTTTCGTCCGCACGGCAGGGAACCGCCAGGGCCCGCAAACCGTTCAGGTCACGATCACAACGATGGAGGAAGATCATGCTCGGTTGGGCACTTCTGTTTCTGGTCGTCGCGCTGATTGCCGGCGTCCTCGGCTTCAGCGGCATCGCCGGCGCTTCGGCGGGCATCGCCCAGATCCTGTTCATTCTGTTTCTGGTGCTGTTCGTCATCAGCTTGGCGTTCCGGCTCTTTCGCCGGACCTGAGCCCCGAACATCATGATTGCGGCGGGCGGGACCATCCCGCCCGTCGATTCCGTTTCCCCAGATGAATGAGCGCGCCCCCGATCGCCAGAGCCTGTCGACCGCCCTTCAGGGCACGCCCGTCACCATCTTTCTTCAGGATGTCGACGGACGGTTTCGATGGTTCGAGAACGAACAGTCGGTCTGGGCGCGGGGCGATCTGGTAGGGCTGCGCGACGACAACGTCCTCGAGCCGGGAAGCGTCGCGGTTCTCCGCGATGCCCGGCGCGAGGCCGCGCGCGAGGGCCGTCCCGTCACCGTCGAGCTTCAGGCCCTGCCTGCCGTCGGTCTCGAACGACACGGCCGTTTCGTCAAGGCGACGGTGCGCGCGCTTGCCGGTCGCGACGGCGCCGTCGGCGGCTATCTGTGCTCCTGTGTCGACGTCACCGAGGAGTATCTGCGCGAGCAGACGCTGCGGGCGCTGATGCAGGAGGTGACGCACCGCTCCAAGAACATGCTGTCCATGGTGCTCAGCCTCGCATCGCAGACGGCGCGCACCTCCGCCTCGGTGGCGGGCTTCTCGCGCACGCTCACCGGCCGGGTGCAGTCGCTGGCCATGTCCCAGAACGTGATCACCGACAGCGAATGGCGCGGCGCGCCCTTTCGCGAACTGGTGCGCGTGCAGGTCATCGACCGCGTTCCTTCCGATACGCGCGGCGTGACGGTCAGCGGAGACGATCTCCTGTTCTCGCCGAGCGCGGCGATCCATGTGGGGCTTGCCCTTCATGAACTGATCGCCCGCGCCTGGCAGAACGGCACGCTGACCGGCCCCGACGGCGCGGTCTCGATCAGTTGCGTGCTCGCACGCAACGAGGCCGGCCTGCCCTTCGCGAGCATGCGGTGGGAGGAACTGTTCGGCTCCCGTGGCGGCCTGGCGCAGGAACCCGACGGCTTCAGCCGCGCGGTGCTCGAACGGGTGGTTCCGGGCGCGGTGAAGGGCGAGGCGCAGCTTGCGATCGCCGACGACCGTCTGCGCTACCGGCTGACCATCGACAGGTCGGAAATCCGTACGCGGATGGGGCGGGACGCCGGCATGTAGGAAAGGGGGATGGCGAGGCGCCGCGCCGCTTGTGATCGACGCGCGCCTCGCCTGTCCGGTCCCCATGGGGCATTGGGCCGGACGGAAGCGCGGAAAACGGCGCTTCACCCGGTCCAACGCACGGTCAAGCATTCAGGTTCCGCAAGGTAATGCGGCTCGGAGGCTCCGCCGTTCCCTGCTCAGCCGAGGGCTTCGCCGCCTGAGAGCTGCGCGATCGCGTCGTCGATCTCGGCGATCAGCGGCGCGAATTCCTCGCCCCGATCCGCTGCGGCGCGCGCTTCCAGCTCCGCGCGCATCTGCTTGAGCGCCTCAAGGCGCGTGTCGACCGGATCGGGCGACAGCAGCAACGCCTGAATGTCCTCGGAGGTGATCGTCTGGGCGATTCCGCCGGGATCGGCGTCGCCACCGACCTGAACGTCGATCGGGTCGATGGGGTTGTCGTTGTTGTTCATGGTGATGAATCACTCCTGCCTTGTCAGGGCCGAACGCGGCACCGCGCCCGGCGTTCCCGACGGCCCCTGCGGAACCATTCGGCGTGCGAAGCGCTTTGTTGTAGGCGCCCGCGAGGCGATGGAGACCGACATGAGCAGACAACCGACCGCCAGCCCCGACATTTCCAACACCGATCTGCGCAACCGTGAGATCGCGCAGGATGCGCAGACCGACACGGAGCTTGAATCCCATGTGCCGCCGCGTTCGCCGGGCGGTACGTGGTGGCGTCTTGCGGTCGCGATCGGGGCCGCCGTCGTGCTGATCGGCCTTCTGCTCATCGCGATCTGATCGTCCGAACGCGTCGCCAGGCGGGACGCGCCTCACGACACGCCGAACGAGAGCATCGCGTCGGCAACCTTGCGGAAGCCGGCGATGTTGGCGCCGCGCGCATAGTCGACGACGTCCCCCTCCCCGCAATGTTCAAGGCACCGGTCGTGGATCCGGCACATGATCGCCTTGAGACGTTCGCCGAGATGTTCCCGGTCGCCGGACTGGAACGCCGCGTTCTGGCTCATTTCCAGCCCCGAAAGCGCGACACCGCCGGCATTGGCCGCCTTGGCCGGCCCGAAGATGACATCGCTGGACTGGAAGCATTCGATCGCATCGGCCGTGCACGGCATGTTGGCGCCTTCGGCGACGGCGACGACGCCATTGCCGACAAGCGCGCGGGCATCATCGGCATCGAGCTCATTCTGCGTGGCGCACGGCAAGGCGATGTCGCACTCGACGCCCCAGGGCTTGTCGCCGCCGTGCCATGTGGCGTCGAGCCGGTCGGCCAGCGCTTCGAGCCGCGCCTCGGACCGCTCGATCAGATCTAGATCGTCGCTCGTAAAGGCGCTTTCGGCGTGCAGGAAGCCGTCCGAGTTCGACAGGGTCACCGGCCGGCCGCCGAGTTCGAGCGCCTTGCGCGCGGCGTGCATGGCCACGTTGCCGGCACCCGACAGGGCGATCGCCCGGCCCTCGATCGAGCGGTCGTGCTCCTCGAGCATGCGGTCGACGAAGTAGGCCAGTCCAAAGCCGGTCGCCTCGGGGCGCATCGGCGCACCGCCATATTCGAGCCCCTTGCCGGTCATGGCGCCGGAGAAGGTGTTGGTGATCTTCTTGTACTGACCGAACAGGAAGCCGATCTCGCGCTCGCCGACATTGATGTCGCCGGCCGGAATGTCGGTGTTCGGTCCGATGTGGCGGTAAAGTTCCTGCATGAACGCCTGGCAGAAGCGCATCACCTCGCCCTCGGAGCGGCCGCGCGGGTCGAAGTCGGCGCCGCCCTTGGCGCTGCCCATCGGAAGGCCGGTCAACGCGTTCTTGAAGGTCTGTTCGAAGGCGAGGAACTTCAGCACCGACTGGTTGACCGAAGGCGCGAAGCGCAGGCCCCCCTTGTAGGGACCGATGGCGCTGGAATGCTGGACGCGCCAGCCGCGATTGACGCGAATGGCGCCGTCATCGTCCTGCCAGGTGACGCGGAAGCTGATGATCCGGTCCGGCTCGCTGAGCCGTTCGAGGATCGCCGCCTCGCGGTAGGCTTCGTTGGCGTCGAGCACGGGCGCGATGTCCCGGTGTACCGAGCGCACCGCCTCGAGGAACTCGTCCTCGCCGGCATTGCGCGCGGCAAGACAGTCGAGAAACCCGTCATTGTCTCTTTCGGTCATCGATTGCCCCTTCGTTCGGGGGATAACCCGCAACCGGCCGCCGCGTTCCCGACACGGCGGGTGCGGTCAATTTGGGTTGGACGCGCACGCACCGCTTTGGTATGGGACGAGCTGCGCGAAGCACCCGTAGCTCAGCTGGATAGAGCGCTGCCCTCCGAAGGCAGAGGTCACAGGTTCGAATCCTGTCGGGTGCGCCATTTCACATTTTCCCGTAAAATTTCGAAAAAACTCAAACGGAACAGAGACTTGCGGGGTTCGAAACCCCTCATTTCGCTGGTATGCCAATCGGTCCGAAAACGCCAGTTTGAGCACGGTTCTCTTGTCCGCCAAGTGCTCAGAAGTCCAAAGATTCCAAGGGTTTGACAGGAAACCCATGGCGAGTTCGAACATTTCCTCAAAGGTGCGTTTCGGCCCTGTGCCTTTTTTCAGTTTTTCGCTCAAAACGAGCTTTTGCTTTTCCAGCTTCGCCAGCCGTTGCTCATAGGCTTTGACGGCGGTCGCACTCTCGGAATCGACGATGCGATCGACAAGCTGTTCAATCTGGCGGTCGGCTTTGACGATGTCACGGCCAATTGCTTTCTGGCGTTCTTCTGCCTGCCCCAGGCGAATGTTCCATGCCTGCTTGAACATGGCCCTGGCCATCTTGAAGACCGACTCGGTGGGGCCGAGTTTGCGCAGCAGTTTTTCGAAGTCCGTTTCGAGCCGGTCGCGCGGAATGGATTTGCGATGGCTTTCGCATTCCCGATTGTAGCAGAGATAATAGGGGTGACGTTTGCCGGTCTTGCTCTTCGACCAGCAGGCCGTGAGAGGTTTGTGGCAGTCACCACATAATACGAAACCGCGAAGCGGGAAGTCGGCATTGATGTCTTTGCGCGCGGGCACGCGTGCGCCGCCCGTCAGACGGTCTTGTATCTTTTGATGCGTTTCGAGACTGATCAGTCCGACGTGCCGCGCTTGGCGGAGCGGAATGTCCCAGTTGGGTACTTCAAGATATCCGGCGTAGACCGAGCGGACGAGGATGTCCTTGACCCGCTGATTGCGGATTTGCCCGTTCGGCAGGTCCTTCGGAAACTCCGGCTGGCTTTCGAGGAAACGCTTCACCTCGGCCTGTGTGTCGAACCTGCCTGACGCATAGCCTTCCAATGCTTCCTGAATGATGGAGGCGTTCGGTTCGTCGCGCACCAGCAGTTTGCCGTGTCCGGATTGCTTTTCGTATCGGTATCCGATTGGCGGTTGGAACACCCAATAGCCGTTAAAGCATCTTGCCTTCATGCGGTTGAGGGTTTGTTCGGCGTTCTTGCGCGCCTGATATTGCGCAGCCGAAGCCTGTATATATTCGTTGAACTCGCTGTCGGCATCGTCCTTGAACTCCATTGACGGGCATTCGAGAATTCCGCCAGCCTGCCGTATCTCCTCGCGCAGTTCGAAGTGGACGGGAACCTTGCGCGCAAAGCGCGACAGTTCATCGATGATGACGACGTGCGGATCGTTGCGGTTCTTGCGCAGGAAGGTCAGCAGCGCATTGACGCCGGGACGGTCGATCCTTTGCCCGGTCAGGTCGTCGGTGAAGACCTGCTCGATCGAATAGGCGCGGCTTTCCGCATACTGGCGGCACCGCGTTTCCTGCGATCCGAGTCCGTCGCCACGGCGCACCTGCGCCTTGGACGATACGCGGCAATAAATCACCGCCTTGGTGACACCGTGTCGGGGGCCGTATTCATAGTTCATGGCTGGACTGCCTTTCCGGACTTCTCCTTTTTGTCTCTTGAATGATCGAATTTTTCCGACAACGCCGAACCGGAGATCGTTGGCAATGCGCCAACATCATCTCCATGTTCAGCTTCATCGAGAACAGTCTGAACGGAGTCGATTCCAAAGCCAAGATCGACAAAGGCGACGATGATGTTCCAGAGCGTCTCGATGAATTCCTGCTTCTGCTCCGCGCTCAGTTCGGCGTCGTCCAGATACTCCTGGTACAACGCGACATCGAGCGTGAGCGTCGGGCGAGCGGGCAAACGCGGCTCGTCAGGGATCGCTTTGTCTTCTTTGGTCTTGTGGTCTGTCATTATCCGTTCCCGCCCTGTTATCGGCTTGGTGCGCGCTGGCGCGTTCTCGTGCGGTTTTGCCGCCGTGCTTGCGGTTCCTGTTCGCGTTGGGATTTCTCGGCTTCGACCTGAGGTCGGTAGAACTGTTCATCCAGTTCCTTGCCCCACTCATGGAGCTGCGACCCTTCGGCTGCATTGAACTCTTCCGACATGATCCGCCTTGCGGCCACATCGGTTACGCCCAATTCGCCCGCCAGAGTTTGCGCCTGGCTCGCGCACGCACGATGAAATGTCAGCTTGTTTCCCTGCTCAATCATGTCGCCGATATCGCAGGCGTACTGATAAGCCTGCTGGCGCTGATCATCGGTGATTGCCTGCTCGCGTTCGATCAGACTTTCACGCATCTGGTTCATGGTCTGGCCGGTACGTTCCTTGAAGAGGTCGCGCAGGATCGTTTCGGCTTTCATCGCATCGAATCTTTCGGTGCGGGCAAAGGCATGGGCATAGTCGCCCAACTTTTCCTTGAAGGCGCCTGCGCGTTTGATTTCTCTCTCGATGATGCCGGTGATGGCCATGGCCTCGCCGAATTGCGCGTCGGTGAGCAACCGGCCTGAGAAGCTTTCGCGGGCACTGGCGACCCGTTCCTTCTCATTATTATTGTAGTAGTGTTCCATTTCCGTCTCCTTTCTTCGGTTATCTAGAACAAACAGGGAACATACTATGAATTAATTCCTATATATTTCAAGTAATATTTGAAATAAGCTTTGATTTCTGTTGCTCATTACTCGCAAAGCCTCCGGTCACTCTCGACTTCGCGTGGTTCTGCGTTCCTGGCCGCTGCGGCGGTCGACGGCTTTCTGGAAATGGCGTTTGGGGGTTTCGCGCTGTTCTTGGCGATGCGCGGCGCGCTCCAGGATGCCGCCCACGATTTCGGTTTCCTGTTGGTCGAGGCGGGCGAGCGTCTGTTCATGATCCTGCCGGACGTTGCGCTCGGCCTGGCGTGTGATGGCGTCGCCGTCGAACTTGTCGGCTCCCATCCCGCGATGCTGGTAGCTCTTGTTCTTCTGTCCCGCCTTGTCGATCAGCCTTCTGCGCTCGGCTTCGACCCGCGTCTGATATTCGCTTTGATAGGCGTGGATTTCCGTCTTTCGCTGCTCCGCATAGGCGGTCCTCACTTTGTTGTAGGCGACCTGATCTTCGCCGCGCAGGCTTTTTGCAGCCTCATGGCGCAGGTTTGCCAGCCTGAAGGTTTGGCGAATTTGATCGGAAAGGTTGGGCGGCCGGGAAGTCATGGCTGGCCTCGTTTTCCGCATGAAATTTGCAGTCGCCGAACCGTGCTCGCTAAAATCGATGCGTGAAAAATTTTAGATACATCGATGATGTCGAATCCTGGCTTGAGCCGATGAGCTATCTTGAGTTCTGGACCGCGATTGCGCCCTTCAATCTGGTCCTGCAGGATCGCGCGCATTGCGATGCGCAAATCCGTTCCGGCGAAGTCGATGAAGACACCGTGCTGGCCGTGCTGAAACATATGACGCGTGTTGAACTGAGGGAGCGCCACGGGTTGAAGTGGAGGCCGGTGACGCCGTGGCTGAAAGTTGTCTCTAACCATTAACCCGCATCCTCTTCCCGGAAGAAGCGGACCCATTCGCACTTCCCGTTCTTGGGGAGGGCGTTGATGGCGCCGTATGGCCCGACAAACGTGCAGCGCGTGTAATAGCGCGGCACCGACAGATCGTACGGGCTTCCGTTGTCGCGGAACGAGTAGGACCAGATGACGTGCGGCAGGCCGATGAACTGGTAGAACAGGTATGCGGCGACCGGCACGACAACCCACACGAAGAAACGCAAGCTGCGGAATAGAGCGATCATGATTGGTCCTCCGCAGGTTGGTGCCAGCATGTTCTGGCGAACGGTGTGGCAGTGAACGAAGCCCACCCCAGAGAGGAGCAATATTTGCTGGTCTTTCGGGAGCGCGAGCAGTTCATCGGCGGGGAACATCCGCTCCCGGCCGGTCTGGTGGGTTCGCGTTAGGTCAAGCTTCTCGAAGCTCTCTGCTTGGGTGAAATTGACATTGTCGACTTCACCGAGCGCCTTTGACAGCCGTTCGGCCTCTTCGAAATTCGCCAGCTTCAGAAACTGTTTGTGACAATTATCTTCCAGCGTCGCGATCAGCTTCTCGCCGTTCTGGCGCTGCATGTCGGCGCGCGACTGGGCGATATAGATGACGCGCAATTTGTAAGCGCGGAAGATCGTGACTTTTTCGATCAGATCCCTGGCGGGCGTGTTCGCCGCTTCATCGAGAATGATGTCCGTGCGCCCACATGTCCCTGAGAGCTGGGCGCTCAGAAACGCGTTGAAGTGAAGGCCGTAATAGGTGCCGAGCCGCGCGGCATTCTTCTGGTTCTGTACGAGGCAAACGATGTAACTCTCGCGAAGCAGCTCGGCATGGGTGATATCGGCATCGCGCCCGGCCTCGTGCATCGGCCCGCCGACTTGAAAGATGCGGAGGGCAGAGAGCGCGGCCAAATAGTGCTGGCTGTAATGCTCAGGGTCGTTGTCGCGCAGTTCCCGGACCTGCTTGGCGCGCGAGCGGGTCAGTTCGTCGCCTTCTTCGGCCTCGATATCGACGGCGGGATTCCACACGTCCGGGTCGCCAAGAAATGCAGCAAGGCCACCTGGCGTGCACAGTCGCGAGTTGTGCGAAAGAAGGGTAAGGATGGCGAGTTCGATGATCTCGCGCGGCGTCTGCCGGAAGTAATAGTTCTTGTCCTCGCCTCCCTCCGGTTCCTTGATAAAGGTGTGCGAGGCGGTTTCGACTTCCAGGGCAAGGTCCGGAGCCCTTCGCTCATAGGCGTCGATGAGGTTGCCGAGCGGATTGATGCTGATCCGGTAGGGGCAATCCGCTCCCATGACGAAACTGTCGTCGATGACCGCGAACTTGCGTCCGTACTTGACGCACATATTGGCGATCTGGAATGCGATCTCGCCCGACTTCACATCATTGATGACGATGGCCCGGCGATGATCGGCAAGCATGGCTTGGACTGCGGGCACCGCAACACAGGTTGTCTTGCCGCCACCCGAAGCGGCGTAAACGATCCAGGAGGTCGTGCTGTCAGGTTCGAATATCGGCTTGCCGAGTTTGAGGCTCAGGCCGATAACCCGTCTGATCTGACTTTGTATCTTCCTGCGCTGCTTGCGGTTGTCAGCAGCTCGCCGGAAATATTTCTCGAACAACCGGCGCATCACAACATCCCCGCTTGTTCGAGGTCGTCGTCACCGGCGAGCTTTGCGGATTTGGGCTGACGGCCACGCCTGGAGAAATTCCGGATGGCGCTTTCGATGGCGAGCAGTTTGACAAGCGTGACAATGGCCCCGCCCGTTACGGCAAGCGCTGAAAGCGCGATCATGATGCTCAGCAGGCCGAAGCCCCAATAATTGATGCCGGTCGGCCAGATCAGCCAGGCGATGAACCCGAAGCAAATCCCATAGGCGAACTTCAGGTTGATCGTGGCGATGGCACCGGTGGAACGATGGAACGGCGTCATGGCGACACCTTCCGGCACCAGACCTGCCCGGACGCATCCTGTCGGCAGTCCACAGTGAAGCGGGCAGGAATATCATCCGCCATCGCTGCGAAGACCGCCATGATCGGTTCATTGGTGGTCAGGAGTGCAAGGGTGGCAACGACGCCGATAAAGACGGCTAAAACGAGCGTGGCAGCTTTGCTCAGAATCGAGATCAGCTTCTTCATGACAATGGTTCCTCGGTTTTGGACGCACCTTTCCCGTTCGCCCCGGCGAAGGGCCGGGACGTTGCAGGAAGTGACAAAGGTTTGGGTTCTCAAGCGGCGCTAGTGATCGCTGCACCCATCAGGCCAGGTATATCGGGCCGAGTGGAATGCAGCGGCACCGCCGGGTAAATGGCTTTGCCACCACGAACCTGCCCCACGGACTTCCGCAAAAAGGGCATTCGGGATGTGGCGTCCAGAACGGATCGCCGCTAATGATGAATGGGTCACGCATCGGTCAGTCTCCAATTGATCCTGTGTGGCATCCGGCTTTCCAGAGCCGGGCAGATGCCGTCCGGGCTCTGCAAAGCCCGGACGGCGGGTTGCTTCCTTACTTGCCAGCCTTCTTGAAGGCTGACTGGTAAGTCGCGTTGCCATTGGGGTTCGGGCGCAGGCCGTTTCCGGCATCCCTGCGGCCTTGCTCAGCGTCTTTGTTGGACATCGTTTTTCCTTTCAGTTCTTGGCCAAACCATTCGACCAAGCCCTGAAATACTGCATTCTCACTCACCAACTGAGCGGGATTTCGTCCCATTTGGTGAGTGCATCGGATTTCCCATCCGGCGTTTTCTGCCTAGACTTCTCCAATGACCGCAATGAAGGACATTCTGCGAGAACGGGTTCAGCGTGAGGTTGAAATCCTCCTGCTCAAACAGCGCTGGACAAGCTGGGAACTTGCCAAGCGTATCGCGGCCGCAAGATCAGTAAACGCACCCCGTCGTGCGAACGGGCAAAAAATATCTGCCAAAGCTATTGACAATCTACGTAACGGCAAAAACTGCCACGAGAATACAATCTTTCAAATTGCAGAGTTCATTGCGCAAGCTTCACCCTTTGGGATGAATATATTTTTCGTAGACGAGAACTTAGTGGAATGCGCGAAATCCTATATGTCCATCATGAAACGCAGACACACAGATCCAGGGACGATGAAATCGTTCTCAGGATGTTACTCATTAGCATCGGAAGATAACAGATCGATATTATGTGATTTGTTGCTGGATTATGTTCCTGAACACAATGTCCATCTTATGAGGGCAGTTTTATCTTTTAGTTATTCGTTTGAATATCAAAGATTCTTCTTTGATGGATTTGCCATACCGACAAATGGCCAACTCCAACTCCATATGCGAAATCTTGAAAACGGAGTTACGATTGCGATGCAATTCAGAGCAATCGACAATCGTTTGCGTGAACCTAAGAAGTGGTCACACTTGAACTTCTCAGAAGAAGCAGGCCTCGGTACGATCGATTTTGATAGCGACGTTGCTTTTGAAAAACTGGTCCGTTTTGAAAAATGGCTTTTTAAGAACTGGTCAAAAGGGCGCAGACCAGACAGAGAGATGATGGCTAGAGATAAACCAAACGATACTGGAGTAGTTATTTATAAGAATCATAATTATGACGAAAAATACTTGGATTTATTTGACAAAGGATATAATATATAGATGTATAATTCAGCTATAAATGACGGGTTATTATCGGCCGGTAGGCTGGACAAACAGCCACCTTACAGGTCGAGAAGACTCGTAGAATTCATATTCGATGGACAAGAAGGAAAACCTTAGCAAAGCACAAATGGCCGCCTACCGCCTAAATTTGGCTATCTTCGAAAAAAAATGGAATTTGGCGTGGCAGATTCTCGGCGGTGAAATCGATCTTTCCGGAGAGCGACTGGATTTTTCGCCGCTTCATGCAGTTGCGGTTCTTCCGGAAGGCCAAGTTGAGATATCATCTGAGCATTTGAAACTCGCGGAAGAACTGTTCAGGCGCGGCAGCAACCATATGGCAGTGCGGGATAGCTGGTTGAGAACGCCTTGGGATATCGCCTTCCAAAATGACAACCAAGCGGTCCAGAAGCTTATTCGCCGGCTTAAGGACGAGGAAGTTCTTGAAATCGAAATTTCAGAGCGTGATCCCGCGGAAATAATATCGTTGAGCCTGCAAAACAACATCGAAGGCGTAGAGGCCCTTCTGCAAGATAATCCATCTGCTTTGAACTATCAGGACAAGCGGACTGGCGTAACTCCATTGATGGCCGCTTCGGGCAGCGGTCTTAAACGTCTGACCGAGTTCCTTCTTCGACAGGAGGGGATAGACACTGGAATAACTGACTTTACCGGAAAGACGGCCATGGAACACGGACGGCACTTTCCCGACATAGTCGCTAGCATAATGTCCGTGAGGCATCCCCATATGAAATGGAAGGAGCCTAAGTCAGGTCCCGTGCCCGACTGACCTTCACATTTCGCCGTGCGTTCAGCGCCCTGCTGAGCGTAACAGGCGCAACCCCGAAATCTCTTGCCATACCAATAATCGTATCGCTCTGGTTTTCCAGCCGTTTGGCTGCGAGACAAACCTGAACAGCTGTCAGCTTGCGGGGTCTGCCGATATGTTTTCCGCGACGTCTGGCGGCAGCCATTCCCGCCTTTGTCCGCTCGCGGATTTGCTCGCGCTCGAATTCCGCGAAGACGGCAAGCTGGCCATAGACCATCCGTCCGACCGACGTCGTCGTGTCGATGCCCTGCGTCACGGATATGAAATCAACCTGTCGCTCTCTCAGATCATCGAGGAGCTGAAGCAGGTGCACGGTGGACCGGCCGAGACGATCGAGTTTCCAGACGACCAGCGTATCGCCGGACTGTAAGCCACCGAGAACCTGGTCCAGACCTTTGCGGCAAACTCGTGCGCCGGAAATGCCGTGATCGCCATAGATCAGGTCGCAGCCACTGGCCTGCAAAGCATCCATTTGCAGCGCTTCGGTTTGATCGTCATCGGACACCCGCACATAGCCAATCCTCATGGGAAGATTGTGCGTGGGCCGGATGCGGGCCGCAACGGGAAATAAAACGTTGCTATTTCAGGTGGTTGGTGCATGGCAAACGCTCCGGCTGGTCGCTGACAAAAGGGGTCCCTTTTGAGCATCCGGCGGAAAGCCGCGCTGGCCGGTCGTTTCGCCTATCGAATCAGGGAAGCGAATAAAAATCAACACGAAAACTTGGTTTATGGCAATATATCAAAAGGAACCCCTATTGTTATCTTGTAGTCCAATGAATTAAATGGCGCAGAAACAATAGACTATCGCATCCCCGACGCCGGTTGCTCTTGCATCAGAAACGGGAGACCACCGGATATGTCTAACGATCACCTGGATTTACTACGGGGACTGAACGGCGATCCCTATGCCACGTCAGGCCTGGGGCAGCTGGGCCGTGCCGAGTACCAAAGGCAACGGCGCCTGAAGGACGAGCGAAAAAGACCGGCGACTGCGGCTGGGGAGCCTCATCCGCTTGGCGCCGGTTACAGACCGTTTCGCACGACCGAAAAGCTGATCGAGAACATGCCGGCGGCTGTCATTCTCCTGTTCTCCTGCCTTGGAGCGATTATCGCGATGGCGGCGCTCCATATCGGTTTCCCCGCGATCGCCACTGACATTCTCGCGTTCAATGCGGGCTGGCTGGCGTGGCTCGCCTTTCCGGCGGCGGCCATTGGCGGCTTTTTCGCCGGTCACGTCGCGCTGGCAGGGCTCATCTATGCCATCGACTGGCTTTTGCAGGCCGCCATGGCTGCCGCCTTCGCCGGAGCCTTCTTCGGCCTGATCTATCTGTTGTTCGTCAGGTAGCCCGAACGGTTTCACATCACCCCAAAATCTCAAAGGAGAAAGCAGCATGTCCTCGCTGAAACGCATACTCGCGGTCGCATTTGCGGCGTTGATCTCTCTCATCACGGTACAGGCCGGAGCACAGGAACCGGAGTTCCGGTACTTCACATGGCTCGAGGACGTTCTGAATAAAATCGAAAACGGGGAGGATGTGCGCGGCTACAAACTGTGCGCAACCGAAGAATGGAGCCCGCTCTACTCCGCCAAGCCCGATGTGGTCAAAGGCTTTGGCGTCGTGTTCTCCCAATCAGCGGCCGAGGCTCTCCTTGCTGTCGGTACTCTTTGCGAACTGGCTGCTCTGGAGTGGACGGAGGGAGAGCAGCGCAAAGAAAGCGAGAAGGCCCTAAAGGGTGCCACGATGGCGGATGAGTTTCAGCCCATCCCCTCGCTCAACAAAGAGTAGCCGGGAAGCAGGGAGGCGACGAATGTTGCTGGCGACGCTCCGATCCGCATCAATCGCCATGGCGCTGTTCGCCATGGCGACCTGCGTATGGGCCGAGGAAACTGTTCCGCTCGACCGGATTCATGGCCACGCGATTTTCACTGGGGAACAATCCATCACCTATTTCATGGACCTCTATGAGCAGCCGGTTTGTGTCTCAACGTATTGGAGCGAAGCCATTCTTCGTTCTTACAGGCTGCAATCGGAAGCGATCCCGTATGACACGTTGGCGCAGGGTATGCAGCGATTGTCGGAAGGGGAGTGTACCGCGATTGCCGTTCCCTATCAGGATATCGGCAAGATTGGTCCGTCCGTTCCAGACGGTTGGCACGCCATCGTGAAAGGCGCCGGCCGCAACTCCCCGACCGTACGAAAGGTTGAAGCAGAAATTCGACGCAAGTGCGAAAATCTGGACGTATTCGATTGCGACTGCGTCGCCGGGCAGTTTCTCGACTATGTGGAGGAACACCACCCTGAAATTAACGGCGACGGTTATGTCGGTTCGGTGAACCAGTTGAATAGGATTTTTGAAGAGCCGATGCCCGCTCAATGCGTGAACAGGGAGGTAGCGATCGCGGAAGGCGTGCCCGAGTGCGTTACGGAGTCGAAGATTTTCGATAAGATGACCGCGGATGACGCGACGACGTTTTGCACTTGTCTGGCTGACCATGCCGTGGACCTGTTTCAGGAAAAGATATCTTCGCCGGGCGGAATTTATGCGGCAATCAAAAACGGCGGTGTTTTCGGCTCATTCCTTGATGCAAAGAAAGACGAGGCCCTGTGCCGATAATGCCTGAACGAAAGATCATTGACGGACGGCTTCACGAGAAGCGCATCACCCCCTGCTTCGTATGTGACGGAGCGGGGGAGTACGACGTTCACGGCACGATGCCGATGAAACCCTGCGAGGAATGCGGCGGCACCGGGCACGACCCCGAGGGTCCCTTTGTCGTGTGGGGCGCGATCGAGCGTGTTCCTGCTCGAAAGAGCCCGCTTTATGAGCGTCTGAAAGCTATGCGAGATGAGAAAAGCGGCTATGAAGAATGAAGGACGAAGCGCCCTGAACGAATATGGCGCGGCATGCAGGGCATGGTGATGGTGGAAGCCCTGGAGCCTGAAAACGCCGGGCTTGAGCGACTGTCGACAGAACCTTCGAGAAAAAGGATTGCTTCCTGTCCAAGGAAATCACATCATGTACCATGGAAAATAAATACGCTGACAGAGTGTGTAATGACAAAACGAAATACTTTAATTCTATCAATTTTAGGTTCTATATTCCTGCTCGCGGGGTGCATCACAGATACGCAACCTTTTCCTGATGGTTCAAAACCCTTACTGGATCGTTGGACTGCCTGTGTGTTTACTGATTTCTTCGAAACGAATGGGGGAGAAACGGTTATTCCAAATGATGCGCTAGATGCATCATTTGATCGATGCTCTGACCACGAAATGGCGTTTTCGACATTTGTGTATAATGAATCGTTCAAGGGAAAAGACGGTATCCGCACAAAACAAAGGAAGGCGACCGCTGAATTGGCTGTAAAAGAAGGAAAGAAGATCATCAGGCAAGGTGTGTTTAGGGTGATTGGAGCGGCGCAATGAAACGATATTTGCAGGCCGGTTCGGTGTCACTAGCCCTCATTTTCTCCAGCGCCGCGACCCCGGCGCAAGCCGAAGACTACGGATTTGTCAGAACGCTAATGAAGTATTTGGAAACAACTGTTTCTGATATCTCTGAGGCGCTGATTGAAAAAATGGGCAAAGGCCGCCCGCGCGCTGCGCCGGGTATTGTCCCCGGCTTCAATCCTACGCCTATCCCCAGGATCGAAAATATAGCATCTGAAATCGCCGCTGTGACCGGAGGTTCCGCCGGGTTCTATTCTGGTGGAAGTTTTAAGCCGCCAAACCCGAAACTTCCTGACGATGGAGCGGGGCTCCCCAACTGAGTCGCTGACCGAAGTTCGAAACTGCAGCTTCGTTTCGTAGCCGGAACGCGATCGAGCGTGTTCCTGTTCGAAAAGCCCGCTCTATGAAAGTTTGAAAGCGATACGGGCCAAAGCACGGGAAATATGAAAGCGAAACCTAAGCCGGAGCGCGACTGGCAGGACATGGCATTCAGCTGTCTGTTTGTGCTGAGAATGAGCCCGGAGCAGGTTGCGGCGATACTGGAGCCTGGCAGACCAGAAATGCAGACGGTCATGAGTCTCTACCTGCGCGAACGTGCCGCTTATGCCCGTCGCCATGTCCTCATCAGGAGCATGGCCGGAAAACCGAAATGTTGATTGTCTGATCTGCTCGTGAACCTCATTCCGAATTCGCCAGATCAACTTCAAAAGAGCGATGTATTACCCGAACTGCCGTTATCGCGGTTCGCAAGATGTGTGCGGTAATACCACACCATCTTGGCAAGGGAGACGCTGGCGCTCTCCCGTTGCATCCCTCAAGCCGTGGCGGGACCCGGCATCGAGCCTTTCCCGCCATCCAATCGTATCGCCGATTGATCACTCGCAGGGAGATTTCGCTCCTCCCTGCACCCATGCGATCAGGGGGCTATCGCGCCGCCCTGAACCCACTCGCAGTCGTTTGGCCGCTGCACCACCAGTCAGTACGCTTCCAGGCTCCCCGACATCCCATGGCAAAGAGGTCTACTTGATCCCAGTCTTTCCGAATACAACTCGTAATGGTTTGAATACTGGCCGAGCCCGCGACCTATTCCGCTTCAGCCACTGTGTTGTCGGCGCGCAGCACTCCCGCTTCGATAAGCGCGCGGCGATAAAGTGCGATGAACTGGCTGACCAGTCCCCAATGCTTGATGGCCGGTTCGGCACCGATTAGCACGGCGAGCGTCCACAAGAGATCGTGATAGGTCTGCTTGAATTCGTCAATGAGGTCGACCAACCGGTCTGCCATTTCCAGCGACCCTGCATCACTTGCGTAAAGTAGCTTGTTACGAAAATCAGCACGCTCCAGAAGAAACGCTTTCAGCGTTTTCTTTTGCTGCCTTTCGACCAAGCCGGTAAATTCTTTCAGCAGGGTCTCGACGATTTTTTCATCGGGAATGTCATCTCGGGAAATCGAAACTGCAAGTGGATTATGCCGGATAAGCTCTTCTCCCTTGCCATCGATGATGGCCAGCTTGATCTCCTTGCCATCGATCACTGGCATTGCGGTCCAGTTCAAAACATCCTCCAGTCCTTCCATCGTAAAGCCGTGCGCCAGCATGTCACCTAGGATAAAGCGGAACTGAGCCAGGGTCGGATAGAAGGACAGTTTCACGACGTGGTTTTTGAACTTGCGAACGAAGTCCCTGTGTTCAGGAAACCGGTCCTCATTCAGCTTCAGCCACTCAAAAATCGCTACGACTAGTTCCTCTTCCGCCGCAATCAGCCGAATTGCCCCCATTTCCTCATCGAGGTCGATTAGCATCGTTGCGCGAACATAGTGATCGAGCGCTTTGGCAACCCGCGTCGTCACCTTCCGGGGTGCGTGTTCGAAAATGAACGACACCACATCCTCGCCGGCGATATCGGAAAAGGGTGCGATATCAATTGTTTTCATCTCATACTCGACAGTCTGTTCTTTCACGATCGTCATTCCACAATGGAGGATATATTATTTCATGATTCCCACGATACTTGCTCTGAACATCGTCAATTGCTTCGAAATGGAGCTTAAGCACAGACGGACTAAGCGTCGGCAGGGCAGGTTTCTTGCCATAAACACGACCAAGGAGAATAGCGCGAATCTGTGAGCAGACGTTGAGAGGCTCTAAATTCAAACTAGGAAAATGTGTAACCGATGGTTACACTGCCCGGATGTCGGAAAAAGACGCCGGGATGCGCATCCGTGTGGAGCGCACCCTACGAGAAGAGTTCCTGAAAGCGTGTCGCGCGCAGGACCTGCCCGCAGCCCAGGTCATCCGTGCGTTCATGAGGGAATATGTAAAAAAGCAGCAAAACGGGCAGGCGCAGCGCGACGAGGAGAGCGAAACGCAGCGTTAGCACCAAAGAGGTCTGTTAGGAGTAGGTATGAACGCGGTCGAAATCGAGGAGGCGATATCAGCATTGGCCCAGCAGCCGTTCGACCCGGCTGAGTTTCCTTACGCATTCCTCGAGGCCTTTGGCAACAAGCCGACCACCATCAAGCGCCTTCGCACTGGTGCATCGAACAAGTCTGACCTGGGCGGTGTCCTCCAAACCAGCAACATCCATATCAAGGTATGTCCCGAAGGCGAGGTGACGAGTACAGTCACAGCCCTGAAAGCCAGCCCCGCCACGGCGCGCGCCAAGGCCAAGTTCGTGCTGGCGACCGACGGAAACGAATTCCAGGCGGAGGATCTGAATAGCGGCGAGGTCGTCGTCTGCGACTATCCTGATTTCCCCGACCATTTCGGTTTCTTCCTACCGCTGGCCGGCATCACTACTGTCAAGCAGGTCCGCGAAAGCGCCTTCGACATCAAGGCGACCGGGCGGCTCAACCGGCTTTATGTCGAGCTGCTCAAGGACAATCCCGATTGGGCCAGCGCTGCCCGTCGGCCGGACATGAACCATTTCATGGCACGGCTCATCTTCTGCTTCTTCGCCGAAGATACCGACATCTTCAACGGTGAAGGGCTGTTTACACGCACGCTGGAGCAATACACGGATCGCGATGCCTCCAACACGGATTTCGTGATCTCGGAAATCTTCCGGGCGATGAACACGAAATCCGAGCATCGGAAAGCGAGCAGCTTCCGCCCTTGGGCGGACCAGTTTCCATACGTCAACGGCGGGCTGTTTTCCGGGTCGGTGGAGGTGCCGCGTTTTTCGAGAATCGCGCGTTCCTATCTCATCCATATCGGCAATCTCGACTGGAAGAAGATCAACCCGGACATCTTTGGTTCGATGATCCAGGCTGTCGCCGATGATGAGGAGCGCGGCGCGCTCGGGATGCACTACACGTCTGTGCCCAACATCCTGAAGGTGCTCAATCCACTTTTTCTCGATGATCTGCGGGAAAATCTCGAAGAGGCCAGCGACAACCCACGCAAGCTCCTGAATCTCAGAAACCGAATGGCGAAGATCAGGGTTTTCGACCCGGCCTGCGGATCGGGAAATTTCCTCGTCATCGCCTACAAGGAAATGCGCAGCATAGAAGCCGAGATCAACCGCCGGCGCGGAGAGGACGACCGCAAGTCCGATATCCCGCTGACCAATTTCCGCGGCATAGAGCTGCGTGATTTCCCGGCGGAGATCGCGCGGCTGGCGCTCATCATCGCGGAATATCAGTGCGACGTTCTCTATCGCGGCCAGAAGGAAGCCCTGCGGGACTTCCTGCCGCTCGATGCGATGAACTGGATCACCTGTGGCAACGCCCTGCGGCTGGACTGGCTAAGCATTTGCCCACCCACAGGTACGGGCGTGAAGCACCACGCCGATGACCTGTTTCACACGCCGATCGATCAGGCGCAAATCGACTTCGAAAACGAGGGCGGAGAAACTTACATCTGCGGAAATCCGCCCTTTACCGGTACTCGCAGGCAAACTGACGATCAAAAGGAAGATCTGCATGCCGTATTTTCTCGCTACACAAACAAATGGAAGAACGTTGATTACGTGGGAGCGTGGCTTGTAAAAGCCGCTCAGTACAATAGCCATTGTCGTGCGCCGTTCGCTTTTGTCGCGACCAACAGTCTTTGTCAGGGACAGCAAGTCCCGATTACTTGGAAAATACTGACAGATTTGGGTTTTAGAATACGCTTTGCGTACAGGTCATTCATTTGGTCTAACCTGGCAAGGAACCGCGCAGGTGTAACCGTGATAATTGTCGGCCTTGACGCGAACGATGCCGGTGACCGCTACTTGATAGAAGGAGATAGCAGGCGAGCGGTTGGTAATATCAATCCCTATTTGACCGAGCACAAAATAGACATTGTTCCGGCATCGCGTAATCCGATATTTATTGAGGAGGCGATGGATTACGGTGTCTATTATTCTAAATCGGCGGGCCTAATCTTGACGCCGGGCGAAGTGCGTAGGCTATTGGCTGATGGATTCCCTATTCAGTTGCTGAAGCGGTTTCTGGGCTCGACAGAGTTCATCAACGGCGTGGAGAGGTATTGCCTTTGGCTGGAGGATTCCGATCTGGACGTTGCCAATCAGTTTCCCGAAGTCAGTCAGCGCATTGAATCAGTTCGCAACGATCGACTAGCGACCAAAGATTCTGCGGTAAACAAACTAGCCGCCAAACCACATCAATTTCGTGAGCGTAAGGGTGAGGAGCATAGAAAAATCCTCATACCTATCGTGTCGTCAGAAAACCGCGAGTATCTGCCTATCGGTCTAGTGGACGAGCGCACAATACCAACAAATAAGACATTCTTTATGCGGGATGCACCGCTATGGTGCTTAGCTATCTTGTCTTCTAGGCTTCATTTATCGTGGATTGCAGCGATTTGTGGGCGTCTACGATCCGATTATTCGTACTCAAACACACTTGGATGGAATACATTTCCCGTCCCTCGGCTAACGGAGAAAAATAAGGCTGATCTAATTTATAGTGCGAAAGAATTATTACTTATTCGTGAATTATATTTTCCAGCTACTATTGCTGAATTGTACGAAGTTTCTAACGGCATGTCGAAAATGCCGGACGATCTGCGCTCTGCGCATGACCGTAACGATGAGGTGCTGGAGCGCATCTATATCGGTCGGCGGTTCAAGAATGATACCGAGCGGCTGGAAAAGCTCTTCGAGCTCTACACTAAAATGACTGCGGCCAAGCCGGCAAAACAAAAGGCAGGCGCGGCATGAGCGAATTCAACCGCATGACCGTCGTCGCCGCAGCTGAGGTGATTTCCGCGTTCAGTTCGCACAGTGACATGGAAATCCTCGAAGTGGAGTGGGAGCTTGCCGGCCGCTATGCAACGGGCAGCAAATCTGCGCGCGTGGCGGGTCTCGCAAAGTTCGCTATTGAGGAGAACGGAGAAGTTGTCACCGAGTCCGGCCGCGTTGGCCTTGCAAGGGCGCTGGTCGAAAGAGCAATCACGGCACCGCCAGGCGTAAAGAGTTCCGATAACTGGAGAAGGCTTGTGGCTGGCCTTCGATTCGACGGATTTGAAATTGCTGAGACACAGACCGAGATTGACGCCGATCACCCTTGGGGAAGTCCGCAGGTAGAAACCTCGGTTCAGCTTGTGCGCATGCTCCCCTCCGATGTGCCGGGACTGGAGTTTCGCGAAGCTGAAAGCGAAATCGAACAGCTTCTGGACCGGCATGGGTTCACCGTTGCCAAGGGACACCTCAAGCAGGCGGTTTCGGCTTTCAGCAGAGGCGAATGGGCATCGGCAAATGGTGCCCTGCGCAATCTCTATGAGAGCTACTTGAACGAAATCGCCGACCGGCTTGGCTATACAGGTACAGGCGACAGCAAAGCCAAGCGTGACTTTCTCGGCGCTCTTCAGCCGCCATTCCTTCTGGCTGATTATAACGAATGGAATGCGAACAATCAGAAGCCGCAGTTTGTCCAGGGACTGATGAGCCGGATGCATCCGCATGGCGGGCATCCCGGGCTTTCTGAAGAAGAAGACGCGACCTTCCGCCTTCAGATCAATCTGGTGACAGCACGCCTGTTTCTGCGCCGCTTTGACCAAAGGAGTGGGTGATGGCAAAGGCGGCGAATTTCACACAAGGAGGCGATGCGCAGGCGATCCAAAGAATCGCCAATAGCTATTACGGAAGCTATCGCAACATGTTCGAGGTGCATGGTTGGGACGCCCCGGGCAACAAGATGATGATATCGGCACCGGGGCTGATTGTCCGCGATTATGGCAGCATCCAGCGATTTGAGGAGCTGCACGCGCCCGGTGAGCTGATGTCGCCGATGGAGGCGATTTATAGCGATCCGCCGAATGTCTGGTTGACAAGCTTCTACGGCTTCCGGCCAGAGGAGTGGGGATTGCTGGGCTTTGCCGACGAGGGCCGCCGGAAAAGCTTTCTCGATGGCAGCAGGCCCGGCGTGCTGGTTGTCGTATACGGAGCTGGAAAGGCGTCGAAAGACGATCTCGGCCAGGTGATCGGCATACAGCAATGTTCTCACCGGCTTGGCCATACCCGCCAGTTCATGGCGCCCCATGAATGGGATGCCAAGGAGCGCGATCCCGAGCGAACCGGCAAATGGAACTTTGCCGTGAAGGCAACGCGCGCCTGGCGCGTGACGCCGGAAAGCCGGATGGATGTGCGTGAGTTTGCCCCCAAGGCAACCTCTTCCGGGGCTTGGCAGCATATCGGGGCGCGCGGGGTAAGGCTCTCGCGTCAGGAGGCGCTCAATATCCTGAACCTCGATCTTCAGGAGGTCGATGTCTACGGAGAAAACCCCATCATCGGCTCAACGCCGGGAACCGCGAAGGAAATCCTCGCGCCGAGCAAGGCCGGCCCTGTCTCCCAGAATCCCTTTGTCACACGCGAGTCTGAAGGCCCCAAGCATCTTTACGTTCTCACGCTGCGCGGTGATGCCGATGTCTTTCTGGGCGAACCGGCCCGGGGCCGGATGATCGTAAAGGCAGGGTTTTCCAAAAGCCCACAGACGCGCTGTGATGATCACAATCGCGCCCTGCCGCGCGGCGCGTACCGGTGGGAAGTACTCTATTCGGGCGTTTTGTCTGGCTTTGACCCGCATCCCAGTTCCAACCATGCGAAAGCCGGCGAGCGTGCCATGCAGGAAGTTCTTTGCCGACAGCCGGCAGGCGCTTCACTGGGCGGTGAATTTTTCCTGGCCGGTCCGGATCTGATCGATGAGGCCTGGCAGAAAGGTAATTTAACAGCGAAAGACCATAAGCAATGAAGGCAAAATCTGTTCCATCCGTATCCGTTACCTATGCCCAGAACGGCAGCTCAACCAGGTCCAACGAGTTTGGCATGCGCCCGATGCAAGAGCGCGCCTATGAGAAACGGGGGGAGCAGTATCTTCTTATCAAATCGCCGCCGGCCAGCGGCAAGAGCCGGGCGCTCATGTTCATCGCGCTCGACAAGCTCAACAATCAGGGCCTGCGCCAGGCGATCATTGTCGTTCCGGAAAAATCCATCGGCTCAAGTTTCCATGATGAGCCGCTGAGCAAACACGGTTTCTGGGCCGACTGGACCGTCGAGCCGAAATGGAACCTCTGCAATGCGCCGGGATCGGACAATGGCGGCAAGGTCAGTTCGGTCGGCACTTTCCTTACCAGTGATGACAGTGTGCTGGTGTGCACTCACGCCACCTTCCGCTTTGCCGTGGACAAGTTTGGCGTAGATGCCTTCGACGACCGGCTGATCGCGGTGGACGAGTTCCATCACGTCTCGGCTAATCCTGACAACAAGCTAGGCACCCATCTGGGAGAGTTCATTGCCCGGGACATGGTGCATATCGTCGCCATGACCGGATCGTACTTCCGTGGCGATGCCGAGCCGGTGTTAATGCCCCATGACGAGGCACGCTTCGATACGGTTACCTACACATATTATGAGCAGCTCAACGGCTACAAATATCTCAAGTCACTTGATATCGGCTATTTCTTCTATTCCGGGGCCTACTCGGACGACATCCTGAGCGTTCTTGATCCATCCGAAAAGACCATCATTCACATTCCATCGGTTAATTCGCGCGAAAGCACAAAGGACAAGATCAGGGAAGTCGAACACATCATCGAGGAGCTGGGCGAGTGGCAGGGCACCGACCCGGCGACGGGCTTCCAGCTGGTAGAGGCAGCGGACGGGCGCACCTTAAGGATCGCCGATCTGGTCGATGATGATCCAGCCAAACGCGACAGGGTGTCAGCGGCACTAAAAGATGCCAGTCAGAAGAATAACCGCGATCATGTGGACATCATCATTGCTCTGGGCATGGCCAAAGAGGGGTTTGACTGGATCTGGTGCGAACATGCGCTCACCGTCGGTTACCGCTCCAGCCTGACCGAAATTGTGCAAATCATCGGCCGCGCGACGCGTGACGCGCCCGGCAAGACACGTGCCCGTTTCACCAATCTAATCGCCGAACCGGATGCATCAGAAGAGGCTGTTACGGAAGCCGTGAACGACACACTGAAAGCGATCGCAGCCAGCCTGCTGATGGAACAGGTGTTGGCGCCGCGATTCAATTTCGTTCCCAAGAACCCAAACAGCGGACCGATTGAGGGGTTCGACTATGGCGAGGGAGGCTATGATTCCAACGCCTGCAATGTCGGCTTCGATGAAGACAGCGGGCAGTTCCAGATTGAAATCAAGGGTCTTGCCGAACCGAAGAGCAAGGAAGCGGCGCGTATCTGTCAGGAAGACCTCAACGAGGTGATCGCTGCTTTCGTTCAGGATAAGCAGGCATTGGAACGCGGCCTGTTTGACAGCGAACACTCCGGCGGTGAGACCCTGCCTGAAGAATTGACCCAGGTACGCCTGGGCAAGATCATTAAAGACAAGTACCCCGAATTAGATGATGAGGATCAGGAAGCCGTGCGCCAGCACGCCATTGCGGCCCTCAGCTTGACGCAGAAAGCCAAGGAAATCGCACTTGGCAGTGACGGAAACGAGGGTGAAAAGAGCGCCAACACCGCTTTTGTCGATGGCGTGCGCAAGTTCGCCATGGATGTGCGCGAACTGGATATTGACCTGATTGATCGTATCAACCCGTTCAGCGAGGCTTATGCCATCCTCGCCAAGACCATGAGCGAAGAGAGCCTAAAACAGGTGGCGGCAATTATCTCTGCCAAGAAGGTGCAGCTGACACCGGAAGAAGCTCGCGATCTGGCAAGGCGCGCGCTCAAATTCAAGCAGGAGCGCGGGCGGCTTCCTTCAATCACGTCCCCCGATGCCTGGGAAAAGCGCATGGCCGAAGGCGTTACCTTTCTTGCCCGAATGAAGGCGGAGGCCGCGAATGGCTAGGGAATTTACGCAGGAAGATGATGAACTGCTGAGTGAACTTGGCGTTGAGGTCGAGATGAACACGGCCGCCAGGCGCACGCCGCGGGACGAACGCATCATCGCCGGCTTTGAGGATATTCAGCGCTTCGTCGAGGAGCATGGCCGCACCCCGCAGCATGGTGAAGACCGGGACATTTTTGAGCGGCTGTATGCTGTTCGGCTGGACCGGCTCCGGGAGCAGGAAGACTGCCGCCAACTGCTTGAGCCCCTTGACCTTCAAGGGATCCTTGGCGGACAGGCAATCACCACCACCCCGCTTACAGACGCGATGGATGATGATGCGCTCCTAGCCGAACTTGGCGTGGAAGCGGAAATGGCGCCGATCACGGAGCTTCGCCATGTTCGTTCGAATGCAGAAAAGCAAGCTGCCGATGATATCGCCAATCGCGAACGCTGCGAGGATTTTCCGATATTCAAGCCGCTTTTCGAGCAGGTGCAGAAAGACCTTGATATGGGCGTACGCACGACGCGGCGTTTTGTCAAAGATGCCGGTTTTCTCAAGGCGGAGATCACGGCCGGCCAGTTTTTCATTCTGGGCGGCCAGACTGCATACGTCGCGGACGTGGGAGAATCCTTCAAGGCACCGAACGGGGAAACCGATGCGCGCCTTCGCGTAATTTATTCCAACGCTACCGAGAGCAACCTGCTCCTGCGCTCGCTCCAGCGGGCGCTCTACAAGGACGAGGCGGGACGCCGCATTACTGATCCCGTGGCAGGGCCGTTATTTGCTGGTGAGACTACAGAAGGCGATAATGCCAGCGGAACTATCTATGTCCTGCGCAGCAAATCCGATCATCCGCTTGTGGCTGAAAACCGCGATGTCCTGCACAAGATCGGCGTGACGGGCGGCAGCGTCGAACGACGCATTGCGAATGCCAAGCTTGATGCTACATTTTTGCTGGCTGATGTCGAAATCGTCGCGACCTATGAACTCTACAACATCAACCGCACCAGACTGGAGAACCTGCTGCACCGTGTCTTCGGCCCGGCGCGGCTTGATATCGAGATCAAGGACCGCTTCGGTAATCCGGTCATTCCGCGCGAATGGTTCCTGGTTCCGCTGTTTGTGATCGATGAAGTAGTCGAAAAGATCAAGGACGGTACGATCGCCGGCTACGTCTATGACCCAAAGACAGCAGGGCTGAAGCAGGCCGGATAAGCAGCCCGCGACCTAAACATAAAAGCGGAAGGACGGATTGGGCGTCGCGTTGTCCGACAGTTCACACATCAGTTCGCCCACACGGCGCGCAAACAGCAGGGTAATGGGAAGGCGCGTAATTCCGTCGCTTGAGTTCCAGTTCATCTTGGTGAGAGCCAGAATTTCCCGAGAGCGCGCTGCTATATCGGTATGGTTCATGCTGCCGATTTCAAGTGGAGCGGGAATATGCATACCCGGAAATTCATTCCACCAGGGTATATAGCCGCTTGTGAACAGGTAGTTGTGCCCATCTACAGAGCAGAGCGTTCCGCGCCAGGGCTCTTCGGTTCCTTTCCGGACAATGCGGAACGACGTGCTGCGCAGCCAGATCAGATCGCAGTTGGCGACGCGGCCTTTGGCACCCTGCATAAACCCGGCTTCCTCCTCCGGCTGGTAGTGCGTTGTCTTGTGGATCACTACCCGGTCGGGACTGACGCCCGCGCGCTTTTCGTATTCCTCCAGAATCTGTTCCATCAGGTCCCTGGCCTGGGCCTCGTTCAGATAAGGCTGCCGGTCCCACTTCTGGCTGTGATCGATGTTGGCGCCTTTGATCGCGTAGGGTTCGATATCCGTTGAATATGCCTGCGCCACACTCGCATAAACGAGATGGCCGCCCCGCTTTTTCATGTGATGGAACGACACGCCGACAAAGCACACATTCTTTGGCAGGTCGGCGGGCCGCCAGGGTATCCCCTTGGCCTTGTAGTAGATTGACACGGCCGCATTCCACGCGCGCGTCGCATGACTATGACCCTTGTCGTCCGGGCGATCGATCGTGTCGCGGCGAATGACCTGTATGGGCACCGCCTGACTGTCCGACATGATCCGCGCTTTCAGCGCGCGGTAAAAAGTCCGGAACAGAAGGTCGTCCGCCATGGTGTAGAGGGCACTCGCAGCCTCAAGCTCGTCGGGCGAGGGCTGAAAAAGCGCAAGCTGATCACTTTCCTCCTCTGCCCGCAGCATCTCTAGCGCATGGCGCTCTTCGGGCGTCAGACCCGGATTGATAACTCTCAGATCGCCTAGTTCGGGCCTGATGCAGACAATGATGCAGTCCGGCGCCTCATCCCCATACAGACCGCTTATCTCGTCCTCGAACAATTCAACCAGTTCGCCGAATTTCTGGCCGCGCTGCGCTTCCTTGAAAAACAGCTCATATTTCGAGGCATTGATATGCCGCTGGTGCCGCTCCTCCATCAGGAATTCCGCGTTCAGGGCCTTCTTCAGGCCGGGCCAGTTGCGAAATCGCGCCGAATTGCTTTCCTTGGCGGGAATGAACTGCTCCAGTTTCGAAAACCATCCCACCGTCGCCTGGACGTCGTCGGCAAGTCCGACGAATCCCAGTCTTACGCGCCGCAGACCCCGGTTATCCGAAGGACCGTTTCGGGGCAGCCCACGCCGCGGATCGATGTCGGTTTTCGCATTCGAAAACTCGATCCGGGGCTCATGCAGTACGTCGATTTTCATCTGAATCGTCATGATCCATGAGCCCTTCTTCAGTTACATCCTGTGTGAAAAAACTTCCCTCCAGCAAAAGGTCCGGAACGTGGTCGCCGCCAATATTGATCGTCTGCTGGCCGCGCGAGAGAAACCGGCCCCAGAAAACCAGATCGCTATCGACATTGGTGTTCCGGTCAAAACGGATACGCCGCGTTGAGCGCCGCGTCCTCAGGTAACCCGGCAGGGGCGTGACGCCGTCCTGTTTCGTGAACATGTAAAACGGCTTTATCCGCACACCCCAGCCGCTGCCGAGGCGAATAACCTCATATCCAAATCCTTCGCATTCGAACCACGGTTTGCCGTTGTCTCCGCGCTTTTTTACCACGTCCCGCCGGATCCCCTTCCGGTGGGGCGTGTCGTATGTGAGGGTCCGGTTGTCCTTGTTGCGGCTCTTGAAATACGCACGTTTCGCGGGCCGACGGTTCTTCGTAAGTTCAATGATCAGCCCGTCATCCGCGAACGTCCTGATGTGACCTTCGAAATGTTTCCGGATCAGCCAGGCCACTTTCCTATGAAGAATTGGATCGCTGTCGGCCTCCGATAACGGGATGGAGCGTGCTTTCTCGGCAATGACGGCATCGAACAGCACATTGGCCATTGCCGGCGGCAGGAAGGTCCACAGATCGCCGCTGCGATACTCAAAAACAAATGTCCCGGCCTGCTCCAGCGGGACATGGCTTTCCAGATCACGCCATCCGCCGTTGATTTTCAGCCGAGTTACGGTCTCCGGCAGCGCGGTAAACATAAGAGAGTTGATCGTATAGGTGCCCACCGGCCGTGTATCGATCGCAATAGAGGCCGAACCGGCAGAGGCACCAGGCCGGAGAATCCTGGCGACGAACCCCGTGTTCCCGGGCGGGAAAGCGAAATGCGCCGCCCCGCCGGCCTGGGTGCTCAGATCCATGGCATCGCTCAGTCCCGTACCGGCCCGCTCCATGGCACTGATCCCAAAAAATACGTCACATAGCGCCCGGTTTCTGAGATCGCTGAATTCTGCAACTGGCACAAACGCGCCTTCATCATCCGTCCTGAGCCGGTTTTTCAGGCGCTCCGACATGCCGCCGGGGTTGGCAAACCGTATCTCGGCATTCCCGCCAGCATTGATCAGCGACGGTTCATCCGACTCATAGTCCCTGTGTACGATCATGTTGACGAGAAGCTCAACAAGCGCACGCTCCGGATAGGCCCGCCGCATGCTGTGCCTGTGCTTGCCTTTGACCTTGATCGGGGGATTGACCTCGTCGCTTTCCAGCCATTCCAGGGCCGCCTTATACTGATCCATAAGGTTGCCTTCAAACACGGCTCTTTTCTTCCCTGCTATCGTTGCGGAAATGACTGAGCAGGGGAAAAAGCGCGCCGGGGTCCTCCCAAATAGCAGCACACATCCATTGCTCGGCACGGCCGCGCCATTCTTGTCTTGGACAAGCAGCCCGATCTCGCGCATCAGCGGCCTTAGCTGCTCAGAACTGATGTCGCCGCGGTTCAGCTTCTGGCAGTATTTCTTGAGCGTGGAGAGCGCCAGGTCCGCATCGATATCCGCCCAGGTCGCGCCGTCACAAAGCTGATCGTCGAAGCGCACATCCTGCGTTCCCGCGGGCGTCGTTACAAATCGCTGAACGCCTGCCAGTTCAACGTTCAGGTCGCTCATGGCTTCATCGAAGCCATTTATCTCCAGCCTCTGGAAGTTTGGCCCCAGTCTCTCGGACAGCGCGGCCACGTTCGGGTGCAGCTGATCTCCCGGCCTCATGCACCAGAAAATCCCGTGCCGGAATTTCCTATCTGCCTCGCCCAGAAGGGACGTGGTAATCGAGGGCTCCGCGCCCCGATAGCCCATCACGATCAGCGGCGCGGAATCCAGAAGCGGCCTGAGGCAATCAAGAAGCTTGCCGTCCAGCGCCCGCGTTTCCTCGATCAGGTTTCGGTCGGTGTATTGTTCCGCTTTGCCGTGGAGCCAAACAATCTGCGCCCTGGCGAAAAGATTGAACTCGTTAAAATCATCCGGGCCTCGGTTCACTTCGCAGACGTGCCGGATATGCGGATGTTTCTCGCCGAGCGCCTTGGGCAGACAGAGATCAAAATTCGTCGTCAGTACCGTACCGGCAAGGCCCCGTAGCACAAGATCCGCCGTCGCCCGGTAACCCTCGCCAAGCTCCCCCTTCAGGCTCATCAGCTCCAGCAGAATACGCCGGCGGTACGCCTGCGGCTTCAGCAGATGTTCGATGATCAGAGGGAAATTCTCAGCCAGCCGGTCATCGCCGTGGAGGAACCAGTCCTGTCGCTGGAGCCAGTTCATCCATTCCGTGGGTTTGATATGTTCGGGAAGCGTCTGCCCGCCCAGTTCCCTTTCGGCATAAACCTGCTTTGCTAGGCGCCGCACGCTTTCCGCGGCGAGCGGCACGCCCGATGAAAAAGAAGCACCGGCCCCAAGCAAGAAGGTCGGTCGGGCATCATTCTCTGGTCTCAGCAACGAAGCGAGAATTTTGATGCTGGCATTATGGCTCATGAAAACATGGTTACCGATTCGAAAGAACAAAACAAGAATATATAACCGATACCCACCGCTAATTCATACCTACACACGGAAATCGCTATTACACTGCTGTCCAGGCGGGCTGTCGTGAACCAAGCCTGTTTCCGGTCTTGGCCATTCGGCTTCCATCCCTGACAGATTGATGAGCGGAGGCGGCATCTGTGCCGCCATTTCTCTGGCTTGCGCCTGTTCCATGCGCAGTGAACCTGTCTTTTCAGCTTGCATCAACACAAAACGCCTTTCCAATAGGCCAAATCCTCCGGCCCGCTCCATTCGCCGGAACAAGTCCGGCTCCCGTGTAGTCGGATCGCGTGGTGCCACGCGCCGCAAGCGGTTGTCCTTTGGGGCGTTTTGTTTTTGATCTCGCAGCCCGTTTGCGGAGCGCCGGCGACAAACGCCGGCGCCGTTTTTCTTGGTTTGTCATTCGGGCGCTCGCCGCTGGGCAGAGGTTCATGCGCGGGGTGTTCCCTTGTCGGGAAGCTTCGCGGGACCTGAACCTTTGAGACGAGCGGGGTGACTATGACTACACTTTACGCCCAACCATACAATATCGAGGCCCAAGGCTTCTATTTCGACAACGCAGAGGAATACAACGCCAAGGCAAAAAGCAATTTCGACCGCTTCGGTCAGTTCGTCGAGGAATATGAGATTCAGTTCATCGATGGGGAGCGCATCGATTGCGAAATGGCCAGGGCGCTTGGTCTGAACCAGTCCAACTTTGCCCGGTTCTTCGACCTCACGGAGGAATGGGACGAGGGGCAAAAGGTCCGCTTCATTATCGCCGTTGGTGAAGGCGGCTACAGCTTCGATGTTGAATCCGACGATATCGACGCTCTGGAAATCGACCTCTACGAGATGAATTCGCTGCGGGAACTGGCGCAGGAATTTGTCGATGAAGGCATCTTCGGCGATATCCCGGAACGGCTCCAGTTCTACATTGATTTTGATGCTATCGCTCGCGACTTGGCCGTTGAATACGCGGCAACCGAAATCGCCGGCACTTCTTACGTTTATCGGCTTGGCTGACGCTTTCTTGATCGCTGATGTGTCGCGCTTTGGCGTTTTTCCTGCTCGCTCAAACTGAGGATGTGACCGATATACCGGTAAAGCTTTTTTATCGTCAGGCTATGGCGCTGACGATGTTCGCGCAGTTCATCCTGCAAGGCTCGGCGTTCGCGCATTTGCTCATCGATTTGGTTTTGGCGTTCCTGTATGTCGCGCGCCTTCGCTTCGCTAAACTCTCGCTCGTTCTGAGCGCATAGCTGGCGATATTTCCCGCTCAGCCGAAACCAGAGCGCCTTGAGCCCGGTCGGCAAACGGGCCGCCCTTGCTTTCGCTTCATCTATTGCGCGTTGCTCCTGCTGTTTCCGCAACAGGTGGCGGGAATGGCGATGGGCGGTAACAAGCCGGGTCTGTTCCTGGCGGATGGCCGAGTTCGTCTGCGCGAACTTTTCGATTTCCGCATCGACGAACTCCCGGAGCTTTCCGGCATAGCGCTCAGCTATCAGCGCTCTTGTCTTTTCCACTGAAGGCAACTTGGCAGGATCGCCGAGGCGTGCCCGGGCTTCTTTGGCTTTAATGCCCGTCCACCGATTGATGGCGTAAACCTCTCCGCGCCAATCCACGGCCACATGGCCCCGGCGATCGCCGCGCGCGAGCCAGAAGCCGTTTTCTTTCAGTGCATGGCCAAAGGAGGCCATGGAATCCGAGCGGTTCCAGCAGTCTCGAAATATCTGCTTGATGACACGCGGGTCCTGCCTGGTTCGTTTCGCCTGTTGCCATTGCTCCAGCGTGAAACTGAGCGGATCGGGTTCGGACGGGTTCAGCAGGCCACGCGGCATCTGCCAGCCATGTGCAAGATAAAGCTCCCGCGACATGTCACGCAGCTTCAGTTTGAAGTGCGGCAGGTTAATCGCCTTCATTTTCTCCGCATCGATGCGCGACCAGACACAATGGGCATGCCTTCGTCCTTCCTTTTCATGAAAGACGATGGCGCGGGGTTGTCCTTCCAGGCCAACGCTCCTTTCAATGTCGGCGATGGCTGTTTTGAAAACCTCGACCGGCACGCGCTGCGTTTCAGGCGGGTTGAGCGAAAGCGAGAACAGGAACTGTGTACATTTGGTCCCCCTCGACACCGCGTAGGCTTCCTTGAATGCGCCCTCCAGCGAGCTTGAAACGAAGCCCCGCAGCTCGTGGACCTCGACATGATCATTGTCGCGGGAATTGAGAAGGTGGCGGGCAAGCTGCATGCCGCCGCCGCGTTGCGAAGCTTTGAGAATCATTGTTTGCGGTCTTCCACCAGGCCAAGGGTTTGGATCAGCAGTTCGCGCATGGCGCACACGTGGTCGTAGGCTTCATTGATTTGGCCGAGCGTGTGCTCGTCCAGAAGCAGCGATCCCGTGTTCGCGTGGTAGGCAAGCTGGTTCAGATTGTTGGCGATGCGTGACGCCCCCAGCATGGCAAGAATCTTGGCCAATGCTTCCTGGTCCTGCACCGGGGTATGGCTTCGGCGTTTGCGCCGCACCGCATCCTTCCCGAAAACGCATTGGCGGATATACGCGCTGACGGGCATGCCTTCGGCGAGGCATTTGAGCTTTTCACGCTCTTCTTCCGTCACGCGCCATGTGATCGGGGAGGGTCTCTTTCGCCGCCGGACGTCTTTTTCACTCGCAGCGGAAACGAAATCATTCCGGATGCGCGGTGCATTCGCCTGAATTTTCTGAGGGACCTGGTTCATCGCGATGGCCCCCGCAACTGAGGACCGGAGAGCTTGCGTGACCGGCGCTGCGTTGCCGGTTTCTGACTTCGTTTTTCGCGATCTGTCGCAGTCTCTGAAATGGTAGCGCGCGCATCAGTCTGGAAACTGATTTTTTCGGTTTTGAGGATACCTTCCCATGTCTCTAAAGTCTCGAAAAGCGCGTTTGAACTTTCTCCGTCCGGGCGCGCCAGTCTCCGGCCTTGCATCGCTCACCGCCGCCCTTCCCGCGACCTCTCGTGCGCGCGGCACTTGCTTTTGCCCGCCACGGTCTTCAATCATCGCGCGACCGGGCACGCGGCCGGAGCGTGCGGTGACGATTGGCTTTGCGGCGGGAGAACGATGATGGTGGCGCACTGGTCCGAGACCGTGCTGGACTTCTGGTTCGGCGAACTGACACAGGAGCAGTGGTTCAAGAAGGACGCCGCCGTCGACGCGACGATCACCGCGCGCTTCATGGCGACCTATCAGACGGCGAGGGCCGAGCCAGTGGCGGCGCTCGCCGCATCGCCGAAGGCGGCGCTGGCCGCCGTGATCGTGCTGGACCAGTTTCCCCGCAACATGTTCCGCGACAGCCCGCGCGCCTACGAAAGCGACGCCAAGGCGCTCACGGTCGCCGAGGTGGCGCTTTCGGAGGGCCATGATGCGGCGCTTTCGGAGGACGAACGGCACTTTCTGTACATGCCGTTCATGCATTCCGAGGATCTTGCGCACCAGGAACGGTGCGTCGCCCTGTTCGAGGCCCTGGGCAAGGAACAGGGCATCAAATACGCCAAGCTGCATCGCGACGTGATCGCCCGGTTCGGCCGGTTTCCGCATCGCAACGCGGTGCTCGGCCGGCAGACGACCGAGGCCGAAAAGGCGCATCTGGACGAGCATGGCGGGTTCTGACGGGGTGCGTCCCGCCCCTGCCGATCGCCATTGACGTTTACGTCAGAATTGCTTGCGACTTTCGGCTAATCCCACTATGACTGATCGATGACAATCCCGCCCTTGCGGGGAGGCCGGCGCGGTTCGAGCGGCCGGCCGTTTGCCATGTGGTCCGGCATCGGTTCGGTGCGCGTCACATCATAGTTGGGAGGAAACTATGGCAGAAACCGCCGCTACCCGTGCCGCCGAGACCGCAGCGCCCGAACAGGACACGGGCGGCTCAGGCCTCGACCGCATCTGGCTGAAATCCTATCCCGAGGGCACGCCGGCCGAGATCGGCCCGCTGGCCCACGCCTCGATCGCCGACCTGCTCGACGCGTCGTTTGCGCACTATGCCGATCGGGCCGCCTTCTCGTGCATGGGCAAGTCGATCACCTACGGCGAACTGGACGCGGCCTCGAACGCGTTCGCCGCGCATCTGCAGTCGCTCGGCCTTCAAAAGGGCGACCGCGTCGCGCTGATGATGCCCAACATCCTGCAATATCCGGTGGCGATGGCCGGCGTGCTGCGGGCCGGACTGACGGTGGTCAACGTCAACCCGCTCTATACGCCGCGCGAACTCGAGCACCAGCTCAACGATTCGGGCGCCAAGGCGATCGTGATCCTGGAGAATTTCGCAAACACGCTGCAGCAGGTGGTCAAGCGCACCCAGGTGAGCCATGTCTTCGTGACCGCCATGGGCGACCTGATGGGGCTGAAGGGCCATATCGTCAATCTGGTCGTGCGGCGGGTCAAGAAGATGGTGCCGGCCTGGCACATCGACGGCCATCACAAGTTCAAGGCGGCGCTGGCCGCCGCGCAGGGCAAGCGCCCGAACCGGCCCGAACTCGGCCACGAGGACGTGGCGTTCCTGCAATATACCGGCGGCACGACGGGCGTCTCCAAGGGGGCGACGCTGACCCACGCCAACATCCTCGCCAACATCGAGCAGTGCTCGACCTGGCTGGACGTCGGCTATCGCGCCAAGGGAAAGCCGAACGAAATCAACTATATCTGCGCGCTGCCGCTGTATCACATCTTCGCGCTCACGGTGAACGCGTTCGTCGGCATCAAGGAGGGCGGGCACAACATCCTGATCCCCAACCCGCGCGACATTCCGGCCTTCGTCAAGGAGCTGGGCAACCACCAGTTCCACTTCTTCCCGGGCCTGAACACGCTGTTCAACGCGCTCTTGAACAATGATGAATTCCGGAAGCTCGACTTCTCGCACCTGCGCATGACCTTCGGCGGCGGCATGGCCGTGCAGAAGCCCGTCGCCGACCGCTGGTACGACCTGACCGGCTGCATGATCACCGAGGGCTACGGCCTTTCGGAAACCTCGCCGGTGGCCACCGGAAACCGGCTCGACGCGACCAAATTCACCGGCACGATCGGCCTGCCGATGCCGTCGACCGACATCTCGATCCGCGACGACGACGGCAACGTCCTGCCCGTCGGCGAGGTGGGCGAAATCTGCATTCGTGGGCCGCAGGTGATGGCCGGCTACTGGAACCGTCCCGACGAGACCGAAAAGGTGATGACCCATGACGGCTTCTTCCGCTCGGGCGACATGGGCTTCATGAACGAGGAGGGCTACACCAAGATCGTCGACCGCAAGAAGGACATGATCCTGGTGTCGGGCTTCAACGTCTATCCCAACGAGATCGAGGAAGTGGCGGCCGGCTGCGAGGGCGTGGTGGAAGCGGCCGCGGTCGGCGTGCCGGACGAGCATTCGGGCGAATCGGTCAAGCTGTTCGTCGTGCGCGCCCATGACGGCGTGACCGAGAAGGACGTCAAGGACCACTGCGCCCAGCACCTGACCAACTACAAGCGGCCCAAGCATATCGAGTTCCGGGACGAGTTGCCGAAGACCAATGTCGGCAAGATCCTGCGCCGCGAACTGCGCTGACGGGGCCGATCCCCGCATTGGCCGATGACCTGACCGGCCGCGTCTGATATTGGGCGGGCTCCAGCAACGGGGCCCGCCGATGACCGACAAGCAGACCGCCAAGCTCGCCCTGCGCGAACATGCCGCCAACGATGCGCCGGCCGACATGCGCGCCGCCTTCGCCGCCGATCCGGACCGGGCGCGGACCCATTCGGCGCGGCTCGATGACATGCTGCTCGACTGGTCGAAGTGCCGGGTGAACGGGCAGACGCTCGACCTGCTCACCGGTCTGGCGCAGGCCTGCCGGCTGGAGACGCGGCGCGATGCGATGTTCGCGGGCGAGGCGATCAACACGACCGAGAACCGTGCCGTGCTGCACACCGCGCTGCGCAACCGCTCCGACGCGCCGGTGCCGGTCGACGGTCACGACGTGATGGCGGACGTGCGCGCGGTTCTGGCCGCGATGGCCGATTTCTGCCACGGCGTGCGCGACGGCACGCTCACCGGCGCAACCGGCGCGGCGTTCACCGATGTCGTCAATATCGGCATCGGAGGCTCGGACCTCGGACCCGCGATGGCCGTTCGGGCGCTTGCGCCGTACCATGACGGGCCGCGCTGTCACTTCGTCTCCAATGTCGATGCGGCCGACATCGCCGACACGCTCGCCGGTCTCGACCCGGCCCGCACGCTGTTCGTCGTCGCTTCGAAGACCTTCACGACGATCGAGACGATGACCAATGCGGCAACGGCGCGGGCCTGGCTCGTCGACAAGCTCGGCGAAGCGGCGGTGGGCGCCCACTTCTGCGCGGTCTCCACCGCGCTCGACAAGGTCACCGAATTCGGCATCGGCGCCGAGCGCACCTTCGGCTTCTGGGACTGGGTCGGCGGGCGCTATTCGCTGTGGGGCGCGATCGGCCTGCCGATCATGATGGCGGTCGGACCTGCGGACTTCGGCCGGTTCCTCGATGGTGGCCACACCATGGACATCCATTTCCGCTCCGCGCCGATGCGCGAAAACCTTCCGGTCATGGCCGGCCTGATCGGCTACTGGCACCGGGCGATCTGCGGTTATCCGTCGCGCGCGATCATTCCCTATGACGAGCGGCTGGCGCGGCTTCCGGCCTATCTGCAGCAGCTCGACATGGAGAGTAACGGCAAGGGCGTGCGGCTTGACGGCTCGCCGGTGGCGGGCGTTTCGGGCCCGATCGTCTGGGGCGAGCCGGGCACCAACGGCCAGCACGCCTTCTTCCAGCTTCTGCACCAGGGCACCGATGTGGTTCCCGTCGAATTCCTCGTCGCGGCGAACGGGCACGAGCCGGACCTTGCCCATCACCACCAGCTTCTGCTTGCCAACTGCCTGGCCCAGTCCGAAGCGCTGATGAAGGGCCGCACGCTCGCCGAGGCGACCGAAAAGCTCATCGCCAGGGGCATGGATGAGGAGGAGGCCAACGCGCTTGCGCCGCACAAGGTGTTTTCCGGCAACCGGCCCTCGACGACGCTCGTCTATGACCGGCTCGACCCCTTTACGCTCGGCCGGATCATCGCGCTCTACGAGCATCGCGTCTTCGTCGAGGCGCAACTGTTCGGCATCAACGCGTTCGACCAGTGGGGCGTCGAACTGGGCAAGGAACTCGCCACCGCGCTGCTGCCGGTGGTCGAGACCGGCGAAGGCGCCGGCGAGCGGGACGGCTCGACTGCCGCGTTGGTTGCCCATGTCCGCGCGCTGCGCAAGGACGGTTAGCCGGAAGCGCACCGCTCGATCGCGTCGGCCGGCGCGCCGCGGCGTTCGATCTGCCGGCGCAGATCGACGCCCCGGGTCAGCACGAAGAACGGCGCGTCGGGCTCGGTGCGCATCCATGTGGTCAGACGGATCGGCCCGTCCGGCAATGGTCCCGCCGCGCAGGCGGTCGCGCTCACGGCCAGTTGCCCCTCTCCTTCCATGCCGCCTGCCCGCCAATCCCGGATGCGCCGCTGGACGGCGCGCAGGCTCTCCGCATCCTCGCCACTGAGCGCTGCGACATAGGTACGCTCCCCGGCGGAGCCCGGCGCGATGCCGGGCGTGCCCGCCGGCGCATCGACGATGATCGCGGCATATTCCTCGACCAGACGGGTCGCGTCGGTGCCGCCGTCAAAGCTGATGCGCAACCTTATGTCGCCGTCGCGGACCTGCAGCGGGTCGGGCAGCCGCGCCGCAAGCCGGATCGCGCCGGGATCGGCTTTGAGCGGGCTCAGCCGCGACAGTTCGAGCATGGACGAGGGCGGCGTCGTCAGGCAACCCGCAAGCGCGACGAGCCCGCCAAGGGCGATGGCGCTGAGGGATCGGGACGGTTTCGGTGACACGGTGAAGAATCCTCTTGCGTTCATGAAATTCCACTATTAATTATTGTTTTGCGATAATTAATGCAAGCCTTGTCAGGAATTCACATGCAACAGGAACCTCCCCGAGAACTCGTGCGCGTCAGCCGGACCATGCAGTGGTTCTGCGTCGGAGCGATCGTGCTGGTGCTGATCGGCTCGGCCGATGCGGCGATGCGCGTCATGGCCGAGCCGGGCGCCCTCGCCACCTTCTTCGACGGCGGTTATGTCCATGCCGAGCGGATCACCATGACGCAGGCCGTCATGGCGGTTCTCGTCAACGCGCCGACGATCGCGTTGATCGCCTATGCGCTTCATGCCCTCTGGGCGCTGTTCGGCGCGTTCAGGAAGGGCGATCTCGTCTCGTCACGCACCGCAGACCTGATGCGGCGGGCGGGCGGCGCGTTCGTTCTGGCCGCGGTCTGGAGCGCAATCGCGCACACGCTCAGCATCCTTCTGCTGACGCTCAACAATCCGGTCGGCGAACGGCAACTGGCGATCGGCCTTTCGAGCGACCAGCTCTTCCCGCTGCTCCTGGCCGGCGTGCTGTTCGCGATCGGCCACGTACTTTCGGTCGCCGCGGCGATCGAGGCGGAAAACCGGGCGTTCGTGTGACCATGGCGATCATCGTCAATCTCGATGTCATGCTGGCCCGGCGCAAGATGCGCTCGAAGGAACTGGCCGAGCGCGTCGGCATCACCGAACAGAACGTGTCGCTGTTGAGGTCGGGCAAGGTGAAGGGCGTGCGCTTCGAGACGCTCGACAAGATCTGCGCCGCGCTCGACTGCCAGCCCGGCGACATCCTCGAATACCGGACGGGGGACGCTTGATCGGCGCCCCCTTTGTGCCTACCCGTAGGCCGAAGGGGAAACGCCATGACGATCAAGCAAACCACCAAGCTGCGCAGCCAGGCCTGGTTCGACAATCCCGAAAATCCGGACATGACCGCGCTCTATCTTGAGCGCTATCTGAACTACGGCATCACGCGCGAGGAGCTGCAGTCGGGCAAGCCGATCATCGGCATCGCCCAGACCGGTTCGGATCTGGCGCCCTGCAACCGGCACCATGTGGAGCTGGCCAAGCGGGTGCGCGACGGCATCATCGCGGCCGGCGGCGTGCCGCTGGAGTTTCCCGTCCATCCCATCCAGGAGACCGGCAAGCGGCCGACCGCCGCGCTCGACCGGAACCTGCAGTACCTGTCCTGCGTCGAGGTGCTGTATGGTTATCCGATCGACGGCGCGGTGCTGACGATCGGCTGCGACAAGACCACGCCGGCGCTGCTGATGGCCGCCGCCACGGTCAACATTCCCGCGATCGCGCTTTCGGTCGGCCCGATGCTCAACGGATGGCACCGGGGCAAGCGCGCCGGTTCGGGCACGATCATCTGGGAATACCGTGAAAAGCTCGCTGCCGGCGAGATCGACTACGACCAGTTCATGGACGCGGCCGCCGCCTCGGCGCCGTCGGTCGGCTATTGCAACACGATGGGAACCGCGACGACGATGAACTCGCTGGCCGAGGCGCTCGGCATGCAGCTTCCCGGATCGGCGGCGATCCCTGCGCCCTATCGCGAGCGCGGCCAGATGGCCTTCGAGACCGGCCGGATGGCGGTCGAGACGGTGCTCGAGGACCGCGCGCCGGCGGCGATCATGACGCGGCGCGCCTTCGAGAACGCGATCGTCGTCAATTCGGCGATCGGCGGCTCGTCGAACGCGCCGATCCATCTGAACGGTCTCGCCCGGCATCTGGGGATCGAACTGACGCCGGCGGACTGGCAGCGGCTGGGCCACACGATCCCGCTGCTGGTCAACCTGCAGCCGGCCGGCGCCTATCTGGGCGAGGACTATCACCGCGCCGGCGGCGTGCCGGCGGTGATCGCAGAACTGATCCGCAACGATCTTCTGCCGCATCCGGACGCGCCGACGATCAACGGCAGGACCATCGCCGAGAACTGCGCCAATGCGGCGAACCTGAACGAGGACGTGATCCGGCCGCTCGGCAAGGCGCTGAAGGCCGAGGCCGGCTTCATCGACCTGAGCGGCAATCTGTTCCGCTCGGCGATCATGAAGACCTCGGTGATCTCGGACGCGTTCCGCAAGCGCTACCTTTCCAACCCGGACGACCCCGATGCGTTCGAGGGCAAGGTGGCCGTTTTCGACGGGCCGGAGGACTATCACGCGCGCATCGACGATCCGGCGGAGGGGATCGACGAGAACACGATCCTGGTCATGCGCGGGGCGGGGCCGATCGGCTATCCGGGCGGCGCCGAAGTGGTCAACATGCGCCCGCCGGACGCGCTGATCAGGCGCGGCATCACCTCCCTGCCCTGCATCGGCGACGGGCGCCAGTCGGGCACGTCCGGCTCGCCGTCCATTCTGAACGCCTCGCCCGAGGCGGCGGCCGGCGGCGGGCTGGCGCTGCTCGAGAACGGCGACCGGCTCAGGGTCGATCTGAAGGCCGGTCGGGTCGACGTGCTGCTCGATGAGGCCGAACTCGAAAGCCGGCGCGCCGCGCTCGCCGAAAAGGGCGGCTACCCGTTCCCCGAGGCGCAGACGCCATGGCAGGAAATCCAGCGCGCCATGGTGGGCCAGCTCGACGAGGGCATGGTGCTCGAGCCGGCCGGGAAATATCGGGCCATCGCCCAGTCGAAAGGCCTGCCGCGCGACAGCCATTGAGGATTGTAGGCGTCCATCGAGAGAATGGCGAGAAAGAGGTCCTTCGAGATCGTCATTTTCAATCCCTCTTGAAATCGAGGCTGTTTAGCTGGCTGGCCAAGAGTTGCGATCGGGCATCTTGATATCGCTCGCCATCCAATTGGTCATTGCCAATCGTAAGCAACCACCCCAGCACCTGCTCGACCCTTCCCTCGGTCACCGGTTCGTCGGTGATCTCCAGCGTGATGGAGTGGAGCCGGTAGCCGGAGCCGAACGTCGCGGCGAGGTTGCCCGGATCGATGCGCTTGACCGTCTTCGGCGCATCGATGCTGGTGAAGGTGACGAGCGTTGGCGCCCGATTGGGGGGCACGTGCGCGACGCCCTCGAACCGTGCCACCGCCCGCGCTCCGTCGGGGAACCAGGGCTTGGGCCATTCCAGTACCCGCTGCGTCAGGAGCGAAGCGCCGGGAACCAGCATGAACATATAGCGGCCCTGGCCCAGGTCGACGACCACCGCTTCGCCGGTCACCTCGTTGGCGACCCCGCGCGCCTCGTGCGGTAAGATCGGCTCCAGAATGCCGGCCTTGTCGTAGATGCGCACGCGCTGCACCGCGCTGCCGCTGCGGAAACCGTCCGGCGTGTCCACCGTCACGGTCAGCTTCTGGTGCCATGAAACGCTCTCGCCGCACCCGGCAAGCGCCAGCCCGGCCGCCACAAGGGACGCCAGCGTCAGGCCGAGCCGTGCCGGAGAGACGCTAGCGGGCATGAGCCCAGCCCCGCGACCATGATGATGCGGCCGCGGCCAGGCAGCCGTGGCCTGATGCCCGCAGGGGCGACGACAAATCTTTCGCCGGGCCGCTCGGACCCCGCTCGCACACTGTTCGGCGCATGCCGCGACTCACCCTTCGCTGCGCGTCCCGACCGCCGCTTGCGACGCCGATCCGCTGTTCCATGCGTGATCAGAGTACGCCCATTGCGACGATGCGAACAGCGGGAACTGCCGGCAGGGTTAGCGGCCGGCGAACGCCGCTCGCGCTCGTGGCGCCGAGTGGCAGCCCGCAAGGGCCTCAAACGGGCCGCGCTCAGGCGGCCTTTTTGGCTTCGGCGCTCTCGCGCATGGACTGGCCGTCTGCGTCGAACAAATGCAGCTGTTCGGCATCGGCCGTCAGGTGGACCTCGGTGCCGCGTTCGACCTCGTGATAGCCCGACAGCTTGGCCAGCACGTGATCTTCATGGCCCTCGACGTCGACATAGAGCAGCGTGACCTCGCCGAGCGCCTCGACGATGTCGATCTTGCCGTTGATGATCGCCTCCTCGCCATCGGCGGCGATGCGCAGATCCTCCGGACGGGCGCCGAGCTTGACCGCATTGCCCTTCAGCGACGCGGCGCCTGCGATCGGCACGGTCGCCTTGCCGCCGCTCTGCACGTCGACGCTGATACCGCTCGACGAGGCCGCGGTAACCGTCGCGTCCATGATGTTCATGGCCGGCGAACCGATGAACTGGGCGACGAACAGGTTGGCCGGACGGTGGTAGAGCTCCATCGGCGCGCCGACCTGCTCGACATAGCCGGCGCGCAGCACGACGATCCGGTCGGCGAGCGTCATCGCCTCGACCTGGTCGTGGGTGACGTAGATCATCGTCGTGTCGGGCATGGATTCGTTGAGCTTGGCGATCTCGATGCGGGTGGCCACGCGCAGCGCCGCGTCGAGGTTCGACAGCGGTTCGTCGAACAGGAACACCTTCGGATCGCGGCAGATCGCCCGGCCGATCGCCACGCGCTGGCGCTGGCCGCCCGACAGCGCCTTCGGCAGCCGGTCCAGATAGGGGCCGAGCTGGAGGATGTCGGCGGCGTTCTTGACGCGCTCCTCGATCTCTTCCTTGGACTTCTTGGCCAGCCGCATGCCGAAAGCCATGTTGTCGTAGACGGTCATGTGCGGATAGAGCGCGTAGGTCTGGAACACCATCGCGATGCCGCGCTCGGACGGCGGGATGTTGTTGACCACCTGCCCGTCGATCTCCATCGTGCCGGCGGTGATCCGCTCGAGCCCGGCAATGGTGCGCAGAAGGGTCGACTTGCCGCAGCCCGAAGGGCCGACGAAGACGACGAATTCGCCACGCTTGATGTCGAGGTCGATGCCGTGCAGCACCTCCACATCGCCATAGGCCTTGACGATCTTGGTCAGTTTCAAATCAGCCATAGTCTCCTCCCGACCGCCAGTTAAGCGCGCGGTCTGCTAGTTGTCCATCATCGCGAACCAGGCACCGAAGCCGGACAGCGTCAGCCGGCGTCCCTCGCGCACGCCGTCCTCGTGGGGACTGTCCTCCAGCGTCCGCCACGCGTCGCTCTCCAGTTCCACCGACTGCGCCCGGTCGCCCGTGTTGATGACGACGAGAATGCGCATGTCCTCATGGTGCCGCTCGTACATCAGGATGTTGTCGGGCGCATCGAAGAACGCGATCGTGCCCTTGGCGAACGCCTGGTAGCGCTGGCGGAAGGCGAGCATCCGGCGGTAATGTTCGAGCATCGTGCCCTCGCGGCCGGCCTGAAGGTCGACCGCGCCGGTCAGATGTTCGTAGGGCACCGGTAGCCACGGCTTTCCTTCGGTGAAGCCGCCATTGTGCTCGTTGTGGCTCCAGACCATCGGCGTGCGGCAGCCGTCACGTCCCTTGAAGGTGGGCCAGAACTGGATTCCGTAAGGGTCCTGCAGATCCTCGAAGTCGAGCACCGCTTCGGTCAGGCCCAGTTCCTCGCCCTGATAGAGGCAGACCGAGCCGCGCAGCGTCATGATCAGCGTGGCCGCCATCTTCAGGAAACCGTTGCGGTCGACGACATGATCGGCCCAGCGGCTGGCGTGGCGCACCACGTCATGGTTGGAAAACGCCCAGCAGGACCAGCCATCGGGGGCGACGCGCTCGAACCGCTCGACGACCTCGCGCACGCGCCTTGCCGTCAGCGAGGTGCCGGCCAGGAAATCGAACGAATAGCACATGTGGATGCGGTCGTTGCCGGAGGTGTATTCGGAGATGATCTCCAGACCGCGCTGCGCGTCGCCCACCTCGCCGACCGCGGCGGCCGCCGGGTACTTGTCCAGAAGCGCCCGGAACCGCTTTAGGAAGGCGATGTTCTCGGGCTGGTTCCGGTCGTGGATGTGATCCTGGTAGTTGTAGGGATTGACCTCGGGCGCGATCGAGGCGTTGCGGTGTTCGGGCGCCAGCGGCGGGTTGTCCTCGAGGCCGGCCGAATGGACGTAGAAGTTGATCGTGTCGAGCCGGAAGCCGTCGACGCCGCGGTCGAGCCAGAAACGGACCTCGTCGAGCAGCGCGTCCTGCACGGCCGGATTGTGGAAGTTCAGGTCCGGCTGGCTGGCGAGAAAGTTGTGCAGATAATATTGCCGGCGCGAGGTGTCCCACTCCCACGCCGATCCGCCGAACACCGACAGCCAGTTGTTGGGCGGCGTGCCGTCCGGCTTGGCGTCGGCCCAGACGTACCAGTCGGCGCGCGGGTTCTCGCGCGACGAACGGCTCTCGACGAACCATTCGTGCTTGTTGGAGGTGTGCGAGATGACCTGGTCGATCATCACCTTCAGGCCGAGCCGGTGCGCCTCGGCGATCATCGCGTCGAAATCGGCCAGCGTTCCGAACATCGGGTCCACGGCCCGGTAGTCGGAGACGTCGTAGCCGAAATCCTCCATCGGCGACTTGAAGAAGGGGGACACCCAGATCGCGTCGACACCCAGGGCGGCGACGTAGGGCAGCCGGCGCGTGATGCCGCGCAGATCGCCGATGCCGTCATTGTTGGTGTCCTGGAACGAGCGCGGATAGATCTGGTAGATCACCGCGCCGCGCCACCAGTCGCGGTCGGTTTCGTGGCTGGTGACCAGGCCGGGGGCCTGGTCGGCCATGTCGTAGATCACGTTCACGAACGCCTCTTTGCTATTTGACAGAGCCGGCCAGCAGGCCGCGCACGAGATAACGTTGCATGGCGAAGAAGACGACCAGCGGCACGGCGATCGACACAAAGGCCGCCGTCGCCAGGATCTCCCAGTTGCCGCCGCGCGTGCCGAGCAGTTCGACGATCTGCCGGGTCATCACGGTCGTCTCGCCGGTGGCGTCGATCAGGAAGACCAGCGCCACGAGCAGGTCGTTCCATGTCCAAAGGAACTGGAAGATCGCGAACGAGGCCAGCGCCGGGAACGACAGCGGCAGGATGATGCGCACGAAGATCTGGAAATCGGTGGCGCCGTCGACGCGGGCGTTCTCGATGATGTCGCGCGGCAGGCCGACCATGTAGTTGCGCAACAGGTAGATCGCCAGCGGCAGGCCGAAGCCGGTATGGGCCAGCCACACGCCCAGATAGCCCTTGCCGATGCCGATATTGTTGTGAAGCTGCAACAGCGGAATGAGCGCGAGCTGCAACGGCACGACCAAGAGGGCGACGACGGCCGCGATCAGCAGCGCGCGGCCGGGAAAATCCATCCAGGCGAGCGCGTATGCGGCGAACGCGGCGATCAGGATCGGGATGATGGTCGCCGGGATCACCACGGTCAGCGTGTTGTAGAACGCCTTGGCCATGTTGTCCTGGCCGCTGCCGGAAAACAGGACCGTCTGGTAGTTCTCGAGCGTGAAGTCAGGCGGCAGAAGCGCGGTGACAAAGACGCGCTGGCCGCGCCGGCCCGGCTCCTCGACGCTGGTGTAGAGATAGGAGCCATCGGCATTCAGGGTCAACGTTTCCCCGTCGCCAAACTCCGCCGTTTCGCCGATCTGGTAGGCGCCGATGTCACGCGAGGAGATGCCGAAATCGCGCATCTCGACGACACCGGGCGCATCCTCGCCATCGGTGAGGATGTTGCCTTCGACGACGAAGACGCCGTCATCCTCGCGGGCGTCGTCACGGCCGCCGGTTCGCAGCTGCAGGACCTGCTCGGACGTCGACAGGGAAGCCCACCAGCCCGATGCGGAGATCTGGTCGGCGGTCCGGAAGGACGAAACGAACAGGCCGACCGTGGGGAAGAGCCACAGGAGCACCAGGGCAGCGACGGAGATGTGCACGGCCCACATCAAGCTGGACTTGCCCCCGGCCGCCCCTTCGGAGGTCTTTGAACGGTCCCGGAACCAGCCCCGGATGAACGAAGTGGCCGATGACTGGATCTGACCGCGGTCGACGTCTTGATCGGCCATCAGCGCATCTCCTTGCGGGCTTGATAGACATTCCAGACAAGGATCGGCGTCACCAGCAGCATGATGACAATCGCGCTGGCCGACCCGACCCCCCAATCATTGGCGCGGAACAGCTTGTCGTACATGTAGTTGGCCAGCACCTGTGTTTCCCACTGGCCGTTGGTCATCGCGAAGACGATGTCGAACACCTTGAGCACGACCAGCGTGATCGTCGTCCAGACCACCATGATCGTACCCATGATCTGCGGGACCTTGATCCTGAAGAAGATATCGAACGGATTGGCGCCGTCGATCACGGCCGCCTCGATCGTCTCTTCGGGAATGCCGCGCAGAGCCGCCGACAGGATCACCATGGCAAAGCCGGTCTGGATCCAGATCAGGACGACCATCAGGAAGAAGCTGTTCCAGAACGGAATGGTCAGCCATTGCTGCGGCACGCCATAAGCCAGTTCGACGGTCCATACGCCAAGGATCGACTTGAGCGACAGCCAGACCAGCCAGGCACCGCCTACGACGACCACGGCGCGCAGCAGCGACATGCCCACCGACTTCTGCCGGCCGGGCTCGATGATGGCACGTGCGGACAGATAGACGACGTAGCCGACGATGCCGGCAAAGGCCGCAAGAATGATCGTCGGCAGGATCCTGAGCATGAGGATTGACATCGGCCCGCCCTCAAAGCTCATCCAGATGGCGTTCATGACGCCGATCTGCGGCACGTCGGCCGGACGGGCGTCGTAGATCAGCTTGAAGATCACCGACGCGCCGACGAACGAGATCGCCATGGGCATGAAGATCAGCGACTTGGCGATGTTCCCCCAGGCGATCCTGTCCGTGAGTTGGGCAACGAGAAGGCCGAACGCCGTCGACGCGGCCGGAACGACGATCAGCCACAGCATGTTGTTGCGGATGGCCTCCCAGAATTTCGGCTCCGCCATCATCTGGCTGTAGTTGGCCAGCCCGACGAAAGCGCCGCCCTGGGCACGGTCGGTCAGCGACAGGCGCAGCGTCTCGAACACGGGATAGCCGAGATAGAGACCGAGCGCGAAGATGGCCGGAAACAGGAACAGCCAGGGGCGCACCTGATTTGCGCGATTGATGTTGTCGCCGGCGTTCGGTCCCTTGGCGGGAAAGATCACCCGGTCGAGGATCTGGTTGGAGAAGTAGAAGTATCCGACGCAGCCGCCAACGCCTAACAATACTGTGATGAGACCCTGCAGTGCTGGGTTCATGGTGCCCTCCCGGCGCCGGACGACCGGCACAATGGCCGGCGTGCGCTCATTGTCCTGGGATTTCGGGAGGCGGCAGACCGCCTCCCGCGCAACTCAAGCGGATGCGACGCTTACTTCAGCGCATCCCAGCTTGCCTGGATCTCGTCGGCCACGGCCTGGGCGTCCTTGCCGCCCGTATAGTCGACCATGCCGGTCCAGAAGGTGCCCGCACCGACACCTCCGGGCATCAGGTCAGAGCCGTCGAAGCGGAAGGTGGTGGCGTTGACGAGAATCTCCGCCTGACCACGCAGCGCGTCGTTGAGATAGGTATCGGGATTGACGGTCTTGAGCGGCGTCAGGAAGCCCGACTGCGCCCCGAAGACCTCATGGGCCAACGGCAGTTTCAGGAACTCGAAGAACTCATCGGTCGCGTCCGACGGATCGGTGATCGACATCAGCGTGCCGCCGCCAAGGACCGGGTTGCCCAGATCCTTCTCGGCAAAGGACGGGAAGTAGAAGAAGTCCACATCCTCGCCGAACTCGATGCCTTCCGGGAAGAAGGCGGGCACGAACGATGCCTGGCGGTGCATGTAGCACTGCGGCGGCGACGCAAACAGGCCCTTGGGCGAGTCGCGGAAGTCGGTCGAGGCCACCTGGCCGGCGCCGCCCGACACATAGTCGTCGTTGCGGGCGAACCAGCCGAACTCCTCGATGGCCGCAACGACGCGCTCGTCGTTGAAGGGGATATCGTTCGTCGTCCAGTCGTCATAGACATCGGCGGGCTGGGTGCGAAGCATGATGTCCTCGACCCAGTCGGTGGCCGGCCAGCCCGTGGCGGCGCCCGAACCAAGGCCGATACACCAGGGCGTTTCGCCTTCGGCCGCGATCTGTTCGGTCAGCGCCTTCAGCTCTTCCATGGTTTCGGGCACTTCGTAACCGGCGTCCTCGAAGTTCTCGGGGACGTACCAGACCAGGCTCTTGACGTTGACGTTGTAGAAGAAGCCGAAGAGCTGCTCGTTGCCGTCCTCGTCCGGATAGGTGCCCAGATCGACCCACGATTCGCCGGCGCCATAGTTCTCGGCAACCCATTCGCCCATGCCCTCGGGCAGGGGATGGAGCAGCCCCCTGCTCGCCATGTCGGCGGCAAGGCCGGGCTGCGGGAAGACCGCAACATTGGGTGCCGAACCCGCTTCGGCGTCGATGACGATCTGCTGCTCGAACGAGTCCGAGCCGGTGTAGATGACTTCGGCGCCCGTGGCTTCGGCAAAATAGGCGATCACCGAGCGGAAGACGCCGTCTTCTGGCTGCAGCCAGGGTCCGGTGATCGTCACGGTCTGGCCGCTCAGGTCGGGCGCCGACTCGGCCCATTCATTGTAGCTGTCCCAGCTGAAATCTCCTTCGCCGACGGGGAAAACGAGATCCTGAGCATGGACGCTGCCGGCAGCCAGCACTGCAAGGCCGGCCACGCCGGCCAGAAGAGTTCTTTTCATCGGTGATCCTCCCAGATCGATTGTTACGCTCACTGAACGTTGCCTCAAACCAGGCGCGGTCAAAGCGCTTTGGCTTCGCGGACATTGAGCATGCGGACGGTCCGAGTCAAGCGCTTTGTCCACACCGTGCGCGGTCCCGGGTTTCGCTGCGGCGCGAAAAAGGCGATAGCGATGCCGGGGCTTGCCAGCGGGCCCTTTGTGCGGCTTGATATGCCGTTCAAAGCCCTTTGAGCGGACGTGCGGGAGGGAATATTGGCCAACCTCAGACAGCTTTCGGAAAAGCTGGGGCTTTCGCAGACCACCATCAGCCGGGCCCTGAACGGCTATCCGGAAGTCAGCGAGGCGACGCGCCAGCGCGTGATCGAAGCGGCCCGTCAATATGACTACGAACCCAACTCCAGCGCAAGGCGTCTGGCAACAGGCAAGGCGCGCACGATCGGGCATGTGATTCCCGTCGCCAAGCACGACATGATCAACCCGCACTTCACCGACTTCATCGCCGGGGCGGGCGCGGTCTACAGCCAGCGCGGCTACGACATGCTCATCTCGGTGGTCGACGGCGACAAGGAGGCGGAGACCTATCGGGCGCTCAGCCGCAACCGCCGCGTCGACGGGGTGATCGTGCACGGGCCGATGGCGCATGACGAGCGGCTGCCGCTGCTCGCCGAGATCGGACTGCCGTTCCTTGTGCATGGCCGCACCCTGCAGGCCGAGGACAGCTACAGCTGGGTCGACGTCAACAACCGACGCGCCTTCCGTGAAGCGGCGCGGCACCTGATCGCGCTCGGCCATCGGCGGATCGGCCTGGTCAATGGCTGGGAGCACATGGTGTTCGCCCAGCGCCGGCGCGAAGGCTACGAGGAGGCGCTGCGCGAGGCCGGGCTGGAGCCCGATCCGGCGCTGATGTCCAGCAACGAGATGATCGAGCCGGCCGGCTACGAGGCGATGAAGCGCTTCCTGATGCTGCCCGATCCGCCCACGGCGGTGATATGCTCGAGCGCCCTGCCCGCACTCGGGGTGATGGGCGCGGCACGCGAATTCGACCTGATGCCCGGAACCGGCATGTCGATCATCTGCTATGACGACAATCTGTCGTTTCTGGACATCGGGCCGGGCGGCATGGGCCTGACCGTCATGCGTTCGGGCATCCGCGAGGCGGGCCGCCACTGCGCGATGATGCTGATCGACCGGATCGAGGGCAAGGCGACGCCGTCGCAGATGCTGCTGGAAGCCGAACTGGTGCAGGGTTCCAGCACCGGGCCGCCGCCGGCGGCGCTCGTGGCGGGAAAAACGTCGGCCGACCGTTGACAGGCCGGACCGATGCAGGTTTATCCCGCCTCCACCCGGCCCTATGTTCTCTTAGGGCCGCGGCAACAGCGCGTTGGGGCGTAGCCAAGCGGTAAGGCAGCGGTTTTTGGTACCGCCATGCGCAGGTTCGAATCCTGCCGCCCCAGCCACCTCCTCCGTCATGCGCCGGCATGGATACGGCGCCACCGTTGGCCGTTCGGCCCGGCCCTTCGACCGCCCGTCGCGGTCGAGACCCGGCAACTTCGCCCTACTCTTTTGGGGCTCGCCGCCCTATGTTCGGCGACGTTCCACTTCTCGCAGGCCCGTTCATGAAACTTCTCAGCCAGGTGCTGTTGTCCCTCGGTCTCGTCGCGGTCGCGCTCTACGTCTGGATCACCCAGGTTCCGTCGGCGGCGGGGTATCTCGAGCGGTTCGGGCTCGCCGAGCGGCTGGGTCTCGAGGCCGCCGAGCCGGCGACGCAAACCGCCGGACGCGGCGGCTGGGGCGGCGGCGGTCCGACCTCGGTCGTGGTCGCGCCGGTCGCGGAGGGCAAGATCGACGACAGGCTTGAGGCGATCGGCGACGGGCGGGCGCTGCACACGGTCACGCTGCGGTCGGATGTCACCGGCGTGATCGTCGAGATCGCCGTTATGGGCGGCAGCTTCGTCGAACAGGGCGACGTCGTGCTGCGCCTCGATGACCAGGCCCGGCAAATCGCCGTCGAGCGGGCGCGGCTGAACCTTCAGAGCGCGACCGAGGACGCCGAACGCCTGTCGCGTCTCAGCGATTCGGGCGCGGTGACGGAAGTCAGCCTGCGCGAGGCGCGTCTCGCCGTCCAGACCGCCGAACTGGCCCTGCGCGAGGCCGAATATGAACTCGCGCAGCGCACCCTGCGCGCCCCGCTTTCGGGCTGGATGGGCGTTCTGGACCTCGCCGTCGGTGACCGGCTCAACAGCCAGGACGTGGTCGCAACGATCACCGACCGCTCGAAGATCCTGATCGACTTCCAGGTTCCCGAACGCGCCGTCGCCTTCATCGACGACGGCATGCCGATCACGGTCCGGCCGCTCAGCCTGCCGGGTGTCGAGCTTCAGGGCACGGTGCGCGCCATCGACAACATCGTCGACCGCGAGAGCCGGACGCTGCGCGTTCAGGGCGAGGTCGACAACAGCGGCGACCGGCTGCGCGCCGGCATGGCTTTCACGGTGACGATGAGCTTTCCCGGCGAGAGCCTTCCCTCGGTCGACCCGCTCGCGGTGCAATGGTCCGACGAGGGCTCGTTCGTGTGGGCGGTGCGCGAGGGCAAGGCCGTCCGGGTTCCGGTGACGATCCGCCAGCGCAACGCCGACAGCGTGATCGTGGCGGCCGATTTGTCGCCGGGCGAACTCGTGGTCACCGAAGGGGTCCAGAACCTGCGCCCCGGCGCCGAGGTCGACGTGCCCGACGGGCCGGTGGCCGAGAGCGGCGGCACCGTCCCAAGCCAGGGATAGACCGGTCATGGCGCGCGACAGGGACCTTTCGGCGATAGCGGGATCAGGCACGGCCTTCTTCGTGCGACGGCCGATCGTCACGCTCGTGATCAGCGCGCTGATCGTGCTGGCCGGTCTTGCCTCGCTGTTCGGTGTCGAGATCCGCGAACTGCCAAATGTCGACCGTCCCGTCATCACCGTCACGACCGAATATTCGGGCGCTTCGCCCGAAAGCGTCGACCAGGAACTGACCAGCCGCATCGAGGGGGCGCTCGGCCGCGTGCCGGGCGTGCGCACGATCTCGTCGAACTCGCGCTTCGGCCGCAGCCGCGTGACGCTGGAGTTCGAGGACAGCGCGGACCTTGACGTTGCGGCAACCGACGCGCGCGACGCGGTCGCCCGCATCGCCAACCAGTTGCCCGAAGGCGCCGAGACACCGCGCGTGGTCAAGGCCGACGCCAACGCCCAGCCGGTGATCCGCATCGGCGTGACCTCGACCCTGCGCTCGCCGCAGGACCTGACCCGGATCGTCGAGGAACGGGTCGAGGACCGGCTGATCTCGATCGAGGGCGTGGCGGACCTTCAGGTCTATGGCGATCGCCAGCCCGTGTTCCGCGTCGACATCGACCTCGACCGGCTGGCCAGCCGCGGGCTGACGCTCGGCAATGTCCGGACCGCGCTCGCCGACGTCGCCTATGACGCGCCGGCGGGCGATCTGGCCGGCGACCGCCAGTCGATCAACGTCAGGACCACGGCGACCGTCGCCACCGAGGAAGCGTTCGAGGCGCTCGAGCTGACCGAAGATGTCCGCCTTGGTGATGTCGCCAACGTGCTGCTCGGGCCGGCGACCAACGAGACGCTGCTGCGCACCAACGGCCAGACCGGGCTCGGCATCGGCGTGATCCGGCAGGCGACCTCGAACACGCTCGAGATCTCGGCCGACGTGCGCGCGGTCGTGGCCGAACTCGATGCGTCGCTGCCCGACGACATCTCGATCTTCGTGACCTCCGACGACGCCACCTTCATCAACGGCTCGATCCGCGAGGTGCTGCGCACGCTGGGCCTTGCCGTGGCGATCGTGGTCGTCGTCATCTTCGTCTTCCTGCGCGACTGGCGCGCCACGCTGATCCCCGCCCTGACCATCCCGGTCGCGCTGATCGGAACGCTGGCGGCGATCTATCTGGTCGGGTTCTCGGTCAACATCCTGACCCTGCTCGCGCTCGTGCTCGCCACCGGGCTTGTCGTCGACGATGCGATCGTGGTGCTCGAGAACATCGTGCGGCGGCGCAACGAGGGGATGGGCCCGCGCGCGGCCGCCGTGCTCGGCACGCGCCAGGTGTTCTTTGCGGTCGTCACGACGACGGCGACGCTGGCGGCGGTGTTCGTGCCCTTGTCTTTCCTGCCCGGACAGGCCGGCGGGCTGTTCCGCGAGTTCGGCTTCACGCTGGCGATCGCGGTGCTGATCTCATCGTTCGTCGCGCTGTCGCTGGCGCCGATGCTGGCGAGCCGGCTGCTGACGACCGAGAGCGATGCCGGCCGGCGCGGGCCGATGATCTGGCTGGGCGCACGGCTGGCCGCGCTCTATCGCGGCTCGCTGTCGGCGGCGCTGTCCTATCCGCTGGTCGTCATCGTCGCATCGCTGCTTTTTGCGGCCACCGCGGCGATGGTCTTCGGCACGATCCGTCAGGAGCTGACGCCGCGCGAGGATCGCGCCGTGGCGCTGCTGTCGGTGTCGGCGCCGCAGGGCGTCTCGCTCGAATACACGACGTCGAAGATGCGCCAGATCGAGGAACTGGTCGCGCCGCTCCAGCAAAGCGGGGAGATCACCAACACGTTCTCGATCGCCGGCTTCGGGTCGGGCAATCGCGGCTTCATGGTGTTCACGCTGGCCGACTGGGATGAACGCGCGCGCAGCCAGAACGAGATCGTCGGCGATATCAATCGCGCGCTCGGCAGCGTGATCGGCGTGCGCGCGTTTGCGATCCAGCCCAATTCGCTCGGCATTCGCGGCGCCGGGCGGGGGCTGAGCTTCGCGGTCACCGGCAACAGCTACGAGCAGCTCGCCACGGTCGCCCAGGATCTGGTCGCGCGGATGCAGGAGAACACCGCCTTCGGCCAGGTGCGGCTCGAATACGAGCTGACCCAGCCGCAGCTTTTCATCGAGATCGACCGGGAGCGCGCTTCGGACCTCGGCGTCGACATTTCCGGCCTGGGCGAGGCGCTCGGCGCGGTGCTCGACGGCCGCACCGTCGGCTCGGTCTTCATCAACGATCTCAGCTACGACATCCAGATGGTGTCGACCTCCGACCGGGTGGACGATCCGGGTGATCTTCGGAACATCTTCGTGCGGGCGGGCGACGGCACGATGGTGCCGATGGCGACGTTCGTCACGCTCGAGGAACGGGCCGTGGCCCCGGAACTGGCGCGCGAGGGGCAGAACCGGTCGGTCGAGATATCGGCCTCGCTGACGCCGGAGTTCGCGCTCGGCGACGCGCTTGCCGAGGTGCGCACGCTCGCCGACGGCGTCCTCGCCGAGGAAAACCGGATCGTGCCGTTGGCCGAAGCGGCGACGCTCGACCAGACGAGTTCCGGGCTGCTTCTGACGTTCGGCTTTGCGATCGTCGTCGTCTTCCTTGTGCTGTCGGCGCAGTTCGAAAGCTTCGTTTCGGCGATCGTGGTCATGGTGACCGTTCCGATCGGCATCGCCTGCGCGATCTTCGCACTGCTGCTGACGGGCCTGTCGCTGAACGTCTACAGCCAGATCGGCTTCGTCATGCTGATCGGGATCATGGCCAAGAACGGCATTCTGATCGTCGAGTTCGCCAACCAGCTTCGCGACGCGGGACAGGACGTGCGCTCGGCGATCACCGACGCGGCGACGATCCGCCTTCGGCCGGTGATGATGACGATGACCTCGACCGTGTTCGGCGGCGTGCCGCTGATCCTGTCGACGGGTGCCGGGGCGGAGGCGCGCGAGGCGCTGGGCTGGGTCATCGTTGGCGGCCTCGGCCTTGCGACGGTGGCGACGCTCTACCTGACGCCGGTCGCCTTCCTGCTGCTCGCCCGCTTCACCCGCCCCCGCGCGACCGAAGAAAGCCGGCTCGAGGAGGAACTGGGCGAAGCGCTCGAAAGCCCCGAGCCCGCCGAATAACAGGCCGGCGTTCGGCCGCTCGGGGCGCACGGCCGCGGGGCGGAAGGGCTTTCGCCGATCCGCCCCTGACGGCGGAGGGATGGCGTCAGCGATCGACCCTCCACTCGAGCACCTTGCCGGTGACCGGATGGATATCGACATCGATCTCGCGGCCATTGGCATCGTACAGATCGACATCGTAGTAGCCGTCGTCGTCGAACTCGATCTCGTCGACCCGGTAGCCCTCCGCCTCGAGCTTGCCGATGACTTCGGACATGCTCATCCTTTCGCCGGTCGCCGGGATGGCTTCAAGGACCTTGCCGTCGGAGGCCTGTGCGGTGATGGCGAAGCTGCCGATGGCGAGTGCGGCGGCGGTGACGATGAGGGTTGCGTGTTTCATGATCGATATCCTTTCTTCGGGAGCGGCGATTGCCGCGTTTACGGTTCCCTTGTGCACCACCGGTGCTGATGGCCCCCTGACGGGATCTGTCAGCGAACTGTCAGCCGCGCTCACCTAGAAGGCGTCATGCGCAAATCCCTCCTGCCATTGCTCGTCGCGATGCTCGTCGTTCCCGGGACGGTCGGTGCCGACGATCAGGATCGCGCGCTTCAGGCCGTCGAGCGCGGCGAGATCATGCCGCTCGCCGAAATCCTCGCCATCGTCGACGAACGGTTCGGCGGTCGGGTGATCGAGATCGAACTGGACCGGGACGACGGCCTCTACGTCTACGAAATGGAACTGGTCAGCGCGCAAGGGCGGCTCTACGAGGTCTATGTGGACGCCGCGAGCGGACGGATCATCGAACTGGAAGCCGAAGATGATTCCTATGACGACGATTACGAAGACTATGAAGACTATGAAGACGACCGGGACTGATGCGGGCACTCGTCGTCGAGGATGATCAGCGGATCGCGTCCGATCTCGACGCCGCCCTCGGCGCGGCGGGGTTCGTCGTCGAGAGTTGTGCGGATGGCGAGGACGCCTGGTTCCTGGGCGACACGGAGGATTATGCGTTGATCGTGCTCGATCTGGGCCTGCCGGGAATGGACGGGCTGAGCGTGCTCAAGCGCTGGCGCGCGAACGGGCGCAACATGCCGGTGCTCGTGCTGACCGCGCGGGGCGCGTGGATGGAGCGCGTCGAAGGCATCGAGGCGGGGGCCGACGACTATCTGCCCAAGCCGTTTCGGATGGAGGAACTGGTCGCCAGGGCGCGGGCGCTGGTCAGGCGCGCGGCGGGCCAGGGCGCGGCGGTGCACGACATCGGCGCGCTGACGGTCGACACCAACCGGATGAGCGTCGCCGTTCGCGGCGTTCCGGTGCGGGTGACAGCGCTCGAATACCGGCTGCTGGCCTATCTGGCGCTGAGCAATGGCCGCGTCGTGCCGCCCGGCGAACTGCTCGAACATCTCTACGGCGACGACGATGCGCGCGAGGCCAACGCGCTCGAAGCCATCATCGCGCGGCTGCGCCGCAAGCTGGGCGCGGGGATCATCGGCACGCGACGCGGCTTCGGCTATTTCCTGGAAGGGTCAGCGGCTTGACGCGGCTGTCGCTGCGCTGGCGTCTGGTCGTCGCGGGGGCGGCGGCGATCATCGTCGCGCTCGGCCTTGCGGCGGCCGGGCTTGCCGCCCTGTTCGCCGGCCACGTCGAACGGCGCGCCATCGCCGAACTGGAAGTGCATCTGGATCAGGTGCTGGCCGGGCTCGCGCGCGACGAAATGGGCGCTCTTTTCGTCGCGCCGCCCGCCGATCCCCGCTTCCAGCGGCCCTATGGCGGGCTCTACTGGCAGATCGACCTGGCGACCGACACGCTGCGCTCGCGGTCGCTGTGGGACTACCGTCTCGACCTGCCGGCCGACGAAGTCGCCGACGGGGCCGTCCATGTCCACAGGATCGGCGGGCCGGGCGAGGCGTCGCTGCTGGCGCTCGAACGCATGGTGTCGCTGCCCGCGCCGCTCGGCGGCGGACGCGTGCGTGCGGCTGTGGCTCTCGATGCGGCCGAGCTCGACGCCGCGCGCAACGCCTTCCTCGCCGATCTGGCGCCGTATCTGGGTCTGCTCGCGGTCGTGCTGATCGCGGCCGGCTGGGTCCAGGTCGGCGTCGGCCTCAGACCGATGCGGCGGATCGGCGCGCGCGTCGCCGCCATCCGTTCGGGCCGCGCCGACAGGATCGGCGAGGACTGGCCGGCCGAAGTGCGACCGCTCGCCGCCGAACTCGACGGACTTCTCGCCGCGCGCGAGGCGGACATCGTCCGTGCCCGCGCCCGCGCGGGCGATCTCGCGCACGGGCTGAAGACACCGCTGCAGGCGCTGATGGGCGAAGCCGGGCGCCTGTCGCAGGCCGGCGATGGCGCGCATGCCGGGAGCATCGAGGCGATCGCCCGCGCCATGCAGCGCCATGTCGACCGTGAACTGGCGCGCACGCGCGTCGCCGCCGAGGCGGTCGCCTCCCGCTGCGATGCGGCCGGGGTCGGCCGCCGGGTCGTCGAGGTCGCGCGCCGGACGGCGACGGGCGAAGGGCTGACCTGGCACGTGGACGCCGGACCGCAGGTTCCGATGGCCGCGATCGACGCGGCGGACCTTGCCGAGGCGCTCGGCGCGCTGGTCGAGAACGCGGCCCGCCATGCGCGCGACCGGGTCGACCTGGTGGTTGCGCACGCGGACGGCGCGGTCAGCGTTGCGGTGCGCGACGACGGGCCGGGGATCGCGCCGGATCTTCTCGAAAAGGTGACCGCGCGCGGCATTCGCCTTGATGAGACCGGGACGGGGCTCGGGCTTGCCATCGCCGCCGACATCGCGGAGGCGGCCGGCGGCCGGCTGGCACTTGCCAACCGTCCCGACGGGTTCGAGGCGCGCCTGGTCCTGCCGGCGGCGGCATCATAGGGCGCGACAACGTCTCTCGTCAGCGTGCTGTCAGCCGGAGGTTGCTATCAGGGTCGCACACGGGCGCCGAACGGCGGCGCCGACACCCCAATGGAGACAAGGATGGAACAGATCGACGTGACCCCGAACGACAACGAACCGCGCCGCCCGATCGACTGGCTGAAGGAAGAGATCACCGTGTCGCTGCCGCGCTGGTGGCCGGTCGTCGCCGCGATCGCCGCGCTCGGATTGGTCGCCGTGGCGCTCGACTGACGCGCTGCCACCCCCGCCGCAGCGCGGTTGTCACAGCCGCCGGTCATACAGACGTATGCCGTCGAGCATGACCTGCGCGCCCGTGGCGAGGGCCTTCTTGTCCGCCCACTCTTCCGGGCAGTGACTGCGGCCTTTCAGGCACGGAATGAAGATCATGCCGCTCGGGCCGATCCGCGCCATGTAGGCCGCATCGTGGCCCGCGCCGCTCGGCATCCGGACATAGCTTGCCCGGTTCATTTCGGCCGCCTCCACCAGCGCCGATTGCACGGCCTGATCGCAGCCGATCGCGGCGCCGTCGCTGATCCTGTCCGCCTGGAGCGCGATGTCGCGCCGATTGCAGACTTCCCGAAATCTGGCGAGAAATGTCTCGTAGAAGCGATCGACCTGTTCGTTGCTGTTGGAGCGGACCTCGATCGCAAGATCGACGAAGCCGGGCACGACATTCGATCCGTTGGGAACGACATCCAGCTTGCCCACGGTGGCGACCAGATAGGCTCCGTCGGTCTGCTGGGTCGACGCCAGCGTCTCGGCTTCCTGAACCAGTATCGCCGCCGCGACGAGCGCGTCCTTGCGCCGGTTCATGGGCGTGGTGCCCGCGTGGGCCGCCTCCCCGGTAAGCCTGATCCGGTAGCGCGTGATACCGACGATGTCCGTGACGATGCCGATATCGACCGCATCCTGTTCAAGGACCACGCCCTGTTCGATATGCAGTTCGAAGAACCCGGCCAGATCGTCCCGGTCGCGCAGGGGCGAGCCGAGACGTTCCGGGTCGCCGCCCATGGCGGCGATGCCCTCGGCCGTGCTGGTTCCGTCAGCGGCGACGTAGGCAAGTTGCTGCTCGGTGAGTACGCCGGCAATCGCGCGGCTGCCGATGCAGGAGAAGCCATACTTGTTCGGCTCCTCGGCAAGAAAATCGACCACCTCGAATGGATGACGCAGCCGCTCGCCGTTCTCCGCCAGCGTCTGGGCCACTTCCAGTGCCACAAGCACACCGGCGATGCCGTCGAAGCGGCCACCACGGGGAACCGTGTCGGTGTGCGAACCGCTGACGATGGCGGCGCGCCCGTTCTCCGAACCGGCCAGCCGGCCGATCAGGTTCGCACCGGCGTCGATGCGCACATCGAGGCCGGCCTGCTTCATCTGCCCGGTCAGCCATTGCCTGCCCTCCGCGTGGAGATCGCTGAAGGCGACGCGGCTGTAGGGCCGATCCGGATCCGTGATCGCGGCGAGTTCCGCGATGCGCTGCCACAGCCGGTCAGCATTGATCGAAAGCGTGGATGGGGTCTGACCTGAAAGCACGTTCGCCCCCTCAAGCACGGCCGAAGGGTTTGACGAATCCGCCGAAACCCTCGGCGGAGACGACATCCTTGCCGTCCCAGACCTTCTGGCCGCGCACATAGGTGGCCCTGACCTGCGGCAGCGACATGCCGTCGTAGAGGCTCCAGTCGGAAACTGTCTGGCTTGCCTCCACGGTCCATGGCGCCTCGGTCGGATCGATGATGGAGAAATCGGCCTCCGCGCCGGCCCAGAGGGCGCCCTTGCGGGGCTGCAGGCGGAAATGACGGGCCGGATTGCCCGACAGGACCCGGGCGGCCATCGACAGATCGACACCGCGCTCCAGGCAGCCCTTGACCAGCAGCGGCACCATCACCTCGATGCTGGGTCCGCCCGAGGCGTTCTTGAGCATGTCCGGATCGTTCTTGCGGTCGAGCGACCAGGCGACATGGTCTGTCGAGACGAGATCGATGTTGCCCGCCGCAAGATGGCGCCAGAGCGCCTCGCGCTCGCTGGCCGGACGGATGGGCGGGTTGATCTTGGCCTTGCCGCCGAGGCGCGCGCCGTCCTCGTCCTCGCTGAATACGAAATAGTGGATGCAAACCTCGACGCTGGCGTCGAACCCCTGACGGCGATAGCCCTCGCAGATCTCGATGCCGCGCCCGATCGAGCAATGGACGACATGGGCGCGGCAGCCGGTGTATGCGCCGATCTCGTATATTTCCGCCATCGCCAGCGCCTCGGCGAAGTCCGTATGGCTCTTGCCATGGGCGGTATGGTCGGTGAGACCCGCCTTCTTGACCATTTCGAGGTCGTGCATGACCGTTTCGTGGTTTTCGTTATGAACGCCGGCCGCCAGGCCCGACGGCGCGATCGCGGCGAACGCATCGCGCATCAGCCACGGCGGGATGCGCGGAAAGCGGACGGGATCGGTTCCGAAGGTCGAGAACTTGAAGCCGCAGACCCCTGCCTCGATCTGCTCCTGGATGCGCACCGTGCCTTCGTCGGGATGAATGGTGCCGTAGATGGCCACATCGACATGTGACTGTCGTTCGGCATCATCGGCCTTGGACCGGACCGCATCAGCGCTGCAGACGAGCAGACCCTCGTCATAGGGCATCTCGACGATGGTCGTCACGCCACCCGCCGCCGCGGCACGCGTGCACGCGGCGAGCCCTTCGCTGCCCTTTTGCGAGCGCGAATGCACCTGCGCGTCGACGGCGCCGGGGAAGATATAGGCCCCATCGGCATCGACCCGCTCCCGAGACGAACCCGGGTCACTGGCGGTGACACCGACGACCTCGCCGTTGAGGACGCTCAGATAATGTCCCCGCCGGACCCCTTGCGTCGTCACCACGTCACCGCGCACCACAAGATCGAACATGTTTCACCTTTCCTTAGAGATCTGCCCCTCGCGGGGGTTCATGTCGGCAGAAGCGCACCGAGGGCCCGCGCCGCCGCGGCCTGGACCGGATCGATCACGACCATGCCGGTGTCGCGCTGAAGCCGGCTGCGATGCCCGGCCATGCCCGCGCATCCCAGAACGACCGCGCCGGCGCCGTGCGTGTCGCGCAGTGTCCGTGCCGCCTCGCCTAGTTTCGGATAGACCGCCTCATTGCCGACCGCGTCGGCGACGCTGATCGACAGCGGCAACTCGCCGGCCAGCCTGTCGGCCACGCCGAGCCGGCGAAAGATCGGCTTGTGGCGACCCACCGATGCCTCGGACAATGCCAGCACGCCGAACTGGTCGGCATGCGTCAGGGCGGCGAAGACACCGCATTCACCGATGCCGAACACGGGCTTGTCGGTCACCGTGCGGCACGCCTGAAGGCCCGGGTCGAGAAAGCATCCGATGATGAAGGCGTCGTAGCGGTCGTCCTCGTCGCGAACCATCTGAGCCAGAAGAGGCGCAACGACAGCGGCATCGAGGTCGCTTTCGATCCCGAGCGGCGCGCCGTCGAGGGACCGTGTGTCGAAGTCCACTCCCGTCGAGCCCGAAAGGCCAGCAACGGCCTTTGCCATGGCGCCGGTGACCGCCGCATTGGAGTTGGGGTTGATGATCAATACCCGCGCGTTGCTGAGAATGACCATGTCAGACCTCCCCGGTCACCGCGCGCCGTGCGTCGCGGAAGTTGCTGGCCAGGATCACGATGGCAACCAGGGCTGCCACTGCGATCGTCGGCACGTGATCGAACACCAGGCAGAGACCGCAAAGCATGAGGATGCGCGAACGGGCCTTGCCCAGCGGGGCGAATGCGAAACCGGTGAAGCCGACTGCCAGCGACACAATGGACAGGATGCCGCTCGCGAGCGCCAGCGCGAACGTGGCGGGCTCGAAGTCGATCAGCAGCAGCGCAGGGCTGTAGACGAACATGAACGGCACCAGCAGCTTGGCGATCGACAGACGGAAACCGATGATGGCGGTGCGCATCGGGTCCGCTTGAGCGACCGCCGCACCGGCGAACGCGGCAAGCGCGAACGGCGGCGTCAGGTCCGACAGAAGGCCGAAATAGAAGACGGCGAAATGGGTCGCGAGCAGCGGAACGCCGAACTCCAGAAGCGCCGGTGCGACGATCGCCGACAGGATGATGTAGAGCGGCACGGTCGGCATGCCGCAGCCCATCAGGATGCAGGCCATCGCGGTCAGAACGAGCGCGCAGAACAGGATAGCGCCACGGTCGCTGATCAGGTCGAACGGATCGACCAGGGCGATCAGGTCGGCCCCCATCTGGGCGGCCGACAGGACGGCTGCCGACAGTTTGAAGCCGATGCCGGTCAACGTCACCGTGCCCAGTATGAAGCCGACGCAGGCGCAGGTCGCCGTGATGGCGAGCGTGAAGCGCGCTCCTTCTTCGAACGCGCCGACGATCCGCCGCGGCGTGAGCGCGTTACCATCGCCGCCGCCCGCCAGAGCCGGCACGCCGACGGACCGGGCGAGCAGCGGTATGTAGGACGCCACGATCACCAGGATGATGCCCCAGAAGGCGGCCGTGAACGGGGTGAAGCGCATAAGAAGCAGCGTCACCATGGCGATCGGCGGCAAGGCGAGGTGCCAGTACTGGCGGGCGACCGCCAGGGCGCTCGGTATCTGGTCGGCCGGCAGCGCGCCCAGCCCCAGCCGTTTCGCCTCGAAGTGCACCGACAGCAGCACCGACAGATAGTGGAAGGCGGCCGGCAGGATGGCGATCAGGATCAGTTCCACATAAGGCACGCCCAGCGACTCGGCCATCACGAAGGCCGCCGCGCCCATGATGGGTGGGGTCATCTGGCCGCCGGCGCTGGCCGACGCCTCGACGGCGCCCGCGAACGGGGCGCGGAAGCCAGTCTTCTTCATCAGCGGAATGGTCAGCGAACCGGTGGTGACGGTGTTCGCCACGGTCGATCCGGAAATCATGCCGAACATGGACGACGAGACGACCGAAACCTTGGCCGGACCGCCGGAGAATCGGCCCGCGATGGCCGTGGAAAGGCCGATGAAGAGCTGGCCGAGACCCGAGATCTGCGCGACGACGCCGAACAGGATGAAATGGAAGACGAACGTGGCGACGACGCCCGTCGCAACGCCATAGATGCCTTCGGTGCCCAGATACAGATGGTTGATGATGCGCTGCATGCTGAAGCCGCGATGGGCGATCTCGGCGGGCAGGTCCGGCCCGAGCACGGCATAGAACAGGCAGAACATGCCGATCGCCGGCAATGCCGAGCCGATCGTGCGGCGCGTCGCCTCGGCCACGAGGATCAGGGCGAGCGCGCCCATGAGATAATCGCGGGCGATCGGCTGGCCGACACGAGCGATGAATATCTCGTCGAAGAAGACGATCAGGTAGAGAGAGAAGCTGGCCGCCACGATCATCAGCAGATAGTCGGTCGGCCCGATTCCGCTTTCACGTCGCCCGGCGATCCGGTTGCCGGTCAGGTTGGGCAGCGACAGGAGCACGATCAGGGCAACGGCGAGCCAGAACAGGATCGATTCGGGCGCCGCCGCCGCAAGCTCGAGCTCGGTCCACACGTTCCAGCTAATCCAGAGATAGCAGCCCGAGAAGAACGCCGTGGCGACCGTCGAGCGGGTGGTCCAGAGGCTGTCCGCGCGCGAGAACAGCAGGAAGATGAGCGCCATCGAGACGGCCAGGTGCACCGAGCGGTGGATCACCTCGGTGAGGACGCCGAAGCCGGCCGTATAGAAATGGTATGCCGACAGTCCGAACGCCAGCACGGTGACGAACCTTGCCGTGAACCCCATGACGGACCGGAAGTTCGTCTCGGGATCGACGATTTCCTGGAGATGGGCGACGTCGTCACCCGATGGCCGCGCCTGGCCTTGTGTCGAACTCGCGCCGCTCATGACACGGTGGTCTCCTGGCTGTTGGCTTTGTGCGCTGGCAGGCCCGGTCAGCCTCGGCAGGTCTGAACCGGCCGTATGCCGATCGGCCCGTCGCCGACCGCTTCGCCAAGGTCGACGCTCATGGCGCCTTCGATCCGGTTGTTCTGGGACTTCTGCACGCGAACCGTGAGCGCCGGGATCGGCCGATCAAGTTCGAGATGCAGGCGCCCGTCGTCGTGCGTCAGTCGGCCTTCACCGTCAACCGTTGAACTGGCCATGCCGTATCCGGGATCGGTGAAGACCTCGCCGATCTGCACGATCTGGCCGCCCCGAATCCGGTACCGGCTGACAACGTCGGTGCCGAACACCGAGTGCGTGTAGGCAAGCCGGAAACCCGGTTCGCCAACCGCGAGAGGCACCATGCCGACCACCGTGTCCGAGCGCGGGTCGAAAAGTTCGAGTTGCCACCGGCAATCGGCCTTTTCGGACGCCGCGCCCAGGACCGGGGAGGTCAGCATGGCCGCGGCAAGCATCGGCAAGCCGCGGCGGATGCGCGTCGTCGAGATCACTCGAGCTCGATGCCGGCTTCTTCGAAGAAACGCGCGGCGCCCGGATGAACGGGGATGGAGACAGAGTCGAGCGCGCTCTCAAGGGCCACATTTCGGCCCTGGACATGCACCTTCGCCAGCGTCTCGGTGTTGTCGTAGATCGCCTTGGTCACCGCGTAGACGACATCATCCTCCAGGCCGTCATGCGCCACCAGCAGGGCACGCAATCCGAGCGTCTGGATGTCCTCGTCCTGACCTTCATAGGTGCCGGCCGGCACCACGGTGGACGAGTAATAGGGCTGGGCTTCGCGGATCCGCGCGATCTCATCGTCGGTCAGGGCAAGCAGGCGGATATCATGGCTGCTCGCGAGATCCTGGATCGCAACGGTCGGCAAACCGCCGATCGCGAAGAAGGCGTCGATGTTGCCGTCGCGGAGTTTGTCGACAGCCTGGCTGAAGCTGGAGAAGTCTTCGCGGACATCGTCCCGCTCCATGCCGAAGACGTCGAGCACGTCGCCGAAGAGCTGATACATGCCCGAGCCGGCGGGGCCGGACGAAACGGTCTTGCCCGCGAGATCTTCAAAGCTCTCGATGCCGGATTCGCTGCGCACGACGACCTGAACCGTTTCGGGGAACAGCGCGCCGATGGCCCGCAGGTTGGTCACCGCCCCGTCATCGAACTGGGCCGTGCCACGATAGGCCTGATCGGCAATGTCGGCGCCCATCATGCCGGCCTCGATCGCCTCGTCCTGCAGAAGGCGCGCATTGGCGACCGACGCGTTGCCGGTCTCGGCGGTCGCGATGATGCGCGCGCCGTCGACCTGGGCGTTGTTGGAGATCACCTGGGCGATCATGCCGCCGAGCGGATAGTAGACCCCTCCGGTCGATCCCGTGGCTATGCCGAAAAATATCCGTTCGGCCGAAGCCGCCGGACCGACGGCCGCTACAGCCACGACCATGCTCGCGGCGACTGCCGCCGCCTTCGATTTCCAGTTTGCAAATGACATCGCTTCCTCCGTTGTGTGCTGCTTTGCTCCGGCGACCGGGTGAGAAACCGCATCCAAGACGGCGTCGGCCTGACCCGAAATGCCGGACGCAAGGCGCGTCCGGCACCACTATCGCAACCGCTTTCCTATAATGTCTAATAAATTCAGGGGCACTATCTATAATGGAAACCTATTCTTTGACAGGATCGCATATGAGCCGTTCGACCGGATAGGGTTCCCTGCAGAGGCACAGGCAGTGCTTCGCCACATGACGTTCCAGTTGCGCGGAAATCTGCCGGTTCTCCGCCGTTCGCGCACGAAGCTCCTCGGCGGCATCCTGGGCCCTGCGGACCAGGCTCCGGCAGTCGAACCGTGTGAAACGGCCATTATCGAGAACCATGCGCCCGTTGACCATGACGCTCTTCACCGAGGTGGCGTCCTCGGAATAGACGAGCAGGTTCACCGGGTCGTTGAACGGCACCAGATTGATGTTGTCGAGGTCCAGAAAGACGATGTCCGCCCTTGCGCCGATCTCGATGCGCCCCGTGGCCGTGGCAAGGTCGAGGATCGCGGCCCCCTCGGATGTCGCCATCTTCAGGGCCTCGCCTGCCGACACCCAGCGGTCCGGGTCGACATCGGCAACGCGCGACACGTTCGCCGCAAGGCGGACCGCTTCGAACATGTTCTGATTGTCCGAGGAGTTGGTGCCGTCCGATCCGACACCGACCCGGACGCCCGCGTCGAGCAGTTTGCGGATCGGTGCGACGCCGGTTCCAAGGCGCAGGTTGCTGCCCGGATTGTGCGCCACCGCGCATCCGTTGGCGGCAAGACGGGCGATGTCGTCATCATCGAGCCAGATACCGTGGGCAGCGGTGAAGTTCGGCCCGAGCACACCCAGCGCGTCCAGATGGGCGGTCAGGGTGCGGCCGTATCGCTTGAGCGCCGAGACGGCCTGGGTCCTGGACTCGGCAAGATGGGTATGCAGCCCCACCCCGTGCGCCCTCGCAAGGTCCCGGCAGCGTTCCAGGAACGGGTCGCTGCAATGCAGGGGTATGGTCGGCGCGAGCGCGGGCTTGGCCTCGTCGGCCGGGTGCGTCCAACTCTCCAGGAAGGTCTGGCATGCCGCCGCCGTCTCCTCGAACGGGTTCAGCGCGAACTGTCCGGCCTGCCGCCGCAGCGGCTCGGGCAGGCTGTCCATGAGGCCCGGCACGGCTTCGTAAAGGCTCATATCGGCGAGCATGGGGGCGATCACGACGCGCGCACCCACGTCGCGATAGGCCTGCGCGACGGTGCCCATGCCCTCGGGCGTCGGTGCGGGAAACTCGAAATAGAGATCGTAGGCGGACGTGCAGCCCTTCAGGATCATCTCCGCAGCATTGAGCGCGGCGGCGATGTATTTGTGCTCCATCGTGCGCTTGCCGGAAAGCCAGGGTCCGGCATTGAGCAGCAGTTCGAGCGTCCAGCGATCGCCCATTCCGCGACCAAGGCTGCCGTGGCCGTGCGTGTGCGCGTTGACGAGACCGGGAATGAGCAGCCGGTCGGTCGCGTTGACGATCTGTGTCGTCACACCGCGACTCTCCTCGGGACTGACAATGTCGACGATCGTGCCGTCGTCGATGATCAGGTCGCGATAGGGAGCGGAGGACCCGTCAGGTTCGAGCACCCGTCCGCCGCGAACGCAGATTTTCTCGCTCATCGTTTCTCCTGATCGTTTGGCGCATGGGCGCGTAGGGGCTTCGGGCGGATTACCGGTCGGCGCCGGCCTGCGAAACGATGCGCTGATAGAATTCCGGGCGACGATGCCTGGCGAAATTGAAGATGTTGGCCCTGTAGTAGTGGCAACGATCGAGATCGCAATCGGCAACAATTAGCTCGTCTGCATCGGTGGAGGCCTGAGCCACGATCTCGCCGGTCGGCGCGATGATCGCGCTGCCGCCGATCAGCCGGTGGCCATCCTCGATGCCGGCCTTGGCGACGCCGACCACCCAGGTCGAGTTCTGGTAGGCGCCCGCCTGCATGGTCAGGTGATTGTGGAACATGCGCAGTTCTTCAGGCTCGTCCGACAGGGAATCGGCGGCCGGCGTGTTGTAGCCGATCAGGATTATCTCGACATCCTGCAGACCCATCACGCGATAAGTTTCGACCCAGCGTCTGTCGTTGCAGATCGCCATACCCACCCGGCCCCCGAACGCGTCCCAGACGCGGAAGCCGGTGTCGCCGACCTCGAAGTAGCGCTTTTCGAGATGCTGGTGCCGGCGCTCGTTCTCATAGTCGGAATGACCGGGCAGATGGATCTTGCGGTACTTGCCGACGATGACGCCGGACCCGTCGACGAGGATACTGGTGTTGAAACGCCTGGCGCCGGCTGCTTGCACCGACAGTTCCGCATAGCCGAGATAGAAGCCGACGCCGAGCCGGCGCGCTTCTTCGAACAGCGGCCGCGTGGCCGGCCCCGGCATCTCAGTCTCGAAATAGCCGTCCATCTCGCCCGGTTCGGCATACCAGCGCGGAAAGAAGGTCGTCAGGGCGAGTTCGGGAAAGACCACCAATTCGCAGCCGCGCCCGTGCGCGGCGCGCAGCAGTGCAATCAGTCGTTCGACCGTCCGTTCCTTCGTGTCCGATCTCGCCACCGGGCCCATCTGGGCGCCGCCAACCCTGACTATCCGCGTCATCGCAGTCCCACCGTTTTTGCGGAAACTAGCGGCGCCGACCTATTATGTCGTATGAAATAGTGGCCCTATAATATAATGTCCGGTTATGAGCCAGGAGCGACGCCATGAGGAAGCCAGGCAATGAAGTTGAGACAGCTCGAGGCCTTCTACGCGGTGGTCCGCAATGGAACCACCGCCGCAGCCGCTCACGAACTGGGCGTGTCACAGCCCAATGTGAGCAATCTGGTGCGTCACATGGAGGACCAGATCGGTATCGAACTGTTCGCCCGGCGCGGCGGCCGGCTGATCCCGACGGTCGAGGCCGAGCGAATCTACCAGGACCTCGAGCCGGTGTTTTCGCTCCTCAAGGGCGTCGAGCAGCGCATTTCGGACCTGCGTGAACTGAACGCGGGATCCTTGCGCGTCGTCGCCACGCCCAGCATGGCGTCTTCAATCGTCGGGCACGCACTGAAGCGCTTCCTCGAGCGCTGGCCGAACATCCACGTCACGCTCGACATTCGCCGTATGGAGAACCTGATCGACAAGATCCAGACGCGCCAGGCCGAGGTCGGCGTCGCGCTGTCGTTCGAGGAGCATCCGTCGATGCACACCGAGCCAATCCACGAGGGCCGCTTCGTCGCCGTCCTGCCGAAGGGGCATCCGCTCGCCGCCGAAGCCGTCGTCACGCCACCACTTCTGAACGGGCATGCGATCATATCGATGGAGCGCGGCACTCCGCTCGGCCTGAAGGTGGCGCGGGCGTTCAAGGCTTCCGAAGTGGACTACAAGTGCTCGGTGGAGACCCGGTATGGCTATACGGCGTGCTGCATGGCTGGCATGGGCATCGGTGTCGCCCTGGTCGACGAGTTCATTGCGCGCGCCACCGAGTTCGCGCACCTGGAGAAGCGGCCCTTCGAGCCTGTCGTTCCGGTCGTGGCGTATCTGGTCCATTCACGCGAGACGCCCCTGAGCAGGATCGCCCAGAACTTCTCGGAGATCCTGCAGGAGGAGATCAGACAGGGCAGCTGACGAGCGGCCACCCCCGCCGCGCCGTCTAGGTCAGCGCGTAGAAGTCCGCGATCACGTTCCAGGCCTCGGCGGCGGTGTCGACAAACGAGATCAGCTCGACATCGGCCGGCGAGATCGTGCCCTGTTCGGCGAGGAAATCGAGGTTGATCGCGCCTTGCCAGAACGCCTTGCCGAACAGAAGGAACGGGACCCGCTCCATGCGGCCGGTCTGGATCAGCGTCAGCGATTCGAACAGTTCGTCCATCGTGCCGAAGCCGCCGGGGAACACCGCGATCGCCTTGGCGCGCAAGAGGAAGTGCATCTTGCGGATCGCGAAATAGTGGAAGTTGAAGCACAGTTCGGGCGTCACGTAGGCGTTCGGCGCCTGCTCGTGCGGCAGCACGATGTTCAGGCCGATCGAAGGCGCGCCGACATCGTCGGCGCCGCGATTGCCCGCTTCCATCACGCCAGGCCCGCCGCCGGTGACGATGACGAACTCCTTGTAGAGCGTCGCGGCGGCATGGCGCGAGCAGAGGCGGGCGAACTCGCGCGCCTCGTCATAATAGACCGCGTTCGCCTCGAGGTTCTTCTTCTGCGTTTCGTTCTTGGCCGCCCAGGCCTCTCCGCCCGGTTCGGGAATGCGGGCGCCGCCGAACATGACTACGGTCGAGCGGATGCCGCGCTCGGCCAGCAGCAGTTCGGGCTTGAGCAGTTCGAGCTGCAGCCGCACGGGCCGCAATTCCTCTCGGCACAGGAAATCGGTGTCGTCGAAGGCGAGCCGGTAGGCCGGCGCGCGCGTCTGCGGCGTGTCGGGCACCTTGCGGGCGCGATCCTTGTCGCGGTGCGAGGGGACCAGCGGATCCCAGACCTCGTCGCGTCGGTAAGCGCTCATCGGCGTGCCTCCCTGACCGTGGCGCGGCGCACCCCGCCGCTTTCGATTGACCTTGCGGGCCGCCCTCGCCTAGGACATGCCCGCCGCCGGGCGCAGCTGTTAGCACCGCGCACGGCCTCCCACAATCAAAGGATGTGTTCATGTCCGCTGCCGCCAGCCACGACCATGCAAGCCTCGAAAAGACCATCGAGACCGCTTTCGACGAACGCGAGGGCGTGACCACCGAAACGCGCGGCGAAGTGCGCGAGGCGGTCGAGGCCGCGCTGAACCTGCTCGATTCGGGCAAGGCGCGCGTCGCCTCGCGCGAGGCCGACGGAAACTGGACCGTCCATCAATGGCTGAAGAAGGCGGTCCTGCTGTCGTTCCGGCTCAACCCGATGGAGATCATCAAGGGCGGGCCCGGCGAAGCGACCTGGTGGGACAAGGTGCCCTCCAAGTTCGACGGCTGGTCGGCGGCCGAGTTCGAGCGCGCCGGGTTCCGCGCGGTGCCCAACTGCACGGTGCGCCGGTCGGCCTTCGTCGCCAGGGGCGCGGTGCTGATGCCGTGCTTCGTCAATCTTGGCGCCTATGTCGACGAGGGCACGATGGTCGACACATGGGCGACGGTCGGCTCGTGCGCGCAGATCGGCAAGAACGTGCACCTGTCCGGCGGCGTCGGCATCGGCGGCGTGCTCGAACCGATGCAGGCCGGCCCGACCATCATCGAGGACAATTGCTTCATCGGCGCGCGCTCGGAAGTGGTCGAGGGCTGCATCGTGCGCGAGGGCTCGGTGCTCGGCATGGGCGTGTTCATCGGCAAGTCGACCAAGATCGTCAACCGCGCCACCGGCGAAATCTCCTATGGCGAGGTGCCGCCCTATTCGGTCGTCGTCGCCGGCTCGATGCTGGGCAAGCCGTTCCCGAACGGCGAGCCGGGCCCGAACCTCTACTGCGCGGTGATCGTCAAGCAGGTCGACGAGCGCACCCGCGCCAAGACCGGCATCAACGAACTGCTCAGGGACTGACCGGCGTGAGCGGCGCGCCCGACCATCCCGTCACGGTTCCCTGGGTCCTGTTCGGTTTCCGGGGCCGGATCGGGCGCAAGTCGTTCTGGCTCGGCGCGCTGGGCATGCTGCTCCTTCAGGGCGCGGTGATCGCGCAGATCCTCGGCGCGCCCGAGGACAGCGGCCGGCAGGCGCTGTGGGGTCTGGTGCTGCTGGCGGTGTGGATCGCCTCGGCCTGGGTGCTGGTCGCGCTCGCCGTCAAGCGGCTGCACGATATCGGCCTGCCGGCGATCCTCGCGATCGTGCTGCTGATCCAGCCGGTCTCTTACATCGCCTTTCTCGTGCTGGCATTCTGGCCGTCGACGCAGGAAACCAACGAGCACGGCCCGCCGCCCTTCCCGCGCGCCCAGTAAGCGGCGATTAAGCTCGGCGTGCGAGGATGGGCGATGCCTTACCGCACGCTCGACCGGGCCAAGATCTCCAGGACCGCCGAACGGCTCGAGCGCCGCATCGCCGAGCGTTTTCCGCGCTCCAGCCTGCGCGAGGTGGCCGAGGAACTGGTCTCTCTCTCAGAGGACCTGGGCGAGGACGCGCAGACGCTGGGACAGCCTCTCGTGTGGCTCCGGCTCATCGTGGCCGTCTTCGTCGCGCTCGCGGCGGTGATGTTCGCCTTCGTCGGCACGTTTCTTTCGTTCGACCGCCTGCTCGCGCCCGGTGAAGCGTTCGACTTCGTGCAGGGGCTCGAGGCGGCGATCAACACGGCCGTGTTCGCCGGCATCGGGCTGTGGACGCTGATCTCGCTCGAGGAGCGGTTGAAACGGCGCCGGGCGCTCAAGAGCCTGCACGCGCTGCGTTCGGTCATCCACATCATCGACATGCACCAGCTGACGAAGGATCCGGCGGCGTCCAGGCCCGGTATCATGCCTACGGCCAGTTCTCCCAAACGCGTGCTGACGCCAGGCGAACTCGAACGCTATCTCGACTATTGCTCGGAAATGCTGTCGATCGCGGGCAAGCTGGCCGCGCTCTACGCACAGGCGCTCAACGACAGCGTCGTCGTGGAGGCGGTCAACGACATCGAGGCGCTGGCAACCAACCTGTCGCGCAAGATCTGGCAGAAGATCATGCTGATCAGCCGCGACGAGACGGCAGTGGCCGCCTGAACGCGTTCATGCGTCGTCAGCGCAGCGTGACGCGATCGGGGTCGCCCGTGCGGCCCGTCACCCGCACCCATTTCGCTGCGTCGGTCGCCGACTGAAGCTTGGCGAAACGCATGCGCGATCGGTTTACCGGAAGCACCTCGTCGGTGTTGTTGTCCAGCACCAGATCACCCTGCGTCGTCCTGACGACAAGCACCGCATGCACCTCGCCGCGACTGCGGCCAACCGCGATGCGAAGATGGCCGGGCTTGAAGCCGCGACGCAGAAGCTTGTTGCGCTTGGCAAGGACATAATCCTCGCAATCTCCGGCGCTTGTGCTCGCGAGCCAGATCTCGCGCGTCCCGTGCGCCTTCTGATCGGACATCGGCTCGATGGAGCGGTTCACGGCCAGATTGACCTGGTTGAGCGTGGCAAGACGCGCATCCGCCAGTGCGCCGACGCCGCCATGGCGGCCGCAATCGTAGCGGTGGCGCTGACAGTATTCCATGTGTCCGTAGGGGACCGAGGCGCTGCGGCCGGTGGTCAGCCAGGAGGAGGCAAGCGCGGACGACAGAGCCAAGGGCGACAGGAACAGTGCGATCGACAGTCCGGTCCTTACCAACATGGCCCCAACCCCACCATGACCTGACGCCCGGTGTGGGCGTCGTGGTCCTCATCCAACTGTAGTCCACCTTGAGACGGGGATGCATCGGGAGCCAATCAAAATCAGTTTACTGCGGGACCGCGCGCCGGCGTAGGGCGTGCGGTCCCGTCTTGTAAGGCCCACCGGGCGGACCGTCAGTTGTAGACGGGCGAACCGTCGCCGAGGCGTGCGCGGAACGGCTCGTCGGCATTGCCGCCACCGATCGATGCGGTCGGCGTGAAGTCGATGCCGCGGTCGCGGTTGATGTAGACCGGCGAGCCATCGCCGAGGCGGCCACGCTCGACATAGTCCATCGTTCCGCCGATCGAGGCGGTTGCCGAGAAGTCGATGCCGGACTGGCTCGGTGCGGGCGTGTACACGTCCAGAGCCGTGGACTGGGCGAAGGCGCCGGTGGTGGCAGTGACAGCAAAGGCTGCCGCGAGAAGGATCGTTTTCATGTCATTTCTCCTGTTGGGTCGATGTCCGAAGCACGCTCAGGTGCCTGGTTCAGTTGTAGACGGGCGAACCGTCGCCAAGGCGTGCGCGGAACGGCTCGTCGGCATTGCCGCCACCGATCGATGCGGTCGGCGTGAAGTCGATGCCGCGGTCGCGGTTGATGTAGACCGGCGAGCCATCGCCGAGGCGGCCACGCTCGACATAGTCCATCGTTTCGCCGATCGAGGCGGTTGCCGAGAAGTCGACGCCGGACTGGCTCGGTGCGGGCATGTACACGTCCAGAGCCGTGGACTGGGCGAAGGCGCCGGTGGTGGCGGTCAGAGCAACGGCGGCTGCGATCAGGATGGTTTTCATGTTCATCTCCATTCGGTTGGTTTCATCCCCGTTCGGGGCGCTTCGGCGACGTTTCGTCTGTTCGCCTTGGCTGACCGGAAGATGGGGCGGCGGGTCGGCAAACTGCCAATGACGAAATCGTAAGCCGGCTCACGCCTCTGTGTTCTTGACCTGCTGCGGGGTGCGCCTTACGACACAATTTTCCTTTTTAATACCAATGACTTGAATGAAATGGGACAATCACGTGTCACGTGACCCGCGCCGCGTCGTTCACGTACCGGAGCCATTGCGTTCAGCGATGTGTGAACGCAAACCGGTTTGTCGTTACCCCCGAGGCGCAAGACTGGACCGCCATGAAGCGCGGCCAGCGGGATGAAGAAGGGCGTTCTCACGCGTTTCGTGAGCGATGTGATCGGACCGGCCGTCTTGAGGCCGGCCATCGCGCGTGACAGGAACGTTGCCTTTGGCTAAGTGCGCCCCATGACCAAGCTGCCGACCGAGCCCGCCGAAAACCTTGCCGCCCTGATCCGATGCCCGTCCGTCACGCCGGACGATGCCGGCGCGCTCGGAACGCTCGAACGGATGATCGCGCCGCTCGGCTTCGTCAGCGAGCGGCCGGTCTTCGCCGAGGAAGGCACCGCCGACATCGAAAACCTCTATTCGCGCCGTCGCGGCGACGGACCGCACCTGATGTTCGCCGGGCACACCGACGTGGTGCCGCCGGGCGATGTGTCGGGATGGAGCCATGATCCGTTCAGCGCGGCGATCGCCGATGGCGCCATGTTCGGGCGCGGCGCGGTGGACATGAAGGGCGGCATCGCCTGTTTCGTCGCGGCCCTCGCTAGGCTGGTCGAACGTGGCGAGGCGCCCGCCGGCGCGGTGTCGCTGCTGATCACCGGCGACGAGGAAGGCCCGGCGATCAACGGAACCGCCAAGCTGCTGCGATGGGCGGCCGAGCGCGGCGAAGCATGGGACGCCTGTCTTCTGGGCGAGCCGACCAACCCGGACGCGATGGGCGACATGATCAAGATCGGCCGGCGCGGCTCGCTGACCGGTACGATCACGGTCAGCGGAACGCAGGGCCATGTCGCCTATCCGCATCGCGCGGACAATCCGCTGCGCGGGGCCCTGGCGCTCGGGGCCGCGCTGGTCGCACCGCCGCTCGACGATGGCAGCGCCGAATTCCAGCCCTCGAACCTCGAGATCACGACAATCGACACCGGCAACCGGGCGACCAACGTCATTCCGGCGACGGCCACGCTGACCTTCAATATCCGGTTCAACGACCGGTGGACCGAGCAGACGCTGAAGTCCGAGATCGAGGGCCGGCTCGCGCGCGCCGCAGAGGACAGCGCGTTGCGTCCCGGCAAGGCCGGCCCCGTGCAATTCAGGCTCGACTGGATGGCGCCGGTGAGCCCGGTTTTCCTGACCCGCAATGCCGCGCTCACCGAGGCGCTGGCACAGAGCGTGACGGCGGTCACCGGCCGGACGCCGGCACTGTCGACTTCGGGCGGAACGTCCGATGCGCGCTACATCAAGGATTACTGCCCCGTGGTCGAATTCGGCCTGGTCGGCAGGACGATGCACATGATCGACGAGCATGTCGCGCTCGACGATCTGGAGACCCTGACCGCCATCTACGCCGATTTCATCACCCGCTGGTTCGCCGGACAAGGCGCCGAATGATCAGTCTGGACTACGCCTTCCATCACCTCGAGAGCGTCTTCGGCATCATCGTGGGGCGACCGGGCGCGCTCGACCGGATGGACATCTCGGCGGAGGGGTTCTGGCGTTCGTTCTCGGCGATCGTCGTGGCGCTGCCCGCGCTGTTCTTCATCTGGGTGATCACGGCGACCACCAACGTCGCGGCGGCGCCTGGGTCGAGCCTCGCCGCTCTGGTGGCGACCGAAGCGATCCTCGCGCTGGTCGGCTGGCTCCTGCCGGTCGCGGTGTTCGCGGTCATCCTCAAGCCGCTGGGCCTCGGCCATCGCTTCGCCCACCTGATCATCGTGCGCAACTGGGCGAACGCCTTCTTCAGCTACGTGATGGCGGCGTTGTTCGTGCCTTACCTGGTCCTGCCCCAGGGCCATGCGATCCTCGGACTTCTGGGCATCGTGTTGCTGGTGGCGGTGCTCGTCGCCGCCGTGCGGCTGATGCGGGCCGCGCTCGACTGTTCGCCGCCGACCGCGATCGCCTTCGTGGCGGCCGAACTGATCATCAGCGTCGGCCTTGCCCTCTATGTCGCTCCGGGGGTCGGCGGCTCCGGATAGTCGACGCGCAAGAGATAGAGCCCGTGCGGCGGGGCGAGCGCGCCGCACTTCTGATGGTCGCGCGCCTCGAGCACGCGGCGGACGTCGTCCCTGGTCCAGCGCCCCTCCCCGACCAGCTTGAGCGTTCCCACCAGCGAGCGCACCTGGTTGTGCAGGAACGAGCGCGCCGACACGTGCGCGGTGACGAACTCCCCGTCGCGGCTGAACGTGATCGCGTCGAGCGTCTTGACGGGCGATTTCGACTGGCACTGCGCGGCGCGGAACGTCGTGAAATCGTGCGTGCCGATGAGCACGCGCGCGGCGTCGTTCATGGCATCGATGTCGAGGTGACGCTTGCACCACCAGGCGCGGCGGTGGTCGAGCGTCAACGGCGCCGGCCTGTTGTGGATGCGATAGAGGTAATGCCGGGCCTGCGCGGAAAAGCGGGCATGGAAATCCTCGCCGACCTTGTCGGTAGCCACCACCGCGATGCGCTCCTCATCGAGCACCAGATAGGCATTGATCGCCTCGCGCACGCGCACCGGGTCCCAGTCGCGGTCAAGGTCGACATGGGCGGTCTGGGCGATAGCGTGCACGCCGGTGTCGGTCCGGCCGGCGACCTGCAAGGTGACGGTCTGCTTGGAGAATTCGAAGACGGCCTTCTCGACCGCCTCCTGCACGGCATGGCCGTTCTTCTGGCGCTGCCAGCCGACATAGGGCGTTCCGTCATATTCGATCGTCAGGCGATAGCGGGGCATGGGCTCCTCGTGGCGCGCCCGCTCTATGCACAGGCATCGGCCATGTCCAGACGCGGCCCCTTCGCCGCAATTGACGGGCCGGCCGAAATCGCCGAAGAGCCCCGGCCATGAACGAACGTGCCGCCCCGGCCGCAGATCGCGCAACCGTCGTCTCGCCGGCGGCCGATCCGGCGTGGGCCCGGCCGCTGGCGGTCGCCGCGTTCGTCGCCGCGCTCGTGATCGTCAAGCTGGCCGTTGCGGGCTCGACCGCGTTCATCCGCGACGAGGCCTATTACTCGCTGTGGGCGCTGCATCCGCTGGCGGCGGGCTATTTCGACCATCCGCCGGCGGTCGCCTGGTTCATCGCGGCCGGCTACGCCATTGCGGGCCAGAGCGAACTCGCCGCCCGGCTGCTCGCCGTGCTTGCGACGATCCCGGTCTGCCTTGCGATACACCGCACCGCGTCGATCGCTTTCGGTGACCGGCGGATCGCCGCGCTATCGGTCTATTTCTTCGCCTCGACCCCCGGCGCGATGGTCGGGCTTGTGGTGATCACGCCGGACGCGCCGTCGATGCTGTTCTGGGCGCTGTCGATCTGGGCGGCGGCCGAACTGATGCGATCGGGCGACGGGCGCTGGTGGCTCGCCTTCGGCCTGTTCGCAGGCCTTGGCCTTTCTGCGAAATATACGGGCCTGTTCCTCGGCGCGGGGATCGTGCTGTGGCTGATCGCGCATCGGGCCAACCGGCGCTGGTTCGCCTCGGTCTGGCTCTATGCGGGCGGGATGCTGGCGCTTGCCATCTTCGCGCCGGTGATCGCATGGAACCTGGGCAACGATCTGTCCTCGTTCAGCTTCCAGATGGGCCGGTCGACGCGCGGGCTGCAATGGTTCGAGTGGACCGACACGCGGCATCTGCCCGAGTTCCTGGCCAGCCAGATGGCATTGCTGCTGCCGGGCCTTTTCGTGCTCGCCACGGCGGCTCTGGCCCTGTTCTTCGCCAAGCGGGCCTATCGTTCCGATGCCGCGTTCGGGCTGCTCGTCTGGACGTCGGTGCCGGCGCTCGCCTATTTCCTGCTGTTCAGCCTGCATTCGGCGCCGCAGGGCAACTGGACCTGGCCGCTCTATCCGCAATGGGCGATCCTCGGCGCTTGGGCGGCGCTGCGATGGGAGCCCGCTTCGGCGCCGATGCGCTGGCTCCAGCGCTGGACCCGCAAGCTGCAGGTGCCGATCGGCCTCGTGCTCGCGGCGCTCATCTTCGCCCAGGCGCTCTGGCAGCCGGTGCGCCTGCCCGTCTCCGACCACACGCTCGGCATGCATGGCTGGCGTGCGATCGCAACCGAACTGGAGGCCGAGCGGCGCCGCGCGGGCGTGCAGACGGTCCTGGTGCGCGACTATGGCCTCTACGGCTACCTTGAGACCTATGGCCGGTTCGGCGCGCACGGCTATCGGGCGCTGCCGCTCGACGAGTTCCATCGCTACGGCTTCGTCGACCTGCCCGCCTCGGACGATGCGGTGGAATGGCCGGTCCTGGTGGCCGTGCCATCGGATCCGGACCGGCAACCGGTCCCTCCGGCGACGCTCGACCGGATCACGCCGGCACCGCAATGGTTCACCCGCCTGATCCGCCCGGGCGCGGACGGTGTGCCGGCCGGCGCGGTCGACCTTTACCGCATGGAACGTCCCGAGCGGCCGCTGTTCGGCGGCTGATCCGTTCAGCGAACGTCGTCGGGCCCGAGCGGATTGCCGCGCAGGAAGGCCTCGGCGTCAAGCACCTTGCCGCCGGCCTTTTGCAGGCGCGTCAGGCGGACCGCGCCGTCACCGCATGCGACGGTGATCGGCGGGCCGTCAATGATGGTGCCGGGCTGGCCCGCGCCACCTTCCAGCGCGGAGCCGAGCAGCTTGACGCGCTGCCAGTCGCCGCCAAGGCGCATCTCGCACCAGGCGCCCGGAAACGGGGCAAGCCCACGGATGTGGTTGTGCACCCCGCGCGCCGACCCGGACCAGTCGACGCGGGTCTCGCCCTTGTCGATCTTGGCCGCGTAGGTGACGCCCTCGGCGGGCTGCGGCACGAGTTCGAGCGTGCCCGCTTCGAGCGCGATCATCGCCTTGGCCATCAGGGCGGCGCCGGTTTCGGCGAGACGGTCATGCAGTTCGCCGGTGGTCATGTCCGGGCCGATCGGCACGCGCGCGGTCATCGCCACGGGGCCGGTGTCGAGCCCTTCGTCCATTTTCATGACCATCATGCCGGTCTCGGTGTCGCCGGCCATGATCGCCCGATGGATCGGCGCGGCGCCGCGCCAGCGCGGCAGAAGCGAAGCGTGGCCGTTGAAGCAGCCAAGCCGCGTGCCCTCGAGGATCGGGCCGGGCAGCAGCAGGCCGTAGGCGACGACCACGGCCACATCGGCGTCGAGCGCTGCGAAGGCGGCCTGTTCGTCAGCACCCTTGAGCGATTTGGGCGTGCGAACCGGAATGCCGAGCGCCTCGGCGGTCTCGTGCACGGGCGATTTTCTGAGGGTCAGGCCGCGCCGGCCGGCCGGGCGGGGCGGCTGCGTGTAACAGGCAACGATCTCGTGGCCGGCCGCGTGCAGCGCCTTCAGTGTCGGCACGGAAAAGGCCGGCGTTCCCATGAAGATGATGCGCATGGCGGACGAGGGCCTTGAGGCCGGTCAGGCGACGACGGGGCTGTCGCCGCGCTGGCGGGCGAGCTTGCGGAACTTCTTGAAGACCATGTCGCGCTTGAGCCGCGAGATGTGGTCGACGAACAGGATGCCGTCGAGGTGGTCGATCTCGTGCTGCAGGCAGGTGGCGAGCAGGCCGTCGGCGTCGAGCGTCCGCTTTTCGCCGTCGCGGTCGATGTAGGAAACGGTGACCGAGGCCGGCCGTTCGACGTCGGCATAATAGTCCGGGATAGACAGGCAGCCTTCCTCGTAGACGTTCGCCTCGTCCGAACGGGCGACGATCTCGGGATTGATCAGCACGTGCGGCGCGCGCTCCTCGTCTTCCTTGGAAACGTCGGCGACCAGCATGCGGATCGGCTCGCCCACCTGGATCGCGGCCAGGCCGATGCCCGGCGCCTCGTACATCGTCTCGAGCATGTCGTCGGCGAAGGCGCGCACCTGGTCGTCGACCCGCTCGACCGGCGCGGAGGTCTCGCGCAGGATCGGATCGGGAATGACGATGATGGGCCGCTTTGCCATGACGGGCTGGAGTTAAGCAGTCGCGCCCGCCGCGTCAATCGGCAGGACGGGTGCGAATCACCTATGCTGGCGGCATGGAAACCGGTTTTGACCTCGACCAGACCGTTCTGACGCTCGGCGGACGCACCCTCGCTCTGGGCGATGTGCTGTTCATCGGCGGGGCTGTGATGGCCCTTCTGGTGCTGCTGACGCTGATCGCCGTCTGGCGCAGCGCGACGCACCAGCGGCGCGATCTGGCGGCGGCGCGCGAGCGCGCGGTCCGTGCCGAAGCGCGGGTCGAGGATATTCTGAAGGCGCAGACCGACCTTCAGGGGCGGTTGGCGGCGATGACCGACATGTTCGGCGCCCGGCACTCGGAAATGAGCACGACGCTGTCGCAGCGGCTCGACGCGATGAGTTCGCGCATCGGCCAGTCGATCAGCGAGCAGCAGAAGAACGCGCACGACAACCTGTCCAAGCTGCACGAACGGCTGGCGGTGATCGACACCGCGCAGACCAACATCCAGCAGCTCGCCGGCCAGGTGGTGGAGCTGCAGTCGATCTTGTCCAACAAGCAGACCCGCGGCGCCTTCGGCCAGAGCCGGATGGAGGCGATCATCGAGGACGGGCTGCCGATGGGCGGCTACCGGTTCCAGACCAAGCTGTCGAACGGCTCGATGCCCGACTGCGTGATCGCCATGCCGAACGGCGCGCCTGACCTCGTCATCGACGCCAAGTTCCCGCTCGAAGCCTGGAACGCGGTGCGCGAAGCCAAGGACGAGGCGACCGAGACCGCCGCCGCCAAACGGTTCCGGTCGGACATGGATGTGCACATCAAGGCGATCTCGGAGAAATATCTGATCGCCGGCGAGACGCAGGACACCGCCTTCCTGTTCGTGCCTTCCGAGAGCATCTTTGCCGACATTCACGAACATCACGAGCAGATCGTCCAGAAGGCGCACCGGGCGCGGGTCGTGATCGTGTCGCCGTCGCTCCTGATGCTGTCGATCCAGGTCATCCAGGCGCTTCTGAAGGACGCGCGCATGCGCGAGCAGGCCCACCTGATCCAGGGCGAGGTGATGCGGCTGATGGAGGATCTGGGCAGGCTCGACGACCGGGTGCGCAAATTGCAGACCCATTTCGGCCAGACGGCAAAGGATGTCGACGACATCCTGATAACCACCGGCAAGCTGACCAAGCGCAGCCAGAAGATCGAGGGGCTCGAGTTCGACGAGAAGCCTCAGGCGGCACCGGACAAGGATGCGCCGGAGACGGGCGCCGAAAGCGAAACCGGCCGGCTGCGGCTGCGCGTGGTCGACGGCGAGCCGGAGTGATCAGCACTCCGTTGGCGGATCGAGGACCACCACCGGCATGACCGTGGCGACGGCCTCGCGCAGCTGTGCGATGTCGGTATCGGTCATCGCGTTGTTGGTGATCAGCGGCAGGCCGGGACGTTCGGCCGTCCAGCCGACGACGTGGAGTTCGGCGGCGGCGGGCTCGTGGGTCCGGGCGATCCGCCAGGTCACGCAGTCGATGGCGGCGATGTCCGCCCTGCCGGCGGCGACGGCGCGGATCGAGGCACGGTGAGAGCCGGTCCAGACGATGTCCGCCGGCATATCGCGTTCGGCACGCTCGCAGTCGCGGGCAAGGGCGATGTAACCGGACATCGAGCCAGGCTCGTTGGCGGCAAGCGTGGCGCCAAGCCGGTCCGGCAACTTCGCGCCAGAGTCCGGTGGCGGCGGCGCGTCGGCTCCGTCGCCCGGCGCGACCAGCACGGAGTGATAGGTCCCCTGCCCGCAGCCGGCCGCGTCGTGGACCGGTGTCGCCACATAGCGGACCTTTCCCGCAAGGATGGTTTCCAGCGGATAGGAGCAGGTCTCGCCGAGCAGAAGTTCGTCGCTCAGCCACAGATTGCGCGGATCGTTGGTGCGGGTCAGCGCATCGGGCGCATCGAAGCCGGCTGCACGCAACGCGTCGCGCAGCCGCGCCCAGAGCGCATCGGTCCCGGCCCGGCGCTCGGGCCAGTCATACATGGGCAGGCCGGCGATCATGCGGGCTCAGTGTTCGGGTCTGGCGGCGACCGGCAAGGCCTCGGCCGGGCCGGCACTGGGCGTGCGGCCTGACGGCTGGAACCCGCCCGCGACCGAAGCAGGCCTGTCGATCGCGCGGGTGGCCCGGCGAAGCGCCGGGTGGATGACGGGATCCTTCGGCGAAAGCGCGTGGGCGCGGACGATGTCCCAGTAGCTGCGATAGACATAGGCCCTGTTGGCGGCGATCCATTGCGCACGCCGTTCGCGGTAAAGGCGCGGCAGCGCGTACCAGGGCGCGCGCGGCAACCGGTGGTGGACCAGATGCAGATTGTTGTTGAGGAAGAGCCACGACAGGATGCGGCTGTCCTCGACGATCACGGTGCGGCCGTCCGGCGTCTCCTCCCAGCGGTGCTCGCAATAGGTGCGGATCGCGATCAGCGACATGCCGCCCCAGGCGACCACGCCGACATAGACGAGCGGGTGGATGCCCATCACGCCCCAGACGATCGCGAAAAGGACACCGAGGCCCAGCCCGTGATGGACCCAGGCGCGCCGCACGCCGCGACTGCCGGCGATGAGATTGCGAACCTCGTCGCGCAGGAAGCCGAACACCATGAGCGGCGGGCCGATCACCAGCCGCCCGAGGAAGGTGTTGTTGATCGCCAGCAGCCGGCGCATCGGCGCGGGGAGCCGGGCATGATCGCCCTCGGCGACATACCAGCTTTCGGGATCGTCATAGGGGTCGGTCAGGCTCTCGTCGCGGTGATGGCGCAGATGCAGCGCCTTGAACCGGCGATAAGGATAGGCGACCGCGAGCGGCAGCGCGACGAGCAGTTCGTTGAGATTGGCATTGCGCGTCGGGTGGCCGTGCAGCGCCTCGTGCTGCAGCGAGGTGTGAAAGCCCGCCATGACGGCCATGACGGCCAGCGCGCCCCAGGGCGCAACCGGATAGAGCCATAGTCCGGCGCCCAGCCAGATGCCGTAGCAAGCGGCCAACATGGCAAGGGTTGGCCATTCAACCTTCTGAATCTGCGTCACGAATCCTACCCCCTGACAGGGTTATGTCAGGGCGGGCCAGCGGGATGAAGGAGGGAATGCGCACTGAACATTGCGTTTGGTCATCAAATCACGCATCTGTTGTGTAATATCAACACGCAGGTGCATTTGCGGCAAATGACCATCAACGAAACAACGGAGCGGATCGACAAGCGTGACGCGTCCCGCCTGTTCCGCGAGCGTCTGGCGCGGCTGCTCGACCGGTCGGGCATGAACCGTTCGCGCTTTGCCGCCGCTGTCGGGCTCGACCGGTCGGCGCTGTCGCAACTGCTCTCGGGCGAGACGACGCGCCTGCCGCGTGCGGACACGCTGATCCGGATCGCCTCCACGCAAGGGGTGAGCCTGGACTGGCTGCTCGGCATCAGCCAGGACGAGGGCGTGTCGGCCGAGATCAAGCCGGCGCTCGAACTGGAGGAAGCGCAGGACGCGGGCAACGACGCCGCACTCAGGCGATGGCACCAGGACGCGGCCGGCATGAAGATCCGCTACGTCCCCGCCACGATCCCCGACTTCCTGCGCACCGAAGCGGTGATCGCGTTCGAGACGCGCGCGACAAAGCCTTCGGTCGAATACCAGATCGACGATGCGCGCGAACGGCTCGCCTACAGCCGCAAGCCGGAAAACGACACCGAAGTGTGTATGCCGCTTCAGACGCTGCAGGCGCTGGCGGAAGGTTCGGGGCCCTGGGCGACGCTCGAGGCCGAAGCGCGCCGCGCGCAGATCGCGCAGATGGCGAGGCTGGCGGACGACCTCTATCCGGGCCTGCGCATCTTCCTGTTCGACGGCCGCAAGACCTTTTCTGCGCCCTACACCGTGTTCGGGCAGACCCGCGCGGCGGTCTATATGGGCGACATGTACCTGGTGCTGAACGCCAAGGAGGCGATCGGCGCGCTGACGCGGCATTTCGACCAGCTCATCCGGTCGGCGACCGTCCGGCCGCACGAGGCGGGACGGGTGATCAGTGGGCTGATCGGGGACGAACCGGGTTGAGCGTCACATGCGTGTCGACCAGCGCGGCATCGACGACGAGGTCGGCATCGGGCTCGGCGCACCGGCCGCTATAGGGACAGTCGATGCAGCAGCCCTTCTTGCGCGAAACGCGGCGCAGCGCACGCATCGCCAGCGCGATTATGCCGGCCCGGCGGTCCGCGGACCCGGAGCGCTCGGCCTCCATGCCGCACAGCGCGCGGTAACAGATCTGGTTGTCGGCATGGACGAGGCGATTGGACATGGGAATGCAGACTGGGACTGCCCGGCCGGGTTCACTTTGATCAGCGTCAACTCTTCCTGACAGAATGTCGCGCCGGTAGTCGCCTTTGGTCTAAGCACGCCGCAACATGGATTGTGCGGCGCGATGGCCGACGAACGCGCGTCTTGCCGGTCAGCGGATCGCGCCGACAAGGGCCTTGGAGGGGAAGCAGGTCGGCGCCTGGCCATTCCTCTTCTGCCAGTCACCGATCGAGCGGCGCGTCTTGAAGCCGGGCAGTCCGTCGGCGCCGCCGACATCGTAGCCCTTGCCTTCCAGCACGCGCTGCATCGCCGCGATCTCGGACCGGTAGAGCGCGTCGACCCGGCCCCACGACGCCTTGAACCGCCCCGTCCCCCATTCGATGCGGTCGGCGGCATGGCCGACGAACAGGGCGTAAAGGTCGCTCTCATTGTACTGCTTGAGCACGTAGAAGTTGGGCGTGACGATGAAGGCCGGCCCGCTGCGCCCGGCGGGCATCAGGAGGTAGCCTTCCCGGTCGCGTTCGGCATCGGGAAAGGGTCGGCCGGAAATGCGGGCGATGCCCATCGCCTCCCAGTCGCGAATCTTCAGGCCCTGGTCCGGTCCCTCGAAACTGCACGAGATTTCGGCGGGCACGGTCACCTCGTAGCCCCAGTCGCGGCCGGGCTGCCAGCCGAAATGGTTCAGGTAGGCGGCGATCGAGCCGAGCGTGTCGGGCACCGAGGTCCAGATGTTCGGCCTGCGGTCGCCGTCCACGTCGACGGCGTGTTCGAGATAGGAGGTCGGCAGGAACTGCGGCTGGCCGAGCGCGCCGGCCCAGGACGACTTCATCTGGTCCGGCGTCGCCATGCCGCGTTCGACCATCGCAAGCGCGGCGACGAGTTCGCCCTGGAAGAGTTCGGGTCGGGTCGACATGAAAGCCTTGGTGCCGAGCACCTGGAACGCGTCATGCGGAATGTCGACGCGGCCGAAGGCGCTCTCGCGGCCCCAGATGGCGAGGATGATGCGGCCCGGCACACCGTAGCGGCGTTCGAGCGCGGCGAGCATGGAGGCGTGCTGGGCGGCGAGCCGGCGACCCTGCGCGACGATGGCGCCGACATTGTTCTCATTGAAATATCGTGCGGGCGCGGAGAATTCGGCCTGGCGGATGCGCTGCGGCGTCGACTGGCCGGGTCGGACGAGGCCGGGGATGTCGGTGTTCAGGCGCTTCTGGCCCATGGCGCGGTCGAAGGTGGCGCGAGATACGCCCGCGCTCCGCGCCTTCGGCCAGATCGTGTTCTCGAGGAACGTCTCGTACTGGCCCTGAAGGTCGGCATGGGCGGACCCCGAGGCGCCGAACATGAAGACAATCATCACTATGGCGAGGCGGACCATCGGGCTCTCCGTCTGCGTGCTTCGGGGCTACCTTATCGCTCCGTTCCGGGATGGAACAGGGTGGGCATGGGCACCGCGTGCTTCCGGCATTGGCCGCATTCGGGCCTGGCGCGTCATCTTACGACGGTGTGGTGGCCGGGGCTTCATCTCAGAAGCCCGTGCGCGCGCGCAGCGCCGCCGAAAGCGTTCCCTCGTCGAGATAGTCCAGTTCCCCGCCGACCGGCACGCCGTGCGCCAGCCGCGTGATCCTGATCTCGGTGCCGTCGAGTTGGCCCATGATGTAGTGGGCGGTCGCCTGCCCCTCGACGGTGGCGTTGACCGCAAGGATCAGTTCGCGCACCGCGCCGGCCGAGACACGGTCGACCAGGGCCCTGATCGTCAGGTCGTCGGGGCCGATGCCGTCGAGCGGCGACAGCGTGCCGCCGAGCACGTGATAGCGCACGCTCATCTCCGAGGCGCGTTCGAGCGCCCACAGGTCGGCGACATCCTCGACAACGATGATGGTCGCGTCCTCGCGGCGCGGATCGGTGCAGATCGAGCACGGGTCGGCGGTGTCGACATTGCCGCAATTGGAACAGACCACGACCTTGGCCGCCGCCTCGCTCATCGCGGCGGCAAGCGGTTCGAGCAGCTGCTCGCGCTTCTTGATCATGGCGAGCGCGGCGCGTCGGGCCGAGCGCGGGCCGAGCCCGGGCACCTTGGCCAGAAGCTGGATCAGCCGCTCGATCTCCGGCCCTGCGATTCGCTTGTCAGACATGATGGCGGTCTAGCCGGATCGGCGTGCCATTCAAAGCCGGCCGCAATGCTGGTGCCGCCCGCCTAGAACGGCAGCTTCATGCCGGGCGGCAGCGGCAGGCCGGCGGTGACTTCCTGGGTCTTTTCCTGCACGAGCTGCTCGATCTTGGTCTTGGCATCGCCATGGGCGGCGATCACCAGATCCTCGAGGATCTCCACATCGTCCTCGGAAAAGACGGACGGGTCGATCTTGATCGCCTGCATCTGGCCCTTGCCGTTGAGCGTGACCGTGACCATGCCGCCGCCGGCCGTGCCATCGGCAGTCATCGTCTCGATCTCGGCCTGCATGGCCTGCATTTTTTCCTGCATTTCCTTGGCCTTGCTCATAAGGCCCATGATGTCGCGCATGGCGGGTCTCCCAATCAGTCGGTGTCGGTCGCCTCGTCCGGATCGGCGAGGCCTTCCTCGCCGCTCATATCGGCATCGAGACCGGCTTCGTCCACAATTTCGTTGATCCGCACGTCGACCACCTTGGCGCCGGGAAAGGTGTCGAGAATCGCCTTGACGTCCGGATCGCGCGAGGCGTCGGCGAACAGAGCGTTGCGACGATCGCGGTCTTCCTCGTCGAGCGTCGGCCCGCCGGGGTCGCGGCTGACCGAGACGATCCAGCGCGTGCCGGTCCACTCGCCAAGCCGGTTCGACAGTTCGCCGACCAGTTCGGGCGTGGCGCCGTCGGTCAGGTTGATCGAAAGCCGCCCCGGCTCGATGGAGACGAGGCGCACATAGTTGCGGATCGCGACCTTCATCTTCAGGTCGCGGTGGCGATCGGCGAGGTCTGCCAAATCCTGAAGCCCGGTAATCGACACGGCCGGCTGCGCCGGAGCGGCGGCAGGGGGTGCTTGTGCCGACGCCGGTTCGGGATCGGCATTGTCGGCAACAAGGCGCATGGCCGAAGCGCCGCCGCCCGGCTGCGGCGCGGCCATGGTCGTTGCCGGTTGCGGCGAAGCGGGCTCGGAACGTTGCGGGTGAGGCTGCGGAGCGCCGTGTGATTGCGCCGACGGCGCCGACGCGGATGGGGCCTGCGGATGGCCTCCCGCCGAATCACCGGCAATGGCCTGGCCCGAAGGCGCGGTGTCGAGTTTCTTCAGCGCCTCGTCGAGCGTCGGCAGCGTCGAGGCGTGCGCGAGGCGGATCAGCAGCATCTCGGCGGCGGCGAAAGGGCGCGCGGCCGTCTCACATTCGGGGATGCCCCTGAGCAGCATCTGCCAGGCGCGGGCCAGAACGGTGACGGGCAGTTGCTCGGAAAAGGCGATGCCCCGCTCGCGCTCGTCGGGCGACAGGGAAGGGTCGTCGTGCGCCGCGCCGGGCACGTAGCGCAGCCGGGTCACCAGATGGGTGAAGGCGGCCAGATCGTTGAGGACGACGACCGGGTCGGCGCCGACATCGTGCAGTTCCTTGAACCCGTCCAGCGCCTCGGTGACCCGGCCGGCCATCAGGTGCTCGAACAGATCAACGATGCGCGTGCGATCGGCAAGGCCGAGCATGGCGCGGACCGCCTCCTCGTCGACCGTGCCGCCGCCATGGGCGATCGCCTGGTCGAGGATCGACAGCGCATCGCGCACCGAGCCTTCGGCGGCGCGCGCGATCATCGCCAGCGACCGGTCGTCGACGGCGACCTCCTCCTTGCCGGCGATGGCGCGCAGGTGCGCGGTCAGTTCGGCGATCTCGATGCGGCGCAGGTCGAAGCGCTGGCAGCGCGACAGCACCGTGATCGGCACCTTGCGGATTTCTGTGGTCGCGAAGATGAACTTGGCGTGCGGGGGCGGCTCCTCCAGCGTCTTCAGAAGCGCGTTGAACGCCTTCTCCGACAGCATGTGGATCTCGTCGATGATGTAGACCTTGTAACGGGCCGAGACCGGCGCGTAGCGCACCGAATCGATGATCTGCTTGACGTCCTCGATGCCGGTGTGGGACGCCGCGTCCATCTCGACGACGTCGATGTGCCGGCCTTCCATGATCGCCTGGCAATGCTCGCCCGGCACCGACAGATCGATGGTCGGCCGGTCGACCGTGTCGGTCCTGTAATTGAGCGCGCGGGCAAGGATGCGGGCCGTGGTGGTCTTGCCGACGCCGCGTACGCCGGTGAGCATCCACGCCTGGGCGATGCGGTCGGTGGCGAACGCGTTGGTCAGCGTGCGCACCATCGGCTCCTGGCCGATCAGCGCGGTGAAGTCGGCGGGCCGGTATTTGCGCGCCAGCACGCGATAGTCGTTCGAACCGGACGGGGTGTCGATCATGGAACGGGTGTAGCGCAGATGCGAAGCGCTTGACCAGAAGCGCATTCGCAAAACGGGGGAGGGAAAAGGGTGGGAGGCTGGCACGGCGACCCGTGCCTTTGCTCGTTAGGGCTGCTTCCTTCCGGACCTGACCCGGTTGGCGAGTGGCGCGTCCGCCACCAACCTCCCGAGCCCCATATCGGCCCTATGGCTCTTTTTTGCAAGTCGCATTGGCCCGAGAACCTGCTATCGTCGCCGCATGACAGACTTCGAGCTCGACCCGACCCTTGAACGCGACAGCTTCCCGGTGGCCGAAATCGGCCTGACCGAAGTGCGGCTGATGAACGATTCGCGCTTTCCGTGGCTGATCCTGGTGCCGCGCCGGACGGGTGTGACCGAAGTGCACGAGCTTACCCCGCTCGATCAGACCATGCTGACCTTCGAGACCGCGCAGATCGCCGAAGCGCTCAAGGATTTCACCGGCGCCGACAAGATCAACGTCGCCGCGCTCGGCAACCAGGTTCCGCAGTTGCACGTCCATGTCATCGCCCGCTTCAAGACCGATCCGGCGTGGCCGGGGCCGGTCTGGTGCGCGGGCGACGCCGAGCCCTACAAGAATGGCAGCGCGAAGGCTTTCATCGAGCGGTTCTCAAGCACCTTCTGACCGGGTAGGACAGCATCGAGCGACACGCCGGAGCCTTCATGTCCGACCTATTCGCCAGCCGGACCGTCCCCGAACCCTCGGCGTTGACCGGGTTCGCCGGAAACAGGCTGGTGCGGCTTTCCGAAAAGCGCAGCGAGACGTCGGTGCCCGACGCGCTGGCCGATCCGCGCGCGCGGCTTTTGCTGCTCGGCGAGGGCCGGGCCCTGCTGCGCCCCAACGGCGATACGGCCGATCCGTGGTTCACGATCGACCAGGCGACCGGACTTGGCGCCCGCGCCGGCGATAGCGTGCTGCTCGGCTATCAGGCGGACGGCACGCCGATCCTCGCCGCGCCCGTTTCGGTCGACGCGGACGACGCTCCGGACGAGCTGAAGGCGATCGACTACCGGTCGATCTATGTGCAGGGGCTCTTCGACGAACCCACGCTCGGCGCGCTCGCGCAGGCCGCCGCCCTGATCGCCTGGCACCGCACGCACCGGTTCTGCTCGCGCTGCGGCGCGCCGAGCACGATGGCCGACGGCGGCTACAAGCGCGTGTGCGGCGCCTGCGGCGCGCAGCATTTCCCGCGCACCGATCCAGTCGTCATCATGCTTGCGGTGAGCAGCGACAATCAGCGCTGCCTGCTCGGCCGCAGCCCCCACTTTCCGCCGTCCATGTATTCGTGCCTGGCCGGCTTCGTCGAACCGGGCGAAACGCTCGAGAACGCGGTGCGCCGCGAGACCGAAGAAGAAGCGGGCATCGCAATCGGGCGCGTGGCCTATCACGCCAGCCAGCCATGGCCGTTTCCGCACACGCTGATGATCGGTTGCTTTGCCGAGGCGCTGAGCGAGGACATCGCCATCGACGACGAGCTCGAAGATGCGCGCTGGTTCCCGCGGGCCGAGGTGCGGTCCGTTCTGAACGGCGATGAGACCGGCTTTCGCATGCCGCCGCGCGGCGCGATCGCATCGTTGCTGGTGCGCGACTGGGCCCGCTCGGACTAGCGTCAGGACCCGCTGTGCGTTTTGCGGACATCCGAACCGCGATAGACGCCCACCACACGGAAATGGTCGGAGAAGAAGTTGAGCTCTTCAAAGGCGAGCTTGACGTTCGCGTCGTCCGGGTGTCCCTCGATGTCGGCGTAGAACTGGGTCGCCACGAACAGGCCGCCGATCTGGTAGCTTTCGAGCTTGGTCATGTTGACCGAGTTGGTCGCGAACCCGCCCATCGCCTTGTAGAGCGCGGCGGGAATGTTGCGCACCCGGAAGACGAAGGTCGTGATGATCAGCTCGTCCTCGGAACGGCGCGCCGGAATGAAGGGGGCCTTCGACAGAACGACGAAGCGGGTGATGTTGTTGGACTGGTCCTCGACGTCGCGCTCGACGATGTCGAGCCCGTACAACTGCGCGGCCAGTTCCGGCGCCAGGGCCGCCATCGACGGATCGGCCGCTTCGGCGACCTTCTTGGCCGCGCCGGCCGTGTCTCCGGCAATGATGCCCTCCCAGCCGTTGGCCCTTAGATATTTCCGGCATTGTCCGAGCGCATGAATATGGCTGTGGACGGTCCGGATCGCCGAGCGGTCCGTGCCCGGCAGCGCCATCAGGTGGAAATGGATGGGCAGGAAATACTCGCCGACGATGTGCAGGTCGGACTCCGGCAGCAGGTGATGGATGTCCGCCACCCGGCCGGCGATCGTGTTCTCGATCGGGATCATGGCGAGCGAGGCCTCGCCCCTGTCGACGGCCGTGAACGCGTCCTCGAAGGTCGGGCACGGCATCGGCGTCATCGCCGGGTACATGTTGCGGCAGGCCGTGTCGGAATTGGCCCCCGGCTCGCCCTGGAAGGCGATCAGCGTTCTGGCGTCATCGTTCATGGGACGGTCTTTCTTCGGCGCTCACGCAAGGAGCGCGCGCGCCCGCTCCAGATCGCGCGGTGTATCGACCCCGAAGGGCACCGTGTCAACAAGGCGGGCATGGATGGTCATGCCGGCCTCGAGAGCGCGCAACTGTTCGAGCCGCTCGCGCTTTTCGAGCGGTGACGGCGGCAGGGCGACGAAGCGCGCCAGCGCCTCGCGCCGCCAGGCGTAGATGCCGATGTGATGATGAAGCGGGCCCTCGCCCCATGGGGCCGTGGCGCGCGTGAAATAGAGCGCGTTGAGCGTGCCGTCGCCGACCGGCGAGCCGACGATCTTGACGACGTTCGGATCGGTCTTCTCGGCCTCGTCCTCGATCGGATTGCCGAGCGTTGCGATGTCGCAGGCCGGATCGGCGAGCGGGGCGAGCGCGGCGGCGATCATCGCCGGCTCGATGGCGGGCAGATCGCCCTGAAGGTTCACCACCGTGTCGAACCCGTCCTTCGGATCGACCAGGCCGAGCGCCTCGAACACCCGGTCGGAGCCGGACGGATGGTCGGGATCAGTCATCACCGCCCGGTGGCCGTGCGCCTCCACCGCGTCGACGATCTCGCGCTCGGCGGCGGCGACGATCACCGCGCCCACACAGGCCTGGCGCGCGCGGTCGGCGACGTGGACGATCATCGGCTTGCCGCCAATGTCGGCGAGCGGCTTGCCCGGCAGACGCGTCGACGCCATCCGGGCCGGAACGATGATCACGGGGTTCATGGGCGAAGGAGCGGGGCGCTTGTTGAAGTGGCAAAACGTCTCATGGGCTTCGACCTTATATCTGTTGCAAGCAAGGGGCAAAAGACATAGGAAACGGCCACTTCGCGCGGCCGGGGGACCGCGTTCCGGACCAATCCGATCGTGTAGAGGCCTTTCATGAATTACACCATGTATGCGGGCGCGTTCCTGGCGACGGTGTTCGTCGTCATGACGGTGGGAATCGCAAGCGACGCGATCTTCCACACCGAGACGCCCGAGGAGCCCGGTTTCGCCATCGTCGTAGCCGAGGACGAGGGCGCTGCACCCGCCGAGGAAGAGGCGGAAACCCCGATCGCCGTGCTGCTCGCGAGCGCCGACCCGAGCAACGGGCCGAGCGTGTTCCGCAAGTGCCAGTCCTGCCACAATGTCGAGGAAGGCGCTGCGCACAAGACCGGCCCGAACCTCTGGAACATCGTCGGCAAGCAGGTCGCGCTTTACGACGACTTCCGCTACTCGCCCGCGATGCAGGCCTATGCCGAGGGCGGCACCGAGTGGGACTTTGAATCGCTGAACAAGTTCCTTGCCGCGCCGAGCGATTATATCGACGGCACGTCGATGGGCTTTGCCGGGCTGAACCGCGACGGTGAGCGCGCCGACCTGATCGCCTGGCTCGCCACCCAGAACGACAATCCGGTGCCCCTGCCCTCGCCGGACGAAGCGACCGAGGACGGCGCTACCGAAGAGGCAGCCGAAGGCGCTGCGGACGAGGGCGCCGAAGGCGACGCGCCGGCCGAGACCGCCGAGGATGGCTCCGAGCCGGCCGAAGACGAGGCCGAAACGACCACCGAATAGCGATCTGACACGGATTTGAACGCATGCGGCCCGGTTCTCGCCGGGCCGTTTGCCGTTTAGGGCTTTGAATCGCCGCAAAGGCCCCTACTGTGATGGGATATCCATCAAGTGGAGGTGCTCAATTGCCATCGACGAGGTTCGCCCGATCCTTCTTCGCCATCATGCTCGCAAGCGGCGCCCTGGCGCTGGGGGCGCCCGCCGCGCAGGCCGAGCCTGAATGGAAGCACGCCTCGGCGCTGGTCGGCGAGCCGCAATACCCGCCCGATTTCGCCCATTTCGACTATGTCAATGTCGACGCGCCCAAGGGCGGCACGCTGCGCCTGTCCGAGACCGGCTCGTTCGACACGCTCAACCCGATCCTGCCCAAGGGCGAGGCGGCGACCGGCCTCGGCCTCGTCTATGAGAGCCTGACCACATCGTCGCTCGACGAAATTTCGGCGGACTATGGGCTGCTCGCCGAAGCACTGCGCTATCCGGACGATTATGCTTGGGTCGAGTATCGGCTGCGCGAGGGCGCCCGTTGGCACGATGACGAACCGGTCACGGCCGACGATGTGGTCTGGTCGTTCAACCGGCTCGTCGAGCTCAACCCGACCCAGCGCTTCTACTACCAGCACGTGGTCGAGGCCGAAGCGGTCGACGCGCGTACGGTGCGGTTCACCTTCGACGAACTCAACAACAAGGAACTGCCGCACATCGTCGGCCAGGTGCTGGTGATGCCCGAGCACTGGTGGACCGGCACGGACCCCCAGGGCAATCAGCGCGACATCGCCTCTTCGACGCTGGAGCCGCCGCTCGGCTCGGGGCCCTACCGGATCACCGACGTCAGCCCCGGCTCGACCGTGACCTTCTCGCGGGTCGAGGACTATTGGGGGGCCGAGGTTCCGGTCAATGTCGGCAAGTTCAACTTCGGCGAGATCAGCTACACCTATTTCCGCGACCGCGACGTCGAGTTCCAGGCGTTCAAGGCGGGCGAATTCGACTACTGGAACGAGAACGAGGCCAAGCGCTGGGCGACCGCCTACGATTTCCCGGCGGTGGAGGAAGGCAGGATCAAGCGCGAGGTGCTCGAGAACGAATATCGCACGCGTGGCATCCTCGTCGGCTTCATTCCGAACCTCAGGCGCGAGATGTTCCAGGACCGGCGCGTGCGCCGGGCGCTGAACATGGCGTTCGACTTCGAGACGCTCAACGAGACGATCTTCTTTGACCAGTATGAACGGGTGGACTCGTTCTTCTACGGCACGCCGCTCGCCCATGAGGGCGCGCCCGAGGGTCGCGAGCTGGAGATCCTCGAACAGGTGCGCGATCAGGTGCCGCCCGAAGTGTTCGAGGGCGAATATGTCAACCCGGTCGCCGGCGACCAGCAGGCGCTGCGCGCCAATCTGCGCGAGGCGGTGGGGCTGTTCCGGGAAGCGGGGTACGAATTGCGCGATGGACGGATGGTCAATGCGGAAACCGGCGAGCCGTTCGAGTTCGAACTGCTGCTGAACGGGCCGATCATCGAGCGCGTCGCCCTGCCCTATGCCGAGGATCTGCGCAAGATCGGCGTGACGATGAACGTGCGCTCGGTGGAGCCGTCGCAGTTCGTCACACGGCTGAGGGCGCGCGACTTCGACATGATCTATTCGGGCTGGGCGCAGTCGCTGTCGCCGGGCAACGAGCAGTTCGACTATTTCGGCTCGCGCGCCGCCGACCGCGAGGCCTCGCGCAATTTCGGCGGCATCGCCGATCCGGCCGTCGACGCGCTGATCGAGGAGGTCGTGTTCGCCGAGGACCGGGACCGGCTGATCGACGCCACGCGCGCCCTCGACCGCGTGCTGATGGCCAACCAGTACGTGATCCCGTCCTACACGGCGCGCAACTCGCGCATCGCCTACTGGAACAGGTTCGACCATCCCGATCCGCTGCCGACCTACTCGATCGGCTTCCCGACGATCTGGTGGTACGACGCCGAGAAGGCGGAGGCGATCCGGTGATCATCGACCGCCGCCGGTTCCTCGCCGTCGCCGCCGGCGGCTACGTCGCCTCGGCCGCCTTTCCCAAACTGTCGCTGGCGGCCAACCCGGCCGGCGTGCCGCGGCACGGCCTGTCCGCCTTCGGCGATCTGAAGTATCCCGAGGGCTTTGCCGCCTTCGACTATGCCAACCCCGACGCACCGGTCGGCGGCACGTTCAACTTCCAGCCCTGGTACTGGTACTTCAACCAGAACACCCAGACCTTCAACACGCTCAACGCCTTCGTGCGCCGGGGCGACGCGCCACCGCGCATGGAGCTTTGCTTCGACACGCTGATGGTGAGCGCCCATGACGAGCCGGACGCGATCTACGGCCATGTCGCCGAGACCGTGACCATCTCCGACGATGGCGACCGGTTCACGTTCCGGCTGCGCGACATCGCCCGTTTTCATGACGGAACTCCGATCACCGCCGCCGACGTCAGGTTCAGCTATGACACGCTGAAGGCGGACGGCCATCCGCAGTTGTCACTGCCGCTCGACCCGCTGGTCGAGGTGATCGAGGAGGACGAACGGACCGTGACGCTGGTCTTCGACGGCACCCAGTCGGCCCAGGCGATCCTGTCGGTGGCGGCCAACTATCCGATCTTCTCGGCGGCCTACTATGCCGACCGGACCTTTGACGAATCCACCCTCGACGCGCCGCTCGGCTCGGGCCCCTACCGCGTGGGCGACCTCAACGCCGGCAGCTTCATCGAATTTCAGCGCGTGGAGGACTATTGGGCGCGCGCGATCGGCACCGGCGCCGGCCAGAACCATTTCGGCGCCATCCGCATCGAGTTCTATGCCGAACGGCAGGCCGGGTTCGAGGCTTTCAAGAAGGGCGAGGTGCACTGGCGGCGCGAATTCACGTCAAAGACCTGGGCGACCGAGTACAATTTCCCCGCCATCGAGCAGGACCAGGTCCTGACGGGCGAGTTTCCGGCGGATGTGCGCCCGGGCATGCAGGCCTGGACGCTGAACCAGCGACGCGAACGGTTCGGCGACCGGCGGGTGCGCGATGCGATCGGGCTCTGCTTCGATTTCGAGTGGACCAACGAGAACCTCTTCTACGGGCTCTACGAGCGCAGCCATTCGCTTTTCGCCGGCTCGCAGTACGAGGCCAAAGGCGCGCCCGACGCGGCCGAGACCGCGCTGATCGAACGGCTGGGGGCAGAGCACGACCTGCCCGAGGGCATCATGGAGGAAGCCTGGCTGCAGCCGGCCTCGGACGGTTCGGGCCGTGATCGTGCCCGGCTGCGCGAGGCGACCCGGCTTCTGGGCGAAGCGGGCTGGACCGACGATGGCGCGGGACTGCTGCGCAATGCGGCGGGCGAGACGCTCGATGTCGAGTTCCTGATCCGCTCTTCGGTGTTCGAACGCATCTACGGTCCGTTCGTCGAGGTGATGCGCATGGTCGGCATCAATGCGGGCCTGCGGCTCGTCGATCCGGCGCAGTACCAGGCGCGGACCTCGGAGTTCGATTTCGACATGGCCGGGCTCGCCATCGGCTGGACCCCGACACCGACCGAAAGCAGCATCGAGGGCGTGTTCGGTTCCGCCGCCGCCGATCTGCCCGGGTCTCGCAACTGGCCGGGCGTCGCCGACCCGCTGATCGATGCGCTGATCGCCGAAGTCGGCGCGGCTGAAAGCCGCGCCGGGCACGAGACCGCCATGCGCGTGCTCGACCGGGTGTTGCGTTTGCGCCGGGACTGGATACCCAATTGGCGCTCGGCGAATCAGTTCATCGCCCACTGGGACATGTTCGGCTTCGATCCCAAACCCGATTATTTCTGGCCGGTCGAAGCGCTGTGGTGGTTTGACGAAGACAGGGCAAAGGCGATTGGCAGGGCATGACGCGACGATAACGGGAGCCACGCCGCTCCGGCGCCGGGGGCGCTGAACGATGGGCGCCTATATCGCACGCCGGCTGATCCTGATGATCCCGACCATCTTCGGGATCATGCTGATCTCGTTCGTCGTGGTGCAGTTCGCGCCCGGCGGGCCGGTCGAGCAGGTCATTGCGCAACTCACCGGACAGGGCGGCGACGCCACCGACCGGTTCACCGGCGGCGGCAGCGAACTTGGGACCGGCGACGAGTTCGGCGACAGTCTGGAGGGCGGCGGCGCCAATTCGCGCTATCGCGGCGCGCAGGGTCTCGATCCGGAATTCATCGCAGACCTCGAGCGCCAGTTCGGCTTCGACAAGCCGGCGCATGTGCGCTTCGCCAACATGATCTGGGACTATCTGCGGTTCGATTTCGGCGAGAGCTACTTCCGCGACATCACCGTGATCGACCTGATCCTCGAGAAGATGCCGGTGTCGGTGTCGCTGGGTCTGTGGATCACCTTGATCTCCTACGCGATCTCCATTCCGCTCGGGATCCGCAAGGCGGTGAGCGACGGCTCGCGCTTTGATGTGTGGACGTCGGGCGTGATCATCGTCGCCTATGCGATCCCGGGTTTTTTGTTCGCGATCCTGCTGATCGTCCTGTTCGCCGGAGGCTCGTTCTTCGACTGGTTCCCTTTGCGCGGGCTGGTCTCGGACAACTGGTCGGAACTGTCCTGGCCCGAACGCATCCTCGACTATTTCTGGCATCTGGCGCTGCCGCTGACGGCCATGGTCCTGTCGGCGTTCGCGACGACCACCCTTCTGACCAAGAACTCGTTCCTCGACGAAATCCGCAAGCAATATGTCGTCACCGCCCGCGCCAAGGGCCTGACCGACCGGCAGGTGCTTTACGGCCACGTCTTCCGGAACGCGATGCTGATCATCATCGCCGGCTTTCCGGCGGCGTTCATCTCGGCCTTCTTCACCGGCTCGCTTCTGATCGAGACCATCTTCTCGCTCGACGGGCTCGGCCTTCTGGGCTTCACCTCGGTGGTCAACCGCGATTATCCGGTGGTCTTCGCCACGCTCTACATCTTCTCGCTGATGGGCCTGCTGATCGGCCTGCTCTCGGACCTGATGTACACGTGGATCGATCCGCGCATCGATTTCGAGAGCCGGGAGGTCTGAGATGGACCAGCGCGTCCAGGACCAGCTCCAGCAGACCGGCGCCAAGAGCCCGACCTTCGGCCGCGACGGCGCCTTGCCGCGCCGGCGGCGGCGCTTCGCCCTGTCGCCGCTCAACCAGCGCCGCTGGCAGAACTTCAAGGCGAACCGGCGCGGCTACTGGTCGCTGTGGATTTTTCTGGTGCTGTTCGGCCTGTCGCTCTGCGCCGAGTTCATCGCCAACGACAAGCCGATCCTGGTCTCCTACAAGGGCGAGATCCTGACACCGGTGTTCGTCAACTATCCCGAGGAGAAGTTCGGCGGCTTCCTGGCCCGCACCGACTATACCGACCCGTTCATCCAGGACGAGATCAACGCCAATGGGTGGATGATCTGGCCGCCGGTGCGCTACTCCTACCGGACCGTCAACAAGGAGGTGCCGACCACCGCGCCCTCCAAACCCGCCTTCATGTTCGACAGCCGCGAGGAACTGTGCGCGCGCTATCCGGCCGGTGTCGACGATCCCAACTGCCACTGGGGCAATTTCAACTGGCTGGGCACGGACGACCAGGCCCGCGACGTGCTCGCCCGCGTCATCTACGGGTTCCGCATCTCGGTTCTGTTCGGGCTGATCCTGACGGCCGCTTCGGCGGTGATCGGCGTCACCGCCGGGGCGATCCAGGGCTATTTCGGCGGCTGGACCGATCTGATCTTCCAGCGCGTGATCGAGATCTGGTCGTCGATCCCGGTGCTCTACGTGCTGCTGATCATGGCCGCCGTGCTGCCGCCGGGATTCTGGATCCTGCTGGGGATCATGCTGATCTTCTCCTGGGTCGGCTTCGTCGGCGTGGTGCGGGCCGAGTTCCTGCGCGCGCGCAACTTCGAATATGTCAACGCGGCGCGCGCGCTCGGCGTGCCCAACCGGACCATCATGTTCCGCCATCTTCTGCCCAATGCGATGGTCGCGACGCTGACCTTCCTGCCCTTCATCCTGAACGGGTCGATCACCACGCTCACCTCGCTCGACTTCCTTGGCTTCGGCCTGCCGCCAGGCTCTGCGTCGCTTGGCGAACTGATCCTGCAGGGCAAGAACAATCTGCAGGCGCCGTGGCTCGGTTTCTCCGGCTTCATCGTCATCTCGATCATGCTGTCGCTGCTGATCTTCATCGGCGAGGCGACGCGCGACGCCTTCGATCCACGGAAGACGTTTGGGTAGGGGCTGTCGCGATGCTATATGAGGGTAGAATTCTACCATGGAGGCCGCGATGGGCCTGAACATCAAGAACGAGCGCGTCCACGAACTGGCGAGAGAACTTGCCGCGCTACGCAATGAATCGATGACAAGCGTTATCAAGAAGGCGCTCGAAAACGAGCTGGAACGCGAACGCAATCGAGATGATGAAGCCAGGCTTGCGCGTATCGAGGCAAAGCAAGAATTGATGGCCCACATAAGGGCCATGGACGAATTGCCGGCGGGCGTGAGCAGCGACCACAGCGACTTCTACGACGATGACGGCTTTCCCGCATGATCGTCGATGCTTCAGCCATTCTTGCCTATCTGATGAAGGAAGAGGACGGCTTGATCTACGAAGAGTATCTGCTGAGCGAGGACATCCCGTTGACAATCTCGGCCGTCAACTGGTGGGAGGTGCACGCGAAGGTGATCTGGCAGGATGAGCCTAACTTGACCGAAGGGCTGCGTATCTTCATGACCGCAACAGATTACGTCGTCGCGCCGGTCGATCGCAGCCAGACCAACGCCGCCATCGAAGCCTTCCGTCGCTTCGGCAAGGGCCGCGGCCATCCGGCCAGGCTCAATCTCGGCGACTGCTTCGCCTACGCGCTTGCCAAGACCCGAGACGAGCCTCTGCTCTTCGAGGGGGACGACTTCCAACACACCGATGTCCGGGCCGCGCTGTGACAGAACCGCTGCTTTCCGTGCGCAACCTCTCGGTCGACTTCACCCAGGGCGGTGAGACCACGCATGCCGTGCGCGACATCTCGTTCGACATCGGCGAGCGCGAGACCGTGGCGCTGGTCGGCGAGAGCGGATCGGGCAAGTCCGTGTCGGCGCTGTCCGTGCTCAAACTGCTGCAATATCCGCCCGCCTCCCACCCGTCGGGTGAGATCATCTTCGGCGGCAAGGATTTGCTCGCGGCGCGCGAGACGGATCTGCGCCGGGTGCGCGGCAACCAGATCGCGATGATCTTCCAGGAGCCGATGACCTCGCTGAACCCGCTGCATCCGATCGAAAAGCAGATCGGCGAGGTGCTCAGGCTGCATCAGGGCATGGGCGAGAGCGCGCAGCGGGCGCGCACGCTCGAACTGCTCGACCAGGTCGGTATCCAGGATGCCGAAAAACGGCTCGGCGCCTATCCTCATCAGCTTTCGGGCGGCCAGCGCCAGCGCGTGATGATCGCGATGTCGCTCGCCAACAAGCCAAAGCTCCTTATCGCGGACGAGCCGACGACGGCGCTCGACGTTACCGTGCAGGCGCAGATCCTCGAACTGCTCGACGAGCTCAAGCGGGCGCGCAGCATGTCGATGCTGTTCATCACGCACGATCTCGGGATCGTGCGGCGCATCGCCGACCGCGTCTGCGTGATGACCAAGGGCGAGATTGTCGAGGCCGGGCCGACCGAGGCGATCTTCTCCGATCCCCAGCACGCCTACACGCGCCACCTTCTCGCGGCCGAGCCGAAGGGCCAGCCGCCGGCCGCCAACGACGACGCGCCCGTCGTCATGGAGGGCGAAGGCGTCAAGGTCTGGTTCCCGATCCGGAAGGGTTTCATGCGCCGCACGGTCGACCATGTGAAGGCCGTCGACGGCATCGATATTTGGGTGCGTGCCGGCCAGACGGTCGGCGTCGTCGGCGAGAGCGGCTCGGGCAAGACGACGCTCGGGCTTGCGCTGAGCCGGCTGATCTCCTCGGACGGGCACATAAGGTTCGGCGGCGACGCAATCGACACGCGTTCGTTCCGGGAGATGCGGCCGCTGCGCAAGGATCTGCAGATCGTTTTCCAGGACCCCTACGGCTCGCTCAGCCCGCGCATGTCGGTCGCCGAGATCATCGCCGAGGGGCTGGCGATCCATGAGCCGGACCTGTCGCCGGACGAGCGCGACGAACGCGTCGTCGGCGCGCTCGAGGAGGTCGGCCTCGATTCCTCGACCCGCTTCCGTTACCCACACGAATTCTCCGGCGGCCAGCGCCAGCGCATCGCGATCGCGCGCGCCATGGTGCTCAAGCCGAAATTCATCATGCTGGACGAGCCCACCTCGGCGCTCGACATGAGCGTGCAGGCGCAGGTGGTCGACCTCTTGCGCGACCTGCAGAAGCGGCACGATCTCGCCTACCTGTTCATCAGCCACGATCTGCGGGTCGTGCGGGCGCTGGCCAACCATGTCATCGTCATGCGCGATGGCCGGATTGTGGAACAGGGGTCGGCCCAGGCCATTTTCGAAGCGCCCGAAACCGACTACACAAAGGCCCTCATGGCCGCCGCCTTCGACATCAAGACCAGCAAGCCCGGCGCGGTCAGCCAGTAATCAATCGGTAAGCGAGGACCTACGATGGCCGAACCCGGCGCAATTCTCCTGTCCGTCACGGGCTTCGACCCCGCCGCATGGCTCGAAGAACTCAAGCGCCAGGCGCCTGGCCGCCGGATCGTCACCGAACCGGACGGCGACGGCGATCCGTCGATCCGCTATGCCGTGGTGTGGAAGCAGCGCCCGGGCATCCTGAACCGGCTGCCGAACCTTGCCGCCATCTTCTCGATCGGCGCGGGCGTCGACCACATCTTCAAGGACCCCGAAGTGCCCGACGTGCCGATCGTGCGCGCGGTTGCCGACGATCTGACCGAGCGGATGAGCGAGTACATCGTCTGGCAGGTGCTCGACCATCATCGCAAGGGGCCGCGCTACCGCCGCCAGCAGGCCGACCGGGTCTGGAGCGAGGACCGGATGCAGCCGGCCGCGCGCGATGTCACCGTCGGCATACTGGGCCTTGGCCTTCTGGGCCTCGATGCGGCGCGCAAGCTTCGGCTTCTGGGCTTCAACGTGGCCGGCTGGAGCCGCACCGAGAAGACCGTCGAAGGCGTCGACACCCATGCCGGCGAGGCGGGGCTGGACGGGTTTCTGGCGGTCAGCGACATCGTCGTCTGCCTGCTGCCGCTGACGCCGGCGACCGAGGGCATTCTATCCAAGCCGTTCTTCGCGCGCATGAAGCGGCGCGGCCCGCTCGGCCCGGCCACGCTGATCAATGCCGGTCGCGGCGGCCTGCAGAACGAGGCGGACATTCTGGCCGCGCTCGAGAACGGATGGCTCGGCGCCGCCAGTCTCGATGTGTTCCAGACCGAACCGCTGGCCGAGACGAGCCCCTTGTGGACCCATCCCCGCGTGACGATCACTCCGCACGCGGCCGCGACCTCGGTGCCGGCGGCGCTGATCCCGCCGATGATCGCGCAGATGGAAGCCTACGAGCGCGGCGAACCGCTGACCAACCTCGTCGACAGACAGGCCGGCTACTGAGGCGACCCGCCCTCCGGCCGGCGGCGGGAGGTCGGCTGGCCGTACAGCGTCGCGATCCGGTCGACCGCCTGGGCGAGCGGTTCGCTCGCGACATCCATGGTGTGAGCGTTGGCGTGCAGCAGGGTTTCGCCGTCGCGCATGATGCCGACATGGCCTTTCCAGAAGACCAGATCGCCGCGCCGCAGCGGGGCGTCGGGCGCGAGCGGCCGGCCGAGGCCGGCTTCCTGCATGTCGCTGTCGCGGGGCGCGTCCATGCCCGCCATCATCATCGCCAGTTGGACGATCCCCGAGCAGTCGATCCCGAAGGGTGTCCGGCCGCCCCAAAGATAGGGGGTGCCGCGCATCGTCTCGGCGATCGAGACGTAGTCGGTCGCCGGCGCATCCGCCCCTCCAACCGACGCAGCCAGCACGAACGGACCGCCGGTTCCGGTGGCGAAGAACCGGCGCCCGGCATGCTCGACCGTTTCGGCACTCCGGAACCGGGCGCCCATCGGCAGGCTGCCGACAACGGGACGCTTGATGTCCGGCCCCGAGAACAGGGACGCCCACGGCGCGACGACCCGCAATGGCGGGTCGTCCCCTTCCCCGTCGTCAGGCGTCAGGACGTTTTCCGGCAGGTAGCCCACATAACCGTCGAAGGCCGCCTGAACCCAGGCCCATCCGCCGGATCGGTCGAAGACGCGGACCGCCTCGCCCATCAGAAGCTGCGTGTCGACCCCGCCATCGTCCGAGGGCGTCCGCCGCAGATCGCAGAAGGGGACGGCGATCCGGTGCGGCCGGCCTTCGGCGAAGGCGGCGGCCTTAACCCGGCCCTTCAGCCGCGCGTCGGCGAGATCGTCCCGCCAGGCGTGCAGCCGCCGGTCGAGCGGTTCGGCGCTCACGTCGGCAGCTCCCGCGCCCGGGCGATGATCACATCGGCCAACCGCTCCAGATAGAGCGCGCCCTCGACGGTCCGCGCGATGACCACGTTGCGCCGGTCGCGCGGGTCGCGGTGGCGCGTGACCAGCTTCATCGTGCCCATCGTGTCGAGCGCGCGGGTGATCACCGGCTTGGTCACGCCCAGATGCGCCGCCAAGCCGCGAACGGTGTGCGGCGGCGGGTCGAGATAGATGGTCAGCAGGATCGCGGCCTGACGCATCGTCAGATCCGGCGCGCTGTCGCGAACCTCGGAAAGCGACACCTTGTGCCACAGCGACAGCGCCTGGCTCGGCCTGAGATTGACGGTCATGAGTCGGCGATCCGCGCGGGAACGTTTCGGAACCGTATCAATATGGCCCGGTGCGGCTTCGCGCGCAAGCCGGCTCAGGAACCGCCATAGCGCTCCTCGAGCACCGCGTAGATCGCCCGGATCGCCTGCGCCTCGCCACCCACCGGCGCGTGCGGCTTCGGCTTGGGGTTCCATGCGAACAGGTCGAAATGCGCCCAGCGCCGATCGGCCGAGACGAATTTCTGCAGGAACAGCGCCGCCGTGACCGACCCGGCAAAGCCGTCGGTCGTCACGTTGGCGCAGTCGGCGACGGTGGAGGCGAGATTGCGCGCATAGGGCTGCCACAGCGGCATGCGCCAGACCGGATCGCGCACCGCCTCCGACGCCGCCGCGAGGGCCGTCGCCAGCTTGTTGTCCTCGGTGAAGAACGGCACCACGTCCGGTCCGAGCGCGACGCGCGCGGCGCCCGTAAGGGTCGCCATGTCGACGATCAGGTCGGGATCGTCCTCGTCGGCAAGGGTCAGTGCGTCGGCCAAGACGAGACGCCCTTCGGCGTCGGTGTGGCCGATCTCGACGGTGATCCCCTTGCGCGTGGGATAGACGTCGCCGGGCCGGAAGGCATTGCCCGCGATGGCGTTCTCGACCGCCGGGATCAGAACGCGCAGCCGGATGTCGAGCCCCAGCTCCATGATCAGGCTGGCGAGACCGATCACGTTCGCCGCGCCGCCCATGTCTTTTTTCATGTTGCGCATCGAACCCGACGGCTTGATGCCCAGCCCGCCGGAATCGAACGACACGCCCTTGCCGACCAGCGTGACCTTCGGCGCGTCCTTGCGTCCCCACGACATGTCGAGCAGGCGCGGCGGGATCGCCGCGGCGCGGCCGACCGCATGGATCATCGGCAACTTCTTGGCGATCAGGGCATCGCCGGCGATCGCCCGGACCGCCGCCTTGTGCTGCCCGGCGAGCGTGCGCAGGGCAGTCTCGATGGCGTCGGGACCCATGTCGTTGGCCGGCGTGTTGACGAGGTCGCGGGTCAGCGCGACCGCGCCGGCCATCGCGGCGAGCCGTTCGCGATCGAGCGAGGCGTCGGGAACCAGCCGCACCGGCTTTTCCGGCCGCGCACGGTAGCGGTCGAACCGATAGGCGCCCATGCAGAAGCCGAGCGTTGCCAGTTCGATGTCGGTCGCCTCGGGATTGGCGACGAACCAGTCGCCTTCCGGCAGCCGGCCGGCCAGGGCGCCGGCCGCCAGCGGATCGCCCGGCGTTCCGAGCGCGATCGCCGCCGATGCCGGCCCGGATGCGTCCGCGCCGGGCACGAGCGCGACGGCGCCCGGCTCGCGCTCGAAGCCGATCGCCTCGAGCCATCGGGTGACCTCCGCGGGCACGCCGGCGCCGTCCGCCGCGTCGCCTTCCGGGCCGACGATCCAGACGGGCCGCGCCTTCCCGCGCGCCTCTTCGGGCGCCAGCACTTGAATTGTCTCCGCCATCTCGTCCTCGGTTCGGGCTGGTTAACCAACCGTTAGGGTTAACAGATTATCCATGGTTAACAGAGGTTAACGTCGGGTTACGCGGGGTATTTTCGCGATCCGCGCGGGCGCCCCATTCATGGAGTGTCGCTATGGTCATCCTGTCCCACCCCCTTCGGCAGCGCCGGCCCGCCGCGATGGCGGCGGCGCTGGTCGCAACCGCGCTCCTGGCCGGCTGCGCCAACAACAGCCTGACCACGGGGTCGGTCAACCCCTCCTCGTCAAAGCCGATCGCGCAGATGTCGGGCGGCGAACTGCAGGGGGCGCTCGCAAGCTACCGGCAGCGCTATGAACGCAATCCCGACGACAAGGCGGTGGCCATCCGCTACGCCTCGATCCTGCGGATGAACGGCAACAACGATCAGGCCCTTGCGGTGATGCGCAAGGCGGCCATCACCCATTCGCGCGACAAGCAGGTGCTCGCCGCCTACGGCAAGGCGCTGGCCGGCGCCGGACAGTTCCCCGCCGCCCTCGATGCGATCCAGCGCGCCCAGGATCCGACCCAGCCGGACTGGGAACTGCTGTCGGCGGAGGGCGCGATCTACGACCAGACGGGCCGCCCCGAGGAGGCGCGCCTGCGCTACGAGAAGGCGCTCCAGTTGGCGCCGAACGAGCCGTCGATCCTGTCCAACCTGGCGATGAGCCACATGCTGCAGGGCGACCTTTCGACCGCCGAGAGCTATCTGCGCCAGGCCGTGCAGCAGCCCGGCGCGGACAGCCGCGTGCGTCAGAACCTGGCTCTGGTCGTCGGCCTTCAGGGCCGCTTCGAGGAAGCAGAAGACATCGCCCGGCGCGAACTGTCGCCGCAGCAGGCCGAAACCAACATCGCCTATCTGCGACAGATGCTGGCCCAGCAGGCCGCCTGGAACCTGATCAAGGAAGAGGATCGGCGCGCGACCAACTGACCGCGCCGATCCTGCACCGTTCCACACGATGAAAGGCCCGGTGCCAAGGCCGGGCCTTTTCTCGTTGGGATGATGGCCGGCGGCGGTGTCAGCCGCCGAAGATGCCGCCCTGTTGCGAGATCTGGATGCCGGCGGGGCCCAGGATCACGCCGAACAGGACAGGCAGGAAGAACACGATCATCGGCACGGTGAGCTTGGGCGGCAGCGCGGCGGCCTTCTTTTCGGCCTCGGTCATGCGCTGCTCGCGGCTTTCGTTGGCGAGCACGCGCAGCGCGGCGCCCACGGGCGTGCCGTAGCGCTCGGCCTGGATCAGCGCCTGAGAAACCGCCTGCACCGAATCGAGCCCGGTGCGCGCGGCGAGGTTCTCGTAGGCCTGGCGCCGTTCGCTGAGATAGGACAGTTCGGCGCCGACCAGCACGAGCTCCTCGGCGAGCGGGATCGACTGCGTGCCGATCTCCACCGAAACGCGCCGGAACGCCGCTTCCACCGACATGCCCGATTCCACGCAGATCAGCATCAGGTCGAGCGCGTCCGGCCAGGCCCTGCGGATGGAATCGCCGCGCTTGCTGGCCAGGTTGCGGATGTAGAGGTTGGGCGCATAAAAGCCCGCATAGGCGGCGCCGATGCACATGAACCAGCGCATCATGGTCGAGTGGTCGGTGAAGTTGCCGAGCCCGAAGACGTAGAACACGGCGACCAGGAAGAAGCCGAACGGCAGCGCGAACCGGGCGAACAGGAACAGGTTCAGCGGCTGCTGGCCGCGGAAGCCGGCCATGCGCAGTTTCTTGACCGTGTCGTCGTCCGCAAGCGCCTTGCGCAGGTCGAGCCGGTCGACGATGCCCTTGATGCCGGAATATCTGCTCTCGTCGACACGCAGCGACGCGCGTCCGCTCTGTTTCTCGCTGGCGATGCGGGCGCGCTCGCGGGCCCTGATCTCGTCGCGTTCGGTGGCGACGAGCCGCATCCGGTTCTTGAGCTGGCTGCCGCCCAGCACCGAGGTGAGCAGCGTCAGGAACGTGGCGAAGACGGCAACGGACACCAGGGCGGCGAAGATGAATTCGGGCGAGGTGGCCGTCTGAACGATCGTTTCAATCATCGGTCCACCTCACACATCGAAATTGATCATCTGGCGCATCACGAAGATGCCGATCGACATCCAGACCAGCGACACGCCAATGATGAACAGGCCGGTGTCGGTGGTGAACAGCAGCATGATGTATTCGGGACTGGTCAGGTAGACCAGCAACGTGACGATCGGCGGCAAGGCGCCGATGATCGCCGCGGACGCCTTGGCCTCCATCGACATGGCGGCGACCTTGTTCTTCATCTGCTTGCGGGCGCGCAGCACCTTGGACAGGTTGCCCAGCGCCTCCGAGAGGTTGCCGCCGGCCTGCTGCTGGATCTGGATGACGATGGCGAAGAAGTTCGCCTCCGGTATCGGCATGTGATTGTACATGCGCAGGCAGGCCTCCGGCGTCGGCACGCCCAGCTGCTGGGCCTCGACGATGCGGCGGAACTCGGTCCGCACCGGCTCCTTGGCCTCGTTGGCGATCAGGCGGATGCCGTCATTGAGCGGCAGACCGGACTTGATGGCGCGCACGATCACGTCGATCGCGTTCGGGAACTCGTCGAGAAACTGCTTCATGCGGCGCTTGCGCAGGAACGACACCACCCAGCGCGGCACGCCGAAGGCGCCGGCGAAGAACAGGGCCGGCACCGCCAGCATGCCGATGCCGGCGATGAAGCCGAGCAGTGCGAACACCACGCCCGAGCCAGCCGACAGCATGTAGAAGGTGCGCATGTCCAGGGTGAGCCCCGCCTGCTTGATCTGCATCTTCAGCGGCGGCTTGGTGATGTGCTTTTCGCGGTCCTTGTTGCGCTGCTCGAGGTCCTCAAGCGATTCACTGACCTGCTTGCGCCGTTTCTGGCTGTCGCTGAGCCGCTCGGCGGCCGCGCTGCGCTTGCCGGCGTCGGTGCTGGCGCTCTTGACCGCGGCGAGCCGCTTGCCGGCCTTTTCCTCCTGTTCGAGGCGGTTGAAGAACAGCGCATAGAGCACACCGCCCACGCCGAGCGCAGCGAGGGCGAAGATGGCGATGACGATGACCGGAATGCCCAGGAACGTCATGGCCGGACCCCGTTTCGGTCAATGGCGCCCATCTCAGTTCTGCACCGTTTCCATGGAGTCCATGGCCGCCGCCAGGCGCTGCTCCTCGTTGTAGTAGCGCGCCCGGTCCCACATTGCGGGCCGGCCGATGCCGGTCGAGCGGTGTTTGCCGATGATCTTGCCGTTGGCGTCCTCGCCCTGCATGTCATAGACCATCAGGTCCTGGGTGATGATCACATCGCCCTCCATGCCGACCACCTCGGTGATGTGGGTGATGCGGCGCGAGCCGTCGCGCAGGCGGGCGGCCTGGACGATCACGTCGACCGAGCCGACGATGATCTCGCGCACCGTCCGTTGCGGCAGCGAGAAGCCGCCCATGGCGATCATCGATTCGATACGCGACAGGCACTCGCGCGGCGAGTTGGCGTGGATGGTGCCCATCGAACCGTCGTGACCGGTGTTCATCGCCTGCAGCAGGTCGAACACCTCCGGGCCGCGCACCTCGCCGACGATGATCCGTTCGGGCCGCATGCGCAGGCAGTTCTTGACCAGATCGCGCATGGTGATCTGGCCCTCGCCCTCGAGGTTCGGCGGCCGGGTCTCAAGCCGGACAACGTGCGGCTGCTGGAGCTGCAGTTCGGCCGAGTCCTCGCAGGTGATGATGCGCTCGTCGGCATCGATGTAGCGCGTCAGGCAGTTCAGCAGGGTCGTCTTGCCCGAGCCGGTACCACCGGAGATGACGACGTTGCAGCGCACGCGTCCGATGATCTGAAGAAGGGTCGCGCCCTCCGGCGAGATCGAGCCGAAATTGACGAGCTGATCGAGGGTCAGCTTGTCCTTCTTGAACTTACGAATGGTCAGCGCGGTGCCGTCGATGGCGAGCGGCGGCGCGATCACGTTGACGCGGGACCCGTCGGCGAGGCGGGCGTCGCAGATCGGGCTCGATTCGTCGACGCGGCGGCCGACCTGGCTGACGATGCGCTGGCACACCGACAGAAGCTGCTGGGCGTCGCGGAACTTGATGTCGGCCGGCTGCACCTTGCCGCCGACTTCGATGTAGGCGCTGTCGGGGCCGTTGATCATGATGTCGGCGATGTCGTCGCGGGCGAGCAGCGGCTCGAGCGGGCCGTAGCCGAGCACGTCGTTGCAGATGTCCTCGAGCAGTTCCTCCTGCTCGGCGATCGACATCGCATAGTTCTTGATCGCGATGATGTCGTTGACGATGTCGCGGATTTCCTCGCGCGCCGAATCGGCGTCGAGCTTGGCGAGCTGCGACAGGTCGATCGTCTCGATCAGCGCCGAGAAGACCTGCGTCTTGGTGTCGTAGTAGGATTCGTTGCGCTGCGACATCGACCGCGTGGGCGCTGCCGGCTGCGGCGCAGGCATCGGAGCAGGTTTGGCGGCCGGCTTGGGCGCACTTGCGGCGGGCGCGGGCGCAGGCGCCGGCTCGGCCTTCGGAGCGGCCGGCTCTACCGTCGGCGCGGGCGGCGCGGACTGGGCCGGCTCGGGCGCCGGTGCGCTCTCGCCGCCGCCGGACCCGGCATTGCCTGGCGTTGCCGATGTGCCTCTCTTGCCGAACATGTCCTGTCCTTAGCTTTTCTTGAGCCGCGCCAGCAGGCCCTGCAGTCCCGGCTTGTGTTTCGGTGCGACCGTGGTCCGGCCGGTCACCAGATGGGCCAGTTCACCGAGCGTGGCGACGACCGGGCTGCCGGCATCCGTCTCGGCCAGCATGCGGCCCGAATTGGCGGCATTGCCGAACAGCTGCGGATCAAACGGGATGACGGCGGCGGGTTGGAGTTCGAGCGGGTCGACGAAATCGCCGACCGAAATCTCGGGCCGCTTGGGAACGCCGACCTGGTTGACCACCAGACGCGGCGGCGCGTCGTTGGGCCGCAGGGAGCGCAGCGTGTCGACCAGGTTCTTGGTGTTGCGCAGGTTGGCCAGCTCCGGCGCGGCGACGATGACGACCTCGTCGGCCTGGGTCAGCGTGGCCTTGGTCCATCCCGACCAGACGTGCGGGACATCGAGGATCACGGCGGGCGCTGTGCGCTGGGCGATGTCGATCAGGTTGGAAAAGGCGGACGCGTCGAAGTCGTAGGCGCGGTCGAGCGTCGAGGGCGCGGCAAGCAGCGCCAGATGGTCGGCGCAGTTGGCGAGCAGCCGGTCGAGGTACACCTCGTCGAGACGCTCGGGCGAGAAGACCGCCTCGGCGATGCCCTGGGCGGGATCCTGGTCGAAATTGATGTTGGCCGTGCCGAACGGCAGGTCCATGTCGACGACCATGACCTCGTTCTGGAACAGGGTCGAGATCGCCCAGGACACGTTGTGCGCGATGGTCGAGGCACCCACACCACCCTTGGCGCCGATGAAGGCGATCGAGCGGCCGAGCGGCTCGGCCTCCGGATCGACGAACAGGCCCGAGATGGTGTTCATCAGATCGGCGATGGTGACCGGCGCGACCATGTATTCGGAGATGCCGGTGCGGATCAGTTCGCGGTAAAGGGCGATATCGTTGTGGTGGCCGATGATCACGACCCGGCTGGAGGGGTCGCACACCTCGGCGAGATCGTTCAGGCGGGCGAGAAGCTCGTCCGGCCCGCAGGTGATCTCCACGAAGATCAGGTTGGGGGTCGGCGCGGTCTGGTAGAACTCGATGGCCGCGGCGATGCCGCCCATGTAGACGCGGGTCTGCGCCTTGGCCATCCGCCGGTCCTCGGACATGCGCTCGATGGTCGAGGCGACGGCCTGTGTCTCGCAGAACGCCTGCACGGAAATGCGCGGGACGGGTCGAACCTCCTGCAGCGCGGCCGCTTCGTCGGCGGTCGGCGCTGCGGGGCCGTCATCGAACTCGTGCTTCAGAGCGGTATCGGACATGTCACTTGCTTCCGCTTCGGTTTTGGGGCCAGCGCATCGGCGGCCGCCGGATCAGTAGTTGACCTCTGAGGCTTTGGGCTGCGGACCCTGCTGGTAGGTGCCGATCACGGCACCGCGCTGGGTCGCGTCGATCGGGGACATGGCGCGCGGTCCCAGAAGGTCGCCGGGGTTCTCGACCTGGGCGGCCAGATTGTTTTGCGTGGAACAGCCATAGTCGCGGTGATGCCTGTTCGAGGTCGTGTCGACGAGGTTCTCGGTCCACTGGCCGCACGGATGCGGCAGCGTGGCGGTCACGCCGCGATAGGAGAGCCTGACCGGCGCGACGGCGTCATGGGCCGTGGCATCGTAGTGCTGGACCGACACGTCGTGGCGGCTGACGCCACCGCGCTCGATCGCGACCAGGATGTCCTCGCGAACGCGCTTTGCGGCATGTTCGTTCGCCGAGCCGACCGGCATCAGCATGTGCAGCACGTTCGTGCCCGATCCGCTGAAGGCGGTGGCGAAGGCGGTCACGTTGCTGCGGGTCGGCCCGTTCAGCGTGCGCGCGCCCGAGGCGACCGGTACGTCGAGCGTCTGTTCCTGCTCGGAGACGATGATGGGATGGTTGGTCCGATAGTCGTCGGAAACCGAACCGACAGCGATCTTGTCGGTGGACGCGCAGCCGGCCAGCAGGCCGCCCGCGACCACAAGGCCGGTCACCGTCTTGAACTTGGAGGCTGACATGGCTTGCTGTACTCCGGTCACTTGTAGATGAAGCCGATTGCACCGTGGTACCGGCCGGGCGGGAGCTGCTCGCTCTGGCCGCCATAGATCCGGTTGACGCGGCTCAGCAGCGCACCCTGCGCATCGCTGGGCGGATTGAAATTGTCAGTCGGCCTGGCGAGCTTGGCCGGTGCGACGGGACGGGCCAGATAGGGCGTTACGACGATCACAAGCTCGGTCTCGTTGCGCACATAATCCTGGCTGCGGAACAGCGCGCCCAGAACCGGCACCTTGGACAGGCCCGGGAAGCCCGAGACCACCTGGCGCACGTCGTCGCGCAACAGCCCGGCGATCATCATCGAGCCGCCCGACGGCAGTTCGACGGTGGTGTCGGCAAGGCGCTTGCGCAGCGACAGCACGGAGACGTTGCCGACAAATCCGGGCACCGCGCCTTCGGCCGTTGGCTCGGAAACCGAGGTGCGCACCTTCAGGCTGATCCGGCCCGGCGACAGCACGACCGGCGTGAACTCCAGCCCGACGCCGTATTCGATTTCGCGGTAGTTGACGACGATCTGGCCGTTGTCGTCGACCGAGGAACCGTTGACGATGTTGTATTCGCCGCCGGCGCGGAAGATCGCCTTTTCGCCGGAGACGGCGGTCAGCGTCGGCTCGGCCAGCGTCTTCATGACGCCCGCCTCTTCCATGGCGCGGAACTGGGCGGAGAGGTTCACGCTGCCGAGGTTGGCGCCGAGCGACAGGCCATTGCCGCTGTTGATGCGCTTGCCAAGGGCGCCGAAGCTGCCCTCGTTGACAACGCCGAAGGTGATGTCGCCGCCATTGGCGTTGCCGCTGACGTTCAGGCTGGTGCCGAGCTGCTTCATCACCGAGCGCTGGATCTCGGCGACCGTCACCTTGAGCATGACCTGATCGCCACCGGTGATCTCGAGAAGGTTGACGATCTGGCTGTCGCCGATCCGGCCGAAGAAGAAGCCGGTCTCCTGGGTGGTCGCGTCGCCGCCCTTGACGAAGATCTCGGCCAGCTTGGCGGCCTTGGCGGCGTCCTGCGGCGTCAGGACCGAGCCGGTCAGCACGATGTTGTCGTTGATGATCTCGGACCCTTCGATGAAGCGGGCCAGGTAGCGGTCGAGGCCGGCGACGTCGCGCTCGACCTGAAGGTCGAGGCTGACGAGCTGGTTGCCGCTGCGGTCGAACACGAAGATGTTCGTTTCGCCGACGGACTTGCCGAACAGGTAGATGCGGCGCGAGGTGCGGCTGACGGCGTCGGCGACCTCCGGGTTGGCGACCAGGATGTCATGGGCGTCGGCCGGCAGGTCGATGACGAGCGACTTGTCGAGGCCCAGGACGATCCGTTCGGTGCCCGCGCCCTTGCGACCGACCTTGACGATGCTCTGGGCCTGCGCGTCGGAAACGCCGGCCAGATGCGATCCGGACGGAGCGGCCGTGAGAAGGACGAAGGCGGCGGCCGCCGCCAGCAGGGTCTTGAACGTTTTGGCGACCATGGTGGTATGCCCGTGGGTTCGTGTCTGGATTGTGCCGCCCATCGGGAACTGGCCGGCCTTGACGGTTGCTTTGGTCATTGCGCCGCCGTGCTCCTCTGCCCGCCCTTGATGATGGTGATCGTGCCGTCCGGGCCGGCGCCGACCAGATGCTCGGCGGCGTCGGAGGCGTCATCGGGATTGACGTCCTTGACCGAACGCAGCGACAGCGTCAGCCGGTCGGCCATCTGGCGGGCGACGGTGATGATCTCGGCCTGACGCGGGGTCAGTTCGAGCGTGGCGGTCTGGCCGACCTGGACAAGCCGGCCCTCCTCGTCCTCGCGGATCGTCTGGTCGATCGCCAGAACGCGGATGTTGTTGAGGATGGTCTCGGTCTCGAAGCCGCCGTCCTGGCCGCGCGAGACCATGATCACGTCGACATAGTCATCGGGCAGGATGAAGCCGCCCGCCGAGGTATCGGCTGCGATCTCGGTCGCAACGGCGCGCTTGCCGGCGGGCAGGATGGAGGACATGAAGCTCTGGTCGGCGCCCAGAAGCTTGATCGGACGGATCGGCTCGCCCTGGGCGATCGTCGCGCGGACCACCGACTCGGACAGTTCGACCATCGCGTCAGGGCGGCTTTCGCGGGTGATGAAATCGGGCGACAGCGCGTCGGTCGGCCATTTCTGCCAGCGCATGCGGTTCTCGACGCGGGCACCGGTGGTCAGCGTCTCTGTCGCCACCAGCACCTCGTCGAGTTGGATGGAGGGCGGGGGCGGAGCGACGGTGACCTGCTGGGTCGGGCCGCTGGACCCCATCATGTTCATGGCGAGGTAGCCGGCGGCGCCAGCCGCCACGATTGCTATAGCCAGGATTACGATACGCATCGACATGGGCACACCCGATCTGCCGGCGGATTGTTCCGCCACAGGGCCCATATTCGGCGAGCAATGGTGTACTTATGGTTAACGATGGCTGGAGCGGTATGCTTAACCGCCGGTAAAGCCGGACGCGGCCGCTTCAGGCCTGGCTGAGCGCCCAGATCATGGCGGGGGAGTGCTGGAATGCGCCAAGCCCGCCGATCGCCAACGCGATGCCATACGGTATGTCCTTTTCGTCGATGATCCGGCGCAGGACGCGCACCTCGCCTGCGACGGTGGCGAGCGGCGATTTGCGGAAGATGAGCAGCGCGAGCGTCAGCGCGCCCCCGGCCATCGTCGCCAGAAGCAGGTAGTTCATCAGCCCCGCCCCCAGTCCGAACCACAGCGCCGTCGATGCCATCAGCTTGGCGTCGCCTCCGCCCATCACGCCGAGCGCGAACAGGCCGAAGGTCACCGTCAGCACGAGAGCGAAGGCGGCCAGATGCATGGCGAACTGCATCCAAGTCAGACCGATGAACGGGGCGATGGCGCAGAAGGTGACGATCAGCAGCAGCGACACCCGGTTGGCGATCGTCATCGTGAACATGTCCGAGACGGCCGCGTAGATCATGGCGAACGGAAAGACGACGAAGATGATGGCTGAGAGCATGATCTGGTCCGTATCTCGCTGCGATGCTTTGAAACCGAGCCTAACCCGGCCCTGTTAAGACTTCCTGAGCGGGCACCAGCACCCTTGGCGGCGAGGCCGCGCGATCGCGCCAAGGAAAACGGCCCGTCCGTTGCCGGGCGGGCCGTGATCGGATTAGTTGCGAACGGCGCCTTAGCCGGAGATCTCGTCAGAGATTTCCTGGAACTGGGTGTTCAGCGTTTCGCCCAGCGTGGTGGCGCCGGCGATGATGGCGACGGCGATGAGCGCAGCGATCAGGCCATACTCGATGGCGGTTGCGCCCGACTCGTCTTTCAGAAAACGTGCAAACATTGGTGAGCTCCTTATTCGTTGGCGAACAGCAGTCCTGCCGCCTGTCGTCCTGTCGCGGTCAGTAGGCTCACCATACGCCGCGCCGATTGCGGGGCCCTTAACGGGCGTGGTTGCCCGATCGTTAACGGCCCTTTCCACGCGCGATGGTTAATCGCCGGTTGTGCCCGCAGCGCGCCGATCCCGTACCGCCAAGCGCGCTTAACCGTTCCTCAACCAATCTCGCTGAATGTTCGGTAACCACCGAACCGCTGGAGTCCGCCGATGGCCCTTCGCGCCGCCTTCCTTGCAGCCCTGCCGCTCATGGCCGTTGCGTTCACCGCCGCGCCTGCACACGCAGAGCCGCCCGCGCAGGGCGGCATCGAGGTCATCCTCAACCAGGCCCGCATTCTGAAGATGTCGCGGCCGGCGGCAACGGTGATCATCGGCAATCCCGCCGTCGCCGACGCCACCGTGCACGATGCCAACACGATCGTGCTCACCGGTCAGGCCTTCGGGCGGACCAACATCGTCGTCCTCGACCAGGGCGGCGCGCCGATCTTCGACGAACAGATCTCGGTCAGCCGCGACCAGCTCGCCACCGTGCGCATCTACCGGCGTTCGATCATCGAGACGCTGTCGTGCGATCCGTACTGCGAATCGGCCTATCAGACCCCCGCCGAGATCGAATCGACCCGCGAACGCGCCCGCGTCAATGCGATGTTCGAGGAGAACGCCGACGCCGACCTGTTCTGAGGTCCCGCTCCGGACGGCCTGATCGCCCTCTGACCGCGGCCGCGGCCGGCGCCGCCGGTGCGTTGCAAGTTCGACCGATCGCGCAAACCGATTGTCAATTTCTGTGTCCTATTCTGACCGGGTTCAGTTCCGGACAGGAGTTCAGGCGTGTCCCACGGCACAAGGAAACGGGCTTGCCGCAGACGGCGATGGGGCCTTCTGCGCGACCGGCGCGGGGCGACCGCGATCGAGTTCGCCATCCTTGCGCTGCCCTTCTTCCTGCTGATCTTCGCGGTTCTGGAAACGACCGTTTCGTTCACGGCCGAACAGGTGATGGCCAATTCGATGGATCGGCTCGCCCGCCAGATCCGGACCGGCCAGATCGTTCCGGCGGTAACGGACCAGGCCGCCTTCCGGCAGATGATCTGCGACGACATCGACGTGTTCGTCGCCGCGGGCTGTCCGGACCTGCACTTCGACCTGCAGAGCTATGCCAGCTTCGATGACGTGCCGACCTCCATTCCGTTCTCCGGCCCCGGCGAGATCGACACCAGCGGCTTCAAGTACGCGCCCGGAGGCGCCGGATCGATCAACAATCTGCGGATCATCTACGAATGGCCGGTCTACACGGACCTGATGAAGTCCCGCATCGCCGGCCTCGATGATGGCCGCGTGCTGCTCTACACCACCACCACCTGGCAGAACGAGCCCTTCTGATGGTCACCACCCCCACAGTCGGACGGACAGGCAACTCCGCGAACCGGCCGCGCCACGGCGGGGTGTTCGGACTGTGGCGCCGCTACCGGGCGGACCGGCGGGGCGTCGCCGCGGTCGAGTTCGCGCTGATCGTTCCGCTGCTGCTGATGCTCTATCTGGGCACGATGGAGATCTCGTCCGGTGTCTCGCTGAACAAGCGCGTCGCGCGGGTCGCATCGACCACGGCCGACCTCGTCACGCAGCAGAGCGCGGTCGACAAGGACCGGCTCGAAGCGATCATGAAGGTCGGCGAATCAATCCTGTTTCCCTATCAGGCGGACACGCCGCGCATCACCATCGTCGGCATCGATGTCGATGACGACCACGCGCTTGGCGGCCAGATCGTCTGGTCGCGCCGGATGAACAAGGACGGCTCGTTTGACGGCGGCTGGCCGGCCGGCGACGAAACCTGGGTTCCCGACCGGCTGCGGATCGACGAGACGTTCGTGGTGATGGTGCAGGTCGAGATCCGGTATCTGCCGCTCATCACCTGGGTGACGGGGCGCAACGCCGACGGATCGGCTGTCGGCATCGACATGGAAGAAACCTACTGGTTCCATCCCCGGCTCGTCGACCACATCCCCTGCTCGAACTGCTGACGTCCGTCAGGGCGTCTCCGCCAGCGCCTTCACGATGCGCGCGGCGAACGCGTAGTCGGCCGCTTCCACCGGCACGAACCCGCCACCGAGCGTCGGCGAGATGACGTCATAGGCGTCCGGCGCCGCCTCCTCGAGCGCGACGAGCGCCTCGCGCAGCGCGGTACGGACGTCCGCCGGCACGGTATCGCGCACCGCGTGCGGGCCGAACGGCACATGTTCGGAACGCCACAGGATCGACGCGCCGACCGCCGCGTCGCCGACCAGCGCCGCGCCCAGGCCGCCGCCGATCGCCCGGTCCGGGTCGGCCACCGCATAGTCCCAGGCAAAGAGGCCGGCGAGATCGCCGGCAAGGAAGGCGTCACGGGCGGCCTCGAAGCTCGGCTGAACGACAAGATCGAGCCCGGCCTCGCCGAGCGGCTGTCCCTGATGGGTGAAGGCGACCTGCGGGGCGAGCGCGCCGGTCAGCGAACCTTCCGGGCCATAGCCGATCGGTCCCGAGCCGACCGCCTCTTCGCCTGTGGCCGCATCGACCACCAGAACCGAGCGCACGCCGGTGGCGCCGCCGGCCGTTCGCGGCACGACCAGCGGCACCAGACAGGCGCACATCTCCTGCGCGGCCGCGTAGCCGAGCGCCGACAGAATTGCATATTCGATGCGGCCGCTGGTCTGCGCGTCGATCAGGCTGGGTGCGTCGCGCAGCACCAGGACCTCGACGGGCATGTCGATCGCTGTACTGACCGCCTCGCGGAACGGCTCGTAACGGGCCGGAGACGTCGTTCCCCCGCCCGGATCGACGACGCCGATCCGGAACACGCCGGTTTCGGCGCGCCAGTCGGCCGCCACGGGCATGGTCGCGATGATCGCCGCCAGCAGTGCGAGTATCGGCCTGCGCATGATTGCCCTCCCCGGTCGCGTCGCCCTCGGTGGTCCGACGACCATGATGGACCTTGACCACGCGCATGCTTATATGGCGATCCGGCCGCGAACGAAAACACCGCAACAGGGTACGGGCCCGCCACGGCGGCCCGGGAAGGCAGGAACGTCATGGCGCGCGCATTTCTCATCGTGCTGGATTCGGTCGGCATCGGCGGAGCGCCCGACGCCGAGGCCTTCGGCGACGCCGGCGCGAACACGGTCGGCCACATCATCGATGCGGCGGCCGCAGGCGAAGCCGACAATGCCGATCGGAAAGGGCCGCTGCGACTGCCGAACCTGGCGGCGCTGGGCCTGTTCCACGCCGTCGACCTGGCCTCTGCCCATGCCGGAGCGGCCGCGCTGAAGCCCGACGATGCGCAGGGCATCTGGGGTGCGGCCGAAGAGGTTTCGCACGGCAAGGACACGCCATCGGGCCACTGGGAGATCGCGGGCGTGCCGGTGCTCTTCGACTGGGGCTATTTTCCGCACGAGGTGCCCGCGTTTCCGCAGGACCTGCTGGAAGCCATCTACGCGAAGGCCGGGCTCGACGGTTCGCTCGGCAACAAGCACGCTTCGGGCACCGATATCATCGCCGAACTGGGCGAGGAGCATCTGCGAACGGGCCAGCCGATCTTCTACACCTCGGCCGATTCGGTCTTCCAGATCGCCGCACACGAAACCCGGTTCGGCCTCGACCGCCTCTATGCGCTGTGCGAGACGGTGCGCGACCTCGTCGATCCGCTCAACATCGGCCGCGTCATCGCACGGCCCTTCGTCGGCGAGGACCGGGCGAGTTTCGAGCGCACCGGCAACCGGCGCGACTATTCGGTCCTGCCGCCGGCGCCGACCCTGCTCGACCGCACCGTCGAGGCCGGCGGCCGGGTGATCGCGGTCGGCAAGATCGGTGACATCTTCGCCCATCAGGGCGTCAGCGAGGTGCGCAAGGCCTCGGGCAACGCGGCGATCGGAGCGACCATGCTCGCGGCGATGGACGATGCTGAGGACGGCGATCTGGTGTTCGCCAACTTCGTCGACTTCGACATGCTCTACGGACATCGGCGGAACGTGGCCGGCTACGCGGCCGCGCTTGAGGCGTTCGACCGTTTCCTTCCGGAGATCCAGGCGAAGATGAAGCCGGGCGACCTGCTGATCGTGACGGCCGATCATGGCTGCGATCCGACCTGGACGGGGACCGACCACACCCGCGAGCGCGTGCCCTTTCTGGCCTGGGGGCCTGGGCTGCCCGCCACCGGCATCGGCATCCGCAAGACCTATGCGGACATAGGCGAGACGGTCGCCGATCATCTCGGCCTGCCCGCCGGCGCCGACGGCACCTCGGTTCTGGGCGAGATCAGGGCCGGTGCCTGAACTTCCCGAGGTCGAAACGGTGCGGCGTGGTCTGGCGCCGGCGATGGAGGGCGCGCGTCTCGACCGGCTCGAGCTGCGCCGGCCCGACCTGAGATTTCCGCTTCCAGCCGGGCTTTCTACCGCCATAGAGGGCCGCACCGTGACGGCGATCGGCCGCCGGGCGAAGTACCTGACGATGCATTTCGACAATGGCGCGGTTCTGATCAGCCATCTTGGCATGTCGGGCTCCTATCGCATCGCCGACGAGGACGGCGACGCCCTGCCCGGCGCGTTCCGCCATGCGCGGTCGAAAGCGGAAGCGCACGACCATCTGGTGTTCCATCTGACCGGCCCGGACGGGACGCGTCGCGCGATCACCTACAACGATCCCAGACGGTTCGGTTTCGTCGATCTCGACCGGGTGGAGACGCTGGCCGACAACCGGTATCTGCGCGAACTGGGGCTGGAGCCGACCGGAAACGCGCTCGACGGCGATCATTTGGCGCTGCTGCTTGCCGGCAGGGCCGCGCCGCTCAAGGCCGCGCTTCTGGACCAGCGCCTGATCGCCGGGCTCGGCAACATCTATGTCTGCGAGGCGCTGTGGCGGGCCCGGCTCTCGCCGCGCCGCAGGGCGGGCACCCTGGTCACCCGCGCGGGACGACCGACGGCCCGCTGCACCGCGCTTGCCGATGCGATCCGCGCCGTCATCGCCGAAGCGATCGCGGCCGGCGGCTCGTCGCTGCGCGACTACTCCCGCACGGACGGCTCGCTCGGCTACTTCCAGCACAGCTTCGCGGTCTACGGGCGCGAGGGCGAGCCGTGCCGCCACGACGGGTGCGGCGGAACGATCCGCCGCTTCGTGCAAAGCGGACGGTCGACTTTCCATTGTCCGGCGTGCCAGAGATAGCCGCCTCAACCGAAAGCCACGGAGCACTCAGCGCATGGCCTACGACACGATCAATGTCGAAAAACGCGGCGAAGTCGCGCTCGTCACGCTCAACCGCCCCAAGGCGCTCAACGCGCTCAACGCAAAGCTGCTGGACGAGTTGACCGCCGCGCTCGACGCGCTGCGCGAGGACGGCAAGATCGGCGCGGTCGTCATCACCGGATCGCAGAAGGCCTTCGCGGCCGGCGCCGACATCAAGGAGATGCAGGCGTTCGAGTTCGCCAGCGCCTACATGCACGATTCCCTGAGCGGCTGGGAGCGGATCGCCGCGTTTCCCAAGCCGATGATCGCCGCGGTCAGCGGTTACGCGCTGGGCGGCGGATGCGAACTGGCCTGCATGTGCGACTTCATCATCGCCTCCGAAAGCGCCAAGTTCGGCCAGCCCGAAATCTCGCTGGGCATCCTGCCCGGCATGGGCGGCACGCAAAGGCTCGCCCGCTCGATCGGCAAGGCAAAGGCCATGGATCTGTGCCTGACCGGGCGGCAGATGGACGCCGAGGAAGCCGAGCGCTGCGGTCTGGTGGCGCGCGTCGTCCCGGACACGGAACTGATCGAGGAAGCGCTGAGCGCCGCGCAGAAGATCGCCGGCTATTCGCTGCCGACGGCGATGATGGCCAAGGAGGCGATCAACCGCGCCTTCGAGACCGGTCTTTCCGAAGGGCTGCGTTTCGAGCGGCGGCTGTTCCATTCCGCCTTCGCGCTGGACGATCAGGAAGAGGGCATGTCCGCGTTTATCGAGAAACGCACGCCGAGCTTCCGCAACCGCTGAGCCGGCGGCGTCCGGCTGTCGCTTTCTGCCGGGTCGGCGTTGACTGGAAAGGCGTTTGCGCTTATAGCGGCGCCAACTTGGCGGCTGTGTGGCCGCCACACTTGTTCATGGGCACGGTGGACCGGTCGACCAGACCCCGCACGGCCCCTGTCCGGTTCCCGGATCACATCGAGAGAGGCACCCATGGCCAATACCAGGTCGGCCAAGAAGGCAACGCGCAAGATCGCAACGCGCACCCAGGTCAACACCGCACGCCGTTCGCGCGTGCGCACGTTCGTCCGCAAGGTCGAGGAGGCGATCGCCGCCGGCGACAAGAGCGCGGCCGATGCCGCGCTGCGCGCCGCGCAGCCTGAACTTATGCGTGCAGCGAGCAAGGGCGTGATGCACAAGAACACCGCCGCGCGGAAGGTCTCCCGGCTCGCCCATCGGGTGAAGACGATCGGCGCCTGATTTCCTTCGTCGGCTCATCAATGACCGGAACCCGGCCTCGGCCGGGTTTTTTGTTGCGCGGCTAATGAAAAATTTGCCTTGAGGCACAAAGATTTAGCCGCTCCCGCTTGAGCCCGCCGATCGCCCCTGCATCCGCGGTCGCCCGCCTTGATCCGACTTTTTCTTTATATTTCATATATTTAGGAGACTCGCGCCCGGATCGGAGCGCGGTTTTCCCGCCTGTCCATAAGGGCCTCCGAGTCAACCGATTTTTTCCGATTTTTTTTCACGGCGGGTGCGTTTTTCGACGCCCGAAAAGAAGCTGTGGAATCCCAAAAGCTTATCTTTTCGCGATCGAAACCGGGCACTTTTTGTTCTCCGATTCGCGCCCGCACAAGCGTTAATTTACCGTTAGCGGGCCTTGTCTGACGGGCCGCGATGGGGCTAATTTAGGATCACAAGACGGGCGGACGCTCCCACACCAGAAGCAAGTCGAATTGGCGGCTGCGACCCATGGTTGCATGCGGTGAGGCGTGCGTATGTCCAGCGGTCCTGGGGCAGGACCACTTCAACAGTCGGGTAGCTGAATGCGTGCCGGAATCGGGCGATTCCGGCAAACGGGATCGATCGCCCTGCGCCCGGGGCAGGAAGGAGGAGCATGCCGGTCCCGGAAAGCCGGAAGCGACAGAAAGGCCACGGGGCGACATCGAAGAACGATCGCGGATCACCACCGGCGCATGTTTGTGTTTGGCGCCGGCCGGTCGGGCACAGGGCCAGCGGGATCCGCTCTGACAATGATATGCACGGCGCGGGATGTGCGGGGCCCGGCCGGCCAACGACAGGAGGCGAGAACACAATATGCGAGGGGAAGTCGAAAGGGTTGCGCACGCAATGACGCATCCGCCAGCACACACCCCCATGGCCGGGCGAGCGGCCATATCCGAGACGCGCCAGACAATCGAACGAAGCAAGGCAGCGATCGGAGAGGGTGGAACGATGAGCAACAAGAAGCCGGACGAAGACGGCAAGGACGCACCCAGCGATGCCAGGAAGGCGTCGGCGGGAAGCAGGACGTTCGAGAAGATTTGCCAGCAATTGCGGGCCAAGCTCGGCGGAGAGGTCTATCAGAGCTGGTTCAAACGGCTCAAACTGGAAGATGCGGACGGCCCCGTGGTCCAGCTGTCGGTCCCCACCCCGTTCCTGCGCAACTGGATCAACAACCACTATCTCGACACGATCGTCGCGCTCTGGCAGGCCGAGGACGGCGACGTGCTCAAGGTCGAGATCGTGGTGCGCAGCGCGGCGCGCGGGGCGGCGAGCGCTTCGGCGCGGGCCGGCCAGGCGGCCGACGCCGCCAAGGCGAGCGCCGAGCGGGCCAAGGCGAACGCGCTGGCCAAGACCGACCGCGCCGCGACGCCGGCGCAGGGGCGCACGACGCCCGAGATCGGCAAGAACGGCGAAATGCTCGGCTCGCCCGTCGACAGCCGCTACACGTTCGACAGCTTCGTCGAGGGACCGTCGAACCGGGTGTGCCTGGCGGCGGCGCGCGCGGCCGTCGAGAAGGGGCCAAACGCGGCCCGCTTCAACCCGCTGTTCTTTCATTCCAATGTCGGGCTCGGCAAGACCCACCTCTTGCAGGCGATCGCCAACGCCGCCAAGGCCAAGGATCCGTCCAAGCGCGTCGTCTACCTGACGGCCGAGTACTTCATGTGGCGTTTTGCGAGCGCGATCCGCGACCAGAGCGCGCTGCGCCTGAAGGAGACCCTGCACGAGATCGACCTTCTTATCATCGACGACATGCAGTTCCTGCAGGGCGAGAAGATCCAGTCCGAGTTCTGCCACCTGATCAACACGCTGCTCGACAGCGCCCGACAGGTTGTGGTCGCCGGCGACCGCCCGCCCTCGGAACTTGAATCGCTCGACCCGCGCGTGCGCTCCCGGCTGCAGGGCGGCGTGGCGCTGGAAATCCAGTCGCCGGACTTCGGCATGCGGCTCGCCATGCTGGAGCGCCGGCTTGCCGACGCGCGCAAGGACGACACGTCGCTGGACATCTCCAGCGAGGTGCTGACCCATGTGGCGCGGACCGTCACGTCGAGCTTCCGCGAGCTCGAGGGCGCGTTCAACCAGCTCGTCTTCCGCCACTCCTTCGAGCCCAACATCGCGCTCGACCGGGTCGACGACATTCTGGGCCATCTGGTGCGGGTGGACGATGAAAAGAAGATCCGGATCGAGGACATCCAGAAGGCGGTCGCCAACCATTACAACGTCGCCCGGTCGGAGCTTCTGTCCAACCGTCGCACGCGCTCGGTCGTGCGGCCGCGCCAGATCGCCATGTTCCTGTCCAAGACCATGACGCCCCGATCGCTGCCCGAGATCGGCCGACGCTTCGGCGGCAAGGATCACACCACAGTGCTCCACGCCGTGCGCAAGGTCGAACAGCTCATCAAGGACGATGCGAAACTGGCCAAGGAGATCGAACTGCTGCGCCGGCTGATCCGCGAATAGCGCGCTTCGCCGACAACGGTTTCGTTTTCCCCAATCAATGAAACGGCCGGCGTGCGAGCGCCGGCCGTTCGGCTTGCTTTTCGGCGGGCAAGCCGCCACATTCGCGATCCCGAGGGGGCGGGCGATTTGCGCGGCGATCACGCCGGCGCAACGCCTCAACCCGTCACCGCCGGGTTCGCCGTCTGCCGGCGGGCCCTCGAATGCCGGATCCGGATCTGTCACACAATGCGCGTTACTCTCGAGCGAGCCAACCTCCTGAAATCCCTCAACCATGTCCATCGCGTGGTGGAGCGCCGCAACACGATCCCGATCCTGTCCAACGTGCTGCTCAGGGCCGATGGCGGCAGCTTGGCGATGACCGCCACCGACCTCGATCTGGAGATCAACGAGGCGGTGCCCGCCCATGTCGAGCAGGGCGGCGCGACGACCGTGCCGGCGCACCTTCTCTACGACATCGTCCGCAAGCTGCCGGACGGATCGGAAGTGATGCTGGCGACCGAACCGGACGGCGCCACGATGACCGTGATCACCGGCCGGTCGCAGTTCAAGCTGCAATGCCTGCCCGAGAGCGATTTTCCGCAACTGGCCGCCGGCGAATTCTCCCACACGTTCCGGCTCGACAGCGAGACGCTGCGCCGGCTGATCGAGGCCACGCAGTTCGCCATCTCCACCGAGGAGACGCGCTACTATCTGAACGGCATCTATCTGCACACCGCCGAGCGCGACGGTGACATCGTCCTGCGCGCGGTGGCGACGGACGGACACCGGCTGGCCCGCGCCGAGACCAAGGCGCCCGACGGAGCCGAGAGCATTCCGGGCGTGATCGTGCCGCGCAAGACCGTCGGCGAGCTGCAGAAGCTGGTCGATGATCCGGACGTGTCGGTGCAGGTCGAACTGTCCGAGAGCAAGATCCGCCTGACGATCGGCTCGGTGGTGCTCACCTCCAAGCTGATCGACGGCACCTTCCCGGACTATGAGCGGGTCATCCCGACCGGCAACGACAAGGACATGGTGATCGACCGCAAGGTGTTCACCGAGGCCGTCGACCGGGTTTCCACCGTCTCCTCGGAGCGCGGGCGGGCGGTCAAGCTGGCGCTCGCCGAAGGACAGCTCACGCTTGCCGTCAACAATCCCGATTCGGGCTCGGCGACCGAGGAACTGCCGGCCGGCTACGAGTCCGATCCGCTCGAGATCGGCTTCAACGCGCGCTACCTGCTCGACATCGCCAGCCAGCTTTCGAGCAGCGACGTCAAGTTCTCGTTCGCCGACGCCGGCTCACCGACGCTGATCGAGAACCCCGACGACAAGAACGCGCTTTATGTGCTCATGCCGATGCGCGTGTGATCGCCGCCGGGCGCGCGCTTGCATCACGCGGTCGCGCCGGGCAGACGGTCCGTCATGAGCGTCAGGGTCCGTCTCGCCGAAGTCACGCTGACCGATTTCCGCAACTACGGCCGGGCCTCGGCGACGCTCGACGGGCGGCACGTGGTGCTGGCCGGGCCGAACGGGGCCGGCAAGACCAACCTGATCGAAGCGATCTCGCTGCTGTCGCCGGGGCGCGGCTTGCGCAGGGCACAGCTTTCCGACATGACGCGCAAGGGCGCGCCGGACGGCTTTTCGGTGTTCATGCGCCTGAACCGCGACGATGACAGTTTCGCGGTCGGCACCGGGACGGCCGGCGGGACACCGGGGGACGACGGTGCGCGACTGCGGCGGGTGCGCATCAACGGAACGACGGCCCGCTCCGTCGACGAACTGCTCGGGCTGGCACGCGTGTTGTGGCTCACGCCGGCGATGGACGGGCTGTTCACGGGACCGGCCGCAGATCGTCGGCGGTTCGTCGACCGCATGGTGCTGGCCATCGATCCGGCCCATGGCAAGCGGGCGCGCGACTACGAGCAGGCCATGCGCCAGCGCAACCGGCTGCTGGAATCGGGCCACGGCGCGCAGACCGAGGCGATGTTCGCGGCAATCGAGGCGCAGCTCGCCGCGCTCGGAACGGCGATGATCGCCGCCCGGCAGGAACTGGTGACGCTGCTCTCGGACCTGATCGCGGCCGGCGGCGATGACGGCCCGTTCGCGCGCGCGGCGATCGTCCTTTCGGGCGAACTCGAGCAAACCCACGCGCACGGCGCGAGCGCCGGCGAGATCGAAACCATGCTCGCCGGGGACCTGGCCGCCGGGCGCCATCGCGATCGCGCGGCCGGGCGAACGCTGGCCGGGCCGCACCGGGCCGACCTGCATGTCCTTCACGCGCAAAAGGGCATCGAGGCGGGCCTTTGCTCGACCGGCGAGCAGAAGGCGCTGCTGACCGGTCTCGTCCTCGCCCATGCCGGCCTGACGGCGCGGGTGAGCGGGATGACGCCGATCCTGCTGCTCGACGAGATCGCCGCCCATCTGGACCCCGAGCGTCGGGCGGCGCTGTTCGACCGGGTCGATCATCTGGGCGGGCAGGCCTTCATGACAGGCACAGACCGGTCGCTGTTTGACGCACTCGGTCCGCGCGCCCAGTATTTCCGCGTCACTGAAGGAACGGTGAGCGAGGATGGCTGACGGACCGCGTACGCTCGGACCCGACGAGATCGAGCGCTATGCGCGCCATATCGTGCTGCCCGAGATCGGCGGACGCGGCCAGCAGGCGCTTGCCGGCGCGCGCGTGGCGATGGTCGGCGCGGGCGGGCTCGGCTCGCCGGTCCTGACCTATCTGGCTGCCGCCGGCGTCGGGCATCTGACGATCATCGACGACGATGTGGTCTCGCTCTCCAACCTCCAGCGGCAGACGCTGCACGCGACCGGCGACATCGGCGCCTTCAAGGTCGACAGCGCCGCAGCGCAGATCGCCGCGCTCAATCCGCACGTACGGGTCGACACGAAGCGGAACCGGATCGCGCCGGACAATGCCGATGCGCTGCTCGAAGGCCATGACGTCGTTCTCGACGGATCCGACAATTTCGACACGCGGTACTGCGTGGCCGATGCCGCCGAACGCCTTGCGATTCCGCTGGTCGCCGGGGCCATCCAGCGTTTCGACGGATCGGTGACCGTTCTGGCGCCGCACCGCGCCGACGGCGACGGCCGCGCCCTGCCGCGCTACCGCGACCTGTTTCCGGAACCGCCGCGGCCGGGCACGGTGCCCAGCTGCGCCGAGGCGGGGGTCCTTGGCGCGCTGGCCGGCGTCATCGGTTCGCTGATGGCCGCCGAGGCAATCAAGCTGCTGACCGGAGCCGGCGAGCCGCTGTTCGGCCGGCTGCTGCTATACGACGCACTGTCTTGCCGGTTCGAGACGATGCGTTACGGAAGGCGCGCTTGACGGCAATGGGCTCGCACGCAATTAAGGGCCGGAGGGGCGCCACTGGCTGACCATGGCGCCGACAAAGCCGAGGGGTTCGGACCATGTTCTTGTTCTTGATGATCTGCCTGGCCGTCGTCGCGATCGCGATCGTGGCGTGGCTCTATCTGCTGCTGTCGCGCAAGGCGCTCGACGGCTCCCTGCGACCGGACAACGAACAGGCGGGCAAGCCGCTGGTGCGGATGCCGGGAACGAGCCGGGCGGCCGCGAGCGGCGCCAAGGACTATGCGCTGCCCGACCCGGGCGGCGTGACGGCGAGGACGGGCGCACCGAGCCGCGCGGGCACCCCGGCGGCAGGCTCGGCGATGCCGGCCGAGACGGTTTCGACCGCGCCGTCGGCGGTCCCCGAACCGGCCGTGATCCGGACGACGACCACCGGCGACGCCGGCAAGGCCAAGCCGGCCAGGAAAGCCAAGTCCGCGGGCGCCACGGCCAAGACTGCCGGCGCGGCGTCAGCGACCGGCGGTACGGCCGCCAAGGGCAAGGCAGCCGGCACGAAGGGCAAGGCGGGGACGGGCGCCACGGCAGCAGGCGCAGCCGCCAAGCCGGCCAAGGGCAAAAACAAGGCGGCGACGGCCGGTACGACCTCGGCCAGCGCAGCCGCCAAGCCGGCAAAGAGCAAAGGAAAGGCGGCGACCAGCTCCGCCGCGGCAGGTGGCAAGGCCAAGCCCGCCGCCAAGGCTGCTGCCGCCAGCGCCGGCACGCCGCCGACCAAACCCGCTCCGGAAGGACCGCTTTTCACGGCGCCGACCGGCGCCAAGGACAAGCTCACCGACATCAAGGGCATCGGCCCGGTCGCCGAGCGCCAGCTCAACGAACAGGGCATCACCACGTTCGCCCAGATCGCGGCGCTGAGCGCGGCCGACATCCAGCGGATCGACGACTACATGCCGTTCAGCGACCGGCAGATCCGCGACTGGCAGGCCCAGGCCAAGAAGAAGGCCTGAGGCGGCAGGCAAGGCGACGGGCCGGCCCCTGATGGGCTGGCCCCGCCCTTTACGCCCGCTCGCGGGCGAACCAGCATTCAATCATCCGAGTGTTCCGGGGATCGGGGTGAACACGCCGCGGTCGCCTTGCCGAACTCGGCAAGGACGTGCCTAGACCATCGACGGCAGGACCCGGTCGGGCGGGCGGTCGCCGCTGGCCACCATGCGGATGTTGATGATCACCTTCTCACCCATCTCGATGCGGCTTTCGATCGTGGCCGAGCTCATGTGCGGCAGCAGCACGACCCGGCCCTTCTCGGCCAGCTTGCAGAGCCGCTCGTCGACCTTCGGCTCGTGCTCGAAAACGTCGAGACCGGCACCGGCAAGGCGGCCATCCTCGAGCAGACGGATCATCGCGTCCTCGTCGATGATCTCGCCGCGCGCGGTGTTGACCAGAAACGCGCTCGGCCGCAGCAGTTCGAGCCGGCGCGCCGACAGAAGGTGAAACGTCGCCGGCGTATAGGGGCAGTTGACCGAGACGATGTCCATGTGGGCCAGCATCTGGTCGAGGCTTTCCCAATAGGTGGCGCCGAGCTCTTCCTCGATCGCCTGGGCGGCCCGCTTGCGGTTGTGATAGTGGATCGCAAGCCCGAAGGCGCGCGCGCGCCGCGCGACGGCGATGCCGATCCGTCCCATGCCGACGATGCCAAGCCGCTTGCCGTGGATGCGGTGGCCGAGCATCCATGTCGGCGACCAGCCCGCCCAGCGATCCTCGCCCAGAAGGTAGCCGGCGCCCTCGACGATGCGGCGTGGCGCGGCGAGGATCAGCGCCAGCGTCATGTCGGCGGTGTCCTCGGTGAGAACGTTGGGCGTGTTGGTTACGAAGATGCCGCGCGCGTGGGCGGCGGCGACGTCGATATTGTCGACGCCATTGCCGAAATTGGCGATCAACTTCAGGCGCGGCCCGGCCGCCTCGATCAGTTCGGCGTCGATGCGGTCGGTTACCGTGGGAACCAGCACGTCCGCCTCGGCCATGGCGCGGGCCAGATCGTCGCGACCATAGGCGCGGTCATCGCCGTTCAGCCGCACGTCGAACAGTTCACGCATGCGCGCTTCGACCCGGTCCGGCAGGCGGCGCGTGACGACGACGAACGGCTTCTTGTCCAAGATTGAGACCTTTCCTTCGCCCCCGTTCCGCCGGCCGAGCGCGGGATCGGGACATCCGGCGGGGCCGCCGGTTCATGGCTTGTTAACCAACCCGTGCGACGGTCGACGCCGGTCAGGCAGACGCGCTCTGTCTAGCAAGCGCGCCCGCCGGTGCAAAGGGGTCTGCGCCCGTCCCGGGCCGCGCCCCGCGACGACACGGCGGCCGGTTCCCGCCGAAACCGATGGTGACACGATGCGTTGGGTTCTCATCGCCGCGCTGGCGTTCATTCCCTGCGGCCTGGCCGATGTCGCGGCCGCCCAGACGACAAGTTCGGTATCGCGCGGCCCGAGCGGCCTGCCGCTTCCGCGCTTCGTCTCGCTGAAGGCCGAGCGGGTGAACATGCGCGTCGGCCCGGGCAAGCAATATGCCGTGGCCTGGCGCTACATGAAATCGGGGCTGCCGCTCGAGGTGATCCAGGAATACGACAACTGGCGCCGCGTCCGCGATTCCGAAGGTGATACGGGCTGGATCCACGGCTCGCTGCTGTCGGGCACGCGGACCGTGATCGCGACGCCATGGCGCAATGCGCGCGACGCGCGCAGCGTGATCACGCTCTACAGCGAGCCGCGCGGCGGCGCCGATGCCGTCGCCATGCTGCAGCCGGGCGTGGTCGGCAGGGTGGAGGCTTGCGACGGCGCCTGGTGCGAACTGGAAGTGCGTCACGGCGACCGAACGCTGCGCGGCTTCACGGCGCAGGCGGACCTGTGGGGCGCCTACCCCGACGAGATCATCGAATAGGGACGGACCGTTCGTTCCGACGCAGCGGCAATACTGGAGAGGAAAAGACCGCGCTTCAGCGCCGGGTCTTGCGCGCCGGACGCAGGCGGATCACCACATCGACATTGGCGATTTCCATGCCCTCGGGCGGCGCGGGAAGGTTGTCGACCGTCACCGCGCCATCGGGCACGTCCATCACCTCGGCCGTATCCTCGAAGAAGAAATGGTGGTGGTCGGAGGTGTTGGTGTCGAAATAGGTGCGCTGACCCTCGACCGCGAGAATGCGCAGAAGACCGGCCTCGGTGAACTGGTGCAGCGTATTGTAGACCGTCGCCAGCGACACCGGTATGCCGTTGTCGACCGCCTGCCGGTGCAGATCCTCGGCCGCGATGTGCCGGTCCTGCTCGCCGAACAGCATCGACGCGAGCGCAACGCGCTGACGCGTCGGCCGCAGACCGACGCCCTGGAGCAGGTCTCGCGTATCGGGCCTTTCGATGTCGGCGCCGCGGGTCTGGGTCATCGTCGATCCCGGATTCGATCCCAAAAACAGCTTTGCGGGCAGGGATTTCCCCTGTCACCACGAACCATTTTCATATATTCGCAATGGCGCGCATTCGCAATAGCGCCAATCGGAGCGGGCCTTGCGGCATGTTGCCCCGACGCGTAGGGAGCGCGGACAGGGCGCACGACCAAACCGGCCGGACCGGCTGCCGAGCTCGCCCGAAAAGAACAATCGATCGGAGGTCTCCCAGCGGCATGGCCGACCAGAAATCCAGCTACACCTACGAGGAAATTCTCGAATGCGCGCGCGGCGAGCTCTTCGGACCGGGCAACGCGCAGCTTCCCGCCCCGCCCATGCTGATGTTCAACCGGATCACGCATGTTTCCGAAGAGGGCGGCGCCCACGACAAGGGCCAGATCCGCGCCGAGTTCGACATCACGCCGGACCTTTGGTTTTTCGACTGCCATTTCATCGGCGATCCGGTGATGCCCGGCTGCCTCGGCCTTGACGCGCTTTGGCAGCTGACCGGCTTCTACCTCGGCTGGCTCGGCGAGCCGGGCAAGGGGCGCGCCCTGTCGACGGGCGAGGTCAAGTTCACCGGCATGGTCACGCCCGACAACAAGCTGGTCGAGTACGGCGTCGATCTGAAACGGGTGCGCCGGGGCCGGCTGGTGCTCGGCATCGCCGACGGCTGGATGAAGGCCGACGGCGAGACCATCTACCAGGCCAGCGACCTGCGCGTCGGCCTGTTCCAGGCCTGACGCCGGCACAGAAACGGGAAACCATCATGAAACGCGTCGTCATCACCGGCATGGGGATCATCTCGTCCATCGGCAACGACACGGACGAGGTTCTGGCCTCGCTGCGCGAGGCGCGCTCAGGCATCAGCCACGCGCCGGAATATGAGGAACTGGGCTTCAAGTGCCACGTGCATGGCGCGCCCTCGCTCGATCCGTTCGAGGTGCTCGACCGGCGCGAGGCGCGGTTCCTTGCGCGGGGCTCGGCCTGGAACTTTCTTGCCATGCGCCAGGCGATCGAGGATGCCGGGCTCGGCGAGGATCTCGTTTCGAACGAGCGCACCGGCATCATCATGGGTTCGGGCGGGCCGTCCACGCGGACCATCTTCGAAGCGGCCCTTCTGACCCAGAAGAACAATTCGCCCAAGCGGATCGGCCCGTTCGCCGTCCCCAAGGCGATGAGCTCCACCGCTTCGGCGACGCTGGCGACGCCGTTCAAGATCAAGGGCATCAACTATTCGATCTCGTCGGCGTGCGCGACCTCGAACCACTGCATCGGCAACGCCTACGAGCTGATCCAGATGGGCAAGCAGGACATGGTGTTCGCCGGCGGCAGCGAGGACCTCGACTGGACCATGTCGAACCTTTTCGACGCGATGGGTGCGATGTCGACCAAGCACAATGGGACGCCCGAAACCGCCTCGCGCGCCTATGACGTCAGCCGCGACGGTTTCGTCATCGCCGGCGGCGCCGGGGTCCTCGTGCTCGAGGAACTCGAACACGCAAAGGCGCGCGGCGCGAAGATCTACGGCGAGATCGTCGGCTACGGGGCCACCTCGGACGGCTACGACATGGTCGCCCCTTCGGGCGAGGGCGCGGTGCGCTGCATGAAGATGGCGCTGTCGACCATCGACGGGACCGTCACCTACATCAACACGCACGGGACCTCGACGCCGGTCGGCGACGAGCGCGAGATCGACGCGATCCGCACCGTGTTCGGCGAGACGATGCCGCACATCTCCTCGACCAAGTCCCTGACCGGCCATTCGCTCGGCGCGACCGGCGTTCAGGAGGCGATCTACACGCTGTTGATGATGAACAACAAATTCATCTGCGAGAGCGCTCATATCGACGAGCTCGATGAGAAGTTCGACGGCGTTCCGATCGCCCGGTCGCGGCTCGACGACGTGGACTTCGACATCGCCATCTCCAATTCGTTCGGATTTGGCGGCACCAACGCGACGCTGGCCTTCCAGCGCTACGACCAATAACCAAAAAGCGGAAGCGGGAGACAGCGATGGCGGGACTGATGGCCGGAAAACGCGGCCTGATCATGGGGGTCGCCAACAACCATTCGATCGCCTGGGGCATCGCGCGGGCGGTGGCCGAACAGGGCGCCGAACTGGCCTTCACCTACCAGAGCGATGCGCTGGGCAAGCGCGTCAAGCCGCTGGCGGCCGAGGCGGGCTCGAAGCTGGTCATGCCCTGCGACGTCGAACGGGTGGAGACCGTCGCCGAAGTGTTCGAAACGCTGAAGAACGAATGGGGCACACTGGACTTCGTGGTCCATGCGATCGGCTTCACCGACCGTTCGCAGCTCAAGGGCCGCTATGTCGACGTGACCACGCGCGAGAATTTCGTGCGGACCATGGTGATCTCGGCCTATTCGTTCACCGAGGTCGCCCAGCACGCCGCGGACATGCTCAACCCGGGCGGATCGCTGCTGACGCTGACCTATGGCGGTTCGACGCGGGTGATGCCCAACTACAACGTGATGGGGGTGACCAAGGCGGCGCTCGAGGCGAGCGTGCGTTATCTGGCCGCCGATTTCGGCGGCCAGGGCGTCCGGGTGAACGCGCTGTCGGCCGGTCCGGTCCGCACGCTGGCCGGCGCGGGCGTCTCGGATGCCCGGCTGATGTACAATTTCCAGCAGAAGAATTCTCCGCTGGCGCGTGCGGTCGACCTCAAGGACATCGGCGGGGCCGGCCTGTACCTTCTGTCGGACCTTTCAAGCGGCGTGACCGGCGAGATCCACTATGTGGACAGCGGCTACAACATCGTCTCCATGCCCCGGCTCGACGAGTTGCGGCGCACCGAGGAATAGGCCGGTCGAACGGCCCCGCCCGCGCGTCCGCAGGGGTCCGCATTTCATCCCTTCTTAGGGATTTGGTGCGACTTTTTGCGTGATGAGGGCATCATGAAGCGCACCACCGTTCCCCAGCGGACCAGGATATTCCGGGCAGTTACGATTTTCGCGAGCGGCATGGGCGCCGCGATGCTGGCCCTTTGGGCGCTGGACATGGTCGGCCTGACGCTGAATTCGTACCGCGAGGCGGCGACCTTCGGTGCGATCGTGCTCGGCCTCGCATCGCTTGCAGGCGCCGGCACGGCTCATGCCTATTTCGTCGGCAGCGACGACACGACCGAGGCCTACGAGGAGATCCTCAACACCGATCCGGTCACCGGCCTTCTGTCGCGCAAGGGGCTCGCCAAGGCGTTGCCCGACTATGTCGGCAAGCAGGGCGGGCCGACCCGGATGAACCGGTACTTCCTGATCAGTCTCGACTTCGACACGCTGCGCGACTTCAACGAGATCTACGGCGTCGAGACCGGGGACTCGCTGCTGCGCGTCTTCGGCGAACGCCTGCGCCGGGTGGTCGGCGAGACGGGCCTCGTCGCGCGCACGAGCGGGGGCGAGTTCGTCGTTTCGCTGGGCGTCAATCACGACGAGCGCGAACTGCGCGCGGCCGTCGACGCGCTGCTCGGCGTTCTCGCGCTGCCCGTCCGCGTCGGCAAGGCCTCCCACTCGGTGTTCTGGAACGCCGGAGTGGCGGAGGTGCACCAGTCGCGGCCGTCGCTGGAGCGCATCCTGCGTCACGCCAACCTGGCGCGTTCGACTTCGCGCGCGGCCGGACGCGGCACATGGTCGATCTACCACCCGGAGATGAGCCAGATGGCGGCCTACCGCCACTGGGTCGAGGCCGAACTCTACGGCGCCCTGCAGCGCGACGAGTTGTCGTTGCATTATCAGCCCAAGGTGCTGGCGGCGACGGGCGAAACGATCGGCTACGAGGCGCTGTTGCGCTGGAACCATCACCAGAAGGGCTCGATCCCGCCGTCCGAATTCATCCCCGTTGCCGAACAGTGCGGCCTGATCCAGCAGATCGGCGATTTCGTGTTGCGCCGGGTCTGCGAGGATCTGGGCAAACTTCCCGACCACATCACCGTGTCGGCGAACGTGTCGGCCGCGCAGTTCAACCGCGACGGCTTCGTCGCCAATCTGGGGCGGCTTCTCACCGAGACCGAGACCCGGCCCGAGCGGCTGGAGATCGAGGTCACAGAGACGCTGCTGATCCGCAATCTCGCCGAGGTGCGCCGGATCATGAACGGTCTGCGCGAACTGGGCATCTCGCTTGCGATCGACGATTTCGGCACCGGCTATTCGAACCTGTCGACGCTGAGCGAACTGCGCTTCAACACGCTGAAGATCGACAAGTCGTTCGTCGACCGGCTGACCGAGAGCGACGATTCGGCGAGCGCCATGGTCGCCTCCATCGTCGGCATGGCCCGGTCGATCGATGCCGGCGTGGTCGCCGAGGGCGTGGAAACTCAGGAGCAGTTCACCCTGCTCAAGGCCGCCGGCTGCACGGTCATGCAGGGCTATCTGTTCGGCAAGCCGATGCCGCTTTCGGCGATCAAGGCGCGTGCCGGCGAGGCCCGCGCGACCGGCGATGCGAACATGCCGTTCCTCGCCAGCGACAATGAAGAGCTTCTTGCGGCCACCGGCTGAGCGGCCTCAGCGCCGGCGCCGGCCCGTTTCGGCCCCGCGCCGCACACCACCCGCCTCGATCACCTTGTAACCGTCCGCTTCGGCGTGCGTGCGCACGTCGGCGAAACGCTCGGCGAGCGTGCGTTCATAGGGCAGCTGCCGGTTGGCGACCATCAGCAGCCGGCCGCGCGGCGCAAGTGCATCGGCGGCAGCTTCGATGAAGCGTCGACCCAGTTCGGGCTCCCCTGCCCGACCGGTGTGGAACGGCGGGTTCATGACGATCCAGTCGAACGGGCCGGGCACCGGCTCGGCGGTGACGTCCCGCCACAGACCGGTAACCGGAACCGCGCCCGCCAGCGGCTCGACATTTTCGAGCGCGGCCTCGAGCGCGGGCTTGTAGGCCTCGACCAGCGTCAGCGCGGACGGCCTGCCGGCCTGCAGGACCCTGGCCGTAAGAAAGCCCCAGCCGGCGCCGAGATCGGCGACCGTGCCGGTCACGCGCGCGTCGATCGATCGGGCCAGAAGCACCGAACCGGCGTCGATGCCGTCGGCCGAGAACATGCCCGGCGCGGCGGCCATGCCGGGGGCCGGTTCGGTGCGTGCCAGGACGACGTCTTCGAAAGCGGCGGCCTCGGCCGCAAACCAGAACAGTTGCGCGTGATGCTTGGAGAGCGCGCCCGAAACGTCGAGCCGTCCTTTGACCCATTTGCGTGCGCTCGCCGCGCCGACCATCTTATCGCCGGCGACCAGAACCGGCGCGCCGGCGCGGACCAGACGCGCCGCCCGGGCGATGCGGGCCTCGTTCAACCGGCGGTGCCGGCCGAGCAGAACCATCGCACCGTCGAAACGGCCGGCGGGCGCATCGTCGATCGCGGGAGCGACCGCAAGACCCGCCCTTTCGAGCGCCAGAAAGGCTGGCCGCTCGGGCTGTTCGCAGACGAGTTCGGCATCGGCGAACAGCATCGCCAGCGTCTGGTCGGCGACCGCGTTCAGGAACACCCAGCGCCCGGTCGGCGTCGGCAGTGCATCACGCGCGAACGGCAATGCAAGCGTGCCAGCGGCCCTGTCCATGCGCCCTTCTCCATGAAAAAACGCGGGAGCGATGCCCCCGCGTTCGTCGTTTCAGTGTGCTGCCGGGATCACTCCTCGGCCGCTTCCTTCTTCTTGCGCTCGATCTCCTTGCCGGTCTCCTGATCGACGACCTTCATCGACAGGCGCACCTTGCCGCGCTCATCAAAGCCCATCAGCTTGACGTAGACCTTGTCGCCTTCCTTGACGACATCGGTGGTCTTGCCGACGCGCTCCTGCGCAAGCTGGGAGATGTGGACCAGCCCGTCCTTGGGACCGAAGAAGTTCACGAACGCGCCGAAGTCGGCGGTCTTGACGACCGTGCCCTGGTAGATCTCGCCCACTTCCGGCTCGGCGACGATCGTGTGGATCCACTGCTTGGCGGCCTCGATCTCCTTGCCCGAGGACGAGGCGATCTTGACCGTGCCGTCGTCCTCGATGTTGATCTTGGCGCCCGTCTTCTCGACGATCTCGCGGATGATCTTGCCGCCCGCGCCGATCACGTCGCGGATCTTGTCGACCGGAATGTTCATCACCTCGATACGCGGGGCGAATTCGCCAAGTTCCGCACGGCTCTCGGACAGGGCGCTCGCCATCTCGCCGAGAATGTGGCTGCGGCCGCCCTTGGCCTGGCCGAGTGCGACCTTCATGATCTCCTCGGTGATGCCGGCGATCTTGATGTCCATCTGCAGCGACGTGATGCCCTTTTCGGTGCCGGCCACCTTGAAGTCCATGTCGCCCAGATGGTCCTCGTCGCCCAGAATGTCCGACAGGACGGCGAAGTCGTCGCCTTCCAGGATCAGGCCCATGGCGATGCCGGCGACCGGCGCCTTGATCGGCACGCCCGCATCCATCAGCGCCAGCGAGGTGCCGCAGACGGTCGCCATCGAGGACGAGCCGTTGGATTCGGTGATCTCGGAGACCACACGCAGCGTGTAGGGGAACTCCTCGGCTTCGGGCAGCACCGGGTGGACGGCGCGCCATGCCAGCTTGCCGTGGCCGATCTCGCGGCGGCCCGGCGAGCCCATGCGGCCGGCTTCACCGACCGAATAGGGCGGGAAGTTGTAGTGCAGCAGGAAGTTTTCCTTGTAGGTGCCCGTCAGCGCGTCGACGAACTGCTCGTCCTCGCCGGTGCCGAGCGTGGCGACGACCATCGCCTGCGTCTCGCCGCGGGTGAAGATGGCCGAACCGTGCGTGCGCGGGAAGACGCCGACCTCGGAGACGATCGGGCGGACGGTTTCCAGATCGCGGCCGTCGATGCGCTTCTTGGTCTTCAGGATGTTGCCGCGCACCACCTTGGCCTGCAGCGACTTGAAGACCGACTTGATCTGCTCGGGGTTCCAGGCCGGGTCCTCGGCGCCTTCGGGATAGAGCGTTTCGAAGACCTTGCGCATGGCCGCGTCGACGGCCTCGTAGCGCGCGCCCTTGTCGGTGATCTGGTAGGCCTCGGCGAGTTCGTCCGAGATCAGGCCGCTCATGGTGGCTTCGAGTTCGGACAGATCCTCGGGCTGGTAGTCGCGCGGTTCCTTGGCGGCGACCTCGGCCAGCTTGATGATCGCGTTGATCACCGGCTGGAACGCCTTCTGGCCGAACATGACGGCGCCGAGCATGGTGTCCTCGTCGAGTTCGCCGGCTTCGGATTCGACCATCAGCACGGCATCGGAGGTGCCGGCGACGACGAGGTCGAGATTGGTCTCGACCATCTCGTCGATGTGCGGGTTGAGCACATATTCGCCGGAGATGTAGCCGACGCGGGCCGCGCCGATCGGACCCATGAAGGGCACGCCCGAAAGGGTCAGCGCGGCCGAGGCGCCGATCATGGCGACGATGTCGGGATCGTTTTCGAGGTCATGCTGCAGCACGGTCAGAACGACCTGCGTCTCGTTCTTGTAGCCGGGCGCGAACAGCGGCCGGATCGGCCGGTCGATCAGGCGCGAGGTCAGCGTTTCCTTTTCGGTCGGACGGCCCTCGCGCTTGAAGAAGCCGCCCGGGATCTTGCCGGCGGCGAAGGTCTTTTCCTGGTAGTTGACGGTCAGCGGGAAGAAGTCCTGGCCGGGCTTTGCATCCCTTGCCGAGACCACGGTGGCGAGAACGATCGTCTCGCCATAGGTGGCCAGCACGGCGCCATCGGCCTGCCGTGCGATCTTGCCCGTTTCCAGGGTGAGCGTGCGCCCGCCCCATTCCAGTTCAACTTTGTGGTGATCGAACATGTCTTGTCCTTTGTATGCGGCGCGCCGCCGGCCTTGCGGCCAGCGCGCCATGGGTCAGCGATCGAACTGAGCCCGGGCAAGACGACTGGATGCTTGTTGCAGCGTGGCGCTCGAGCGCCCCTTTATCCAAGCAGCCGGCAATCCTGCCCCGCGGCTCCAACTCGGTTCGGTGGCCGGCACGCCGCTGGTTGCGTGCGCGCCGGCCGGTCCAGGCGTTTGTCCCCCGCCTGAATAGGGCAAGGGCGGGCTCCTTGCCGGAGCCCGCCCGAATTCGTCAGCGGCGGATGCCCAGTTCCTTGATCAGGGACTGGTAGCGTTCCTCTTGCTTGCCTCGGAGATAGTCGAGCAGCTTGCGGCGCTGCGACACCATCTTCAGAAGACCACGACGGGAATGGTTGTCCTTCTTGTGGTCCTTGAAGTGCTCGGTGAGGTTGTTGATCCGCTCGGTGAGCACGGCGACCTGAACTTCCGGCGAACCGGTGTCGCCCGACTTGGTGGCGAACTTCTGGATCAGCTCGGCCTTGCGCTCGGCAGTGATCGACATCGGACTTCCTTTCTTGATCGGGAGGATTGGGACGCCCATTGCCGGGATGTCGTCCAGCAAGGGCCAAGGGCGCGGCCGAGAACGGCGGCGCTGGCGGCGCTATAGTGGAAAAGGCAAGGAAACGCAAACCTGTTTCATTCAGTCCAGTGTCCGCGTCATGAAGTAGGAGTGCGGGTCGGGGCCATAGTCGCCGAACGGGCCGCATTCGACGAACCCGAAGCGGCGGTAGAGTTCCTGGGCCGGCCGGAAATGGTCGGTCTGTCCCGTCTCAAGGCTCAGCCTTGTCATGCCGCGCGCCCGCGCCTGGTCGATCAGATGGGCGACCAGCGCCCGGCCGATGCCCCTGCCGCGCATCTGTTCGACCGTGTGCGCCGACTTGATCTCGCCATGGCCGCCGCCGAGGTCCTTCAGGGCGATGCAGCCGACCAGTCCGCCGTCGATCCACGCGCTCCAGAAGGTGATGGCCGGCACCCGCAGCGCGTCCAGATCGAGCGCGTAGACACTGCCGGCCGGCGTGACCGCGAACATGTGGTCGAGATGCCGCGTCAGAAGCGCGGCGATCTCGGGGCCACGCAGATCATCGGTGCGGATGTCGATCGCGGTCATCGCATCTGGCCTGCCGGTCAGTAGCGCTGGCTGAGCACCTTGACCTCGGTGAAGTCCTCAAGGCCCCACACGCCGCCCTCGCGGCCATTGCCGGACTGCTTGTAGCCGCCGAACGGATGGCCGGCCGAAAGGCCCGCCCCGTTGACGCGCACCATCCCTGCACGCAGCCGGCGGCCGACGCGGTCGCCCCTTTCGGCGTCGCCGGTCCACAGATAGGCGGCAAGACCGTAGGGCGTGTCGTTGGCGATCGCGACCGCCTCGTCCTCGCCGCCCGAGAACGGGATCATCGACAGGACCGGCCCGAAGATCTCCTCGCGGGCGATGGTCATGTCGTTGCTCACGTCGGCGAAGACGGTCGGCCTTGCATACCAGCCGCGATTGAAGCCCTCGGGACGGCCGGGCCCGCCGGCGACGATCCGGGCGCCCTCGGCGATGCCGGTCTCGATCAGGCCCTGGACCTTGTCGAACTGGGCGGCCGAGACGAGCGGGCCGATATGGTCGCCGGCCTCGCGCGGATTGCCGACAGTGATGCTCTCGGTGACATCTTTGGCCAGGCCTACCGCCTCCTCGTAGACATCCTGCTCGACGATCATGCGCGAGGGCGCGTTGCAGGACTGGCCGGTGTTCTCCATCATCGCGGTCACGCCGCGCCTGACCGCCTTCTGCAGATCGGCGTCGGCGAAGACGATGTTCGGCGATTTGCCGCCGAGTTCGAGCGTGACGCGCTTGATCGAGCCGGCCGCCCCGCGCATCACCGCGCTGCCGGCCCGCGTCGAGCCGGTGAAGCTCATCATGTCGATGCCCGGATGGTTGGACATGGCTTCGCCGACGGTCGGTCCGTCGCCGTTAATCAGGTTGAACACGCCTGCGGGGAAGCCGGCCTCGTCCATCAACTCGGCCCAGACCAGCGCCGACAGGGGCGCGATCTCGGAGGGCTTGAGCACGCAGGTGCAACCGGCGGCGACCGCCGGAATGACCTTCAGCGCGATCTGGTTGATCGGCCAGTTCCATGGCGTGATCAGCCCGACCACGCCGACCGGTTCGCGCACGATCGTCTCGCGGTCGGTGAATTTCTCCTCCCAGGCGAATTCGTCCATCGCCTTCAGGAAGCCCTTCAGGTGCCAGGGCCCCGCCCCCACCTGCTCGCCCCTGGCGAAATCGATCGGCGCGCCCATCTCCAGCGAGATCGCCTCGGCCAGATCGTCATGGCGGCGCTTCATCACCTCGCCGAGCTTTTCGAGCAGGGCCCGCCGCTCGGCGAGCGGCGTCGCCGCCCAGCGCGGGAATGCGGCGCGCGCGGCCACGACGGCGCGGTCGACATCGGCGGCGGTGCCGAGCGAAATCACCGCGCATGCCTCTTCGGTCGCCGGATCGTGGACGTCGCAATCGTTCGGCTGGGTCGGATCGACCCACTTGCCATCGATGTAGAACTGGCGTTTTTCGATCATCGGATACTCCGGTCGGAATGGGGGTTTGAGCGAATCCTTGGCGCGCCGGCGCGGCGAATGCAATCGCCGCCGGGCACGATTCTTGTCACGGTCTCAAAGCCTGAAGACGCGCTTGGGCCGGAACGCGCCCCGGGCGATCTCGCCGATCGCCAGGAGCCGGTCCTTGTGGAAGGCGCAGGCCTCGTCCTCGGCGACCGGTGCGTCGCGCCCGCGCAACAGGGCCGGATTGCCGAGCCTGACCTTCTGCGCCTGCTCGTCGCCCAGATCGACGCGGGGGAACCCCTCCATCGCCTCGCCCGTGTCGAGAAGAAACGCATCGAGCGCGGCATGGCGCGCGCCTTCCCCGTCTCCCGCCTCCCCGGCGGCCGCGCTCAGTTCGTCGAGCGTGACCACATCCTCCTCGTCGAACGGCTCGACGAAGGTGCGCCGCAGCGCCGCCACATGGCCGAAGCAGCCGAGCACACGGCCCATGTCGCGGGCGAGCGCGCGCACATAGGTGCCCTTGCCGCATTCGACGTCGAAGCTGGTCGTCTGATCGTCATGGGCGACGATCGCGAGCGTGTCGATCTCCACCTCGCGCTCGGCGATCGCGGCTTCCTCGCCCTGCCGGGCCAGCGCATAGGCCCGCTCGCCATCGACCTTGACGGCGGAGAATTGCGGCGGGGTCTGGCGGACCTTGCCGACGAAGTCCGGCAGGATCGCCTCGACCGCCTCGCGCGAAGGCCGGTCGTCCGATCGCGCCACCGTTTCGCCCTCGGCGTCGTCGGTCGTGGTCTGCGCGCCCCAGCGGACCGAGAACCTGTAAGCCTTGGTGCCGTCCATCACGTAGGGCACGGTCTTGGTGGCCTCGCCCAGCGCGATCGGCAGGATGCCGGTGGCGAGCGGGTCGAGCGTGCCGGCGTGTCCGGCCTTCTGCGCACCGAACAGCCATTTGACCTTCGAGACGGCCTGGGTCGAGCCCATCTCGAGCGGCTTGTCCAGGACCAGCCAGCCGGAGACGGCGCGGCCCTTCTTCTTGCGTTGGCGGCTCATGGTCGGAACGTCGCGGAGGGTTGGTTCATGGACAAGGTTTCAGGGCCGCGCGCGGCGGGTCGGTGCGTGGAAGTCGGGCGGCTTGCCGGCGATCCAGCGCAGGAAGGTCGCTATGTCCGGCTGGCACCGCAACCGCTCCACGTTCCAACCGATATCGGCGAGCGCCCGGTTGGACAGGTTTGCATGAAGGGTGGCGTGGCAGATCGGGTGTATCGGCACCGTGTCGCGGCCGCCGCGGCTCTTCGGGACCGGGTGATGCCACTGGACCCTGCGTCCGAGCGGCCGGCCGCAAAGCCAGCAGCCGCCGGACACCCGCTCGGCCCTGCGCGTGCCGGCACTGCCGCTGAAGGGCCCCTGCACGGTGCGGTCGCGGCGCGCCATGCCGGCTCACTCATCATCATCGAGATCCCGCGCCACGGCGGGCGATCTGAGCAGCGCGTCGACGCGGTCGAAATTGTCGAAGCTCGTGTCGGCGCGGAAGCGGAACTCGGGCATGAACTTCATCTGGCCAAGCTCGGGCGACAGCCGGCCCCGGATGAACCGGGCATTTCGGGCCAGCGCCTTGACGATGGGTTGCTGGTCGTCGCGGCCGAGCGCGGTGACATAGGCGGTCGCGATCCTCAGGTCGGGCGACATGCGCACCTCGTTGACCGAGACGACCACGCCGTCCAGATCGGGATCGGCGATCTCGCCGCGCTGCAGCAGGCCGGTCAGGGCATGACGCACATGTTCGCCGACGCGAAGCTGACGTTGGGTGGGAGCGGAACCTGCCATAACGCCCTCAGTTGAACCACACAGCGGAACCGAAGAGGCCGCGCCGGCCCAGTGCCCTGCGGGTCTGCTGCCATTCCTCCATGTCGATGACATCACCGTTCCGCGCATAGGGGATCAGAGCAGAGCCGGTGAGAAGAAGAACAAGGTCGAACCGGTCGCCGCGCTCGAAGAAGGCGCGCATGTCCAGACCGAACCCGACGCCCTCGTTTCGCGCAATATCGGCTGCCGCGCGAGAGGTGGACAGTCGGAAGTGCGGGACAAGAAGCTCACCCTGCAGCACTGCCTCGAAGAGGTCGAGCGCCTCCAACCAGGCCTCGGCCGCCTCAGCCGTGACGACAACGCCCTCCACCGGGTGGCTTCCTCCCTGCTGTGGACCGGGCAGCCATTCGCGGTCGGCGTCGGTCTCCGCGCCGATCGCGGCCCAGTTCGCACGGCTCAGTTCGATCACGTCCAGAAGGCGCGTGCGAACCGCCGCGCGCCGCTCGGGCGCAATGACCTCAAAGTCGATCAGATGCAGCAGCGCGACGAGGTCGAAGATCCGGCCGTCTGACCAGGGGTCCTGGCCGCCCTCTTGTTCCGGCACCAGGTAGCCGGCAAGCGGCAGGTCGGCGTCGGGGAAGGCCGCGTGCATGGTCGTCTCGAACGCGCGCCTGAAATCATGCGCCAAAACGAAGTCGAGATGCGCCATCAGCAGATTGGCATAGCCCTCAAGCCAGATCGCGTCGGCATTGTCATAGGCGAACACGAGCTGCGCTTCACCGGCATTGCCCCGCAGCATCCGCAGCGCCAGCGCGACCGCCTTCAGGTTGGCCTCGGGCGGGATGACCTCGGCACCGGTCAGGTTCAGTCTCGTTTGCTGCATGTCGGAGACGATCTTGAAGCCCACATCCGGTTCGACCGTCGAGAGCGTGGCCCGGGCAAGATCGAGGTCGGCATGAAACGTCTCCAGCAACTGCCGGAACGCTTCGTAATCGAGGGGCTCTGGATCGGGATTGGGCGGAAGCGGCAAGCGGAACAACATCACCATAGTCCCGCCGCTGCGCATGCCGTGCCGGTGAAGCCCCTGTGCGAGGTTCTCGATCGCAGCGAAGAACTGCGCGCTGCCCAGAACAAACCGGGCCGCGTTGTCGTCTTCTGCAAGACGGGTGATCTCGGCGAAGGCGTCTGACCGCCCGGTCTGCGTCGATGCACCGAAATAGGCAGCCGAAAGCGCCTGGACATCGGCGGTATCGGACTGCGCATGAGCAAACCCCGCAAGCGAGGCCGTCGTGGCGGCGGTGACAACAAGCCGCTGCGCCACTGCTTTGGCACGAGCCAGCATGAGCAGCTCCTAAAGCGTCCGGGCGACTTCCTCGACGCGGAAGCACTCGATCACGTCGCCGGCGCGGATGTCCTCGTAGTTCTCGAATGCCATGCCGCATTCCTGGCCGACGGGCACTTCGCTGACCTCGTCCTTGAAGCGCTTGAGCGTCTTCAGCTTGCCTTCGTGGATGACGACGTTGTCGCGGATCAGGCGCACGCCAGCGCCGCGCTCCACCTTGCCCTCGGTGACCTGGCACCCGGCGACCTTGCCGACCTTGGTGATGTTGAACACTTCGAGGATCTCGGCATTGCCGAGGAAGGTCTCGCGGCGTTCGGGCGACAGCAGGCCCTCCATCGCCGCCTTCACATCATCGAGCAGGTTGTAGATGATGTTGTAGTAGCGGATCTCGACGCCGGACTGTTCGGCCAGGGTGCGGGCCTGCTTGTTGGCGCGCACGTTGAAGCCCATGATCGCCGCGCCGGTGGATTCGGCGAGCGAGACATCGGTCTCGGTGATGCCGCCGGCGCCCGAATGGACGATCCGCGCCTGCACCTCGTCGGTGCCCAGCTTTTCGAGCGCGCCGAGGATCGCCTCGACCGAGCCCTGAACGTCGCCCTTGATGACGAGCGGGAATTCGGCCGTCTCGCTGGCCTGGGCGGCCGCCATCATCTGCTCGAGCGAGCCGCGCGCGCCGGCCTGGCGGGCCACGGCGATCTCGCGCGCCTTGCGCTGGCGGTACTCGGAGATCTCGCGGGCGCGCGCCTCGCTGTCGACCACGGCGACCTTGTCGCCGGCCTGCGGGGTCCCGTTCAGCCCGAGAATCTCGACCGGCAGGGACGGTTCGGCCTCGGCGAGCTGATCGCCGCGATCACTGATGATCGCGCGCACCTTGCCCCACTCGTCACCGGCGACGACGATGTCGCCGGTGCGCAGCGTGCCGGCCTGCACGAGCACGGTCGCGACCGCGCCGCGGCCCTTGTCGAGCTTGGCTTCGACCACGACGCCCTCGGCGGTGCGGTCCGGATTGGCCTTCAGCTCGAGGATTTCGGCCTGCAGCAGGATGGCGTCGAGCAGGCCGTCGAGATTGGTGCCCTTGAGCGCGGAGACCTCGACATCCTGGGTTTCGCCGCCCATCGATTCAACGAACACCTCGTGCTGCAGCAGTTCGGTGCGCACCTTGCTGGCATCGGCGTCGGGCTTGTCGATCTTGTTGATCGCCACGATCATCGGCACGCCGGCCGCCTTGATGTGATTGATGGACTCGATGGTCTGTGGCATCACGCTGTCGTCGGCCGCCACCACCAGAATGGCGATGTCGGTCGCCTGCGCGCCGCGTGCGCGCATGGCGGTGAAGGCCGCGTGGCCGGGTGTGTCGAGGAAGGTGACCCTCTGGCCGTCCTTTTCCACCTGATAGGCACCGATGTGCTGGGTGATGCCGCCGGCCTCGCCGGAGACCACGTTGGCGTTGCGGATCGCGTCGAGCAGCGACGTCTTGCCGTGGTCGACGTGGCCCATGATGGTGACAACGGGCGGACGACCCTTGAGGTCCTCGGGCTTGTCCTCGATGTTGAAGATGCCCTCCTCGACGTCGGATTCCGAGACGCGCTTGACCGTGTGGCCGAATTCCTCGGCGATCAGTTCGGCGGTATCGGCGTCGATCAGGTCGCCGGGCTTCATCATCTGGCCCTGCTTCATCATGAACTTGACCACGTCGACGGCCCGTTCGGTCATGCGCTGAGCCAGTTCCTGGATGGTGATCGTCTCGGGCAGGGTGACCTCGCGCGAAATCTTCTCGCGCGGCTCCGACGAGCCCATCTGGGCGCGCTTGATCTTCTCCTGGCGGCGGCGCATCGCCGACAGCGAACGCGCGCGGCCTTCGCCGTCGCCGGTCACGTTGGCGAGCGTCAGCTTGCCGCGACGCCGGTTGTCCTCGCGCCCGCGTGACGGCTTGGGGGCGGCATCGGCCTTGGACGGGCGTTTCGCCGCACCGCCACGCCGGTCGCCCTGCTCGTCGTCGCGCTGGGCGTCGGCGGCCGGCTTTTCGGGCGCACGGCGGGCGCCTTCCTGTTCCGCCTTCAGCGCGGCCTGCGCCTTGGCTTCGGCTTCGGCCGCCAGGCGTGCCTGCTCGGCCTTTTCGGCTTCCTCGCGCTCGATGCGTTCACGCTCGGCACGCTCGAGTTCTTCCTTGCGACGCTGTTCGTCGGCATGGAACTTCTCGCGGTCCTCGGCCTCGCGGGCCTTGGCCTGCTCAAGGGCACGCCGGCGCGCGTCGATCTCGCTCTGGGAAAGCTCCTTGAGCACGGCACCGCCGCGATCGGCGGACTCGGCGGGCTTTTCGGCGGACGGTTCGGGTGTCTCGGGCGCGGGGCGCGCGCGCGGCTTCAGACCACCGGCAAGCGAGCCCGAAGCCGGCTTCTCCGCCGGCTTGGTGAACTTGCGCTTGCGGGTCTCGACGACAACGGTGTTGGTGCGTCCGCCGCCCATCTTCTGGCGCACGGTGCCCTTGCCGCCGTCGCGTCTCAGCGAAAGCGTGCGGCCAGCCGTCTTCTTGTCGTCCGATGTCGTATCACTCATTCCTGATCCGTTTCCTTCGCGGTCCCATGCCCGCCGGCAGCTACAGCCAAATGACCGGTGTCCGCGCCCGCCGCCCGCGGGCGCCCATCCGAACCAGTCCTGTAGTCGCGCAGTGCTTCGAGCCGCCGCAATGCGGCATGGCCACCCCTGCCGTCAAGCACGGCTGCATGTATTACATTACCACCCCCGAATGCCAAACCCATTTGTTCGGCGCTCAGGAGCATGAAGACCGGCACATCGGACCCACCCAGATGCACCGTGGCACGCCGTGCCTGGTCCAGCTTGCGCACCCCGTCGGCGGCGGCCTCACCGGCGTGCAAGAGCGCGATCGCGCGGCCCGCGCGCAGGGTCTTGTCCACCTGCATCGCGCCGGAGACGAGATCGCCGGCCTTGCGGGCCATGGCGAGCGCGCCGGTCGTCTGCCGCGTCAGGAGCGCATCGACCATCCCCGCCAAATCGTCGGGGACCGTCACCTTGCGCCGGAGCGCCCGGGAGAACAGGTTCCTGGCGGCGGCCTTCTCAATATAGGAACGGCGGGCCGAAACCCAACAGCCGCGACCGGGCAGCGAGCGCTTGAGGTCGGGCACGACGATGCCGTCGGGCCCGGCGACGAACCGGATCAGCCCGTCAGGATCGGCGCTCTCGCCCGTGACGATGCATCGGCGATCGTTCATCGCGCTGTCCGCCGCGTCCTGCACCATGCCGGAGAGCCATCTCCCGAACCCCGGCTTACGCCGGAGCTCCTTCGGTGGTCGGGGCCTCGGCGGCTTCGCCCTCGGCACCCTCCTCGACTTCCTCGGCATATTCGGCGGCAAGGTCCTCCTCGGTGATCCAGCCGACCGCCAGGCGCGCCGACAGGACCATTTCCTCGGCCTCCGCACGGGTCGTGCCGAACGGCGTGAACGTGCCCTCGTAGATCTTGGTCTCGCCGTCGACGCGCTCGCGCCAGCCGACCAGATCATCCACCGCGCAGCCGGCGAAGTCCTCGAGCGACTTGATGTCGTCCTTGCCGAGCGCGACCATCATGGCGGTGGTCACGCCGGGGACCTCGCGGATTTCGTCGGCGACGCCCAGTTCCTTGCGCTTGGCATCGTTTTCGGCCTCGATCCGGTCGAGATGCTCGCGGGCGCGGGCCTGGATCTCCTCGGCGGTCTCCTCGTCGAAGCCCTCGATCGAGGAGACTTCCTCGGAGTCCACGAAGGCCACTTCCTCGATCGAGGAAAAGCCCTCGGAGGCCAGCACCTGGCCGACCATCTCGTCGACGTCGAGCGCGTCCATGAACAGCTGGGTGCGTTCGGTGAATTCCTTCTGACGACGGGCCGATTCCTCGTCCTCGGTGAGGATGTCGATGTCCCAGCCGGTCAGTTGCGAGGCAAGCCGGACGTTCTGGCCGCGGCGGCCGATGGCCAGCGAAAGCTGCTCGTCGGGCACCACCACCTCGATGCGCTCGGCATCCTCGTCGAGCACGACCTTGACCACCTGGGCCGGCTGCAGCGCGTTGACGATGAAGGAGGCTGCATCGGGCTGCCAGGGGATGATGTCGATCTTCTCGCCCTGCAGTTCGCCGACGACGGCCTGCACGCGGCTGCCGCGCATGCCGACGCAGGCGCCGACCGGGTCGATCGAGGAATCGTTGGAGATCACGGCGATCTTGGCGCGCGAGCCGGGGTCGCGGGCGACCGATTTGATCTCGATGATGCCGTCATAGATTTCGGGCACTTCCATCTGGAAGAGCTTGGCCATGAACTGCGGATGGGTGCGCGACAGGAAGATCTGGGGACCACGCTGCTCGCGGCGCACGTCGTAGATGTAGGCGCGCACCCGGTCGCCGTAGCGGTACATCTCGCGCGGGATCAGTTCGTCGCGGCGGATGATGCCCTCGCCGCGGCCCAGATCGACGATGACGTTGCCATATTCGACCCGCTTGACCGTGCCGTTGACGATCTCGCCGACCCGGTCCTTGAACTCCTCGTACTGCTTGTCGCGCTCGGCCTCGCGCACCTTCTGGACGATGACCTGCTTGGCCGACTGCGCCGCGATGCGGCCGAAGTCGAGCGGCGGCAGCGGCTCGGCGATGAAGTCGCCGAACTGGGCGTCCGGGTTCTTGGCGCGCGCCTCTTCGAGCGCGATCTGGTTGTCGGGGTTCTCGACCTCCTCGACCACTTCCATCAGCCGCTGCAGCTTGATCTCGCCGGTCTTGGCGTTGATGTCGGCGCGCACATTGGTCTCCTGCCCGTAGCGCGACTTGGCGGCCTTCTGGATCGCGTCGGCCATCGCGCCGATCACGATGTCCTTGTCGATCAGCTTTTCGCGCGCGACCGCGTCGGCGATCTGCAGCAGTTCGAGCTTGTTTGCACTGACGGCCATGTTCGTCTCCCTTAGGATACTTCCGGGTCCGGCCCTTCGCCGGAGAATTCGTCGAATTCGTCTTCAAGGCCGCGCGCGGCGCGGGCCGCCTTGTCCGCCTTCAGCGAGGCGCGGATCAGATCGTCGGTCAGGATCAGCCGTGCATCGGCGATCGCGTTGAACGGGATCTGGTTGGTGTTCTCGTCACCCATCGAGGGCTGGTCGCGGAACAGCGTCACGGCCTGATCGTCGACATCGGTGATCGTGCCGCGGAACCGCTTGCGGCCGCCCACCAGAACGGACGTCTCCACCTTCGCGATGTGGCCGCGCCAGCGGGCGAAGTCGGACCGGCGCACGAGCGGCCTGTCGATGCCCGGCGAGGACACTTCGAGATGATAGGCGCGGTCGATCGGATCGTCGACGTCGAGGATCGGCGAGATCATGCGGCTGAGCGCCTCGCAGTCCTCGACGGTCATCGTGCCGTCGGCCCGCTCGGCCATGATCTGCAGCGTCGCGCCGTTCTGGCCGGACAGGCGCACGCGCACCAGCCGGAACCCTTCGGCGTTCATCACCGGCTCGATCCGGGCGGCGACGCGCGCATCCACCCCGGTCTCGGTGACCAAGCGGGGTTCGTCGTCGGTGATCGGTGGCCAGTCGGCTTGGTTCGGCGTCACGGTCTTCCGGAATATAAAAAAGAGCGGGTCCGGCGGGCCCACTCTTCGTCAATGACCAAGATGTAATCGCCATATACGCCGAGCGGGGCCCGGTTGCAAGAGGCCGCGCGGCGCTGTGGCGCCAGTGTTTGTTAACCATGCCGGTTTACCATGCGTGGCGAGTTCGTCCGTCAAGCGTGGTTTGCGTCATGAGTTCTGCGTTCGCCCGGCCCCTCAGGCTCTTTGTCCTGTTGGCGGTGCTCGCCGCCTTTCCCACCGCCTGCGCCCGTAATCCCGGGCCCGAACCGGCGGCTGTGACCGAGGCCGGCTTCGCGCCGGGTCGGGTCGACCGGGAACAGAACCAGCGAACCCTCGATACGCTGCGCCGCACGCCGCTGACCGGCCGCGTCATGCGGGTCGGCACGATCGAGGACATCAGGCTCGCGCCGGGCGAGGTCATCCTGACGTTCGATGACGGCCCGGCCGGCGGCAACACGCGCCGCATCCTCGACGCGCTCGACGACAAGGGCGTCAAGGCGACCTTCCTGATGGTCGGCGAGATGGCGCGCAGCCGGCCAGGGCTGGCGCGTGAAGTGGTCGCACGCGGCCACACGGTGGGCAGCCACACCCATGGCCATCCCAACCTCGCCGCGATGAGCCACGGCCGGGCGATCGACGAGATCGCGCGCGGCGAACGGGCGCTGCGCGAGGCGGGGATCGACGACGTGCCGTTCTTCCGCTTTCCCTATCTGGCCGACACGGCCGCGCTCAGGCGGCATCTGGCCGAGCGCGGGATCGTCGTGCTCGATGTGGACATCGATTCCAAGGACTATTTCAGGATCAGCCCGGCCCGCGTCGCCTCGCAGACGATGGCGCGCCTGCGGGGGCGCGGCTCCGGCATCATCCTGTTCCACGATCTGCACGCGCGCACCGCGACGATGCTGCCCAGCTTCCTGAACATGCTGGAGCGCGAGGGCTACCGGGTCGTCGCGCTCAGGCCGGCCCGCGAGGGCCCGCCGACGGCGATCCTGGCCGGCAGCCGCTGATCAGCGGCGCTCGAAGGTCAGATAGGCCGGGGCGCGGCCTTCGCGCAGCGCCTTTTGCTCATAGCGCGTGCCGGGCCAGTGCGGGTACGGCTCGCGCCAGTCCGCCGCGCGCCGCGCGGTCCAGGCGAAATCGGCATGCCGGTCGATGTGCCGCAGCGTCCAGTTGACGTAGCTGTCGATGTCGGAGGCGAAGCGAAAGATGGCGCCGGGCTTCATGACGCGGGCGAACCGGTCGAGATTGACCGGGTTCACGAACCGACGCTTGAAGTGCTTCTTCTTCGGCCAGGGGTCCGGATAGAGCAGATCGATCCCGTCGACGCACGCATCGGGCAGCCAGTCGAGCAGTTGCGTGGCGTCGTCGTCGTGAAGGCGGATGTTGTGGGGCCCGGTCCCGTCGATCGCCGCCACCAGTTTGGCCATCGAATTGACGAAGGGTTCGACGCCGATGAACCCGGCCGTGCGCCGGCGCTGCGCATGGGCGAGCAGGTGCTCGCCGCCGCCAAAGCCGATCTCGACGATGATCGTTTCGGGCCGGTGCGGAAACAGCGTCGCCGGATCGGCGGGCGGCGGGCGCTGGAGATCGATCTTGAGTTCCGGCAGCAGCCGTTCGAGCGCTTCGGCCTGACGCCCGCGCAACGGCTTGCCGCGCCGCCGTCCGAAGAAGGCCTCGGTGGCGCGGCTTGGGTGGTCATCTGCCATCGCGCCGGGGCGCCGGTCAGGCCGCCTGCTTGACCGCCTGGCGCAGCGACTTGACCAGATCGGTCTTCTCCCAGGAGAACGATCCGTCGCGGCCGGGCTTGCGGCCGAAGTGCCCGTAGGCGGCCGTCCTGGCGTAGATGGGCCGGTTCAGGTTGAGGTGGCGACGGATGCCCGAGGGCGACAGGTCGATCACCTCGCGGATCGCCGCCTCGATCGCCTCGTCGGGGACTGAGCCGGTGCCGTGGGTGTTCACGTAGACCGAAAGCGGCTGGGCCACGCCGATCGCATAGGAAAGCTGGATGGTGCATTTGCCGGCAAGGCCGGCGGCGACCACGTTCTTTGCCAGATAGCGGGCGACATAGGCGGCGGAGCGGTCGACCTTGGTCGTGTCCTTGCCCGAGAAGGCGCCGCCACCGTGGGGCGCGGCGCCGCCATAGGTGTCGACGATGATCTTGCGGCCGGTCAGGCCGGCATCGCCGTCAGGGCCGCCGATGACGAACTTGCCGGTCGGATTGATGTACCACACGCAGTCGTCGGCGATCGGCAGGCCGTCCAGCGCCTGGCGGATATAGGGCTCGACCACGGCGCGCACCTTGCGCGAATCCCAGTCCTCGTCGAGATGCTGGGTCGACAGGACGATGCTGGTGACTTCGGCCGGCTTGCCGTCGCGGTAGCGCACGGTGACCTGCGACTTGGCGTCCGGGCCAAGCCGGGCAGCCTCGCCGTCGCCGGTCTTGCGGGCATCGGCGAGCAGTTCGAGAATCTTGTGAGCGTAGTAGATCGGCGCCGGCATCAGTTCGGGCGTCTCGTCGCAGGCAAAGCCGAACATGATGCCCTGATCACCGGCCCCCTCGGCGCCCTGCGCGTCGGCGGCGCTGTCGACGCCCTGCGCGATGTGGGCCGACTGGGCGTGCAGCAGCACGTCGATCTTGCAGGTCTTCCAGTGGAAGCCGTCCTGCTCGTAACCGATGTCGCGGATCGCCCGGCGCGCGGCCGAACGGAAGCGGCCCGGCGCGATCGCCGGTTCGCCATTGGGCAGGGTGACGACGTTGCCCTGCTTGTCCTTCTTGAAGAAGGTGTCGGGCACGCGGACCTCGCCGGCGATAACGACCCGGTTGGTGGTGGTCAGCGTCTCGCAGGCCACGCGCACCTTCCACAGCGCCTCGTCGCCCTGCTTGCGCGCCTCGCGATAGATCAGGTCGACGATCTCGTCGGAGATGCGGTCGCAGACCTTGTCGGGGTGCCCCTCGGACACCGATTCGCTGGTGAAAAGATAGTCCTGGCGCGCCATCGCGTTCTCTTCGCCCCTCTGCTGGCCGATCGGTCGGGCGGACGCCCGATCGCGCCGTCGTTACGGGACAAGCAAGGTGAGGTCAAGCCGGCGCACAACAATACAAAGATATAAGCATAAGCGCATATCCTCTGACATGGCAGGGCTTCACGCGGCCTGTCGCGATCGCGGAAGCGATCGCTCCGGCGTTCGAAACGGGTCGGGCGCAAGGGGAAAGGTCCTAGCCTTCTTCCTCGGCGAGCGTGCGCACCAGGTCGATGATGCGGCGCCGGACCTTCGGATCGGTGATCTTCACGAAGGCGCGGTTGAGCTGCAGGCCCTCGGAGCTCGACAGGAAGTTGACCACATAGGTGGCCGCGTTCTCTTCCATGCCCGAACCGCTTTCGGCTCCCTGCTCGCCGGGCGCATCCTCGAAGAAGAAGGAGACGGGCACGTTGAGGACCGCGGAGATGTTCTGCAGGCGGCTGGCGCCAACGCGGTTGGTGCCCTTTTCATATTTCTGGACCTGCTGGAAGGTGATGCCGAGGCTTTCGCCCAGCCTCTCCTGGCTCATGCCCAGCATCGTGCGCCTCAACCGGATGCGACTTCCGACATGGATATCGATCGGGTTGGGTTTCTTTTTCTTGGCGTTCATCCTGCGTCCCGCAACTGCCCCTGTGACACCGTCGGTTCAGGACCAGAAACCGCGCCGACGCGTTCCCCCAAACGCATGATGTCAGCTTGGCGCGATACCTATGTGCCGGCGCCGTTGCCGCTGTCAACGCCGTCGCTCACGGCCTGCCACGCGAAGCGCCCCAGCCCGCACGTCCCGCTAGAGCAATAGCCGTCAGCGTCGCCAAAAACAACCAGAAGTTGCCGTGGCGACCCATGCCGAGGCGCAACGGCTCCGTCGGCGCGGGCAGTTGCACGTCGGCCACGGCGCGTTCGTCGTGACCGATCCGCGCGAGCGCCCGCCCGAACGGATCGACGGCGATCGATATGCCGTTGTTGGCGACGCGCACCAGGGGCAGGCCGGTCTCCACGGCGCGCAGGCGGCTCTGGTGCATGTGCTGCCAGGGTCCCGGCGTGCGCCCGAACCAGGCATCGTTGGTGACGTTGACGATGGCGTCGACATCGCTGCCGGCGGGCGCCGCGGAAAGGTGCGGGAAGATCGCCTCGTAGCAGATCAGCGGCAGCACGGTCGGGCCGCCTGGCAGATCGATCACCGCGCGGGCGGGCGCGGCCGAATAGCCGCGGTCGGCCGCGGCGACGGCGTTCAGCCCGATCCGCTCGAACAGCGGCGCCAACGGCAGATACTCGCCGAACGGGACCAGGTGCACCTTGTCGGCCGCGCCGGCGATCACGCCGTCGCCGGACACCGCCATGACGGAATTATAGTAGCGGCCGGTGACCGTTCCGTCCTCTTCGCCCGGCTCCTCGCGCACCGCGCCGGTCAGCAGCATCTGTTCCGGCCCCAGCGTGTCGCCGATCGCCGCCAGCGCCGCCGCCTCGCGGGTCAAAAGATAAGGCACAGAGGTTTCGGGCCAGATGACGATATCAGGGCGACGCGGGCTTTCGGCCGCCATGGCCGCGCCGGTCTCGGCTGACGAAGCGGGCGCGGCGTCAAGCGCGGACAGGTCGAGCAGCGTCGTGAATGTGTCCTGGCGCGCCGAGGCATCCATCTTCTGCTGCTGGGCGATCGCCGGCTGAACGAGCCGGATGACGGGCGCTTCGGCATCGATCGCCGCCCGATCGGGCGCGAGGCCGAGCCGCCAGACGCCAAACCCGACATGGCCGGCGAGCAGGACCGCGCACAGCACCAGCGCAGCGGCGGCCGAGCGGCGGCGTTCGGCGCCAAGCTGCGCGGGCAGCGCGAAGACAAGGACGGCGGCGGCGTTCATCGCGAACAGCCCGCCCAGAACGATCGACTGCATCATCACCGGCGACGGCATCAGCGCGTAGCCGATCGCGTTCCAGGGAAATCCGGTCAGGACGAACGTCCGCGCCCACTCGGCAAGACCGAGCCCGACGGCAAGTGCGGCGATACGGCCGACACCGTCGGACCAGACGAGGCGGGCAAGGACGCAGCCAAGGCCCCAGAACACGGCAAGAAGCGCCGGAATGCCCGTCACGGCGAGCGGTATCGCCCAGGCGAATTCAGGCGCCTCGACCAGCAGTGCGTTTGCAATCCACCAAAGGCCGGCGGTGAAATAGCCGAAGCCGAACAGCCAGCCGATCGCGAAGGCCGAGCGCAGCGCCCCGGCCGGGCGGCCCGGCGTCGCTCCGGTCGCCCCGTCGAGCAGCCAGACCAGCACCGGGAATGTCACGAATCCGACCGCGAACAGGTGAAACGGCGCCTGGGCAAGCGCCGTCAGCGCGCCGGCGACAAGCGCCACCAGGGCGCGTCGCCAGCCGTGCAGAAGCAGGATCCGCTGGGCGATGGCTTGCATGAACTGCCGAACCGAATCACGTCGCCACAAGCCATATCAGGCTTGCCGACCGGGCGCGACGGCAAGCGCCCGCTCAGACGTTGACCGGCTCGGCCTCCGGCTTGGTTTCCTCGGAGGCGGGTGCGGGCAGCCGCGGTTGGCTGGCCGCATTTCCGGCGACCGCCTCGCGACGGGCCGCGGCGCGACGCTGATGCTGGCGCGCACGCACAAGGCGAACCCGTCTGATGCGGCGCGGATCAGCCGCCAGGACTTCCATCTCGTAGCCTGCGAAGGCGGGAATGACCTCACCGCGCACCGGCACGCGGCCGAGCAGCGAAAAGATGAGCCCGCCGATCGTGTCGACGTCGCCCTCGCCCTCGCGCTGCGCTGCCTCGACGAACGGATCGCCCAGTTCGGCGCGCGCTTCCTCCAGTTCGAGACGCGCATCGACGATCACGGTGTTCTCGTCGGTGCGCTCGATCTGCACCTCGACCTCGTCATGCTCGTCCTCGATGTCGCCGACGACCATCTCGACCACGTCCTCGAGCGAGACAAGGCCGTCGGTGCCGCCATACTCGTCGATGACGAGCGCCATCTGGATGCGCTGGGTCTGCATGCGCGCCATCAGGTCCGAGGCCAGCATGGAGGGCGGCACGAACAGGACCGGCCGCATCAGCTTCAGATCGCCGATCGTGCGGGAGAAATCGATGCGCGAGAAGTCGAGCGATCCCTTCGCGCCGGCGCTGCCGTTCGGCTTGCCGTTGCCGTTGGTCTTGATGGAGGAGCCGGTTCTGGTCGCGGTCTTGGCCGTCGAGCCGTTGCTCGCGGCGGCACGCGAGCGGCGCGGCCGGCGCCTGCCCGTGCGCGTCAGATAGCCCATCACGTCGCGGATGTGGACCATGCCGCGGGGATCGTCGAGCGTCTCGTTGTAGACCGGCATGCGGCTGTGGCCCGAGGTCTCGAACTGCTTGAGCAGGTCGCCGAGCGTGGTCGACAGGTCGACCGCCTCGACATCGCCGCGCGGCACCATCACGTCGGAGACGCGGACCTCGCGCAGCCGCAGGATGTTGTCGAGCATCGCCCGTTCGTCGGCCGAGATCGTCTGGTCGCCGGCCGCGCTGGAGGCGGCAAGCGCATCGCGCAGGTTCTCGCGAATGGTCGCGTTCGCCTGCGGCCGGAACAGGTAGGCCAGGCGCTGGAAGAAGCCCGGCTGTTTTCGGGGAGGGATGATGGCGGGCAAGCCCGGACTTGAGGGCTCGGCGTCCGCGTCGGCGGGCGCGCTCTGCGCCCTTTTTTCAGGTTGTCGGTCTTCCATCGTCTTTCGGGTCATCCAATACCGGCGCGTAGGGGTCGCTTATTCCCAGGTCGGCCAATATTGCGCGTTCAAGGCGCTCCATCTGCTCGGCATCTTTGTCAGATTGATGATCATAGCCGAGAAGATGCAAAAAACCATGAACAATCAGATGACGGAAATGGGCATCGAACGGCTTGCCGTCAATGGCGGCCTCGCGGGCGATCGTCTCGCGCGCGAGCACGATGTCGCCGAGCAGCGGACCGGGCGGGTCGCCGGCCGCGACGGGATAGGCGGGAAACGACAGCACGTTGGTCGGCGTGTCCTTGCCGCGCCAGCGCGCGTTGAGCGTGCGGACCGTGGCGTCGTCGGTCAGAACGAGCGACACTTCCGAGGCGTGGCCGCCAAGGCCGAGGTGGTCGCCGGCGACGGTGAGCGCGCGTTCGACGAGCGGTCGCACCTCGGCATCGCCGGGCCAGCCGCCCCCCTCGATGGCGATATCGATGTGCAGATGCATGGTCGGGGTCAGCCGCCCGTTTCGCGGTCGTAGGCGGCGACGATGCGCGAGACCAGCGGGTGGCGCACGACGTCGGAATCCCTGAAGCGCACTGTGACGATGCCCTCGACCTCGCGCAACAGGTTGAGCGCCTCGATCAGACCCGACTTCTGGCCGGGCGGCAGGTCGACCTGGCTGGGATCGCCGGTGACGATCATGCGCGCGTTCTCGCCAAGCCGCGTCAGGAACATCTTCATCTGCATGGAGGTCGTGTTCTGCGCCTCGTCGAGGATCACGGCCGCGTTCGACAGGGTGCGGCCGCGCATGAAGGCGAGCGGGGCGATCTCAATGACGCCGGCGGCGAGCGCACGCTCGACCTTGTCGCCGGGAATCATGTCGTAGAGCGCGTCGTAGAGCGGCCGCAGATAGGGGTCGACCTTCTCCTTCATGTCGCCGGGCAGGAAGCCGAGCCGCTCGCCGGCTTCCACCGCCGGGCGCGACAGGATGATGCGGTCGATCTGGCCGCGTTCGAGCAGCATCGCCGCATGGGCGACGGCCAGATAGGTCTTGCCGGTGCCGGCCGGACCGACGCCGAACACCAGTTCGGCCCGCTCGAGCGCGCGCATATAGGCGTCCTGGTTGGGGGTGCGCGCCAGGATGGTGCGCTTGCGCGTGGCGATCTGGGCGGCGGCAAGGCGCGGCGAGCCGCCATCCATGGTCGGCAGCGAAAGCTGGTCGTCGGCGGCAATCGCCATGCGCAGGGCGCCCTCGACATCGGACGCCTCGGGCTCGCGGCCGCCCTCCTCGAGCCGATCGTAGAGCCAGTCGAGCGCCCGGCGCGCCTGTTCGGTCGCCATCGGTTCGCCCTTGATCGTGACCTGGTTGCCGCGCGCCCGCACATCGATGCCCAGCTTCTGCTCGACCAGCGCCAGGTTCTGGTCGAACTGACCGAACAACGCACGTGCATGGTGGTTGTTGTCGAAGGTCATGACGATGTGGGCGAGATCGGATGCGCCGTGCGGCGCGACTTGCGTTCTGACACCGGTTTGCGTCGTCAAGCGCTCTGCCCTGCCCTTGTCTTCATGCCGCATGCCTGCGGCGTTCCACGGGTTCCGAGATCAGGCTGTTGGCCGAAGCCCGCCCGATTCGCACGGTGGCAATGTCACCGATCTTCCCGACAGTTTCATCACAGATCACCGGCTGCAGGAAGGGCGAACGGCCGACAAGCTGTCCCGGTTCCCGGCCGGGCTTTTCGAGGAGAACGGAAACCTCTTTGCCGACAAGCTGTTGCATGAAACCGGCCTGCTGTTCGGCCAGAAGCGCCTGGAGCCTTGCGAGGCGCTCGGATTTCACCTGTTCATCCACATGGCCGGCCATGTCGGCGCCGGGCGTGCCGGGGCGCGGCGAATATTTGAACGAGAACGCCTGCGCATAGGTCACATCGCGCACGAGCCGCATCGTGTCCTCGAAATCATCGTCGGTCTCGCCGGGAAAGCCGACGATGAAGTCGCCCGAAAGGGCGATATCGGGCCGGGCGGCGCGGATACGATCGACCAGACGCCGGTAGTCCTCGGCGGTGTGGCGGCGGTTCATCGCCTTCAGGATCCGGTCCGAACCGGCCTGCACGGGCAGATGCAGGTAGGGCATCAGCACGTCGAGATCGCGATGGGCGGCGATCAGCGCATCGTCCATGTCGCGCGGATGGCTGGTCGTGTAGCGCAGCCGGGCGAGCCCTTCGATCCCGGCCAGTTCGTGCAGCAGTTCGCCGAGACCCCAGGACCGGCCGTCGGCGCCCTCGCCATGCCATGCGTTTACGTTCTGGCCCAGAAGCGTGATCTCCCGCACGCCGGCAGCGACGAGCCGGCGCGCTTCCTCGACGATCTGCGCGACGGGGCGGGAGACCTCGGCGCCACGCGTATAGGGCACCACGCAGAAGGTGCAGAACTTGTCGCAACCCTCCTGCACGGTCAGGAACGCGGCGACGCCGCGCCTTTGCACTTGGCGAGCCTGCTGGCGCGGCAGATGCTCGAACTTGTCCTCGACGGCGAACTCGGTCTCGACGACCTTCTCGCCGCCGCGCGCCCGGGCCACGACGTCCGGCAGCCGGTGATAGGTGGTCGGCCCGATGACGAAATCGACGGCCGGCGCGCGCGCGATCATCTCGCGCCCCTCGGCCTGGGCGACGCAGCCGGCGACACCGATCATCATGTCGGCGCCGCCCTTGCGACGCCTGTCGCGCAACTGGCGCAGCCGGCCGATCTCCGAATAGACCTTCTCGGCCGCCTTCTCGCGGATGTGGCAGGTGTTCAGCAGCACCATGTCGGCATCGTCGGCCTTATCGGTCTCGACAAAGCCGTCGCGCGCCAGCGCATCGGCCATGCGCTGGCTGTCATAGACGTTCATCTGGCAACCATAGGTCTTCACGAAGACCTTGCGCTGACCGTCGCCGGAATTGCTTGCGGTTTCACCGTCACTCATGGGCCCGTCCTTAGCGGGTTTTGGCCACGCGCGAAAGGCGGTTCGCGCCCGCGCAGCAGGTCCGAAAAGGTTGCGCGGACAGCCGCCTCGGCTTCGGCCGCCAGGCGCTTGCGGTCGGTGCCCGCCGTCACGCGGATCGGATCGGCGAAGCCGATGGCGATCTCGATGCGCCCCTCGCGCAGGATGCGGCCCAGATGCGGGGCCATGGCCACGTCGCCGGGCCAGGCGGCGAGCGGCCGGCCCTGGCGGCCCATCGGAATGCCGTCGACGCCGACATAGGCGATGGCGACCGGCTGGACCCACTTCACGCCGGCCACGCCGTCTCCCATGCCGACCGCGCCGAACAGCGCCGACTTGAACGGCAGCAGGAAGTTGCCGCACGACGTGGTCCCCTCGGGAAACAGCACCATGGTGTCGCCGCCCGCGAGCCTGGCCGCGATGGTTTCGGCCTGGGCGCGCGTGCTGGCGCGGACCGAACGCGTCACGAAGACGGACTCCTGCCAGCGCGCGAGATGGCCGAAGAACGGCCACTGCATGACCTCGTCCTTGGCGATGAAGCTGACCGGCGCGGTCGCGCCCAGTGCCACGATGTCGAGCCAGGAGGCGTGATTGGCGGCGATCAGCACGCCATGGTCAGAGGTGGCCGCGAGTTCGCCATGGACGCGGATGCGCAGGCCCATGGCGCGCGCCGTGGCACGATGCCAGGCGAGCGCGGTCCGCTTTCGCAGCGGCCAGCGCCGCCATTGCGCGAAGAGATGAATAGGCAACAGGATCGCCGTGATGGCCAGCACCTGGGCGACGACGAACGCCCCGCGCACGGTGTCCATCAGCGCCCCTTGCGCGGAGACGCCAGATCGCGGCGCATGACGATGGCGCGGCGACGGTCGCCCTGGCGGTCGCGATAATAGCCCGGCCGTTCGCCGACCGCTGCGAAGCCCAGCTTGCGATAAAGCGCAAGGGCGGCGGCGTTGGCCTCGTCGACCTCGAGGAAGAGCGAGGCGAGCCGTTCGCGATGGGCGTGGGCGAGCACCTGATCCATCAGCCGGCGGCCGACCCCATACCCCTGCCAGTCCGGGCGCACCGCGATGGTCAGGATCTCGGCCTCGTCGGCGGCGAGGCGGACGAGCACGAAGCCCGTCAGGGCCACGCCGCCCTGCGCCGGGCGGGCCGCATAGCCGAAGACGTTCGGCCGCGACAGGAGATCGGCGATCTCGCCGTCGGTCCAGGGCCGCGCGAAGGTCGCCGCATGGACGTCGGCGGCATCGCGCGCATGCTCGGCGGTCAGCGACACCAGCGTCACCTCGGCCGAGGCCCACAAACCCTGCCACCATTTCATGACACGGCTTCCCCGGCCATGCGGCGCGGCAACACGGAGCCCTGCTGCGGCTTGGCGTCGGCACCGCGCAGATAGAGCGGCGACGGCGGATGGGCATAGCGCTGCGCCGCCCTCGCCACCGCTTCGATCGTGCCGACCGGCCGGTCGACGGCGCGGGGCAGGTCAAGGCCGGCGCGTTCGGCCGCATCGCCGGCCAGCAGCGCGCAATCGTTCCGGACGTGCCGACCCGCACCCTGTTCGGGCACGGCGCCCGGTGCGTCGAGGACGGTACCGTCCGGCGCGAAATGCTGCAGGAATATCTGGCCGCGTCCACCGCCGATCAGCACGGCCAGCGGTCCGTCCGGCATCGTCCCGGAAAGCGCCTGCATGGCGATCGTCTCCAGCGTGGTCACGCCGGTCACCGGCAGGTCCCGCGCCAGCGCGAAGCCGCGCGCGGCGGCGACGCCGACCCGGATGCCGGTGAACGAGCCCGGCCCGATCGTCACCGCGATGCCGGACAGCGCGTCGAAGCTTGTCCCGGCCTTCGCCATGACCGCCTCGATCGTGTCCATCAGACGTTCGGCATGGCCGCGGCCGATCTCGTCCTCGATCGCCGAGACGACCTCGCCCGCCGTCTCGTCGAAGAGGCAGACGGAACAAAAGCGCGCGGCGGTGTCGAGTACCAGAACGGCCATCGCATCTTGCTATTGCGCGGGCGACGCGCCGGCAAGGTCGAAGTTGGACGCGGTCACCGGCGTCGGCGCAGCACGAGCACGCCGCGCGGTTCGAGCGCCGCCGCGCCGAGCACGATGGCATGGTCTTCGACCAGATCCGACACGTCGACCGTCTCGGGGCCGTAGTTGAAGACGTAGCGCAGATCGCCATTGTCGCGGATGCGGACGTCGCGGTGAAGCGCGTGCGCCGTCAGACCCGCATCGTCCATAAGGTGGCGAACGACATTGTCGGCCAGCGCTTCGTCCGGCCGGCCGGCCAGATAGAGGACACGGCCATTGACGATCCAGGCCGGGTGGCCGTCGGCGCTTTCCAGTTCGACCCTGACGGTTTCGGCGGCGATCCGGACGAATTCGCGCCAGCCCTGAAAGCGCGTTCCGTCCGCGAGCGCGACGGGCGCGAAGGGCGGCCGGCTTTCGACGCGGGTCACCGTGATGCCGGCGAGCGCGCCGAACGGTCCGGGCGGCAGGTCGGGATGGATCCGGAAATCGTCGGTCTTGGACCCCGTGCGCGGCCCGATCAGCACATGCGCATCGCCTTGCGCGAGCGTGTCGGCCAGCGCCTGCGAGCCCGCGAACAGGGCGGGCAGGATGACGAGCCTGCGGCCTTGCACCGCCTCGGGGGTCGGCGGCACGACATCGACGCTGACACCGGCGCGGCGCAGGGCGCGGTAGAAGCGCAACGCCATGTCGAGATGGGAGAAATCGGCGCCCTGGGGCTGGATGTCCCAGGCCCAGGCGCTCTCATAGTCGAACACCAGCGCGACATCGGCCCGCGGGGGCGCTGCGGCCGCATCGAGATCGGCAAGGTCCTGTGCAAGCTGCCGGCAGACGTGCCAGCCCTCGTTCGGCTCGCCGTTCGGCAGCAGCAGCGCCTCGTGCATCTGTTCCTGCCCAAAGGAGGGCTGGCGCCAGCGGAAGTAGGAGACCAGTTCGGCGCCGGCGGCGAACGCCTCCCATGCCCAAAGGCGCACCGCGCCCGGCGTCGGGGCGGGATTGTACGGGGCCCAGTTCACCGGGCCGGGCTGCTGCTCCATCACCCACCAGCGGCCCTCATCCGGCCCGTTCCGCACCTGCCCGCAGGCGCGATAGAGGTCGTGGTGGAAGGCCTGAAGGTCGGGATCGCCCACGCCGATGTAGCGCTGCTTCGCCGTCTCGTCGGTCGTGTCCCGGTCGAGAAAGCCGATCGGATAGGAGTCCCAGGTGACGATGTCGAGATCGTCGCTCACCGCGTAATGGTCGAAACCGGTCTCCGAGCCCATGAAATTGTGACTGACAGGCCGGCCCGGCGAATGGCGGCGGATGATGTCGGCCTGCAGCCGGTTGAAGCTGACGACCTGATCGGAACTGTAGCGGCGGAAATCCATCACATGGGCCGGGTTCGGCTCGGTGACGGTCAGGTTGGGCAGTTCGACTTCCTCGAAGCTCCGATACTCCATCGACCAGAACACGTTGCCCCAGGCCCGGTTGAGCGCCTGCGGCGACTGGTACTTCTGCGCCAGCCAGTCGCGAAAGCCCGCGCGCGCGGCCTGCGAATAGCTCAGTACCGTGTCGTGGCAGCCATATTCATTGTCGATCTGCCAGGCTTCGAGGGCCGGATGATCGCCATAGCGCCGCGCCAGCGCCTCGGCGATGCGTGCGCATTCGGCCCGGTAGCCGGCATGGGAAAAGCAGTAATGCCGGCGCGATCCGAAACCGCGCGGCCGGCCTTCGGCATCGATCGCGACCATGTCGGGCATGGTGTCGACCAGCCATTTGGGGGGCGTCGCCGTCGGCGTTCCCAGCACGATCGAAAGGCCCGCCTCCGACAGCACGTCGAACGCCGCGTCGAGCCAGCCGAAATCGTACTGCCCCGGCTCGGGCTCGAGCCGCGACCAGGCGAATTCGCCGATGCGAACGGCGGACAGGCCGGCCTCGACCATCATCGCGGCGTCGGTGCGCCAGCGCTCCTGCGGCCAGTGTTCGGGATAGTAGCAGGTGCCGAGGCGCTGCTTGCGATAGGGCGTCATGGGCGTGGTTTCCGGGCGGCTCAGAGCAGAAGGACAGGCGGCTCGAAGCGCGGTTCAACGGGTTCGTCGAGCGTGACGATCAATGTCGCGCCGGCGTCCGGATCGGCCGCGCGGGCTGCCTCGTCCATGCCCTCGAAGGCCGAGGTCACCGCGATGCGGTTGCCGCCGATGAAGGCCGGGCACGAAGGCTGTGTCACCGGAAGATCGATCGTCGCAAGGCGGGTTCCGTCCGGCGCGTAGCGGTCGAGCGCCGAAGCGCCCCAGCGGGCGTTCCAGACATGGCCGTCCCCATCGCACACCGCGCCATCGAGGCCGCCTTGACCGTCGCGATGATCGACGAAGACTTCGGGGGTGCCGACCGGCCGGCCGTTGGCCGGATCGACGGCGACCTTCATCAGCCGGCCGTCCTTGGTGTCGGCGAAGAAGGCAGTCCTGCCGTCCGGCGCAAAGCATATCGCGTTGGGGATGGTGATGTCCCGGTAGAGGCATTCCAGCCGGCCGGCGAACCAGTGGTAGATCGCGCCGGCGCCCGGTTCGGCCTTCTTGCCCATCGTGCCCAGCCAGAACGCGCCGGAAGGATGGACGCGGGCGTCGTTGGAACGCGTATCGGGATCATCCGCCTCGATGGCGGCGAGGCGGGTCAGTTCCGATCCGTCCCACAGCCACAGGCCCGTTTCGGTGAACAGCACGTCGCGGCCGTACCCGGTGATGCCCATGGCGCTCGCCATCTCCGGCAGGTCGAGGACCGTCTCCGCGCCGGTGCCGAAGTCGAAGGCGTGGCGCCGCCTTGCAAGGATGTCGAACCAGAACAGCGTGTCGCGGCGCGGGCAGTAATAGGGCCCCTCGCCCAGATGGCAGCGCGTCTGCGATACGAACTCAACGGTCGGCATCGTCGCCCCCGAAGATCGCGTCATAGGCGGCGACCGCCTCGACGGCGCGGCCGTGCACGTCGTCCGGTTTCGCGCCGGGGGCAAAAAGCGACGAACCGAGCCCGAAGGTGCGGACGCCGACCGTGGCATAGGCCGCGAAATGCTTGTCGGAAACGCCGCCGACCGCACCGATCACGGTCTCGGGCGGCAGCACCGCCGCGATCGCCTTGATGCCCCCCGGCCCGAGTGCGCTGGCCGGGAAGAATTTCAGCGCGCTAGCGCCGGAAGCGACCGCCGCCAGCGCCTCGGTCGCGGTGAAGACGCCGGGCATGGTGACGAGGCCGCGTTCGGCGGCGCGGGCCATCACGGCTGCGTCGATGTTGGGCGAGACCAGCAGCCGCCCGCCCGCATCGGCGAGCCGGTCGACGGCCTCGGGGGTCAGCACGGTGCCGGCGCCGACCAGCGCGCGGTCGCCGAAGCGCGCGGCAATGGTTTCGATCGAAGCGAACGGGTCGGGCGAGTTGAGCGGCACCTCGATCGCATCGAAGCCCGCCTCGACGAGCGCGCTCGCGATATCGGGCGCCTCGTCCGGGGTCAGGCCGCGCAGGATCGCGACGAGGCCGCGATTGAGCTTCGGCCAGGGCGCGGTGACGGTCTGGTGCGGGGTGGCGGACATCAGTGCGCCATCGCCGCGGCCGGGGCGGCGGGCAGCCGGTCCGGCCAGATCTGACGGGCGGCCGCCAGAAGACCCTCGCAGGCCAGTTCCTCGCCGTCGATCGGCGTCGCGGCGATCCCGGCGACCCGCAGGGCGCGTTCATAGAGCGTGCCGAGCGTGCCGCCGCCGACCAGCGTCAGGCGGGAGGGCCGGCCGAAGCGCGCCAGCGCGCCGGCAATGTCATGGCCGATGATCGTGCCCGACAGCGTCCCGAGGGCGTGGGCCGCGTCCTGCCCGGCCAGCAGCCCGCGCGAGCGGATCGCAAAAAGGCGCATGAGCGTCGTCGCGGGTTCGGCGAGTGAAGCTGCAACGGCCGCGTCGAACGCGTCGCCATCGGTGCCCGCGCCATCGGCGATCGAGTGGCGCAGGACCGAAGCGGTCGACAGCGCCGCGAACAGATCGCCAGTCAACGCGGTGGCGAAGGCGGCGACCGTTCGCGCCCCATCGTCAAGCAGCACCCATTTGGCGTGCGTGCCCGGCATGCACACGAGCCCGTCGGCGGTCGGCCCGGCAAGCCGCGAAAGGCCGAGCAACTGCGTCTCCTCGCTTCGCATCACGTCGGGCGCATCGGCCGACCGGTCGGCGATGCCGGGCAGGATGCGCACGTCGCGCGGAGTGCCCGTAACGCGCACGGCGCGGGCAATGATCGTGTCGAGCCGCGCCGGAACCGCGACATAGGGCGCTTCCTGCCAGCCCTGCCGGCTGCCGACCATGCCGCACATGATCACCGGCACGTCGGCGCGGGCGCCCAGTTCGGCAAGATGGTGTTCGAGGATGCCCTCGAAGGCGCGCGGCTCGGTGGCGCCCATGCCCTCGGCGCTGCGGATCGCATCGATCGTGGCTCCATCGGTCCCGATCGCCCAAAGGCGTAGGCGCGAGGTGCCCCAGTCGACCAGAACAGCCGCGATGGCCGCGTCGAGCGTCACAACAGACCACCGTCCGCGATCAGGACCTGGGCGGAGATGGCGCTTGCGGCGTTCGAGGCGAGGAACAGGCAGGGCCCAGCCATCTCGGCGGGCTGCAGCGCGTGCTTGAGCGTCTGCCGCTCGAGCATCTCGTTGAGCGCGTCCTCGGTCACCCAGAGCTGCTTTTGCCGGTCGGTCATCACCCAGCCCGGCGCGATCGCGTTCACGCGAATGCCGAATGGGCCAAGCTTGCCGGCCAGACCCTTGGTCAGGCCGATGATGCCCGCCTTGGCGGCCGTGTAGGACGGCATCTCGCCGATGTTGAGCATGAACGAGGTCGAGGTGAAGTTGATGATCGAGCCGCCACCGGACGCCTTCATGCCCTCGGCGACCGCCTGGGCGGTGAAGAAGGCGTGGCGCAGATTGATCGCCTGGTTCTTGTCCCAGTAGCCGGCATCCACATCGGTGAGTTCGTGCCGGTCGTCCCAGGCCGCGTTGTTGACCAGGACGCTGATCAGGCCATGGTCGCGGGCCGCCTCGTCGACGGCGGCGCGAACCGCGTCGACATCGGTCAGGTCGGCCTTCAGATAGAGCGGGGCGTGGCCGTAGCGGTCGTGCAGTTCGGCGGCGAGGCGCCTGCTTGGTTCCTCGGCGATGTCGATGAAGGCAACCTGCGCGCCCTGCGCGACGAACCCTTCGGTCAACGCGGCGCCGATGCCCGAACCGCCGCCCGTGATCAGCACCGAGGCGCCCTTGAGGTCGGGATAGGTCGGCAAATCGGTCATCGGGTCCTCGTCATTTCCTTGCGCGGCGGTTCATTGCGCCGCGATGCGTGCGGCCGGATCGTGCAGCCAGTCCGGAAGCCAGGCGCCATGCGCGTCGATCAGCCGGTCGACGACGTTCCAGATCTGGTCGAGATCGAGTTCGGCGCCGGTGTGCGGGTCCATCATCGCGGCGTGATAGACGTGTTCGCGGTTCACTTCCATCAGCGCCCGGACCGTCAACTCCTGCACGTTGACGTTGGTCCGCATCAGCGCGACGAGCTGCGGCGGCAACGCGCCGATGCGGGTCGGCTGGATGCCGTTGGCATCGACCAGGCACGGCACCTCGACCGCGCAGCCATCGGGCAGGCCGTCGATCAGCCGGTGGTTTGGCACGTTGCCGTAGATCACCGAAGGCTCGCCCGTCCACACCGAATTGACGATGTCGGAGGCGTACTCGTGGCTCGGCTCGATGCCGATTGAGTCAGCCAACTGATATTCGGCATATTGCGCCGCCCAGGCGCTCTGCTGCTCGACGCATCGCTTGGGATATTCGTCGAGCGGGATCTGGAAGCGCTCGATCAGGTCGGGCCTGTCGCGCTTGATGAACCATGGCACGTATTCGGCAAAATGCTCCGAGGACTCGGTGACGAAATAGCCAAGCCGCATCATCATCTCGTAGCGCACCAGATTGGGGCAGCGCGGGTTCCATTCGGACGGCTTGGGGATGCGCCCGGCGCGGTAGCCCTCGCGCAGGGCGGGGTAGAGATCGCGGTGGGCGCCGTCCTCGAGGCGCTCCTCGAGCCGCAGGAAGAAGGCGACGTGGTTGATGCCGGCGGACTGATAGCGAATGCGGGCCGGATCGATGTCGAGATCGCGGGCGAGTTCCTTCACCGTCCCCTGAACGGAATGGCACAGGCCCACCTGCCTGATGCGCGGGAACCGCTCGGCGATCGCCCAGGTGTTGATCGCCATCGGGTTGACGTATTGAAGCAGGATCGCGTCCGGGCAGAGTTCCTCCATGTCGGCGCACAGTGCCCACAAATGCGGCACCGTCCGCAGCCCGCGCATGATGCCACCCAGACCGAGCGTGTCGGCGATGGTCTGTTCGAGGCCGAACTGTTTGGGCACGTCGAAATCGACCCGTGTCGCCGGCTCGAAGCCGCCGATCTGGAAGGCGCAGATGACGAAATCGGCGCCGTCGACGGCCTCGCGCTGGCTGGTGGTCGCGGTCACGGTCGCCGGGGCGCCGAGCGTGGCGATCAGCTTTTCGGCGACGAGCTTGGACTGGCCGAGGCGCTCGGCGTCGATGTCCATCAGGCGGACCGTGGCGCCGGCCAGCGCCGGCCGGTGCAGGATGTCGCCGACGAGGTTCTTCATGAAGACGGTCGAGCCGGCGCCGATGAAGGCGATGGTCGGTGAGGCGGACATGGTCATCCCTTGGTCGCGCCGAGCGTCAGCCCGGCGATGAAGTGCTTCTGCATGGCAAAGAACATGAAGATCGGCGGCAGCGCGGCGAGCAGCGAGGCGGCCGAGACCAGTTGCCACTGGTTGACGAACTGGCCGTTCAGCGAACGCACGCCGACGGTGATCGGCAAGAGTTCGTCGGACTGGATCAGCACCGTCGCCCAGAAGAAGTCGTTCCACACGAAGGTGAAGATCAGCACCGACAGGGCGGCGATGGCCGGCCGCACCAGCGGCAGGACGAGATACCAGAAGATCTTGAACTCGCCGACACCCTCGATGCGCGCCGATTCGATCAGCTCATAGGGCAGCGCCTTGATGAAATTGCGCATGAACAGCGTGCAGAAGCCGGTCTGGAACGCGGCGTGGAACAGGACGAGGCCGGTGATCGTGTCGTAGAGATCGGCGCGCACGGACAGGTCCCGAACAGGGATCATCAGGATCTGGAAAGGCACGAAATTGCCGGCGACGAACAGGAAGAACAGCGGCAGCGCCCAGCGGAAGCCGCGATAGATGGCAAGCGCATAGCCCGCAAGGCAGGCCAGCGAGATCGAGATGATCACCGTCGGCACGGTGATGCGCAGCGAATTCCAGAGATAGGTTGCCGCGTCCGACGTGCGGAACACGGTCGCGTAGTTCTCGATGAGCTGGAAGTTGGACGGCCAGCCGAACACGTTGCCGGCATTGATGTCTGCGGCGGGCCGGATCGAGGTGACGAAGATCGCCAGAAGCGGCAGCAGCCAGATGAACAGCGCGACGGGCAGCGCGACCTTGTAGGCGATCTGCGCGGACGCCGGGGCCTTTTCGATGGGTGCGGGGAACATCAGCCGGCCTCCATCGCCGGGCGCGCCGGCAGGGCGTCGCGCACCTTCCTGGGCAACTTGGCTCGGACGATGTCGTAGGACGTCTCGATGCGATGACGCAATTCGTCGCCGTCGGCATCCTCGGCGACCAGCACCCAGCTCTTGTGGAAATAGGGCGCGTGCGCGGCCGCCCCGACCTGCTTGAGCATCTCGGCGGTCTCGATGTCGGCGCACTTGACCGCAACGCCCGGCGTGATCGCGCCGATGCACGCATACATCTTGCCGGCGACCTTGTAGGCGTCGTGGCCGCCGCCCCAGGGGTCGGAGACCTCGCTGCCGGGCATGGCCGAACAGATGTCGGCGACACGGGCGCGGAAGGCTTCGCTCATCACCGGTCCCCCTTTTCGTCCTGGTACATGCGCCACAGGAAATAGGAGATGTAGATCAGCATGATGGTGAACAGCACCGTGGCGATGGCCGAGCCGTAGCCGTAGCGGAAGCCGTATTCGGACAGCGCCACCTCGTACATGTAGTAGGCCAGCACGTTGGAGGAGCCGTACGGTCCGCCCTGGGTCATGATGGCGATCAGGTCGAACGAGCGCAACGCGCCGATCACCGTGACGACGACGGCGATGAAGGTGGCCGGCCTAAGCTGCGGCAGGATGACGTGCCACAGCATGCGGAAACCCCTGGCACCGTCGAGCCGACCGGCCTCGATCTGGTCCGGGGACACGTTGTTCAGCCCGGTCAGGTACAGGATCATGCAATAGGCGATCTGCGGCCACAGGCCGGCGAAGATGATGCCGTAGGTAACCAGATCCTCGTCCCCGAGGATCGAGGGCGGGTTGGCGCCGAAGAACTCCCAGACCTGGCCGACGATGCCGAAATTGGGGTTGTAGAACCAGGCGAAGATCAGCCCGACGACGACCTGGCTGATCACGAAGGGAAAGAAGAAAAGCGACTTGTAGACGCGGATGCCGGTCACGGTCTGGTTCAGGAAAAGCGCGATGCCGAGCCCGGCGGGCACGGCCAGCATGTAGAGCACCAGCCAGATGACGTTGTTCTTCAGCGAGGTGTAGAACCGGTCGTCGTACCACAGGTCCTCGTAGTTGCGCAGGCCGATCCATTCGGCTTCGCCGAGCCCGTCCCATTCGTAAAAGGAAATCCAGATCGACTGGAAGATCGGGATGATCACGTAGATCGCGAACATGATCAGCGCCGGCGCGAGGAACAGCCAGGGCGCGATCGTCACCCGGTTGCGCCGCATCCACGAGCGCGGCTTGCGGGTGCGGGCCGGCGATCCGGCGATGGGGGGTGCGACGGCGTCGGTCATGTCCGGACCTCGCGGAAAGAAGGGGCCGGGCGCCCGGTGGCGCCCGGCCGTCACAGGGTCAGTTGTAGACCCGCTCCTGGACGCGGTCGAGGCGCTCGAGGATGCGGTCCAGGCGATCGGGGTTGATCATGAACTCCTGGAAGCCTTCCATGCCGGCCTTGGCCATCTCGGCGGGCGCGTCGCGGTCATAGAACTGGGCGATACCGGCCGCCGCGTTCAGGACCTCGAACCCCTGCTGCAGGAACTTGTCGTCGCCCACTTCGGCCTGCGAGTTGACCGGAAGCTGGCCGAGCCGCTTGTTCCACTCGGTCTGGATGTCCGGGCGCGCGACGAAGGCGAGGAACTTGCGGGCGTCCTCCTTGTTCTGGGCGTTGGCCGGAATGTGCCAGGTGTCGGTCGGCGCTTCCTCGGCGTTCGGAATGTCCGGGTTGATGACCGGGAACTGGAAGAAGTCGATCTGGTCGTCCGACAGGCCCGCATCGCGCATGGCCGCGACGGCGAAGTTGCCCATCACGTACATGGCTGCCTCGCCGTTGACGAACGGCGCAAGCGCGTCCTGCCAGCTCATCGTGGCGTGGTTCTCGATGAAGCCGCCGGCCTCCATCAGTTCGTTCCAGCGCTCGAAGGTCGCGCGGACACGCTCGTCGGTGTAGGCGACGCGGCCGGCGGTCAGATCGTTGTGGAACTCGTAGCCGTTCTGGCGCAGGTTCAGATAATCGAACACGCCGGCAGCGGTCCACAGGAACTGGGTTCCGATGGTGAAGGGCGTGATGTCGTTCTCCGACAGGGTGCGCGAGACCTCGAGCAGCTCTTCCCAGGTCTCGGGCTCTTCAAGGCCCAGCTCGTCGAAGATGTCCTTCCGATAGTAGACGCCCCACTGATAGTAGGTATAGGGCACGCCCCACTGCTTGCCGTCGATGGTCATGGACGGCATGGTCGAGGCAAGCGTCTCGTCGAAACCGTTGTCGGTCCACACGTCGGACACGTCCTCGAACAGGCCCGCATCGACGAACGGCGCCATGCGGTTGCCGGCATACCAGGACGTCACGTCGGGCGCGTCGGCCGACAGGAAGTTGCGGATCGCGGTCTTGTGGGCCTCGCGGTCGTTGATGTTGGTGATGACGTTGATGTCCGGATTTTCGGCCTTGAACTGCTCGATCACCCATTCGAACGATTCCTTGGGTGCCGGATTGAGATCGTCGTAGGTGATGACGAGATCGCGCGCGAACGCCGTGCCGGACATCGTCGCCGCGACGGCCGCGCCGATCACGGCGCTCTTGATAATGGGTTTCATCCCGATTTTCCTCCCGAGTGCGGATGGACTGCCATCCGCCGTTGCTTGACGCGCCGTCAGCGAAGACGTCGGGCGCGGTTCAAAAGCAGACAAATGCGTTCCGTCATTCCGTATAATGGAACGCAGTTTGACTATGTCGAATTATTGGGCTAACGTCGCAGCCAAGTCAAGGGCGCGGCCAGGGTGCGCCGCGTCCGGGGGAGGATGATGTCGGCGGACACTGACAGGCAGATGGCCGTGCGCCGGGCACCGGAAACGGGTGGCCGGGCGGATGTCGGCACCGGCACGCTGGGCAAGGCGATCGCGGTGCTCGATACGGTGGCGCGCGCCGACCGGCCGATGCGCTTTCGCGACCTGCGCGATGCGGTCGGGCAGCCGCCGGGAACGCTGCACCGGCAGGTCTCCAACCTGATCTCCGAGGGATTGCTGCAGGTGAACCCGGACCAGTCCTACGGGCTCGGTCTGCGGCTTTTGCAGTTCGCGGCGCGCGCCTGGTCGGGCAACCGCTTCCGCGAGATCGCCGAACCGCACCTGACCGCGCTGCACGAGAAGACCGGCGAGACCGTTCATCTGGGGGTGCTTCAGGATCTCGAGGTGATCTATCTGGACAAGGTCGAATCGCGCCAGGCGGTGCGCATGCACAGCCAGATCGGCAACGCCTCGCCCTGCTACTGCACCGGCGTCGGCAAGGCGGCGCTTGCCGCGCTGCCCCCGGCCGAGGCGCGGGCGCGGATTGCCCGGATCGGCTTCGTTCGCCACACCGACAACACGATCACCGACGCCGCCGCGCTGGAAGCCGAGGTGGCGCGTATCCGCACGTCCGGCATTGCCTACGACCGCGAGGAGCACGAGCAGGGCATCCATTGCGTGGCCGCGCCGCTTTGGTCGCACGACCGGTCGTTCGCCGCGGGCATCTCGGTGACCGCGCCGAGCTACCGGATTCCGCTCGAGCAGCTTGCCCGGTGGGAGGACGAGGTGCGCGCGGCGGCGCAGGCGATCATCACAGACATCGAAATCAAGCTCGGCCCGCGCGCCTAACCGGCCGCGGCAAGCCAATCGCGGGGGAGACGACTTGGCCGACGTTCAACTGACCAAACTGAAGAAATCATTCGGCAATGTGGACGTGATCCACGGCGTCGACCTGACCATCGAGGCGGGCGAGTTCGCCGTCTTCGTGGGCCCGTCCGGCTGTGGCAAGTCCACGCTTTTGCGCCTCGTTGCGGGGCTCGAGGAAGCGAGCGGCGGCACGGTCTCGATCGGCGGCGAGGACGTCACCGACGTCGAGCCGGCGGACCGGGGCGTTGCGATGGTGTTCCAGTCCTACGCGCTCTATCCGCACATGACCGTCGCCGAGAACATGGGGTTCGGGCTGAAGATGACCGGCTCGGACCCGAAATTCGTCCGGGAGCGCGTGCAGCGGGCGGCCGAAATCCTGCATCTCGAACAGCTTCTCGAGCGCAAGCCCAAGCAGCTTTCGGGCGGCCAGCGCCAGCGCGTGGCGATCGGCCGGGCGATCGTGCGCGAGCCGAAGGTGTTCCTGTTCGACGAACCGCTGTCCAACCTGGACGCCGAGCTGCGCGTCAGAATGCGGCTGGAGATCGCCAAGCTGCACAACGATCTCGGCGCGACGATGATCTATGTGACGCACGACCAGGTCGAGGCGATGACGCTGGCAGACAAGATCGTCGTGCTGCGTGCGGGGCGGATCGAGCAGGCGGGCGCGCCGCTCGACCTCTACGCGGACCCGGACAATCTGTTCGTCGCCGGCTTCATCGGCTCGCCAAAGATGAACTTTCTCGCCGGCACGGTCAGCGAATCGGCGAACGGCGAATCCGTGATCGCCCTGACCGAGTTCGACGGCGCCACGGCAAAGGTGCCGGTGAGCGGTACGCTGAAACCGGGCACCGAGGTGCTGCTCGGCATCCGCCCCGAACATTTCACCAGCCAGGGCACGGCGGCCATCGAGACGCGCATCGAGGTGATCGAGGATCTGGGCGGCGTGTCCTACGGCTATTCGGGCGCCGACACGGACAATCCGCTGACGATCGCGCTCGAGGAAGGGCACGGCATCAAGCCCGGCCAGTCGTTCAAGGCGCGGTTCGACCCGGCCCGCGCTATGCTGTTCGACCCGCAGTCCGAGCGCCGCATCCGCTGACGCGCGCGGTCAGGCCGCGTTCGAGGCGGGCGCGCTGACCAGATGATGATAGAGCGTGTGCGGGTCGGTGGTGGCGCGCAGCAGCGCCACCCGCGCCGGCTCGCGCATCAGCCGGGCGACGCGCGAAAGCGCCTTGAGATGATCGGCGCCGGCGTTCTCCGGCGCCAGCAGCAGGAACACCAGATCGACCGGCTGTTCGTCGAGCGCATCGAAATCGATCGGCTCGGCCAGCCGCGCGAACACGCCCGCGATCCGGTCGAAGCCGGGAAACTTGGCGTGCGGAATGGCGATGCCGTTGCCGACGCCCGTCGAGCCGAGCTTTTCGCGTTGCAGAACGGTATCGAAGATCTCGCGTGCCGAAAGCCCCGTCAGGTCGGCGGCGTGTTCGGACAGTGTTTGGAGAAGCTGCTTCTTCGAATTGGCGCGCAGATCGCCGATCACGGCGTTTTCCGCGATGATATCGCCCAGATCCATCGTCATTCCCTCTTGGGCCGTCGGCCTGACCGGCGCCGTGACCGCGTCACGACAAATCTCTTGCAGCGGGCGCGCGCGCCGTCGCTACTTCAACGTACCCGGGTCGATCCAGCCGATATGTCCATCGGGGCGGCGGTACACAAGGTTGACATCACCGCTCCCAGCATTGCGGAACACATAGACCGGAGTGTCCTGAAGGTCCAGTTGCAAAACCGCCGATGAAACCGGCATGGTGGACAAACCCATCTTGGTCTCGGCGATGACCAGCGGCGCGTAGTCCTCGGGGATGTCCTCGTCCTCGTCCTCGGGCAGCGCCTCAAGCACGCGGTAGGCATATTCCTCGACCCGGTTGGCCGCGCCGTTGGCGTGGTGGGACTTCAGCCGGCGCTTGTAGCGGCGCAGGCGCTTTTCGATCCGCTCGGCGGCGGCATCGAAGGAGGCCTGCGGATCCTGGGCTTCGCCGGTGGCCTGCAGCATGGCGCCCGAATCGAGATGCAGCATGCAGTCCGTCGTAAAACGCGACTTCGACTTCTCGACCGTCACGTGGCCCGAGGCGCGGCCGCCGAAATACTTGTCGACCGCCTCGTCGATACGGTCCTCGATGCGCGTGCGGAACGCATCGCCGATCTCCATGTGCTTTCCCGATACGCGCAGGCTCATGGTGTGTCCTCTCTAGTTGATACCCATGTTCTTGTTATGCCGGCAAACGGATAGGCGCCGGTGCAGGATCCTCCATCGGACAAGACTGATGCAATCATCAAGCGATGTGAAGGGTCAATTCGCGCGGGGGCCCGGCCCGGGTTCACGCGCCGATCAGCGCGCGGGCGCGCTTTTCGCGCCGGCGCTGCACCGAGGAGGCGATGTTCATCGATTCGCGATACTTGGCGACGGTGCGCCGGGCGATGTCGACGCCCTCGCCCCGCAACAGGCCGACCAGCGCGTCGTCCGACAGGATCTTCTCGGGCGGCTCGGCGTCGATCAGGGCGCGGATGCGCTGGCGCACGCTTTCGGCCGAATGATCGCCGCCCTCCCCTTCGGTGCCGCCGATTGCGCCGGTGAAGAAGAAGCGCAGTTCGAAGATGCCGCGCGGCGTCAGCATGTACTTGTTGGCGACCACACGGCTGACCGTCGATTCGTGCATGGCGATCTCCTCGGCGACCGCCTTCATCGTCAGGGGCCTGAGACCGCTGACGCCGGAAACGAGGAAGCCGTCCTGCCGGCGGACGATCTCCGCGGCAACCTTCAGGATGGTGTTGGCGCGCTGGTCCAGACTGCGCTCGAGCCAGTGCGCGTCCTGAAGGCACTGGGTCATGAACGATTTCTCCTCGCCGTTCAGCGCGCCGGCGGTGACGGTGGCGTAGTAGTCGCGGTCGACCAGCACGCGCGGCAGGGCATCGCGGTTGAGTTCGACCTGCCATGCGCCGTCGGCGCCGGCCCGGACCTCGACATCGTGGACGACCGCCTGGACCGGCGCGGTGTCATAGGCCAGGCCCGGCCTTGGATCGAGCGTCCTGATCTCGGCCAGCATGTCGACGAGATCGGCCTGATCGACGCCGCACAGGCGGCTGAGCGCGCGGAAGTCGCGGCGGGCGAGAAGATCGAGATTGTCGAGCAGCATGCGCATGGCCGGGTCGAGCCGGTCGCGGCGCGCGCATTGAAGGGCCAGGCACTCGGCCAGATCGCGGGCGAAGATGCCGGCCGGCTCGAAACCCTGCAGCGCGGAAAGCACGTCCGAGACGCTTTCAGCCGACGTGCCGAGCCGCTCCGCCAGCGCATCGAGGTCGGCCTCGAGATAGCCGCGCTCGTCGAGCCGGTCGGCCAGTTCGGCGGCGATGGCGGCCTTTGCCGGCTCGCGAAAGGCGAGCGCCGCCTGCGCCATCACGTGATCGCGAAGGGTCGGCTTGCCGGCGGCGAAGTCCTCGATCGGCCAGTCGCCGTCCGGGACGCCCATCGAGGGCAGGCCGGGCATCGGCCCGCCGCGCACGCGATGCCCGTCCGGCTCGCTGCGGCCCGGATCGTCGGGAAAGACGTTCTCGAGCGAGGCGTCGAGCCGGTCGGCCATGCCGGCGGCGCTCTGCGGCAGCCCCTGCGCCTCGCCGCCCCCGTCCTGCGGCTCGGCCGTCTCCTGGGGTCGTTCGAGCAGCGGGTTGCGCTCGATCTGGTCTTCGATAAACTGTTCCAGTTCGGCATGGGTGAACTGCAGCAGCCGGATCGACTGCAGCAACTGCGGCGTCATCGTCATCGACTGCGCCTGGCGCAGATTGAGGCGGGCCGTCAGCGCCATGAAAATGTCATCCTACGCGTCACTCGCATGGGCCGATCTGGCCCAACTCTTGCATGCTGCATTAAAGCGGGTTCGCGCGGCGAAGGCCAGCCCGTTCGGCGCGATCAAAGGCTGAACTGGTCGCCAAGGTAAAGACGGCGCACGTCGGGGTTGGCGATGATCTCCTCGGGCCTGCCGTGCGTGAGCACCGCGCCGGCGTGGATGATGTAGGCCCGGTCGATCAGCCCCAGCGTCTCGCGGACGTTGTGATCGGTGATCAGAACGCCGATGCCGCGCCGCGTCAGATGCCGCACGAGGCCCTGGATGTCGGAGATGGCGATCGGGTCGACGCCGGCGAACGGTTCGTCGAGCAGCATGAAGGCGGGATCGGACGCCAGCGCCCGGGCGATCTCGCAGCGCCGGCGTTCACCGCCCGAAAGGGAGATCGACGGCGACTTGCGCAGATGGGCGATGGAGAATTCGTCGAGCAGCGCGTCGAGCTTGCGGGCCCGCGCGGCGGTATCGGGTTCGACGACCTCGAGGATCGCCATGATGTTCTGTTCGACCGACAGGCCCCGGAAGATCGACGCTTCCTGCGGCAGATAGCCGATGCCGAGGCGCGCGCGCTGATACATCGGCATGGCGGTGACGTCGTGTCCGTCGATCAGGATCTGGCCGGCATCGACCGGAACGAGGCCGGTGACCATGTAGAAGCAGGTCGTCTTGCCCGCCCCGTTCGGGCCGAGAAGGCCGACCGCCTCGCCGGCGCGCACCGCCATCGACGCGCCGTCGACCACCTTGCGGCCGCGATAGCTCTTGGTCAGGCCGCGCGCGACCAGCGTTCCGGTCATCGACGCGCTGCCGGCGGCGGGCGCGGCTGCCAGTTGCGCGGGCACTGTGTCACCGGCGCGCCTGAACATCGACCACAAGCTCCGCCCCTTCACCGCGCCGGCCGTCAACGGTTCTGCGGCTGGATGAGGATTGTCGGGCGCGAGGCGGCGTCGGCGCAGCCCTCGAGCCGCGACCGGTTGGCGCGCATGTCGACCGTCAGCCGGCAGCCGGTGGCGACGTTGCCGTCCTCGGAGAGCGTCACCCGCTTGCCGGTCAGGGTCAGCACTTCGGTGCCCATGTCGTAGGTGCCGGCCTCGCCGGTGGCGACGCGATTGCCGGCCTGGATGTTGACCCCGCCGCTCGCCTCGAGTCGGTCGATCTGCGAGGCGCCGGCGGCCGTCGTCGCCGCGCCGCTTCCGTCGCGGACATAGTGGATGACGAGCCGGCCGGTGCGCAGCACCGTCTCGCCCTGGACGACGCGGACATTGCCCTCGAAGATCGCAAGTCCCTGATCTTCCAGCACTTCGAGCCTGTCGCCGTCGACCTGCACCGGACCCTCGCCCGACAGGTTGAAGTCGCCGCCGGCGAGCTGGGCGGCGGCCGGGAGCGCGAGCGCCCAGACCAGCATGGCCGCCAGGATCGGCACGATGATGCCGGCGCCGGCGCGCGGCGATGATATGTGCATGTGTTTCATTCCGTTTCGGCCCGCGCTGTGATGGCCGAGGGCTCTATCACCACGCTGACATTGTTTTCAAACACCAGCCGCTTGCCCGCGTCCTCGACCGAAAGGCTGTCGGCGACGATCTGCGTGCCGGGCTGGCTGACGCGCACCGGCTGGCGGGTGACGAAACTACCGGCGCCGACGTCGATCTCGGCCTGCGAAAACTGGGCGCGCAGGCCGGCTGTCGTTTCGAGCACCGCCTCGGCGTCCAGCGTCAGCTTGTTGGAACTGGGGTCGAACGTGCCGCTCTCGGCGGTCAGGAAGGCGGTCGAGCCGTCCTCGAGCTCCATGTCGGCGCTGATCTTGCGCAGGCTCAGCGTGTCGCCGCCGATCGCCTGGCTGGCCGACTGCGCCGACACGCGATAGGCGCGCTCGTCGGGCGTGAAGCCCTCGAGCCGTGGATCGCCGATCACCAGCCGGCCGTCGACGATCGCCCGCGAGGCAAGCTCGATGTCGACACCGGGCAGCAGCAGCCGCGAGGCGACCATGACCGCGACGACGACCCCGGTCACGGCAAGCGCCATCGCGGGCACCAGCCAGCGCAGCACGCGCACCCGCGCCG